>NZ_CP117411.1:1987500-2650000 GCF_028607085.1 Sphingomonas naphthae | reverse complement strand
ATCATGCTCTTTCCGGGCCAATCTGGAAGCGGTTGTCGCGCGGGAATCCGGTCGGCGGCATCCGGCCCGCCGCCCCCCGCGCCGCGCGCCAGGGGCCCAGATCGGCCTCGGTCCGCGTCCGCCCGCTGTCGCCGCCCATCGCCCAGCTCAGCCCGTCCGACAGGCGGAAGCTGATCGCGTCGGACAGCCCGCCGTCGCGATAGCGCTGGATCTGCGCGCCTTGCCCGCGCGCCAGTTCGGGCAGCTCGCCGATCGGGAACACCACCATCTTCCGATTGTCGCCGATCGCCGCGATATAATCGTCCTGCGCGGCGATGGCCCGGACGATCTTCAGCTTGATGCCAGTCTTGAGGTTGACGACCTGCCGCCCCTTGCGCGTCTCGGCGAGCAGTTCGGAGGTCAGCGCGACGAAGCCCTTGCCGTCGGATGCCGCCAGCAGCAGCTTCTGCGCGGGCTTGGCCGTCCACAGCGCCATCACCTGCGCGTCATTCTCCACGTCCACCATCAGCCGCACCGGCTCGCCGAACCCGCGCCCGCCGGGCAGTTTGTCGGCCGCCAGCGTGTAGAAGCGGCCGGTATCGGTCGCCATCAGCACCTTGTCGGTCGTCTGCGCGTGGAAGGCGAAGGCGGGGCCGTCGCCCTCCTTGAACTTCAGCGTATCTGCGGCGGCGAGATCGCGGTGGCCGGACATCGCGCGAATCCAGCCGCGCTGCGACAGGATCACGGTGATCGGCTCGCGCTCGATCATCGCCTCCAGCGGGATTTCGCGGGCGAGGCCCTGTTCCTCGATGTCGGTGCGGCGGCGGCCGAGCGGGGTCTCCGGGCCGTAGCGCTCCCTCAATTTCTCCAGATCGCGCTTCATCCGCGTGCGCTGCCGCGCCGGGCTGTCGATCAGCGCCTGGAGGCCCTTGCCCTCCTCGTCGAGCTTCGCCCGCTCCTTGCGCAGCTCCATCTCCTCCAGCTTGCGGAGCGATCGCAGCCGCATGTTGAGGATCGCCTCGGCCTGCCGGTCGGTCAGGTCGAATTCGGCCATCAGCACCGGCTTGGGCTCGTCCTCCTCGCGGATGATCGCGATCACCCGGTCGAGATTGAGGTAGGTGATAAGGTAACCGTCGAGCAGTTCGATCCGGTCGGCGATCTTCTCCAGCCGCCAGCGCGATTTGCGCACCAGCACGTCGAACTGATGCTCCAGCCACGCCGTCAGCGCCTGCTTGAGCCCCATCACCCCCGGCGTGCGATCCTTGTCGAGCACGTTGAGGTTCAAGGGCACCCGCACTTCCAGATCGGTCATGCGGAACAGACCGTCCATCAGCACCCTGGGGTCGACGGTGCGGCTGCGCGGCTCGATCACGATGCGGATCGCCTCGTCGCTCTCGTCGCGCACGTCGGCCAGGATCGGGAGTTTCTTGTCGGCGATCAGCTGGGCAATTTGCTCGATCAGCTTGGCCTTGGGCACCTGATAGGGCGTCTCGGTGACGACGATGGTCCAGCCGCCGCCCTTCTCGCGCTCCTCGGCCCAGCGCGCCCGCACGCGGAAGCTGCCGCGCCCGGTGGCATAGGCCTCGGCGATGGCGGCGGCGCTGTCCACCACGAAGCCGCCGGTCGGAAAGTCCGGCCCCTTCACGAACGCCATCAGCTCGCGCGGATCGCCCTCGGGCCGGTCGATCAGGTGGATCGCGGCATCGACCAGCTCGGCCACGTTGTGCGGCGGGATCGACGTCGCCATGCCGACGGCGATGCCGCTCGCGCCATTGGCCAGCAGATTGGGGAACAGGCCGGGGAAGACCTCGGGCTCTTCCTCCTCGCCATTATAGGTCGGGCGGAAGGCGACGGTGCCCTCGTCGAGCCCCGCCATCAGCTCGCCCGCCGCCGCCGTCAGCCGCGCCTCGGTATAGCGCATGGCCGCCGCGTTATCGCCGTCGACGTTGCCGAAATTGCCCTGGCCGTCGACCAGGGGGTAACGCAGCGAGAAGGGCTGGGCGAGCCGCACCATCGCGTCGTAGATCGATGCGTCGCCGTGCGGGTGGTATTTGCCCATCACGTCGCCGACGACGCGGGCGCATTTCTTGTAGCCGGCCGCCGGATCGAGCCGCAGCAGCCGCATCCCCCACAGCAGCCGGCGATGCACCGGCTTCAGCCCGTCCCGCACATCCGGCAGCGAGCGCGCGGTGATGGTGGACATGGCATAGACGAGGTAGCGTTCGGATAGCGCGCTATCGAAGGGCGCATCCACGATCTGGTCGAGCGGGTCGGTCATCTGGCAGGTGCGATAGCAGCGCCGCGCGCGCGAGGCGAGGGGGCGCTACGCCCCCTCTGCGGAACCCCTCATTTCACCGGGCAGGTCGTCCCCGCGCCCGCATCCAGATCGAGGCAATGGCCGTCGATTTCCTCGGCCGGCACCGGCAGTTTTATGAGCGCGGCCAGCGTCGGCAGGATATCCACCGTCTCGGTCGGCAGCGGCTGCTCGAAGGCGGTGGCGCCCGGCCACCAGAACAGGATCGGCACGCGCCGGTCGTAATTCCACGGCGAGCCGTGCGTCGCGACCGAGCCCTTCGTATCGCTGATCGGGGTGACGTGCGGTTTCAGCAGCACGACCAGATCGCCCGACCGGTCCGCGTCAAACGACGCGCGGGCGCGCTCGGCCAGCGACCATTCGTCCACCGGCGGCTGCGGCATCGCCATCTTGCGCAGTTCCTCGGCCGTCAGCACCTCGGCGACCTGATCGTGCGCCAGCAGTTTCGCGCGGAGCGACGACAGCACCTGCGGACGGATCGTGGCGGGCACCGCCTTCGACAGATAGAAATCGCCGAACGCCCCGTCGCCGTAGAGCAGCGGCTTGATGTCCTTCAGCGCCGGAAATTCCGCCGCCAGCACCTTGGCCAGCTCGCTCGGCGCCAGCGCGCGTTCGACCCGCTGGGCGTCGGCGATGCCGCGCGCCGTGTTGCGCTCGGGCAGATCGTGGCCGCCATGGTCGGCGGTCAGTTCGACCACATAGGGCACGCCGCTCTTGTCGAGCGCGGTCAGCAGCCGGCCGACGCTGTGATCGAGCGCGATCAGCTGGGTGCACATTTCCGCCCCCTCGGTGCCGCGCCCGTGGCCGACATAATCGGTCGCCGAGAAGGAGACGGTGAGCAGATCGGTCGCGGCGCCGCGCCCCAGCTTCATCTCGTCGAGCAGGCCGATGGCGAGGTCCGCCACGTCGGCGTCGAAGCTGGGCGACATGCGGAAGGCGCCGGCATCGCCCGCCTTCACCTCCGGCAGCGTCCCGACGCTCCGCTCGCCGAGCGGCACCGCGACGCTGCGGCCCGCGCAGACCGGCGGCAGCGCGATCTTCGCCGGGCGGGCGAGCTGGTTTTCGACCAGCGAATTGACCCGCGTGACGGTGGCGGGCGGCGGCGCGGTGCGATCGGCCAGGGTGACGAAGCTCTTGCCGGCCCAGAACCACAGCTGATCGGTGTTGTGCCCGCCCATCATCAGCGCGGCGCGATCCTTGCCCGCGACCGCCACAACGCGGCTGGCCGGTGTCACGACCTTCATCCGGTCACCCAGAGTGGGCACCTTCAGATGGCCGACCGAGGCGACATAATCCTTCGCGCTGCTGCCGGGCGCGCTTTCGTCCTCGGCGCAATAGACCGCCTTGTCCGCGCGGGCGATCGACTGATCGAACCAGGTGTTGGCGATGATG
Source organism: Sphingomonas naphthae (assembly GCF_028607085.1). Lineage (NCBI taxonomy): Bacteria > Pseudomonadati > Pseudomonadota > Alphaproteobacteria > Sphingomonadales > Sphingomonadaceae > Sphingomonas > Sphingomonas naphthae. Next base: position 2,646,315 of record NZ_CP117411.1, on the reverse strand, counting down.
CCGGTGCGGGCCGGGCGCGATCCCGTCAGCATGGTCGAATGGCCGGGGCAGGTCTCGGTCGCGGCATGGCTCTGATAGCCCTGCGGAAAGACCACGCCGCTGCCGAGCCGCTTCATCCCATCGGTGAAGACGCCGCGATATTCGCCGTAGAGATCGGCCGAGAATTGATCGACCGCGATCGCCACGATCAGCTTGGGCGCGGGCGGCGGCGCGGCGAGCGCCGGGCCGGAGAGAAGGAGGGCGAAGCCCGCGACGGCATGTTTCGGCATGGATGCTCCCGAGGAATTGGCCTTTGCCCGGCCGCCGCCATATAGGCACGTTCAAGGCTCTGGATGAAGCGGATGGCGATGCACTGTTTCCGGTTTGTGACGCTTTTTCTGGCCATCCTCGGCCTCGCCCCCGCATGGGCGGCCGGGCCGCACATCAAACCGACGCTCGTGGCCGAACACGCCACCCCCGCGCCGGGCTCGACCGTCAGCCTCGCGCTCGTGATGAAGGCCGAACCCGGCTGGCACGGTTACTGGAAGAATCCCGGCGACAGCGGGGTCGAGACCAGCATCGCCTGGACTTTGCCGAAGGGCGTCACCGCCGGCCCCCTGCAATATCCGGTGCCGCATCCGCTGCTGATCTCCGGCCTGATGAACTACGTCTATGAAGGCGATTACGCCCAGCCGATCGCGCTGACCCTGCCAAGGGCGCTGACGGTGGGGACGTTGCTGCCGCTGCGCGGCAAGGTCGACTGGCTCGAATGCACGCAGGAGATTTGCGTGCCGGCGAGCGCCGAGGTGGCGCTCGACCTGATCGTCGGCACGGGCGCACCCTCGGCGGCGGCGGTCGCGCAGTTCGACGGCTATCGTGCCGCGCTGCCCAAGCCGCTGGGCTCCCCCGCCACCTTCCAGATCGAAAACGGCCGCATCCGTATCAGCGTGCCGCTGCCCGCCTCGGCCTCGGTCGCCGACCCCTATTTCTTCCCGCTGACCGATGGCGCGATCGATTATGCCGCGCCGCAGACCGCGACCCGCGACGGCGACCGGCTCGTGATCGAGACCAAGGCCGGCCCGGATGCCGCGCTCAAGACCATCGCCGGCGTGCTGCGCGTCGGCGAGGGGCAGGGCCTCGAGTTGACCGCCACGCCGGGCACGGTGCCGGCCGGCGGCACGCCGCTGGGCGAAGGCGCGGCGGCGGGGGAAGGCGGCATGGCCGTCACCATCCTGCTCGCGCTGGGCGGGGCGATCCTCGGCGGGCTGCTGCTCAACATCATGCCCTGCGTCTTTCCGATCCTGAGCCTGAAGGCGATGAGCCTCGTCCGGCAGGGCGAGAGCGAGCGCGGCGCGCGGATCGAGGCGCTGGCCTATGCGGCGGGCGTGATTCTCGTCTGCGTGGCGCTCGGCGGGGCGCTGCTGGCGCTGCGCGCGGCGGGCGCGACGGCGGGCTGGGCGTTCCAGTTGCAGGATGCCCGCGTGATCCTCGTGCTGCTGCTGCTCGTCGCCGCCATCGCGCTCAATCTGGCGGGCCTGTTCGAGCTGCCGACTTTCTCCGCCGGCGGCCGGCTCGCGGCGGCGGACGGCGCGGGCGGCGCCTTCTGGACCGGCGCGCTGGCGGCCTTCGTCGCCACCCCCTGCACCGGGCCGTTCATGGGCGCGGCGCTCGGCGCGGCGCTGGTGCTGCCGGCGGCGGCGGCGATCGCGATCTTCGCCGGGCTGGGGCTGGGCCTCGCGCTGCCCTTCCTCGCGCTCGGCTTCATCCCCGCGCTGCGGCGGCGGCTGCCCAAACCGGGGGCGTGGATGAATACGTTCCGGCACATCCTGTCGATCCCGATGTTCCTCACCGCCGTCGGTCTCGCCTGGATCCTCGGGCGGCAGGCCGGGGTGGACGGCATGACCCTGGGCCTCGCCGCCGCGCTGCTGCTCGCCTTGGGCCTGTGGTGGGTCGGCCGGCGCCAGCAAGGCGGCAAAGGCGGCGCCTGGTGGCCCGCGCTCCCCGCCGCCGCCCTCGCCCTTGCCGCCCTCGCGATCGTCCCCAAGGCGCCCGCCGAGGCCGCGAAGGCCGATGTCGCCATGGGCACCGAACCCTTCAGCGAAGCCCGCCTCGCCGCCCTCCGCGCCGAGGGGCGGCCGGTGTTCGCTTACTTCACCGCCGACTGGTGCCTCACCTGCAAGGTCAACGAAAAGACCTCGATCGAGCGCGCCGACGTGGCCGACAGCTTCAAGGCGAAGAATGTCGCCGTGCTGGTCGGCGACTGGACCTCGGGCGACGCCACGATCGGCCGCTTCCTGGCGAGCCACGGCCGGTCGGGCGTGCCGCTCTACCTCTATTACCCGGCCGGCGGCGGGGAGCCCAAGGTGCTGCCGCAGGTGCTGACGCCGGGTGCGCTGACCAGTCTCAACTAAAGCCACGACGGAAAGAACCGTCCCACGTCGGCATTATCCGGCCGGACGTCGAGGAATTGGCCACGCTCGATTGACCCTCTCACAGTTTCGGATACCCTCCGCCAGCAACAGCGATGGGGGCGACCATGGCGACGATGGCGGGGCGGGCGCGGCAGGCGGGGGATGCGCGGTTCTTCCTGATCGGGGCGATCGTGATGGCGGCGGTGATCGTCGCGGGCTTTTCGACCCAACTGGCGATGGGGCGATCCTCGTTCGCCGTCCCGGTGGCGATCCATATCCATGCCCTGCTGTTCTTCGGCTGGACCTTCTTCTTCGTGGCGCAGGCGGCGCTGGCGGCGAGCGGTTCCAGCGCGCTGCATCGCCGGCTCGGGTGGATCGGCGCGGGCTGGGCGGCGGCGGTGGTCGTCGTCGGCATCTATACCACGGCGATGATGGTCCGGCGGGGCGGGGCGCCCTTCTTCTTCCAGCCCAATTACTTCCTCTTCATGAACTCGCTGACCGTGCTGGCCTTCGGCGGGCTGACGGCGGCGGCGATCGCGATGCGGCGGCGGACCGACTGGCATCGGCGGCTACTGTTCTGCGGCATGGCGATCCTGACGGGCCCCGGCCTCGGTCGTCTGCTGCCGATGCCGCTGATGATCCCCTGGGCGGGGTGGGGCGTCTTCGTGGCGGTCATGCTGTTCCCGCTCGCCGGCATGATCGCCGATCGCCGCCGCACCGGCCGCGTCCATCGCGCCTGGCTGTGGGGGGCGGGTACGATCCTCGTCATCCAGATCGCGATCGACCTGATCGCCTTCAGCGCGCCGGGCCTGGCCGTCTACCGCGCGGTCACCTCCGGTTCGCCGGGAGCGGCCGTGCCGCCGCTCGCCTTTCCGCCGGCTCCGCCGCCGTTCGGCCCCTGATCGCCGTCACACGATGAACGGAAAAGTGCGGCTTTTCCGTCACAGGTTGGGCGTCGCGACCACGCGCATCATCGTTACGGTTGCGCTTCTATACCGATCGGTCACATATCTGTCACAGGAGCGGCGCCGCAGAGCGACCCGGAGGATGGCCAAGGGCAGGACCAATTCTCGAGGGGCCAGCCATGTTCGTTTCGTCACGCCGTCTCACATCGATCCTTGCGCTGGCCGCCGCGAGCATCGCCGCCCCCGCCTTCGCGCAGACCCCGCCGCCCGCCCCCGCCGAAACCGCCGAGGAGCCCAGCACCGAACTGGTCGTCACCGGCCGCCGCGCGTCCGAGGCATCGGTCGCGATCGGCACCGATCAGACGCGCAACACCATCTCGATCACGCGCGAGGCCCTGCTCTCCGCCCCCGCCGGCATTTCCGGCCTGAAGATGCTGGAGAGCCTGCCCGGCTTCAACGTACAGGCGAACGACGCGCTCGGCATGTATGAATTCGGCAATTCGGTATTCGTGCGCGCCTTCAACTTCCAGCAGATCGGCTTCCTGCTCGATGGCGTGCCGATGGGCCGCAGCGACCAGTTCGGCGGCAGCCCGATCTTCCGCTATGTCGAGAACGAGAATCTCCAGCGGGTCACGGCCAGCCAGGGCGCGGGCGACGCGGCACTGCCCAGCTACGCCTCGCTCGGCCCGATCGTGCAATATATCACCACCAAGCCGGAGGCCGATCTGGGCGTGATGGCGCAATATACGATCGGCAGCGATCACCAGCGCCGCAGCTACATCCGCCTCGACACGGGCACCTGGAACGGCTTCTCGGCCTTCATCAGCCGATCGAAGCTGGACGCCAACGTCTGGCGTGGCCCCGGCACGATCGATCGCGAGCATATCGAGGCGAAGGTCCGCTACGAGATCGACGACAGGTCGGACATCACCTTCAGCTTCCTCGACAACGATTATTTCGACTACGACAGCCCGGCGATCACCAAGGCGCAATATGCCGGCGTTCCGGGATCCGATCCGCTTTTCGGCCGATCGGGGCGCTATTTCGCCTATCTCGGCACGGTGCCGGTGCTGCCGGTGACGACGCCGGGGATCACCTACTCCAACACCGGCTATAACCAATATTTCAAGCAGGCGATCAACTCGCGCAACGATCGGCTCTACAGCCTGGCTGGCCGCTTCGGCATCACCGACGCGCTGAGCTTCGCGGTGACCGGCTATTGGGAGGACAAGAAGGGCTACGGCGTGTCGCCCGAGGCTTATGCCACCTCGCTCGCCAGCTATAACGCCGAGCGGCTGATCGTGGCGGGGCTCACCGCGCCGAAGGGCCTGCAATATGGCCTGTCGGGCATCGATGGCACGCGGCAGGGCATAACCGGCAATGCCACCTGGGATTTCGGTGCGCACAAGCTGGAGGCCGGCTTCTGGGCCGAGACCGACGATTATCACCGCACCCAGGCGCGCTACAACCAGGTCGGCGGCAGCCCGGATGGCGAGCCGCTGCTCAACGAGCCGGTCCACCTCCAGCGCGATTACCGCTCCAAGCGGGAGACGATCCAGCTGTTCGCCAAGGCGACCCTGGGCTTCGTCGAGGATCGGCTGAAGGTCGAGCTGGGCTTCAAGACGCTCGACGTGGGCTTCAAGATCTACGGCTATCGCAACCCGGCGGACTATATCAACCGCCGCACGCCGCAGCTGAACGACCGCTGGAAGGATTATTTCCTCCCGCAGGCTGGCGTGGTCTTCAACCTCACCGCGCGTGAGCAGATCTTCGCCTCCTATGCGGAGAATATGGCCCTGCCGCGCGGCGCCGACGACATCTTCTCGGCCGCCAGCCCGCTGGTGACCGGCCCCAAGCCCGAGACCGCGAAGAATTACGAGATCGGCTTCCGCACCAACCGCGCCCAGTTCAACCTGGCGCTGGCCGGCTTCTACACCGCGTTCGACAACCGCCTGCAATCCTTCGCCTCGATCGTGCCGGGATCGACGACGACCGAGACCTTCTTCCAGAATGTCGGCGGGGTGAAATCCTATGGCGCCGAATTCAGCGGCACGTTCAAGCCCAACGTGCTGAACGGGCTGGCCTATTTCAACACCAACGTCACCTACAACATCGCGAAATTCCAGGACAATTTCTCGACCTTCGTCATCAAGGGCAAGCGCGTGCCGGACAACGCCAAGTGGCTGGTCCAGTCGGGCGTGACGGTGGAGCCCGCGCCGTGGCTCGTCGCCAATTTCTCGGCGCGCTACCTCAGCAGCCGCTACAGCAATTTCGTCAACAGCGAGCTGACCAAGGATTATATCGTCACCAGCGCCTATGTGGATCTGGGCGAGGGGCTGGACCTCGGCTTCCTCAAGCAGGCGCGGCTGCGCTTCAACGTCGATAATATCTTCAACAAGGATTATCTCGGCACGATCAACACCACCATCAACACGCTGGCGACCTTCCGTCCCGGGCCCGATCGCACGTTCCAGCTGACGCTCACGGGGAAGATCTGATGCGAGTGAAGTCGTTTGTAGCTTTGTGCGTAACGCTGGCGGCATCGGTGGCGATGCCGGCGGCGGCCGGGCCGGGGCCGGTGGTGAGCCCGGCGGTGATGGCGCTCCACCAGAAGCTCATCACGCTCGACACCCATCTCGATACGCCGGCCAATTTCAGCCGGCCGGGCTGGGATTTCACGGCCGGGCACGACGGGCATGAGGATTTCAGCCAGGTCGATCTGCCGCGCATGGCCAAGGGCGGGCTCGATGGCGGCTTCTTCGCCATCTACACCGCCCAGGGCCCGCGCACGCCGGAGGGCATCCGCGCCGCGCGCGAAGCCGCGCTCGTCCGCGCGATGGACATCCGCGAGATGGTCGCGGCCCATCCCGACCGGATGGAACTGGCCTTCACCGCCGACGATGCCGCGCGCATCGCCGCCAAGGGCAAGGTGATCGTCTACCAGAGCATCGAGAACAGCTATCCGCTGTCGGGCGACATCGGCCTGATGGCGACCTTCTACAAATTCGGCGTGCGGATGATCGGCCCGGCGCATTTCCGCAATAACGACTGGGCGGACAGCTCGACCGATCCGGCCGGGCTCGAATGGCATGGTCTCAGCCCGGCGGGGAAGGCGTTCGTGGCGGAGGCAAACCGGCTGGGGATGATCCTCGACGCGAGCCATTCGTCGGATGACGTGCTCGATCAGATGCTGGCCCTGTCGGCCACCCCGATCATCCTCTCCCACTCGGGCTGCAAGGCGGTCTACGATCACCCCCGCAACGTCGATGACGCGCGGCTGAAGGCGCTGGCGGCCAAGGGCGGGGTCATCCAGATCAACAGCTATGGCGACTATATCGCCAAGGCCGTCGCGAGCCCGGCGCGCGATGCCGAGATGAAGGCGCTGATGGCCAAGGTCGGCAACCGCCGCGATCTGCCGCCCGCCGAGGTCGCCGCGCTGATGAAGGAGCGCCGCGCGATCCTCGCCAAATATCCCGGCAGCCGGCCCGATTTCGACATGTTCGCCAAGCATCTGCTCCACGCGCTGAAGCTGGTCGGCCCGGAGCATGTCGGCATCGGCCTCGACTGGGACGGCGGCGGCGGCGTGATCGGCATGGAGGACGTGACCGACATCCCCAAGATCACCGCCGTCATCAAGGCCGCCGGCTACAGCGACAAGGATCTGGCCAACATCTGGTCGGGCAATGTGCTGCGCGTGCTGAAGGCGGCAGAAATCTACGCGAAGGGCGCGGCCGCCAAGTCGTAACCCCTGTGACCGTCGCCCCGGCCTGCGCCGGGGCGACGGTTTGTCATGATCCGATTTGGCACCGATAGGCCCTGATCGGCTCCCCGCCAGCCCGCTGACGGCGATCGGGGCAGGCCGGGCTTAACGCCCGATGGCATATTGGGCGGTCAGCACCAGTTGCGGCCGGTCCGTGCGCGCCTGCGCCGTTGTGGCGCGCGACACCAGCATCTCCATGATGCGATCGACCCGGTAATTATAGCGGCCCGATCGCATGTCGCCCGCCACGTCCTCGCCGCCGCCGACCCAATCGAGCTGGAAGATCGCCGATGCCAGCACCGCCTCGATCGCCGGCTGAAAATCCTGCGATCCACCGCCCGTGGCATGGCAGATCGGTTGCTTGTCGGATGTGACGACGAACACCCCGCCGTCGCCCGCCGCGACCCGCCAGTAATGCAGCGCCTGCCGCGCCTCGGGCGGGGGCAAGGCGGCGTCGGGCACGGATGCCACCGCCACCAGCCCCTTGGCGGCCAGATTGGCGCGCGCGGGGAAGCGATCGATCCCCTCCGACCAGGTCGAGGGATGCAACAGCCACGTCTCGCACGCGGCGATCGCCACGGACACCGCCTCCCGGGTCCGGTCGCTCTCGGGAATGTCGCTGGACGGGGCAGGGACTGCCGCATCGGAGATGTCGCTGGCAGCGGCCAAGGCCGCCGCATAGGGGGCGGACGCGGCGGCGAGGGCCAGGAAGGCCGTCGCGGCGCCGCGCGCGATCACGCCGCTTCGGTCGCCTTCTCGGCGAGGACCGTCAGGCCCTTCTCGCTGACTTCGGCGAAACCGCCTTCCACATGGATGCGGCCCGAGATGCTGTTGGGGCCGGAATAGATCGTCAGATCCCCATTGCGGATGATCGACATGAAGGGCGCATGGCCCGCCAGCACGCCGAAGTCCCCCTCGGTGCCGGGCACCACGACCATATGCACGTCCTCCGAACGGAGGAGCTTCTCGGGCGTGACGAGTTCGAAGTGGAGCGCCATCACTTTTCCTCAAGCGCGCCGTCGAAGGCGCGGGTGGCGGCCGCGAACTTGTCGCGGCAACCCGGATTGCAGAAGCCGACGACCGCGCCGCGATACACCGTGAGCGCATCCGCCGAGATCGGGTCACCCGACCAGGGGCAGAGGCTGTTCACCGCATCCTCGAGGCGCAGCGTCGTCCCGATCACGCGTCGGCGGCCATCTTCTTGGCCTTCTCGATCGCCTCGTCGATGCCGCCCACCATGTAGAAGGCCGCCTCGGGCAGGTGATCGTATTCGCCGTCGACCACCGCCTTGAAGCTCTTCACCGTGTCCGCGACCTGCACGAACTTGCCGCTGATGCCGGTGAAGACCTCGGCGACGTGGAACGGCTGGCTCAGGAAGCGCTGGATCTTGCGGGCGCGCTGCACGGTCAGCTTATCCTCTTCGGACAGCTCGTCCATGCCGAGGATCGCGATGATGTCCTGAAGCGACTTGTACTTCTGGAGGATCTCCTGGACGGCGCGGGCCGTCTCATAATGCTCCTGGCCGACGACGGCGGGGGTCAGCACGCGGCTGGTCGAGTCGAGCGGATCGACCGCCGGGTAGATGCCCAGCTCCGAAATCGCGCGGTTCAGCGTGGTGGTCGCGTCGAGGTGGGCGAAGGAGGTGGCCGGCGCCGGATCGGTAAGATCGTCGGCGGGCACGTAGATCGCCTGCACCGAGGTGATCGACCCCTTGTTGGTGGAGGTGATGCGCTCCTGAAGGGCGCCCATGTCGGTCGACAGGGTCGGCTGATAGCCCACGGCCGAGGGGATGCGACCCAGCAGCGCCGACACTTCCGAACCCGCCTGGGTGAAGCGGAAGATGTTGTCGACGAAGAACAACACGTCCTGGCCCTCGACGTCGCGGAAATATTCCGCGTTGGCGAGGCCCGAAAGCGCGACGCGGGCGCGGGCGCCCGGCGGCTCGTTCATCTGGCCGAACACCAGCGCCACCTTCGAACCCTCATGCGTCGGATTGCCGTCGGCATCCTTGGCGATGACGCCCGCATCGAGGAATTCGTGATAGAGATCGTTGCCCTCGCGGGTCCGCTCGCCGACGCCGGCGAACACCGACACGCCGCCATGGCCCTTTGCGATGTTGTTGATGAGTTCCTGGATCAGCACGGTCTTGCCGACGCCGGCGCCGCCGAACAGGCCGATCTTGCCGCCCTTGGCGTAGGGCGCGAGCAGGTCGATCACCTTGATGCCGGTGACGAGGATCGCGGCTTCGGTCGACTGGTCGATGAAGGGCGGGGCGGCGTTGTGGATCGGGCCGGTGATGTCCGAATCGACCGGGCCGCGCTCATCGATCGGCTCGCCGATGACGTTCATGATGCGGCCGAGCGTCTTGGGGCCGACCGGCACGCGGATCTGCGAACCGGTGTCGGTCACTTCCTGGCCACGGGTCAGCCCCTCGGTCGCGTCCATCGCGATCGTGCGGACGGTGTTCTCGCCGAGATGCTGGGCGACCTCGAGCACGAGGCGCTGGCCGTTGTTGCTGGTTTCCAGCGCGGACAGGATAGCCGGCAGGCCATCGGGGAAGGTCACGTCGACGACGGCGCCGATGACCTGGCTGATGCGGCCGACATTGTTCGTGCCGAACGAGATTGCGGGTGCGGTTGCCATCGTTTCTACCTTCTTCTTCCGTCGTCATCCCGGCGAAGGCCGGGATCTCCCTCCACGGGAGTATCGTCTGTGGCACCAGACCCCGGCTTGCGCCGGGGTGACGTAAAACTCTTACAGCGCCTCCGCGCCCGCGATGATCTCGACCAGTTCGGTCGTGATCGCGGCCTGGCGGGTGCGGTTGTACTGGATCGTCAGGCGCTTGATCATGTCGCCGGCGTTGCGCGTCGCATTGTCCATCGCGGTCATGCGGCTGCCCTGCTCGGACGCGGCATTCTCCAGCATCGCGCGGAACAGCTGCACCGCCACGTTGCGCGGCAGCAGCTCGGCCAGGATCGTCTCCTCGTCGGGCTCATATTCCACCACCGCCGAGGCGCCCGCGTCCACCGTGCCGGTCACGGCCGGGATCGACACCGGGATGATCTGCTGCTCGGTCGGCTCCTGCACCAGCGCCGATCGGAAGCGGGCGTAGAAGAGGTGGGCGATGTCATATTCGCCTGCCTCGAACCGCGCGGTCAGATCCCTGGCCACTTCCAGCGCGTCGCCGAAGCCGACGGTCTTGATGTGGGTCTGATCGACCTGATGCACGATCCGGCCGGGGAAGAAGCGGTTGAGCGGGCCACGGCCCTTCTTGCCGATCAGGTAGAATTTCACATCCTTGCCCTGCGCGATCAGCTCTTCGGCTTTCTTGCGCGCGGCGCGGACGATATTGGTGTTGAACGCGCCCGCCAGGCCCCGCTCGGAGGTGGCGACGACCAGCAGGTGGCGCTTGTCGGCGCCGGTGCCGGCGATCAGCTTCGGGCTGTTCGGCCCGATCTGCACCTTGGCGGCGAGGCTCGCCATCACCGCGTTGAGGCGCTCGGCATAGGGGCGGCCGGCTTCGGCGGCCATCTGCGCGCGGCGCAGCTTGGCGGCGGCGACCATCTTCATCGCCTTGGTGATCTTCTGCGTCGACTTCACCGAGGTGATGCGGACCTTGAGGCTCTTAAGACTGGGCATGGATCATCAATTCCGGGAAAGAGCGAGCTTGCCGGCAAAGCCGAGGAACGCGACACCGAGAGCGCCTTCGATCCAGCGCATCGCCGGGCTCTGGCCGACCTTCGCGCCGGCCTTGGCGGCGAACAGCGCGACCAGCGTCAGCCAGACGAAGCCGAAGGCATAGGTGATGCCGATCAGCAGCACACCCTGCAACGGCGCGTCCGGCCCGCTGCCGACGAACTGCGGCAGCGCGGCGAGCAGGAACATCGCGAGCTTGGGGTTGAGGACGTTGGTCAGCAGCCCCTGACGGAACGGCGCGCCGATCGCGACCGGCTTGGCCGCGCCATCCGCCGGCGCCGCCTTCACCACGCCGCGCAGCAGCTTGTAGCCGAGATACGCCAGGTAGAGCGCGCCGACGATGCGGACGGCCGCGAACAGGCCCGGCACCGCGTTCAGCACCGAGAGGAAGCCGAAACCGCACAGCGCCATGTACCACAGGCCACCCACCTCGATCCCGGCCATGGCCGCGAGCCCCGCGCGCAGACCGCGCCGCGCCGCATTGCCCGCCACGAGGATCGTGTCGGGCCCCGGCGACAGCACGATCGCCACCGAAAGCAGCGTCCAGGCCAGAAGGGAGGAGGTGGGCGTCATGGGGCCTTAGGCGTCAGGCGAAGGTCTTGCCGAAGCTGTCGAGCGCGGCCTTCAGCTTGCCCTTGGCCTCGTCGCCGAGATCCTTGGTATCGCGGATGGTCGCCAGCACGTCGGCATGGTCGCTGCGCAGGTAACCCAGCATCGCCGCTTCGTAGCGGACCACGTCGGTGACGGGCACGCTGTCGATATAGCCGGTGGTGCCGGCGAAGATCGACGCGACCTGCTCCTCGAACGGCAGCGGCTGGAACTGCGGCTGCTTGAGCAGCTCGGTCAGGCGCGCGCCGCGGTTCAGCAGCTTCTGGGTCGAGGCGTCGAGGTCCGAACCGAACTGCGCGAACGCGGCCATTTCGCGATACTGCGCCAGCTCCAGCTTGATCGATCCGGCGACCTTCTTCATCGCCTTGGTCTGCGCGGCCGAACCGACGCGGCTGACCGAAAGGCCGACGTTGATGGCGGGGCGGACACCGGCGTTAAACAGATCGGTCTCGAGGAAGATCTGGCCGTCGGTGATCGAGATCACGTTGGTCGGGATGTAGGCGGACACGTCGCCGGCCTGCGTCTCGATGATCGGCAGCGCCGTCAGCGAACCATTGCCGTTGTCGTCGTTCATCTTCGCCGCGCGCTCCAGCAGGCGGCTGTGGAGATAGAACACGTCGCCCGGATAGGCTTCGCGGCCCGGCGGGCGGCGCAGCAGCAGCGACATCTGGCGATAGGCGACGGCCTGCTTCGACAGATCGTCATACACGATCACGGCGTGCATGCCGTTGTCGCGGAAATATTCGCCCATCGCGCAGCCGGTGTAGGGCGCCAGGAACTGGAGCGGGGCCGGGTCGGACGCGGTTGCGGCGACGATGATGGAATATTCCATCGCGCCATTCTCTTCCAGGGTGCGGACGAGCTGCGCCACGGTCGACCGCTTCTGGCCGATCGCCACGTAGATGCAGTAGAGCTTCTTGCCCTCGTCGCTGCCCTTGTGGCTTTCCTTCTGGTTGATGAAGGTATCGATCGCGACGGCGGACTTGCCGGTCTGGCGATCGCCGATGATCAGCTCGCGCTGGCCACGGCCGACGGGGACGAGCGCGTCGAGCGCCTTCAGGCCGGTCTGCACCGGCTCGTGAACCGACTTGCGCGGGATGATGCCGGGCGCCTTGACCTCGACGCGGCTGCGCTGGTCGGACACGATCGGGCCCTTGCCGTCGATCGGATTGCCGAGGCCATCGACCACGCGACCGAGCAGGCCCTTGCCGACCGGCACGTCGACGATGGTGCCGGTGCGCTTGACGACATCGCCTTCCTTGATCTGCGAGTCGGACCCGAAGATCACGACGCCGACATTGTCGGCCTCGAGGTTGAGGGCCATGCCCTGGATGCCGTTGGCGAACTCGACCATCTCGCCGGCCTGGACGTTGTCGAGGCCGTGGATGCGGGCGATGCCGTCACCCACCGAGAGAACCTGGCCAACTTCCGAGACCTGCGCTTCGGTGCCGAAGCTCGCGATCTGGTCCCGGATGACCCGAGAGATTTCTGCGGCGCGGATTTCCATGTTCAGCCTTTCATCGCCTGCGCGAGGGAGTTCAATTTGGTGCGGATGGAGCCATCGATCTGTTTCGAGCCGACCTTCACGATCAGCCCGCCCAGGATCGCCGGGTCGACCGACAGATCGACCGTGACGTCCCGGCGCAGCTGATCCTTCAGCTTCGCCTTGAGCGCTGTGACCTGATCGTCGGAAAGCGGACGGGCGGAAACGACCTGCGCGGTGGTCTCGCCGCGATGGCGCGACGCCAGCGTCTCATAGGCCTTGATGATCTTGGGCAGATCGGCCAGCCGGCGGTTCTGCGCTAGCACGCCCAGGAACTTGGCGGTCAGCGGATCGATCTCCAGCGAACCGGCCACGGCGGCGATCGCATTGCCGGCCTCGTCGCGGCTTACCAGCGGGCTGGCGATCAGCAGGCGGAATTCGGGGCTCTCGGCGATGGCCGCCTTCACCTGGCGGAGATCCGACGACACGATGTCGATCAGCTTCTCCTCACGCGCCAGATCGAACAGGGCGGACGCATAGCGCCCCCCAAGGCTCGCCTCGATACCGCCCGACATGTCCACGCGCCCCATATCCTCCAGCCAGTGCCGGCCAGCCCATGTGCGTGATTCGCAGAAGGGCCGTGCCTGTGCCGAGACGGCAGGTTCGGCCTCTCCCCAGAGTATGCCGCCCGCCGTTTGTCGCGGGCCGGTTAGCAAGCATATTCCTACCTTGCAATGCACTGTCTCGCTTGGCGCATCGTCCATTGCGCCAATGGCGATGATCGCGGGGTGGATCGCGGCGCGGCGATCCACCGCGACGGTTGAGCGCGGGCGGCCCTTATAGTAGGGGCGCGCGTTCAATCCCCGCATAGACCGGAAACGCGCCGCATCATGTTCACCTTCCTGCTCGTCGTCCACACGCTGATCGCCGCCGCCCTCGTCGCGGTGATCCTGATGCAGCGGTCGGAGGGTGGCGGCCTCACCTCGTCGGGCAGCCCGTCCGGCCTGATGAGCGCGCGCGGCGCGGCGGATTTCCTCACCCGCGCCACGACGATTCTCGCCACCGCCTTCGTGGTGATGAGCATCTTCCTGGCGGGCTATGCCGCCACGCTCAATCGCGGCGCCACGATCGACACCAGCCTGGCGCGCAAGCCCGGCGAGGCGGCGCCCACCCCCGGCGCGGCCGAAGCGCCCGCCGCCGCCCCGGCGCCGGCCGACAACAACGCGGTCCCGCTCGCGCGATAAGCTATTGATCTAGTACCCGATCGCGTCGTTCACGCGATCGGGGCGGGTAGGCGGCATATCCCCCCTTGACGCACTTATCCCCGCCAGCGCGGGATTCGTGCCCTTGCCCTTTCCGCCGGGGACGGCTTAAGCCCATCCTCCCATGACGCGGTTCATTTTCATCACCGGCGGCGTGGTCTCCTCGCTTGGCAAGGGCCTCATGGCCGCGGCGCTCGCAGCGCTGCTCCAGGCGCGTGGCCACACCGTCCGCATTCGCAAGTTCGATCCCTACCTCAACGTCGATCCGGGCACGATGTCGCCCTATCAGCACGGCGAGGTCTATGTGACGGACGACGGGGCCGAGACCGACCTCGACCTCGGCCATTACGAACGCTTCACCGGCGTCTCGTCCCGCCAGTCGGATAACGTCACCAGCGGTCGCATCTACCAGACAATCATCGCCAAGGAGCGCCGGGGCGATTATCTCGGCGCCACCGTGCAGGTCATCCCGCACGTCACCGATGCCATCAAGCAGTTCGCCACGGCGGAAACCGAGGGCGTCGATTTCGTGCTGTGCGAGATCGGCGGCACCGTCGGCGACATCGAATCGCTGCCCTACATGGAGGCGATCCGCCAGCTGCGGAACGATCTCAGCCGCGATCGCGCGATCTTCGTCCACCTCACCCTCGTCCCCTATATCGCCGCCGCCGGCGAGCTGAAGACCAAGCCGACCCAGCACAGCGTGCGCGACCTCACCTCATTGGGCATCCAGCCCGACGTGCTGGTCTGCCGCTGCGACCGCCCCCTGCCCGAAGGCGAGCGCGCCAAGATCGCGTTGTTCTGCAACGTGCCCAAATCGGCCGTCATCCCCGCGCTCGACGCCAAGTCGATCTACGAGGTGCCGCTCAATTATCACGCCGAGGGCCTCGACAGCGCCGTCCTCGCCGCCTTCGGCATGACGCCCGGCCCCGCGCCGGACCTGCGCCAGTGGGAGGATATCGTCGATCGGGTCCACAACCCCGAAGGCGAGGTCACGATCGGTGTGGTCGGCAAATATGTCGGGCTGCCCGATGCCTACAAGTCGCTCCACGAGGCGCTGGTGCATGGCGGCATCGCCAATCGCGTGAAGGTCAACATCCGCTGGATCGACGCCGAACTGTTCGAGAAGGACGAGGCGGAGGTCACCGCCAAGCTGGAACCGCTCCACGCCATCCTCGTCCCCGGCGGCTTCGGCGAGCGCGGGTCGGAGGGCAAGATTTCCTCGGTCCGCTTCGCCCGTGAGCGCAAGGTGCCCTATTTCGGCATCTGCCTGGGGATGCAGATGGCCTGCATCGAAGGCGCCCGCAACACCGCCGGCATCGCCACCGCCTCCACCACCGAATTCGGCCCGACCGACGAGCCGGTGGTCGGCCTCATCACCGAATGGATGACGGCGGACGGCCTGCAAAAGCGCGAGGCCGGCGGCGATCTCGGCGGCACGATGCGGCTGGGCGCCTATGACGCGGCCTTGGCCGGCAACAGCCACGTCGCCTCGATCTACGGCGACACCGCCATCTCCGAACGCCACCGCCACCGCTATGAGGTGAACGCGCATTACAAGGATGCGCTGGAGGCCGGCGGCCTTGTCTTCTCCGGCATGTCGCCCGACGGTGAACTGCCCGAGATCGTCGAGCGCCCCGACCATCCCTGGTTCGTCGGCGTCCAGTTCCACCCGGAACTGAAATCCAAGCCCTTCGATCCGCATCCCTTGTTCGCCAGCTTCGTCGAGGCGGCGGTCAAGCAGAGCCGGCTGGTCTAGGTGCTTGATCCCGCAGTGTGGTGGTACAGTCGATCATCAGGCTTGGCGGGTTGAACCCATGACGCCCGCCCGCGCCTCCGCTATCACCCCCGCATGATCGCGCATCTCAAGGGCCGCCTCGTCTCCACCGATAGTGATTCCGCCGTCATCGACGTGGGCGGTGTCGGCTATCTCGTCGGGGCTTCCTCGCGCACCCTGGCCGCGATCGGCCCGGTGGGGGAGGCGGCGATGCTGCATACCGAGATGCTGGTGGGCGAGGATTTCCTCCGCCTCGTCGGCTTCGCGACCGCCAGCGAGCGGGACTGGTTCCGGCTGCTGACGGGCGTGCAGGGGGTCGGCGCACGGGTGGCGCTGGCGATCCTGTCGGTGCTGGAGCCGGCCGATCTGTCGCGCGCCGTGGGGGCCCAGGACAAGGCGATGGTGGCGCGGGCCAACGGTGTCGGGCCGAAGCTGGCCGAGCGGATCGTGCGCGAGTTGAAGGACAAGGTGGGCGGCATCGCGATCGGCCCCGGCGGCGGATCGGTGGCGACCGCCGCGTCCGGCGGGACGGCGGCGGACGCGCTGTCGGCGCTCGCCAATCTCGGCTTCCGGCCGGCCGAGGCGAGCGCGGCGGTGGCGGCGGCGATCGACGAGCTGGGCGAGGATGGCGGGCTGGACGCGACCGTGCGGCTGGCGTTGCGGAAGGCGGCCAAGCGGTAAGGCCGCTCTCGCGCTTGGGATGAACGGATCAGGGAACGGGCGTGAGGAGCGGTTTCCCCGCGAAGAAGGCATCCAGATTCGCCACCGTCAGCTCGCCCATCGCCCGGCGCGTGTCCTGCGTGGCGCTGCCCAGATGCGGCGTCAGCACCACCTGATCCATCGCCCTGAGCGCCTCGGGCACATGGGGTTCGTCCGCGAACACATCGAGCGCGGCACCCGCGATACCACCCGCCTCCAGCGCGGCGATCAGCGCGGGCTCGTCCACCAGGCTGCCGCGTGACACGTTGACCAGCACGCCGTCCGCGCCGAGCGCCGCCAGCACGTTCGCGTCAACTATCGCGCGCGTGGCGTCGCCACCGGGGGCGGCGAGGACCAATATGTCGCTCGCCGCCGCCAGAGCGGTGATGTCGGGGCAGTAGCGGTATGGCACGTCCGCTTTCTCCGAACGGGCGGTGTAGAGGATCTCGCCGGCGAAGGGCGCGGCGCGGCGGGCGATGGCGTGGCCGATGCGGCCGAGGCCGAAGATGCCGATCCGCCGCCCGCTCACCTTGCGGCTGAGCGGCATCGCCCAGCCGCCGCCGCGCACCAGCCGGTCGGCGAAGGCGATGCGCCGTTCCAGCGCCAATATCAGCCCGATGGCGAGATCGGCGACGTCGTCGGTCAGCACGTCGGGCGTGTTGGTCACGCGGATGCCGCGCGCGGCGGCGGCGGCGGTATCGACCCCGTCATAGCCGACGGCGCAGCAGGCGATGATCCCCAGGTTCGGCAGTCGATCCATCGACGCCGCGTCGATCACCGTCGTTCCGCCGCACGCGATGGCGCGGGTGGAGGGCGGCGGATCGCTGCGGTGAATGCGGAAGCGGCTTTCGAGCGCGGCCACCGTATGCGGGATCAGCGGCGCCATCAGGTATAAATCGGGATTTTGAGCCATTTCCGATCTTCTAGCGATATGCCGCGTGGTCGGCCACCGCCCCGGTCATCGGTGGCGCGTCGCAAAATTGCTTGCCAGCGAAACGAAAAAGGATTCCCTTCCCGAAACGATCAGAGAGGGAGGGCAAAAATGCTCAAGGGATTCATGATGATCGTGGCGATTGTTGGTGTTTCCTATGCGAAGGAGGAGGGTCTGCCGCGACCCGAGCTGGTCGGCGAGAAGGCGGTGGCCCGGCAGGCGATCGCGACGGATGCCTGCACCGCCGCCTTCGCCACCAGCCTCTACGCAGTGCAATATCCCGATGGCCTGCCCCGCGCGGCGGCGGTGGTGGAGCCGGGCGGACGCGGCATGACGGTGCGCTGGGATGCCGGATCGATCGCGGCCACCCCCGCGCTTGCGGTGGAATGCTATGCGACGGCAACGTCCGTGGTGCACCTTTCGGTAAATGGCGATACGATCATCGGATATGCCGAATGACATGACGCCATGAGCGACGCCGATCGCCTGTTGACCGCCAGCCGCCGCCCCGAGGATGTCGATGCGGCGCTCCGCCCCAAGAGCCTCGACGAATTCGTCGGGCAGCAGGCCGCGCGGGATAATCTGCGCGTGTTCATCGCGGCGGCCAAGGCGCGGGGCGAGGCGCTGGATCATGTGCTGCTGTTCGGCCCGCCGGGGCTCGGCAAGACGACGCTCGCCCAGATCATGGCGCGTGAGATGGGCGTGGGTTTCCGCGCCACATCCGGCCCGGTGGTGGCCAAGGCCGGCGATCTGGCGGCGCTGCTGACCAATCTGGAGGATGGCGACGTCCTCTTCATCGATGAAATCCATCGCCTCGCGCCCGCCGTGGAGGAAATCCTCTATCCGGCGATGGAGGATCGCGCGCTCGATCTGATGATCGGCGAGGGACCGTCGGCGCGATCGGTGCGGATCGATCTGCCGCGCTTCACCCTTGTGGGCGCCACGACCCGGCAGGGGCTGCTGACCCAGCCGCTGCGCGATCGCTTCGGCATTCCGGTGCGGCTGCAATTCTACACCGTGGACGAGCTGGAATCGGTGGTGCGCCGTGCCGCCGGGCTGCTCGGCCTGGCGATCGCCCCCGATGGCGCGCGCGAGATCGCCAAGCGCGCGCGGGGCACGCCGCGCATCGCCGGCCGGCTGCTGCGCCGGGTGCGCGACTTCGCCGATGTCGCGGGCGTGCCGGTGGTCGACGCTAAGATGGCGGACGGCGGGCTGACCCGGCTGGAGGTGGACGGGCTCGGCCTCGACGCGATGGACCGGCGCTACCTCCACATGATCGCCGACATATATCGCGGCGGCCCGGTGGGGGTGGAGACGCTCGCCGCCGGCCTCTCCGAACCGCGCGACACGATCGAGGAGGTGATCGAGCCTTACCTCATCCAGCTCGGCCTGATCGCGCGGACGGCGCGGGGGCGCTGCCTCAACGGGCGTGGGTGGACCCACCTCGGTTTGCCGATCCCGGCGGGCGGGCAGGATGAACTTTTCTGATGCCCGGCCTTGATAATGCTCCGTTCGTCCCGAGCGAGATCGGGGGACGTGCCCCGCGCGCAGGTGTCTCGACTTCGCTCGACACGAACGGTTGAGGGAAGGTCTTCCGGCCGATCCAAGGGGTAAAACCGTCACCCCAAGTCAGGGGGTGCCATCGCGCCGCAACATGGTTAAAGGTAGCGCGATGGACGACGCCACCGACGATCGCCCAAGCGCCGGTCGCTTCGCGGGCACCGAGCACCGCTTGCCGCTCCGGGTCTATTATGAGGACACCGATGCCGGCGGCGTGGTCTATCACGCCAATTATCTGCGCTTCATGGAGCGCGGCCGATCGAACATGCTCACCCTGCTCGGCACCGACCAGCGCGCCGCGCGCGACGCCGGCGTCGGGCAATATGTGGTCGCGGAAGTACAGCTGCGTTTCCTGAAGCCGGGAATGCTGCATGACGAACTGGTGGTGGTCAGTCAGTTGGTGAAACTGGGCGGCGCATCGTCGGTCATTCAGCAAAGAGTCATGCGCGGGGCGGATGTGCTGGCGCAAGCGGACGTAGTCGTGGTGTTCACCTCGCTGGACGGGCGCCCCAAACGCCAGCCGGCCGAGTGGGTCGAGACTTTCCAGCGGATGAAAGGGAACAGATGGAGCTGATTAACGGGGTGCAGGTGGCGGCGAGCCACGACATCCTTTCGCCGGTCAATCTGTTCATGCAGGCCGACATCATCGTGAAGGCGGTGATGATCCTGCTCGTCGTGGCGAGCGTGTGGACCTGGGCGATCATCATCGGCCACGGCAGTCGCATCGGCCGGATGGCCAAAAAGAGCGAGGCCTTCGAGCAGGAGGTGCGTGCCTCGAACAATATCGATGCCTTGTACGACGGGCCGGGGCGGCAGGATCTGCCCGCCGCGCGCGTGTTCACGGCGGGCGTGGCGGAATGGCGCCGCTCGACCGGCGGCAAGACGATCGACCGCGAGGGCAGCCGTTCGCGCATCGCCACCGCGCTGGGTTCGGCGGTCGCGGCGGAGATCGACAAATTGGGCGACAAGCTCAACATGCTGGCGACCATCGGCTCGGTCGGGCCGTTCGTCGGCCTGTTCGGCACCGTGTGGGGCATCATGCGCGCCTTCACCGACATTTCGGCGTCGCAGAACACCAGCCTGGGCGTGGTCGCGCCCGGCATCGCCGAGGCCCTGTTCGCCACCGCGCTGGGCCTGTTCGCGGCCATCCCGGCGGTGATCGCGTACAACCGGCTGAGCCACAAGCTCAACAAGCTGGAGGCGCGGCTGACCCGGTTCGCGGACAATTTCCATTCGACCCTGAGCAAGGCGCTGGAGGAGTGAGGGTGGCTGTGACCCCACCCCATCATCCGCCGTGCTCCCGCGATAGCGCGGGGGGCACGCGCTGATGGCGATGGGCCCCGTATCCGGCCGCAACGGCGGCAAGCGCGCGCCGATGGCGGAGATCAACGTCACGCCACTGGTGGACGTGATGCTGGTGCTGCTCATCATCTTCATGGTGACGGCGCCGCTGCTGATGGCGGGCGTGCCGGTGAAGCTGCCCGACAGCCGCGCCGGTGCGCTGGAGCAGGAGCAGAAGCCGCTGCAACTGTCGCTCGACGCCAGGGGATCGATCTATATCGACGAGGAGGAGGTGGCGCTGCCCCAGCTCGCCTCGCGCCTCGCCGCCGTGGCGGCCGCCGCCGCCGGCAAGGAGCCGCCGCAGGTGTTCCTGCGCGCCGACACGCAGCTCGATTACGGGCGGGTGATGGCGGTGATGGGCGAACTCAACCACGCCGGGCTGAACAAGGTGGCGCTGGTGACCAACAGCGCCGCCGATACCGCCGCGCCCGGTGGCGGCGCCGCTACCCCGGCAGGGACGACGCGCGCGGGTGGATAAGGCCGATCGTCTCGGGTTCGGCGTCGCGATCACGGCGCATGTGGTGGTGCTGGCGGCGCTGTCGTTCGGCCTGCTCGCCCGGCCGCGCCCGATCCCCAAGGCCATGGACACGATGGACGTGCAGCTGACCGATCTGGTCGGCCTGCGCTCCACCGCGCCGGTGGTGTCGACCGAGGAAGCCTCCTCGTCGGAAGCGCCCGAGATCGGCAAGGCCGAGGAAGCCGCCCCCGCCGCGCCCGAGCCGGTGCCGACCCCGCCGGCCCCCAAGCCGACGCCGCCCCCGCCGGCGCCACCCAGCAAGACCCCGCCCAAGCCCGAGCCGAAGCCGGTCGCCGAAAAGCCCGCGCCGGAGAAGGCCAAGCCCACCCCGCCCGCCAAGTCGCGCACGCCACTGGATGACAGCTTCCTGAAATCGGTGCGGGCCGAGGCCAGGCGCGAGGGCGGCAGCGGCAAGGCCGAAAAGACCACCGGATCGCGGCTGGGCAAGGATTTCCTTAAGGACGTCGTCCAGAACGGGCGCGGCAAGGCCGACGCCCCGCGCGCGGCGGTCGGCCAGGCGGCGATGAACGGGCTGGGCGCCGCCATCAAGCGGCAGGTGCAGCCCTGCTACGAGCGCAAGGGCCTCGTCGGCCCCGGCGGCGAGCGTATCCGCACCGTGCTGCGCCTGCGTTTCAACCCGGATGGCACGCTGGAGGCGCGGCCGACCGTGTCCGAACAGACGGGCCTCGACGAACAGAACGGCCGTTACGCCAAGCGCGCGGCCGAAGTCGCGATCGCGGCGGTGATGGAATGTACGCCGCTCAAGCTCCCGGCGGAGCTTTATAAGGGCGGATGGGAAGATATTGAGCCGACTTTCAGCCAAATCGGGAACTGAACGGCTCGGCGCGCGATACGCACAACTGACGGGATGGTTGCATGAGCGGTATGATCGGAACTTCACAGATCAAGGTGGCGATGGGCCTCGCTCTGGCGGGCATGGCGGCGGTGGCGCCGGCGCAGGTGCGCGTCGATATCACCGGCGGCATCTCCGCGCCGATGCCGATCGCGATTCCCGCGATGCCGACCCCGCAGACGGTCGACACCCCCGCCGGCGACACCTCCGCGCTCGGCCAGCGCGTGTCGGATGTCATCACCAACGATCTGAAGAACAGCGGGCTCTTCTCGCCGCTCGCTCCCGCGCAGCTGCGCCCGGTCGCCTTCCCGCAGGTGACCGCGCCCGAATATGGCGCCTGGGCCACCACCGGCGCTCAGGCGCTGGTGCAGGGCTTCGTCCAGTCCAACGGCGACGGCACGCTCACGGTCGGCTGCTATCTCTACGACGTGTTCAGCCAGTCCGAACTGACGCGGCAGGGCTATGTCGTCCGCCCGTCCGACTGGCGGCGCGGCGCGCACAAATGCGCCGACACGGTCTACACCCGGCTGACGGGCGAAGGCCCCTATTTCGACAGTCAGGTCGTCTACGTCTCCGAAACCGGCCCCAAGAACCGCCGCACCAAGCGGCTGGCGATCATGGACCAGGACGGGGCGAACCACCGCTTCATCACCAACGGCCAGTCGATCTCGCTCACCCCGCGCTTTGCCCCCAACCGGCAGAGCCTGGTGTTCATGAGCTTCGAGAATGATCGGCCGCGCGTGTATGTCTACGATATCGGTTCGGGCACGAAACGATTGGTGGTAAGCCAGCCGAACATGACCTTCGCGCCGCGCTTTTCGCCCGATGGCTCGTCGATCATCTTCTCGATGTCGGTGGCGGGCAATACGGATATCTATCGCGTGCCGGCCGGCGGCGGCGCGGCGACCCGGCTGACGACCTCGCCCGGCATCGACACCGGCGGCTCCTTCTCGCCGGACGGATCGAAGATCGTGTTCGAGAGCGATCGGTCGGGCGGCCAGCAGCTGTATGTGATGAACGCCGACGGATCGAACCAGCAGCGCATCAGCTTCGGCGCGGGCCGCTACGCGACCCCGGTGTGGAGCCCGCGCGGCGACCTGATCGCCTTCACCCGCACCAGCGGCGGCTTCAACGTGGGCGTCATGTCGCCCAGCGGGGGCAACGAGAAGATTCTCACCAACGGCTGGCAGGACGAAGGCCCCACCTGGGCGCCCAACGGCCGCGTCATACTGTTTTTCCGCACGGGCCAGGGATCGGGGAAGGCCGATCTGTGGTCGGTCGATCTTACCGGCGTCAACGCGCGGCCAGTGCCAACGCCGCTCGACGGCTCCGATCCCGCCTGGGGGCCGCTACTCCCCTGAACACGACCCGACGACGATTTGAGGAGAAGGCTATGACCAAGACCATGACGAAGACGCTGCTGGTGGGCGCCGCCCTGCTCGCGATCGCGGGCTGCGCCAAGAAGCCGCCGGCCCAGCTTCCGCCGGCCCCGGCCACCTCGACCGAGCCGACCCCGCCGCCGCCGCCGTCCGATGTCGGCAGCTCGGTGGTTCCGGGCTCGCGCGCGGACTTCCTCGCCCAGTCGGGCACGGACACGGTCCATTTCGGCACCGACATGTACGATATCGATTCGGATTCGCAGATGATCCTGTCCAAGCAGGCCGTCTGGCTGAAGCGCTATCCGGCCGTCGCCGTCACGATCGAGGGCCATGCCGACGAGCGCGGCACCCGCGAATACAACCTCGCGCTGGGCGACCGCCGCGCCAATGCCGCGAAGAACTTCCTCGTCAGCCAGGGCATCTCGTCCTCGCGCCTGTCGACGATCAGCTACGGCAAGGAACGCCCGGTCGCCAACGGCTCCGACGAATCCGCCTGGGCGGAAAACCGCC
Source organism: Sphingomonas naphthae (assembly GCF_028607085.1). Classification (NCBI taxonomy): domain Bacteria; kingdom Pseudomonadati; phylum Pseudomonadota; class Alphaproteobacteria; order Sphingomonadales; family Sphingomonadaceae; genus Sphingomonas; species Sphingomonas naphthae. The sequence goes on along the minus strand of NZ_CP117411.1, from coordinate 2,622,643 downwards.
GCGCCGTGACGGTGGTGCCGCAGTAAGATGCCCTGTTCCCTCCCTCGGTGATCCGGGGGAGGGGCATCGATCCGTCATTGCGAGCGCAGCGAAGCAATCCAGCGGCGGAACCTGGATTGCTTCGCTACGCTCGCAATGACGACGAGGGTTCAGGCCGCCCGGCGCAGCAGCCAGGCGGAGGCCAGCCACATCCCCGTAAAGACCGCGATGGCGACGGTAGCGAGCGGTTCGGCGCCCGCCTTCAATGCCACGAGCGCCGTCAACGCCTGCGCGCCCGCCGTCGCGGCCATCGCGCGCGACAGAGCCTCCGGCCGTCGCCCGGCACCGATCGCGCCGCCCGCCGCCACCAGCAGCACGCCGGCGAAGACGAGGTTGGCGGGGTTGGCTTCGCTGCCGATCATGCCGACCGCCAGATTGACCCAGATCAGCGAAAGCGCGGTGAAGAGGGCGAGGCCGACCCCGAGGCGGTAGCTGCGGTTCGCCTGCCATACGGTCGCGACTTCGTAGATGCCGCACACGCCGCCGAGCAGGATGGCGGCGACCAGAAAGTCGGCGGGGCTCCAGCGGACTTCGCCGGTCACCTGCATCGCGAGGAAGGGGAGGGCGAGCAGCAGGGCCGCGCCGCTCCACATCGCCCGGTGCCACGGGTTTGCCAGCATCGCTCGATCTCCGCCTGTTTCAACGCCGCCCTATCAGGATTGGCGACGGCGTTCCACGGCCTGCGCGGGGGCGGCAATCGAACGCGGGTCAGGGGGTGATCGACGGCGCGGCGGTGACCATCGCGCCGTCGACCACGGCGAGCGGCCAGGGCGTCAGGCGCTGGCCCGCGCACGGCCCGCCGACGCACAGGCCGGTTTCCGGGTCGAACAGGGCGCCGTGCCAGCTGCACAGGACGAGGTCGCCATCGGGCGTCAGATAGCGGTCGAGGTGCTGGGCGAGTGGTACGCCCATGTGCGGGCAGCGATCGACATAGCCGTGGACGCGATCGCCCCGGCGGAGGGCGAAGCCGTGGAAGCGGCCGGCCCTCATCTGGAGGACGAAGTTGCGGGCGGCGCCATCGGCGATCAGGTCGAGCGGGCCGAGGCGGATGCCGGCCGGGGTCGCCCACAGCCGCGCGCTCGACGGCGTCTCGCTCAAGGCAGTGCCGGACGGGCCGGCAGGATGGTGGCCACGCAGGCGCCGAAGCCGATCGACACGAAGCCGGCGGCGCGGGCGGTGGCCGAGAGGATGATCTCGTCGCCATCCTCCAGGAAGCCGCGCGTCTCGCCGCCGGGCAGGACGACGGGCTCGGCGCCGCCCCGGCTCAGCTCCATGAGGCTGCCGAGGCCGTCGCGATCGGCCGAGCTGATCGTGCCCGTGCCGAGCAGATCGCCGGGGTTGAGATTGCAGCCGTTCGAGGCGTGGTGCGCCACGATCTGCGCGACCGTCCAATACATGTCGGTCGCTACGCCCCGGCTCAGCGGATGCGGATCGAGGCCGGCCGACCGCATCGCCGCCGTGCGGATCGCGACGCCCAGATCGAGCGCCAGCGCACCCTTGGCCTGATCCGCCTCGTCCCACAGATAGGGCAGGGGCGCGGGGTCGCCGTCCGGCCGGGCGGGCTGCGCGGTCCGGAAGGGCGCCATCGCCTCGGCCGTGACGACCCAGGGCGAGATGGTCGAATGGAAGCTCTTCGAGAGGAAGGGGCCGAGCGGCTGATATTCCCACGCCTGAAAGTCGCGCGCCGACCAGTCGTTGAGCAGGCAGAAGCCGGCGATATGGCCGCCCGCCTCGGCCACCGGCACCAGCTGGCCCAGCGGATTGCCGGTGCCGATCCACACGCCCAGCTCCAGTTCGTAATCGAGCCGGCGCGACGGGCCATAGGTCGGCGCGTCGGCATCGGGGGCCTTGCGCTGGCCCTGGGGGCGGATCACCGGCACGCCCGATGGGCGGATCGACGAGGCGCGGCCATGATAGCCGATCGGCACATATTTATAATTGGGCAGCAGCGGATTGTCCGGGCGGAACTGCTTGCCGACATTGTTGGCATGGTGGATGCCGACGTAGAAATCGGAATAGTCGCCGATCGCGGCGGGCAGGTGCAGCGTGCAGCCGGCCGTGTCGTGCAGCATCGGCGCGACGATCGCGCGATGGCTTTCGTCGGCGAGCAGGCTCGACAGGCGGCGGCGCAGCGCCAGCCGGTCGGCGGCGGGCAGCGCGAAGAGCGCGTTGAGTGTGTGGCCCGAGAGCGTCGGCGCGACCGCGTCGGGCAGCAGCGCCGCCACGCCGCCGAGATCGAGGATGCTCTCCCCGATCGCGACGCCCGGCCGGGCCGCCCCGCCGGCGGGGGAGAAGATGCCGAACGGCAGGTTCTGGATCGGGAAATCGGCATGGCCGTTGGCCGAGGCGACCCAGCTCGTCAGCGCCGGATCGTGGGTGTCGTCGATGGCGATCATTGCGGCGGGTTGCCCTTCGTGAAATTCGACCAGACATGGTCGTAGTCGGGCTGGGCGAGCGGGGTTTCGCTGGCCCAGCGGGTAGGGCGGAGGACGTTGCGGCTTTCGAACATGAAGGCCATCGTCCGCTCGATCTTGTGCGGTGCGAGCGGCGCGGCGACCGCTTTCTCGTAGCTCGCCTGATCGGGGCCGTGGCCGCTCATCTGATTGTGGAGCGAGGCGCCGCCGGGGATGAAGCCGCCCTCCTTGGCGTCGTAGCTGCCGTGAATCAGCCCCATGAACTCGCTCATCACGTTGCGATGGAACCAGGGCGGGCGGAACGTGTCCTCCGCGACCATCCAGCGTGGCGGGAAGATCACGAAATCGCAATTGGCCGTGCCCGGCGTGTCGCTGGGCGACGTCAGGACGGTGAAGATCGACGGATCGGGATGATCGAAGCTGACCGTGTTGATCGTGTTGAAGCGGGTGAGATCATAGCGGCAGGGCGCGAGATTGCCGTGCCAGGCGACCACGTCGAACGGCGAATGATCGAGCGTCGTCGTCCACAGCCCGCCCTGAAATTTCTGGACGATTTCGTGCGGCCGGTCCTCGTCCTCGAAAGCGGCCACCGGCGTCTCGAAATCGCGGGGGTTGGCGAGGCCGTTGGAGCCGATCGGGCCGAGATCGGGCAGGCGGAACAAGGCGCCGTAATTCTCGCAGACATAGCCGCGCGCCGGCCCGTCGATCAGCTCGACGCGGAAGCGCATCCCGCGCGGAATCAGGGCGATCGACTGCGGCGCGACGGTCATCACGCCCAGTTCGGTCACCAGCCGCAGCGTGCCCTGCTGCGGCACGATCAGCAGCTCGCCATCGGCGTCGAAGAAGGCGCGATCGACCATCGAGGCGGTGGCGGCATAAGCGTGGATGGCGAGGCCCGTGCCCGCGCCGACATCGCCGTTGCCGGCATAGGTGACCAGCCCGTCGATGAAATCCACGGGATCGGCGGGCAGGGGCAGGGCATCCCAGCGCAGCCGGTTCGGCGAGGGGGGCACCTCGTCGAACGGCGCGGAGCGGATCAGACCGGGCCGGGCGTAGGGGCGGAACGGCGGATGATTGGCGGTCGGCCGCAGGCGATAGAGCCACGAACGGCGGTTTTCGGCGCGGGGCGCGGTGAAGGCCGTGCCGGAAAGCTGCTCGGCGTAGAGGCCGTACGGCACCTTCTGCGGGCTGTTGCGCCCGACCGGCAAGGCACCGGCCACCGCCTCGCTCGCGAAGTGATTGCCGAAGCCCGGCATCATGCCGCCCGCCGGAAGGATGGCCCCGTCAGCCATCGACGGTGATGACCCCGCGACGGATCTGGTCGAGTTCGATCGACTCGTACAGCGCCTGGAAATTGCCGTTGCCGAAGCCTTCGTTGCCCTTGCGCTGGATGATCTCGAAGAAGATCGGGCCGAACATATTCTCGGTGAAGATCTGGAGCAGGAGCCCCTCCTCCTTCACGTCGCCGTCGATCAGGATGCGGTTCCGGCGCAGACGCGCCAGATCCTCGCCATGGCCGGGCACGCGCTTGTCGACCAGTTCGTAATAGGTCTCGATCGTATCCTGCAACCGCACGCCGCGCGCGCGCAGTTTCTCGACCGTCGTGTAGATATCGTTGGTCGAGAGAGCGAGGTGCTGGATGCCCTCGCCATTGTAATCGCGGATGAATTCCTCGATCTGGCTCTTGTCGTCCTGGCTCTCGTTCAGCGGGATGCGGATCGCGCCGTCGGGGGCGATCATCGCCTGGCTGAACAGGCCGGTCGCCTTGCCCTTGATGTCGAAGTACTTCTGCTCCTCGAAGCCGAAGAGCTTGCCGTAGAATTCGGACCAGACGCGCATCTGGCCGCGCTTCACGTTGTGGGTGAGATGGTCGAGCAGATCGAGCCCGACCGAATTCTCGGCCTCCGCCTGCGCCGCGCCGGGCACCGCATCCCAATCGTCATACAGGCTGCCCGCCGCGCCATGGCGATCGACCAGATAGAGCAGCGAGCCGCCGATCCCCTCGAGAACATAGATGCCCTCGCCGAGCGCGCCGGAGGCCGCATCCGCCGCCTTGGCGCCCCGATCGAGCGCGGCGGCGAACGCCTGCTTCGCGTCGGCCACGCGGAATGCCATGCCGCTGGCCGACGGGCCATGATCGCGACGGAAATCGGCCGCCTGGCCGGTCGGCTCGCGGTTCAGCAGCAGGTTGATGCGGCCCTGCTTGTAGCGGACGATCGCCTTGGTCGGGTGGATCGAGGCGGGGACGAAGCCCAATTGCTCGAACTGGCGCGCCATCGCCTCGGGATCGGGCGAGGTGAATTCGCAGAATTCGAAGCCGGCGAGCCCGAGGGGGTTGCTCGCATCGACCGCCGGGCGATCGAGGGTGGCGCTGCCGTTCATCACACTCTCCATTTATGGTATCATTTGAGACGATATTGCGCTTCCGGCGAATTGGTGTCAAATGTTACGATATTCCAGTGCAGGCGGTCCCCGATTGCGGCCGGCCGCGCGAATGGTACGATCGGTGATGGCCGCCCGCACGCTGACCCTCGACACCTTCCTGCCCTACCGGCTGTCCTTCACCTCCAACCTCGTGAGCGACCGGGTCGCGTCGATCTATGCCGATCTGTTCGACCTGAAGATCCCGGAGTGGCGCATCATTGCCGTAACGGCCGAGCGCGAGATGATTTCCCAGCAGGAGATCGGCCAGCTCACCCGCATGGACAAGGTGACGGTCAGCCGCAGCGCCATCGCCCTGACCCAGCGCGGGCTGCTATCGCGGTTGCCCCATCGGGATGACCGCCGATCGCATCTGCTGACGCTGTCTGCCGAGGGACGCGCGCTGTACGATCAGGTGGCCCCCAAGGCGCTGGAGATCGAGGCGCGGCTGTTCGCCGGTTTCAGCGAGGCCGAGCTGGCGACCTTCGTGTCGATGCTCCGCCGGATCGATGCGATCGCGGGCGGCGGATCGACGAGTGCCGCCGCCGATTAAGACGCCCATCTTTTCCTTGAGGGAACGACAGCTCATTATTTATATCGGCTAGTGGGGGTCTGACCGGCCCATATAATCCCATGGTACAAGCCTTCCTTTCGCAAGGAGCCGATCCGTGAGCCGCATTTCCCTCGCCCAGGCCAACGCCATCATCGCCGCCGCGCTCGACAAGGGGGGCGCGCTGGGGCTCAAGCCGCTCAGCGTCGCGGTGCTGGATGCCGGCGGGCATCTGATCGCCTTCGCCCGGCAGGATGGCGCCTCGACGCTGCGGTTGCAGATCGCGAGCGGCAAGGCGGGCGGGGCGTTGGCGCTCGGCATCTCGTCGCGCAAGATCGCGGATATGGCGGCGGAGCGGCCGAGTTTCGTCGCGTCGCTGGGGCCGATCGCGCCGCATGGCGTGATCCCGGCGGCGGGCGGCGTGATCGTGGTGGATGGCGAGGGCGCGCCGATCGGCGCGGTCGGCGTGACGGGCGACACGTCCGACAATGACGAGATCTGCGCGCTGGCGGGCATCGCCGCCGCTGGCCTGACCGCGCAGGGCTGAGCGGCGCTCCGCCATGTCGCTGAAAATGCCCGAGCCCGATCAGGCGGTGCTGGCCCGCCGCACGGAGATCGTCGCCGCGTTGCGGGCGATCGTGCCGGGCGAGGGGGTGATCGACGATGTGGATGCGCTGCGGCCCTATGAATCGGATGGGCTGACTGCCTATCGCCAGCCGCCGATGGTCGTCGTACTGCCGAGCGATACCGCCCAAGTCGCGGCGGTGCTGCGCTGGTGCCACGACAATGGCGTTAAGGTGGTGCCGCGCGGTTCGGGCACCTCGCTGTCGGGCGGTGCGCTGCCGCTGGCGGATGGCGTGCTGCTGGGGCTGGGCAAGCTCAACCGCGTGCTGGGCATCTCCTATGAGGCGCGGCTGGCGGTGGTGCAGCCGGGGGTCACTAACCTGGCCATCACGCGCGCCGTGGAGGAGATGGGCTTCTATTACGCGCCCGATCCGTCGAGCCAGATCGCCTGTTCGATCGGCGGCAATATCGCCGAAAATTCGGGCGGGGTGCATTGCCTGAAATATGGGCTGACCACCAACAACGTCCTCGGCGTCGAGCTGGTGACGATGGATGGCGAGATCGTGCGGATCGGCGGGGAGACGCTCGATCCGCAGGGGCTCGACCTGCTCGGCGTGGTGGTCGGCTCCGAGGGGATGCTCGGCGTCGTGACCGAGGTGACCGTCCGCATCCTGCCCAAGCCCGAGACGGCGCGCGCGGTGCTGATCGGTTTCTCCACCGTCGAGGGCGCGGGGCAGTGCGTGGCCGACGTGATCGCGGGTGGCATCATCCCGGCGGGCATGGAGATGATGGACCGGCCGGCGATCCATGCGGCCGAGGCGTTCGTCAACGTCGGCTATCCGCTCGATGTGGAGGCGCTGCTGATCGTCGAACTGGACGGGCCGGAGGCCGAATGCAGCCACTTGATCGGCGAGATCGAGCGGATCGCGCTGGCGAACGGCGCGGTTTCGGCGCGCATCTCGCAGAGCGAGGAGGAGCGGGTCGCCTTCTGGGCGGGGCGCAAGGCGGCCTTCCCGGCGGTCGGGCGGCTGTCGCCCGATTATTATTGCATGGACGGCACCATTCCGCGCCGCCGCCTGCCCGACGTGCTCGATGCCATGAAGGAATTGTCGGCGCACTACGGCCTGGGCGTGGCGAATGTGTTTCACGCGGGCGACGGCAATCTCCACCCGCTGATCCTCTACGATGCCAATGTGCCGGGCGAACTCGACAAGGCCGAGGCGTTCGGCAACGACATATTGCGGCTGTGCGTGAAGGTGGGCGGCGTGCTGACCGGCGAACATGGCGTCGGCGTCGAGAAGCGCGACCTGATGCCCGAAATGTTCAGCGAGACCGATCTGCGCCACCAGCAGCGGCTGAAATGCGCGTTCGATCCCGAATTGCTGCTCAACCCCGGGAAGGTCTTCCCGACGCTCCATCGCTGCGCCGAACTCGGGCGGATGCATGTCCACCGGGGGCAGGTGCCCTTCCCCGAACTGCCGCGCTTCTGATGGCGGTTCATTCTCCCACGAGCGCCGAGGATGTCGTCGCGATCGTCGCCGACGCGGCTGCGGCCGGCGGCACGCTGGAGATCGTCGGCGGCGGCAGCAAGGCCGAGATCGGCGCCCCCGCGCGCACGGGCGACCGGATCGACCTGCGCGGGCTGAGCGGGATCGTCGATTACGATCCGGCCGAACTGGTGCTGACAGTGCGGGCGGGCACGCCGCTGGCCGACATCGAGGCATTGGTGGCGGGCGAGGGCCAGATGCTGGCGTTCGATCCGTTCGATCATGGCCCGATTTTCGGCGGGCCGGCGGGCGCCAGCACGATCGGTGGGGTGCTGGCGGCGGGGGTCGGCGGATCGCGGCGGGTGTCGGCGGGCGGTGCGCGCGATCATCTGCTGGGGTTCACCGCCGTCTCCGGGCGGGGTGAGCGGTTCGTCGCGGGCGCCAAGGTGGTGAAGAACGTCACCGGCTACGATCTGCCCAAGCTCGCCTGCAACAGCTGGGGCCGCCTGTTCGCGCTGACCGAGGTGACCTTGAAGGTGCTGCCGCGCCCCCGCGAGACCGCCACCCGCCTGCTGCGCGGGCTGAGCGCCGAACAGGCGCTGCGGGCGATGGCCACGGCGATGGGGGCACAGGCCGAGGTGGCCGCCGCCGCGCATCGGCCGGCCGATGGCGTGACGGCGTTCCGGCTGGAGGGCTTCGGCCCCTCGGTCGCGGCGCGGCTGGGGCTGCTCGATCGGCTGATGGCGGATTTCGGCCAGACCGCGCCTGCCGGAGTGGAGGAAGCGGACGCCTTCTGGGGCGACATGCGGACCCTCGCGCCGCTGGGTGACGGGACGTTGTGGCGGATCAGCGTGCCTTTGCTCGGCGTGCGCGCGCTCGTCGCCGCGCTGGAGGCGGCCGGTGCGCGGCTGCTGATCGACTGGGCCGGGGCGCTGTTGTGGGCGGCGATCGAGGGCGAGGCGTCGATGGTGCGCGACGCGGCAGCGGCGGTCGGCGCCCATGCGATCCTGGTGCGCGGCAGCGAAGGCGAGCGCGCCGCGACCCCCGCGTTCCAGCCCCAGCCGCCGGTGCTGGCGGCGCTGGAAACGCGGGTGCGCCGCGCGTTCGATCCGGCCGGCGTGTTCGAGACGGGGCGTTTCGCATGAAGACCGATTTCTCGCCCGCGCTGCTCGCCGATCCGGCGATGGCCGCCTCCGAAGCCGTGATCCGCAAATGCGTCCATTGCGGTTTCTGCACCGCGACCTGCCCGACCTATGTGCTGCTCGGCGACGAACTCGATAGCCCGCGCGGCCGCATCTATCTGATGAAGGAGATGCTGGAGCAGGAGCGCGAGCCGACGCCCGAGGTGGTCAAGCATATCGACCGCTGCCTCTCCTGCCTGTCGTGCATGACGACCTGCCCCTCGGGCGTGAACTACATGCACCTCGTCGATCATGCCCGCGCCTATATCGAGGAGCGGTATCGCCGGCCGTGGAAGGAGCGGCTGTTCCGGTCGCTGCTGGCGTGGGTGTTGCCGCATCCGGGGCGCTTCCGGCTGGCGCTGCGGCTGGCCCGACTGGTGAGCCCGGCCCGGCCGGTGCTGGCGAAGCTGCCAGCGCTGGAGCCGATGGCGGCGATGCTCGCGCTGGCGCCGGATACGGTGCCGGCCAGGGCGTCGAGGCGCGACGGCCTGATCGCCACGCCCAGGGGACGGGTCGCGCTGTTGCAGGGCTGCGCCGAACCCGTGCTACGCCCCGAATTCCGCGCGGCGGCGGTGCGGTTGCTCAACCGCGCCGGTTTTGACGTGATCTTCGCGCCCGGCGAGGGCTGCTGCGGCGCGCTGGTCCACCATATGGGGCGCGAGGCCGAGAGCCTCGATGCCGCGCGCCGCAACGTCGATGCGTGGATGGCCGAGATCGAGAGCCGGGGGCTGGCGGCGATCCTCGTCACCGCGTCCGGCTGCGGCACGACGATCAAGGATTACGGATTCATGCTGCGCGACGACGCGGCCTATGCCGACAAGGCCGCGCGCGTGTCGGCGCTGGCAAAGGACATCAGCGAATTCCTGATCGATGCCGGCCTGCCGGCGGCGGGCGAGGTGGGCGGGCTGACGGTCGCCTATCACGCCGCCTGCTCGCTCCAGCACGGGCAGAAGGTGACCGAGGCGCCCAAGAAGCTGCTCGCGCTGGCGGGCTTCACGGTGCGCACCCCGGCGGAGGCGCATCTGTGCTGCGGATCGGCCGGCACCTACAATATCCTGCAACCGGTGATCGCGGGCCAGTTGGGCGACCGCAAGGTCGCGAACATCACGAAGCTCGCGCCCGACGTGATCGCCACCGGCAACATCGGCTGCGCCATGCAGATCGGCCAGCGCACCGGCATCCCGATCGTCCACACCGTCGAACTGCTCGACTGGGCGACGGGCGGGCCGAAACCCCGGGCTATCGCCTGAGCCGAACCTCAGCCGACCTTGGCGGCATCTTCCACGCCGTGCAGGAACATGGTGGAGGCCATGTCGGCGATGGTGGCGCCCTGTAGCGGCCCGCTGGGATCGAACCAGGTGTGCGTCCAGTTGACCATGCCGAAGAACAGCATCGTCAGCGCGCGGCGGCGGGGGTGATCGTCGCCGAGGCCGGGCTGGGCCTCGCTCAGTAGCCGATCGAAGATATCGAGCAGGTTGCGCTGATGCTCGACGATGATCGCGCGCCGCTCGGGCGGCAGGTTGATGAGTTCGTTGAGCAGCACCTTGTGCTGGTCCTCGGCGCCCGCGTAGCGGTCCATCAGCGCGCGGGCGAGCAGGGCGATCTTCTCCCGCGGGCTGCCCGCCCCCTCGTCGATCTCGCGCGCGGCCTGCACCAGACTCTGGACGTGCAGGTCCATCACGTCGAACAGGATATCCTCCTTCGACGGATAATAATGGTAGATCAGCGACTTGGACGTCTTGCACGCCGCCGCGATCTGCGAAACCGACGCGCCGAGGAAGCCATGCCGGGCATAGAGCCCGGCCGCCGTGGCCGTGATGGCCTCGCGCCGTTGATCGTAATCCGCCGCCTGGGTGCGCGCCATCTATCCGTTCCGTAAGGCGCCGGATCGATCCGCCGCGCGATCACATTGAGCAAGCGGCGGTAAACTGCAAGCGGACCGGCTGATCCTCAATCCGTGCTGGCCGCCGCGATCAGGGTGACGAGGCCCTTGGCGAAACCCATCAGATCCTTGCCGGCGGCGCGGTTTTCGGGGGAGGCCATGGCGGCGTCGAAGGCGGCCGGATCGGCGAAGTGCATCTCGGCGATCAGGAAGGGGGCGGTGTCGCCGATCAGCACCTTGTCGGTGTGATTGACGATTGTCCGCAGCAGGCCGGGCACCTTCTCGATCAGCGGCAGGTGGACCTGCCGATAGTGATCGAGGAAGGCATCGACATCGTCGGGGCGCTGGTAGAGCGCGATCAGCTTCACGGTCATCGCGCCGGCCTCACAGCGCGTTCATGGTGAGGAGTTCGTAGGTCGCGACCGTCTCGTCTTCCTGATTGGTGACGAGCGCGTCCCAGCGGACTTCGCCATATTCCTCGTTGCGCTGGCTCTTGGCCTTGGCGGTCAGGCGCACGCGGATCGCGTCACCGGGCGAGACGGGTTTGAGGAAGCGCAGCGAATCCAGCCCGTAATTGGCGAGGACCGGGCCGGGGGCGGGATCGACGAACAGGCCGGCGGCGAAGCTCAGGATAAGATAGCCGTGCGCCACCCGGCCCGGGAAGAAGGGGTTCGCGGCGGCCGCCTCCTCGTCCATGTGGGCGTAGAAGGTGTCGCCGGTGAATTCGGCGAAATGCTCGATGTCCGCCAGGCTGATCGTGCGCGCTTCGGTGACGACGGTCTTGCCGATCTCCAGTTCGCCGAAGCGCAGCCGGAACGGGTGCGGCGGCGTGTCGGCGACCGGCGCGCCCGCGACCCAGCGGTGGCCGACGGCGGCGAGCATGCGCGGGCTGCCCTGAAGCGCGGTGCGCTGCATATAGTGGTGGACGCCGCGGATGCCGCCCATCTCCTCGCCGCCACCGGCGCGGCCGGGGCCGCCGTGGACGAGACCGGGGAGCGGCGAGCCGTGGCCGGTCGACTCCCGCGCGCAATCGCGATCGAGGATCAGCACGCGGCCATGCCAGGCCCCGGCGCCCGCCACCACCTGCGCGGCGACGGCGGGATCGTAGGTGAACAGCGACATCACGAGCGAACCCTGGCCGCGATTGCACAGCGCGATCGCGTCGGCGACGTCGTCATAGGGCATCAGGGTCGAGACCGGGCCGAAGGCTTCCTTGTCGTGGACGCCGGCGGCCTCCCAAGGGGCATCGCAGCGCAGCAGGATCGGCGAGAGGAAGGCGCCGCCGGGCAGCGGATCGGCATCGGGATCGCCGAACACGATGCGTGCCTCGCGGGCGAGTTCGGCGACGGTCGCGCGGACATCGCGCAGCTGGCGTTCGCTGACGAGCGCGCCCATCGTCACGCCCTCCTGCGCGGGATCGCCGACGACCACCTTGGCGAGCCGGGCTGCGATCGCCTGCTCGACCGCGTCGATCAGCGGGCGGGGGACGAAGGTGCGGCGGATGGCGGTGCATTTCTGGCCCGCCTTGGTGGTCATCTCGCGGACGACCTCCTTCACGAACAGGTCGAATTCGGGCGCGTCCGGCGTCGCGTCGGGGCCGAGGACGGTGGCGTTGAGGCTGTCGCGCTCGGCGACGAAGCGCACGCTCTCACGCGCGAACACCGGGTTGGACTGGATCTTTTGCGCGGTCGCGGCCGATCCGGTGAAGGAGACGATATCCTGGCAGGTGAGATGATCGAGCAGGTCGCCGGTCGATCCGCTCAGCAATTGCAGCGCGCCGTCGGGCAGCACGCCCGCCTCCAGCATGATCCGCACGCAGGCTTCGGTGACGTAGGCGGTGGACGAGGCGGGCTTCACGATCGCGGGCACGCCGGCGAGCAACGTCGGCCCGAGCTTCTCCAGCATCCCCCAGCAGGGGAAGTTGAAGGCGTTGATATGGACCGCGACGCCCTGGAGCGGGGTATAGATATGCTGGCCGAGGAAGGTGCCGCGCTTGGACAGGATTTCGGGCGGCCCGTCGAGCAGGACGGTGTCGTTGGGCAGTTCGCGGCGGCCCTTGGACGAATAAGCGAAGAGCGTGCCGGCGCCGCCCTCGATGTCGATCCAGCCATCGCCGCGCGTCGCGCCGGTGTGGGCCGAGAGGGCGTACAATTCCTCCTTGCGGGCCATGATCGCCTCGGCCAGCGCCTTCAGCATCCGGGCGCGCTCGTGGAAGGTCATCGCCCGCAGCGCGGGGCCGCCGATCTGGCGGGCGTGGCGCGCCATGGCGGCGAAATCGATGCCGGCGGTGCCGAGTTCGGCGACGGTCTCGCCGGTGACGGCCGAGGCGACGGTTTCCAGCCGGTCCTGCGCGGCATACCAGCCGCCCTGGACATAGCTCATCAGATGCAGAGGCTTCATTCTCGTCTCTCCGTTCGGATCAGCGGCCCTTGAAGGCCGGCGTGCGCTTTTCGAGGAAGGCGGCGACGCCCTCGCGATAGTCTTCGGTGAACCCCAGCCGGCGCATGGCGTCGCGCTGGAGATCGAGTTCCTCGTCCAGCCCGTGCGCCCAGCTTTCGCGGATCATCGCCTTGGTCGCGGCGAGGCCGGCGGTGGGCGCGGTGGCGAATTTGGCGACGAGCGCGTCGGCGGTGGCGGCCAGATCGGCGTCGTCGACGACCTGCCAGATCAGGCCCCAGTCGGCGGCGGTTTCGGCGGGGATCGGCTGGCCGGTGAGCGCCATGCCCATCGCGCGGGCGTGGCCGACGAGGCGCGGCAGGATCCAGGTGCCGCCGGAATCGGGGATCAGGCCGATCGCCGCGAAGGACTGGATGAATTTGGCCGACCGCGCGGCGATGACGATGTCGGCGGCCAGCGCGATGCTGGCCCCGGCGCCGGCCGCCACGCCGTTGACGGCGCAGATCACCGGCATCGGCAGGGCGACCAGCCGGCGGATCAGCGGATTGTAGAAATTCTCGACCGATGTGCCCAGATCGACCGGCGCGTCGCCGGGCGACACGGCGCGATCGGAGAGATCCTGCCCGGCGCAGAAGCCCCGGCCCGAACCGATCAGCAGGAATACGCGGGCGCCCTCGGCCTCGACGCGGGACAAGGCCTCCTGCACCTCGCCGTGCATGACGGTGGTGAAGCTGTTGAGCCGATCCGGCCGGTTGAGCGTCAGCCGCGCGACGCCATCCTCCAGCGAGAAGAGGATCGTTTCATAGTCCATGGCCGCCGGCTCTCCCTCGGGTCTTATGGCCGTCCGCGTTAAAGTAGAACGGCCGGTCGGTCAATTATTGCGCAGCGCCCGGACGATGCCTAGGATGGAGCGCGAACAGAGTTTCGGGAGAGATGGAATGACCGACGCCTTCATCTGCGACGCGGTGCGCACGCCGATCGGCCGCTACGGCGGCGCGCTGGCCGGCGTCCGCGCGGACGATCTGGCGGCCATTCCGATCGCCGCCCTGAAGGCGCGCAATCCGGGTGTCGATTGGGCACTGCTCGACGATATCGTGCTGGGCTGCGCCAACCAGGCGGGCGAGGACAATCGTGACGTCGCGCGGATGGCGGCGCTGCTGGCGGGGCTCGGCGAGAGCGCGCCGGGCACGACGCTGAACCGCCTGTGCGGATCGGGGATGGATGCCGTCGGCACCGCCGCGCGGGCCATCAAGGCGGGCGAGGCGGGGCTCTATATCGCCGGCGGCGTCGAGAGCATGACCCGCGCGCCGTTCGTGATGGGCAAGGCGACGAGCGCCTTTTCCCGCAGCGCCGAGATATTCGACACGACGATCGGCTGGCGCTTCATCAATCCGCTGCTGAAGGCTCGCTTCGGGGTCGATTCGATGCCCGAGACGGCCGAGAACGTCGCGCAGGATTTCGGCGTGAGCCGCGCCGATCAGGACGCTTTCGCCGTCCGCAGTCAGGCGCGCGCCGCCGCCGCGCAGGCCGCTGGGCGCTTCGATGCCGAGATCGTTCCCGTCACGATCCCGCAGCGCAAGGGCGATCCGGTCGTCGTCGATCGCGACGAGCATCCCCGCGCCACCACTGTCGAGACGCTGGGCAAGCTGAAGCCGATCGTCCGCCCGGACGGCACGGTGACCGCCGGCAACGCATCGGGCGTGAACGATGGCGCGGCGGCGATCCTCGTCGCGTCGGAGGCGGCGGCCAAGCGGCATGGCCTCACCCCGCGCGCGCGAGTCGTCGCGACCAGCGTGGTCGGCGTGCCGCCGCGAATCATGGGTATCGGGCCGGCGCCGGCCAGCCTGTCCGTGCTCGCCAAGGCGGGGATGACGCTCGATCAGATCGACCTGATCGAACTGAACGAGGCGTTCGCGTCGCAGGGGCTGGCGGTGCTGCGCCAGCTCGGCCTGGCCGACGATGCCGATCATGTGAACCCCAACGGCGGGGCGATCGCGCTCGGCCATCCGCTCGGCATGTCGGGCGCGCGCCTCGTGCTGACGGCCACCGAGGAGCTTCAGCGCAGCGGCAAGCGCTTCGCCCTGTGTACGATGTGCATCGGCGTGGGGCAGGGCATCGCCATGATCATCGAGCGGGTGTGATGCTGTGAATGATTAGTTGACCGACCGGTCGGCTAATGATATCCGGGGATCAACGAAAGGATCGGCCATGTACACCACCGAGCTGAGCGCGACTCCCACCCGCATCGCCGCCGCCGAGGGCGTCGAGGATGCGGCGCGGCTTGCCGAATTCGACGCGCGGGTCGCCGCCGACGATTTCATCGAGCCGAAGGACTGGATGCCGGAGGCGTATCGCCGCACCCTGATCCGCCAGATCTCGCAGCACGCGCACAGCGAGATCGTCGGCATGCTGCCCGAGGGCAATTGGATCACGCGCGCGCCGAGCTTGCGCCGCAAGGCGATCCTGATGGCCAAGGTGCAGGACGAGGCGGGCCACGGCCTCTACCTCTATTGCGCCGCCGAGACGCTCGGCATCTCGCGCGACGAGATGACGCAGGCGCTGCTGGCGGGGAAGGCGAAATACTCCACCATCTTCAACTATCCGACGCTGACCTGGGCCGACATGGGCACGATCGGCTGGCTGGTCGATGGCGCCGCGATCATGAACCAGGTGCCGTTGCAGCGGACGTCCTATGGCCCCTACGCCCGCGCGATGGTGCGGGTGTGCAAGGAGGAGAGCTTCCACCAGCGCCAGGGCTATGAGGCGGTGATGGCGCTCGCCGCCGGCACGCCCGAGCAGAAGGCGATGGCGCAGGACGCGCTCGATCGCTGGTGGTGGCCCTCGCTGATGATGTTCGGCCCGCCCGACGACAATTCGCCCAACACCGCCCAGTCGATGCGCTGGCGGATCAAGCGCGAGACCAATGACGAGCTGCGCCAGAAATTCGTCGACGTGACGGTGCCGCAGGCCGAGGCGCTCGGCCTGACGATCCCCGATCCCGATCTGGTGTGGAACGAGGCCAAGGGCGGCTATGATTTCGGCACGCCCGACTGGGACGAATTTTACGCCGTCGTGCGGGGCGAAGGCCCGGTCGCGATGGAGCGGATGGAAGCGCGCCGCAAGGCGTGGGACGATGGCGCCTGGGTGCGCGATGCCGCGATGGAACATGCCGCGAAGCAGCGGTCGCAACGTCTGGCCGCCTGACGGCCGACTATCGGGGGTAGGATCATGAACGGCGAATTCCCGCTTTGGGAAGTGTTTGTCCGCGCGAAAAACGGACTGTCGCACCGCCATGTCGGCAGCGTCCACGCTTCGGACGCGGCGATGGCGGTGGCGGGCGCGCGCGACGTGTATACGCGGCGGATGGAAGGCGTGAGCCTGTGGGTCGTGCCCTCGGCGGCGATCACCGCCTCCGATCCGGGCGACGCGGCCGAATTGTTCGAGCCGGCGGCGGACAAGGTCTATCGTCACCCGACCTTTTATGTCGTTCCCGACAATATCAAGCATATCTGATGGCCGACGCTCTCGCCGCCGCGCGCTTCGCGCAGAGCCTCCGGCTGGGGGACGACGCGCTCATCCTCGGCCAGCGGCTGGGGGAATGGGCCGGCCATGCGCCGACCCTCGAGGTCGATCTGGCACTCACCAACATCGGGCTCGACCTGATCGGCCAGGCACAGCATTTCCTGGGCTATGCCGGCGAACTGGAGGGCAAGGGGCAAGACGCCGACGGCCTCGCCTTCCGCCGCGACGTCTATGATTTTCGCAACTGCCTGCTGGTCGAACAGCCCAACGGCGATTTCGCGCGGACGATCGCGCGGCAGTATCTGTTTTCGGCATGGCAGTTGCCGTTGATGCAGGGGCTCGCCGCCTCGGCCGACCGGCGCATCGCCGATGTCGCGGAGAAAGCGGTCAAGGAAATCGCCTATCATGTCCGCTTCTCGGGCGAATGGATCGTCCGCCTCGGCGATGGCACGGCCGAGAGCAAGCGGCGGATGGAGGCGGCACTCGCCTGGTGCTGGCGCTTTGTCGACGAATTGTTCGAAAGTGATCCGGCGGAGGCTATGCTGGTCGAGGCCGGCGAGGCGGTGGATCGCGCCGCGCTGCGCCCGGCGTGGGATGCCGCCGTCGATGCCGTGCTGGCCGAGGCCGGGCTCGCCCGGCCGACGATCGGCCGGGGCGTGACCGGCGGGCGTGCCGGGCGGCACAGCGAGCATCTCGGCCATATCCTGTCCGAGATGCAGTTCCTGCCGCGAGCCTATCCCGACGCGGTCTGGTAAGCGCGATGCTGGAAGGCGCCGCGCTCGACCGCCACATCCTCGACGTGGCCGGCAACGTGCCCGATCCGGAGATACCGGCGGTCACGCTGGGCGATCTCGGCATCGTGCGCGGGGTGCGCCCCCGGCCGGACGGCGGCCGCGATGTCGCGCTGACGCCGACCTACACCGGCTGCCCGGCGACGCTCGCGATCGAGATGATGGTGCGCGGCGCGCTCGACGGGGCGGGGCTGGAGGGCGTGGGCGTCCGCGCCGAACTTTCGCCGCCCTGGACGACCGACTGGATCAGCGACGAGGGCCGGGAGAAATTGCGCGTCTACGGCATCGCCCCGCCCGAAAAGGGGGCGGCGGCCAGCCGCCTGCGCGGCGATCCGCCCGCCGCCTGCCCGCGCTGTGGCTCCACCCACACCGAGGAAGTCAGCCGCTTCGGATCGACGCCGTGCAAGGCGATGTGGCGCTGCCTCGACTGCCGTGAACCGTTCGACCGCTTCAAATGCCTCTAGGACCGCCGCAATGACCGCCAAGACCGATTTCCATCCGCTGCGCGTCGCCGAAGTCCGCCGGGAAACCAGCGATTCCGTGTCGATCCTGTTCGATGTGCCCGCCGATCTGTCGAACACCTTCGCCTTCGCGCCGGGCCAGTATCTCACCTTGCGCACCGACATCGCGGGCGAGGATATCCGCCGCAATTATTCGGTGTGCGTCTCGCCGCTCGACGGCGAGTTGCGCGTGGCGGTGAAGATGCTGGGCGGCGGGCGCTTCTCGACCTTCGCCAACGAACGGCTGAAGAGCGGCGACACGCTCGACGTGCTGGCGGCCGCCGGCCATTTCACCTGGGAATTCTCGCCCGAACGATCGGGGCGCTACGCCGCCTTCGCCGCCGGCTCGGGCATCACCCCGGTGCTGTCGCTGATCCGCACCGCGCTCCTGACCGAGCCGGAGAGCCGCTTCACCCTGTTCTACGGCAACCGCATGTCGAGCCAGATCCTGTTTCTGGAAACGCTCGCGGCGCTGAAGGATCGCTTCCTCGGCCGGCTGGAAGTCTATCATTTCCTGACGCTGGAAGAGGAGGATATCGCCCTCTTCAATGGGCGGCTCGATCGCGCCAAGTGCGATGAGATCCTCTCCACCCTGATCGATCCCGCCGCGATCGACGCGGCCTTCATCTGCGGCCCCGAAGGGATGATGGATGCCGCCGAAGGCGCCTTGCTGGCGGCCGGGGTCGATGCCGGCAGGATCCTCGTCGAACGCTTCATCAGCGCCGGTTCCAGCCCCGTGCTGGACGAGGCGGCCCACGCCAAGGCGCAGGCGGCGGCCGGGCGGCGGATGGGCGTGATCCTTGACGGGCGCAAGCTGACGGTGATGTTCGACGCCGAACAGGGCAACATCCTCGACAGCGTGCGCGCCATGGGTGCCCCGGCGCCTTACGCCTGCAAGGGCGGCGTGTGCGCCACCTGCCGCGCCAAGGTCGTCACCGGCGATGTCGAGATGCGGCTGAACTACGGGCTCACCAGGGAAGAGGTGGCGCAGGGCTATATCCTCACCTGCCAGGCGGTGCCGACGAGCGAGGATGTCGTCGTGAGCTACGACGCATGAGCCTGATGACGGTCGCGGTGTGCGGGGCCGGGGCGATGGGGTCGGGCATCGGCCAGGTCGCCGCGCAGGCCGGCCATCCGGTCGTGATGTTCGACACCGCCGAAGCCGCGCTCGATCGCGGGCGGGCCGGCATCGACAAGGCGCTCGCCGGGCTGGAGGCCAAGGGGCGGCTGGGCGAGGGCGGCGCGGCGGCCGTCTCGGGGCGGATGCGCTGGACCAGCGACATCGCCGATCTGGCCGGCGCCGGCCTTGTGATCGAGGCGATCATCGAAGACGAGGCGATCAAGGCCGGCCTGTTCGACCGGATCGAGGCGGTGGTCGGCGAAGACGCGATCCTCGCCAGCAACACCTCCTCGCTGTCGATCACCCGGCTGGGCGCGAAACGCCGCCGGCCGGATCGCTTCGCCGGCATGCACTTCTTCAACCCCGCGCCGGTGATGAAGCTGGTCGAGGTGATGGCGGGCGCCGAAACCGCGCCCGAGGTCGCCGCCGAAATTGCCCGGCTGGCGACCGGCTGGGGCAAGGTCGCGATCCCCGTGCGCGACGTGCCGGGCTTCATCGTCAACCGCGTGGCGCGGCCTTATTATGCCGAGGGCTTTCGCGCGCTCGGCGAAGGCGTGGCGCCGGCCGCGACGATCGATCGCGCGCTCAAGGCGCTGGGCGGCTTCCGCATGGGGCCGCTCGAACTGGCCGACCTGATCGGCCACGACGTGAATTTCGCGGTCGCCCGCTCCGTTTACGACGCTTATTTCGGCCAGACCCGCTTCACGCCGCAACTGGCGCAGGGCGCGCTGGTCGATGCCGGACGGCTCGGTCGCAAGGCGGGGCGGGGGGTGTATGATTATGGCGGTGCGGCACCGGTCGAGCCGGTCGTGCTGTCGGCCAAGCCCGCGCGGGATATCCGCGTGTCCGGGGCGAGCGATCCGCTTCTGCTCGCGCTGGCGCGGGATGCAACCGAAGCGGACCTGCCCGATGGCATGATCGAGGTGGATGGCGTGCTGGTCGGCCTTACCGATGGCGCGATGGCGGCAAGCCACGCGCGGCGGATCGGGCGGCCGGTGGCGCTGATCGACTGGGTCGGTGCCGATCTGCCCGTGCTGATTTTCGCCGCGTCGGATGACGATGCGGCGGCGGCGGTTGCCGGGCTTGCGGCGGCGACCGGGCGGGAGGCGTATCGTGTCGCCGATCGGCCCGGCCTGATCGCGCTCCGCACCCTCTGCCAGCTCGCCAATGCCGCCGGCGATGCGGTGCGCGACGGCGTCGCCGACGCGGCGGGCATCGACGATGCGCTGCGCCACGGCGCCAATTATCCGCTCGGGCCGCTCGCCTGGGCAACCGGCATCGGCCATGCCCGGTTGATCGCGCTGTTGGAGACGATCGCGGCCGAGACCGGCGAGGCGATGTACCGCCCGTCCGAATATTTCCGGCGCGCCGCATGAGCGGGGAGGGGGAACCCATGCTGCTGATCGAGCGACCCGGCGAGGCCATCACCCTGCTGCGCCTCAACCGCCCCGATCGCCGCAACGCGATTGCCACACCGCTGCTGGCCGCGATCGCCGACGCGCTCGACGAAGCGGCGCGCGACGATGCCGTGCGCGCGGTCGTCATCACGGGCTCCGTCAAGGTGTTCGCCGCCGGGGCCGACATCGGTGAGATGGCGGACAAGACCGCCGTGGGCGCGCTCGCCGACGTGCGGCCCGCGCTCTGGGCGCGGCTCCGCGCTTTCCCCAAGCCGCTGGTCGCGGCGGTCGAGGGCTGGTGCCTGGGCGCCGGCAACGAACTGCTGATGTGCTGCGATCTGGCCGTGGCCGGCGCCGGCGCGAAATTCGGCCAGCCCGAAACCAATCTCGGCATCATGCCCGGCGCCGGCGGCACCGCGACCCTGCCGCGCCTCGTCGGGCGGACGGCCGCGATGAAGATGGTGCTGCTGGGCGACCCGATCGATGCCGCCGAAGCCAGGGCGCTCGGCCTGATCGCCGCCGTCGTCGCGGATGGCGGCGCGCTCGACGAGGCGCTTGCCTGGGCCACCCGCCTCGCCACCCGCGCCCCGCTCGCATTGCGCCAGGCCAAGGCGATGGTGACCGCCGCGTTCGATCTGCCGCATCAGGCGCATTTGCAGGCCGAACGGCAGGCGTTCGCACTGCTGTTCTCCACCGCCGACAAGGCCGAGGGCGTCGCCGCCTTCCTGGAACGGCGGCCGCCTGACTGGACCGGGACGTGAGAATATGAAGGTCGCGCCGGCTGGGATTTGACAGGATAGCGGCGAAGCCCCACGGCATGATCGATCGTAACGGTCTTCGGAGGAAGCGATGGCCATGATCCTTCACGGCTATTGGCGTTCCGGCACGTCCTATCGCACGCGCATCGCCTTCAACCTGAAGGGCGTCGCCTACGAGACCGCGCCGACCAACCTCATCGCCGGCGAGCAGCGCGGCGACGCCTATCGGGCGCTCAACCCGCAGGGGCTGGTCCCCGCGCTGGCGCTGGACGGCGCGGTGTTGACGCAGAGCCCGGCGATCATCGAATGGCTGGAAGAAACCTGCCCCGATCCACCCTTGCTCCCGGCCGATCCGGTCGGCCGGGCGACGGTGCGGGCGATGGCGGCGCTGATCGGCTGCGACATCCACCCGCTCAACAATCTGCGCGTGCTGAAGGCGCTCAAGGGCGATCTGGGTGCGTCGCAGGAGACGATCGACGCCTGGGCCGCCCGCTGGATCGGCGACGGCTTCGCGGCGCTGGAGAAGATGGTGTCCCGGCACGGGAACGGTTTCGCCTATGGCAGCGGGCCGACCCTCGCCGACTGTTATCTCATCCCGCAAATCTATTCGGCCGAACGGTTCAAGGTCGATCTGTCGCCATACCCGCGCCTGCTGGCAATCCGCGCCGCAGCCGAGGCGCTGCCGGCCTTCGCGGACGCCCATCCCGATCGGCAGCCCGACGCCGCCTGATCTCTCCGGGGCCGAAACTCCCGGCCGTCACGGGCTCTTCCGCCGTGGTCCAAAATCCGATATAAATGTGATATCAAATTGATTCGGAGGGACGGACGATGGCTGAGACGGGTCATGGCGCGCTGAGCGCCAGTCGCGAGCGCGGCGCGCATACCGCCAACGGGCTGCTGATGCTGCTCGTCGGCTTCGTGGCGATCTGCGTGGGGCTGTTCGGGATGCTCGCGCTGGCGGGCGGCGCGCCGGCGGGGCTGGGCTTTGTGCTGGTCGGCGGGCTGGGCTTTTTCCTGATCGCGCCGGGCTTCTACATGCTCCAGCCCAATCAGGCGGCGGCGATCCTGCTGTTCGGCTCCTATCGCGGCACCGATCGCGCCGAAGGGCTGCGCTGGGTGCTGCCGTGGATGGGCCGCACCAAGCTGGCGGTGCGCGCCAACAACATCATTTCGGACAAGCTGAAGGTGAACGACCTGCGCGGCAACCCGATCGAGATCGCGGCGCAGCTCGTGTGGCGCGTGACCGACACCGCCCAGGCTTTGTTCGACGTGGACGATTACCGCAGCTTCGTGCGGGTGCAGATCGAAAGCGGCCTGCGCGCGATAGGCTCGCGCTACGCCTATGACGACGTTGCGCACGGCGAGGTGACCCTGCGCGGCAATCACGACGTGGTGAATACCGAGCTGCGCGCCGAGCTGATCGCCCGGCTGGCGGTGGCGGGCATCACCGTTGACGAATGCGCGCTGACGCACCTGGCCTACGCCCCCGAGATCGCGGGCGCCATGCTGCGCCGCCAGCAGGCCGAGGCGGTGGTCTCGGCGCGGACCAAGCTGGTCGAGGGCGCGGTCGGCATGGTGCAGCTCGCGCTGGAGCAATTGTCCGAGCGCGGCGTGGTCGAGCTGGACGACGAGCGGCGGGCAATGATGGTGTCGAACCTGATGGTCGTGCTGTGCGGCGATCGCGATGCGCAGCCGATCGTCAACACGGGCACCCTGTACCAGTAAGCGCCCCGCACGATGCCGCCACCCGCCCGCAAGGCCTATGCCCTCCGCCTCGATCCGGCGCTGTTCGCCGCTATCGAGCGGCTGGCGGCGGCCGATCTGCGCAGCGTGAACGGCGAGATGGAATGCCTGCTGCGCGAGGCGCTGGCGCGGCGCGGCGTGAAGCTGGAACCGGCCGAACCCCGCCCCCGTGGGCGGCCCCCCAAGGAGGAGGACGACGATGCTGCATGAGAGTGGCGACGAACACGCCTGGTTCGCTCCGAAGCGCTTCGGCTACGGCGCCGGCCTGCCGATCCGCTGGCAGGGCTGGGCGGTGCTGGCGGCCTATGTCGGCGTGATGACGGGATCGACCGGGCTTCTGCCGGTGGGCACGCTGCCGGCCATCGGTGCCGGCGTGCTGATGGTGGTGGCGACGGTTCTGCTGGTCGTCATCGCCAAGCGCCGCACGCGCGGCGGCTGGAAGTGGCGGTCGGGCGGGGATTGATTTCTGGCGGGAGTTTGGTGGCGGCCGGGCCGGGGTTCGCGCGGAGACGCGGAGCCGCGAAGAGAAGAAGTAATGGGCCGTGGCTCATCCGGTCTTACATCCTCCACACACCGGGGAGCCACGTCCCGATCAATCCCCCGTCCTCCTTTCCTTCTTCTCTCCGCGCCTCCGCGTCTCCGCGTGAACAATTCTTCCTGAGGCCCCGGCCAGCCGGGCACGGCTTGGCTTTAATCGCCGAATATCAGGAGCCCTTGCGATCCGCCGTTGCGACGGGTGTGGTCGGCGCGTTGATCGTCGTCTTGATCGGGGTGGGGCCCACGTTCGGCGCCGCCGGGGCGATTGGAGCGAGGTAGGCATCGACCAGCGCGGTCCACAGCGCATAGCCCTCGGCGTTCATGTGGAGGCCGTCCGGGCCGAAATAGCGCGGGTCGGGGTGGCCGTCCGGCCCCATCAGCGCCGAACTCACATCGAGATAGTCGAAGGTCGCCGGCCCCGATTTGGCCCGCACCGCCGAATTGACCGCCACCATCTTCGGCCACAGCGACCATCGCAGCGGGCTCGCCTTGATCGAGAGGTAGACGATGCGCGCCTTGGGCATGTCGCTGCGTAGGCGGGCGAGCAGGCTCAGCACGTCGGTCGCCACATCGGCGGGTGGGCTGCCGGCGGCGATGTCGTTGTCGCCGACGTAGATTACCACCGATTCCGGGCGATGGTTGGCGACGACCTTGCCGTAATATTCCAGCACCTCGGGCGTGGTCGCCCCGCCGAAGCCGCGATTGAGCACGCGCATCTTGGGGAAGGCTTCCTTCACCTTCCACATGCGCACGCTGGAGCTACCCACGAACAAAGTCTTGGCATCCTCGACGCCGGATACCGCGTCGAAGCGGACGAAGGCGTCGATCTCGGAGGCGAAGCGGAAGGCGGGCGCGGCGGCCGGCCCCATCGCCGCCTTCGGCCCGGTGAGCGCGGGCTTGGGCGCGGCGATCTCGGGCGCCTGCCGCGCGGCTTCGGCAGCGGGCTTCAGCGCGGGGGCGGTGGCGACGGTGGCGGGCACGATCGGGGCGGGGGGCGCCTTGATCGCCGGGGCGGGTCTGGCGGCCGCCGCAGGTTCGACCGGGGCGCGCTTCGCCGGGGCGGGCTTTGTCGCCGGAGCGGGCGGGCGCGGGGAGGGCGCAGGCGGCTGGGCGGCGGCACACACCGCCACCGTCGTCAGGATCGCACTGACCAAGCCGTTCAATCGCCGCATACAGGGTGTAACCGTCGTGATGAGCTTTTGAGCCATATCAGCGACGTTTCGTGATTGCCAAGGCCGCGAAATCCCGTGCTCCTGCGAAAGCAGGAGCCCAGGGCCACGAAGCGCACCGCCCGCCACCCTGGGCTCCTGCCTTCGCAGGAGCACCGTATCGTTTCTTACTTCCTCGGCGCCAGCAGCGCGTCGAGTGAGCCTTCGCCCGTGCCGATCTTCACCAGACGCGGATAGCGCAGGCCGCCGAAGTAGGCGATCTCGATCGGGCGGTAGAGGTCGCCCTGCTTGATGAGCAGCTTGACCGGCGCCTTCGTCTTGGCCGCTTCGGTGATCGCCGCCTTGATGCCGTCGTCGGAATAGGCACGGCCGGCGACGGCGACGATCGTGGTGCCGATGGTGATGCCCTGGTCGAACGCCGGGCCATCCCACATCACGCCGCTGACGGCGCCTTCCTTGCCGATCGACAGGCCCAGCGAATAGCTGAGGTCGATCGCCTTGCGCGACTTTTCGGCGCGCTTGGTGAAGTTGGTCGGCTCGGGCGTGTAATCGAGGCGGTAGCCGCCCTTGGCGATCCAATCGAGCGGCGCGCGCGGGCGGATCGAATAGATATGCTCCTTCAGGAAGGTCGCCCAATCATAGGGCACCACGCTGTTGAGCGTCTCGACCACCGTGTCGAAATCATAGGTCAGCTGGCCCCAGTCGCGATCGCGCACGCCGAAAAAGGCCCTGGCGAAATCGTCCATCGATTTGGTGCCGCCGGATTTCTCGGCGATGATCGCATTGGCGTCGAGCCAGGTGAGCGAGCCCTCGACATAATAATCCTCGGACCGCTGCCAGCTGAGCCATGGCTTGGGGCGGCGCTGGGCGATGATCGGATCGTTGGTGGTGTCGATCACCGGGCGCCAGTTGCGACCGGCGCGATAGTCGTAGACCGCCGCGTCGTTGGCGAGCAGGCCGAGCGCGTCTTCCTTCGAGACCATTCCCGATCGCGCCGAGAGGATGTGGCCCCAGAATTGCGTCTGCCCCTCATACACCCACAGCATCGAATCGCGCATCGGCGTGCGGAAATCGGGCGTCCAGGCGTCGGCGCCGCGGCGGTATTTGCCGTTCCAGCTGTGGGTATATTCGTGCGGCAACAGGTCGTGATCGGTCAGGCTCGCATCCCAATCGGTGAAATAGCCGATGCCGACGCCGTTTTCGGACGAGCGCTGATGCTCCAGCCCGTTGCCGCCCATCTTTTCGGAGATGGAGAAGAGGAAGTCGTAATGGTCGTAATGCTGCGCGCCGAACGTCTTCACCGCCTGGGTGTAGAGGTTCTTGTGGAGTTGCAGCACCTCGGGCTTGATGACGATGTCCTTGGGCGCATCGCCGATCACGTTGAGCCGCACGCCGGGGCCGAGCAGTTCCTGGCGGTAATAGCGGCCGGCGTAGATCGGGCTGTCGGCCAGCGTCTCGTAGCTGACGGTCTTGTAGTTGACCGTATTGCCGCTGGTCGAGGCCACCTCCAGCGCGGTCGCGGCCTTGAAGCCCTCGGGATAGGTGACGCTGGCGCTCACCGGGATCTGGCGGGTGAAATAGCCGGCCGGATAGAGCGTCTGCGAAATCCACTGGAGGTTGAGCATGTCCGGCGTGGCGACGATGCGGCCCTGCGGCCCGGCGGTGGCGCTGAGATACTGGAACGCCACGTCGATGCTCTTCACGCCCGCCGGCACCACGACGGTGAAGGCATAGACGTCGACCGGATCGCGCGTCCATTCGAGCGGCTTGCCGTTCGCGGTGATGACCACGCCGGCGACCGAGGCGATCTGGCCCGAGGGGCTGTGCGCGCCCGGAATCCACTTCGGATAGAGCATCGTCAGCGGGCCGGGGCCGGCGACGGGCACGGTCTGTTTGATGCGGAAGATGCCGCGCTGGGTGTCGGTCGCGTCGATCGCGACGGTCATCGTGCCGGGATAGGGCACGTCCTTCGCCGCCGGGATCGGATCGGCATAGGGCACCGGCTGTGGCGCGCTGTTCTGGGCGAAGGCGGGGAGGGCGGTGGCGGCGAGGAACAGAGCGGCAAGCGACTTCAGGGGCATAAGGCTATCCGGCTATGGGGAATGGCCCCGTGTTAGGCGAACGGCGCACCCCCGGCCAAGCCCTATCCGCCGCCGCCCAGCACATTGATGGTGAACGCCAGCACGCCGATGTTGAACACGAAGGCGGCGAAACAGTGGAACAGCACCACGCGCCGTACCGACCGGCTGGTGATCGATATGTCGCTGGTCTGGAACGTCATGCCAAGCGTGAAGGCGAAATAGGCGAAGTCCCAGTAATCGGGCTCCTTCGTGTCGGGCAGGTCGATCCCGCCGCTGTCGCCGCCGCCTTCCGCGCCGCTGTAGAAGATGTGCGCATAGTGCAGCGCATAAACCATGTTGCTGAACAGCCAGGCGATCACCAGCGTCGCGATCACCAGCGCGATGGCCAGCGGATCGGGTGCCCCCTTCGCGCCCAGCTCGATCCCGATCGAAACGAGGATGGTGAGGATGATGAAGCCGGTCAGCGCCAGCAGCAGCGCCCGATTGGCGTCGTTCCGCCGGGCCGCCGCGCGCATCGCCCCGGCATCGGCATCCAGCAGCGGGATGCAGGAAAGCAGGAACACGATCCCCGCCAGATCGAACCCCGCCATCACCGCCTGCGCCCAGCCGAGCCAATGCGTCCCCGCCGCGACCCCCGCGATGGCGACGAGGACGAAGGCGACGAAGCGCGCGGGGGCGATGCGGTTGCCGATGGTGCGGGGTGGGTTGGTCATGTGCTGGTCACCCCTTTAGCGTCGCGCCTGCGGACCGCTTCGCCGTCACCCCGGCCGTGTGCCGGGATCCACCCTGCGGCACGCAACACCGCATGATGCGATATCGGGTTCCCTGCGTCCATCTGCTGGCCATCGCTGGCCGGCGCATCCAGCTAGACGGTGGACCCCAGCACAAGGCCGGGGTGACGAATGGAGGCGGTGATTACGCGCGCGGACGCACGCCCCGCAGCCTACGCCGCCAGCGCCGCCGGCTGCCGATCCCGCACGAAATCCACGCACGGGAGGATCGCCCCGCGCACCACATTGTAGCGGCGCGAGGACGTGCCCGTCGGGCGGAAGCCGAGTTTCCGCAGCACGTTGCCCGACGTCTCGTTGCCGTGGAAATGGCCCGCCACGATCCGGTCGAGCCCCAGCGACGTGTCGGCGATCTCCAGCATGGCGCGGCCGGCCTCGGTCGCGATGCCCTGGCCCCAATAAGGGCGGGCGATCCAATAGCCCAGGTTGATGCCGCGATCGTCCTCGTCCAGCCCGATGCCGCCGGCCAGCTTGGCCTCGCCGCCGTCCATCAGGAAGATCAGCAGGCGTGGCCAGGCATCCTCGGGGGCGGCGAGATAGGCGCGGGCGTCGTCCATCGTATAGGGATGCGGCACGCGCGCGAGCGTTTCGGCCACGGCGCGGTCGCCGATCGCCCGGGCGAGCGGCTCGGCATCCTCCAGCCAGCCCGGCCGCAGGAAAAGACGCTGGGTGCGCGCGAACATGGAAACGTCTCCCTTCCTCGCGTCGCCGCCGTACCCGGAAAGGGTGACAGACGTGCGACGAAACCTTTTGACCCGAGGGAGAGAACACAAAAAAGGGAGCCGGGTTGCGACCCGTCTCCCTCTCAACCGGATTTTTCGTCCGGCTTTCGGGTCGCCTCCGGGGCGACCCGTTGGGATCGCCCGATTACTCGGCGGCCAGGGCCACCTGATCGACGCTCACATATTTGCGGCCGAGCTTGCCCTCGTGGAACGCCACGCGGCCCTCGGTCAGCGCGAACAGGGTGTGATCCTTGCCGATGCCGACGTTGCGGCCCGGATACACCTTCGTGCCGCGCTGGCGGATGATGATGTTGCCACCGATGACGAGCTCGCCACCGAACTTCTTCACGCCGAGGCGACGGCCGGCGGAGTCGCGGCCGTTGCGGGACGAGCCGCCTGCTTTCTTATGTGCCATTGTCCGCTACTCCCTTACGCTTCGGCGGTCTTGGCCGGGGCCTTGCTGTCACCCACTGCGGTGATGCGCAGGATGGTGTGACGCTGGCGGTGGCCGTTGCGACGACGATAATTGTGACGACGGCGCTTCTTGAAGACGATGACCTTGTCACCCTTCGCCTGCGCGATGATCTCGGCCGTGACGGTCAGGCCCTCGATCGCCTGCGCCGCGCCGTCCTTGGCTGCGAACAGCACGTCGCTGAGCGAAACGCTCGCGCCGGCCTCGCCGTCGATCTTCTCGACGACGATCTTGTCTCCCGCGGCAACGCGATACTGCTTGCCGCCCGTGCGCACGATAGCGAACATGGCCCTCATCACTTCCTAAGTCTGTATCCCGCTGGGTAAATGCACCTGTGGCGCCAACCGCGCGGAAGAAGGCGGGCTGCTAGCCGGGCAGGGTGATTCTGTCAACGGCGGAAAGGTATGGTTTGTGCCTGACCCGGCTTTGCCGGATCAGGGGACCCGCACCAGCCCTCACCCCCACCCGGCCTCCCATCCAAAATATGCTATGGGAGGCCGGGTGGGGGTGAGGGCTGGTGCGGCCTATCCGCGTGAGCGGATCAACAAATCAATGCCGATGCTCTCCGCGCAACGCATACCGCCCGGCGGTGAACCCGTCGAACAGCCCGTCGATCGCGGGATGGTCCAGCGGCTCGTCGCTGTCGTCGGCGATCAGATTGCCCTGGCTGACGTAGGCGACATAGTCGCCCTCGATATTCTCGGCCAGCAGATGGTAGAAAGGCTGGTCCTTGGCCGGGCGGAAATCCTCGGGGATGGCCTGATACCATTCCTCGGTGTTGGCGAAGACCGGATCGACATCGAAGATCACGCCGCGGAAATCGAGCAGCCGGTGGCGCACCACGTCGCCGATCGAGAAGCGGGCATGGACCACCGGCGGGGGCACGGGCGCCCCCGGAAGGCCGGCGACGCGGGACGGGAGGCTGTGGGCTGGAATCATCCCCACCAATCTAGGCACTTGCGCGCCCCGCGCAACCCGGCGTGCGAATTGTCCGCGACAGGTGCTTGGCAAGCCCCGCACGATCCGCTAGTGGCCCGCCTCCATCGACAGCGGCGTGCCTGCCCAGGCCCGCCAATGCCTCTGCGGAGAGGTGCCAGAGTGGTCGATTGGGACGGTCTCGAAAACCGTTGTGGGTTTGCGCTCACCGTGGGTTCGAATCCCACCCTCTCCGCCACCTTCCTGACAAGCTGCTGGAAAGGCTGAAAAGCCTTGATTTGCGCCTTTTGTATGGGTTGCCTGCGCAAAAGGGCGGGCATTGGAGAAGTGAAGGGGCATCACGCCGGAGCCGACCTCGATGACCCGTCCGATGATCTCGTGGCCCGGGACGGACGGGTAGATCGTCGGTCCCCATTCCTTCCAGTCGTCACGCGTCTGATGGATGTCCGAATGGCAGACGCCACAATAGCCGATCTCGATGGCGACGTCGTTGTCGCGGAGCGCGCGGCGCTCGAAGTTCCAGGGCGCGAGGGCGCTGCCGGCGATCTGCGCCGCGTAGCCGATGGTCTGCATGGATATGGTCCGTCCGTTGAGGTCGCTGCCGCGAACCTACGGCCGAGCGGGACGCCGGGTTAGCCCGATCCTGCTCGATGATTGCCTGATCCTATGAGCGCCGTCCGAAGTCGTCCGCTGCATCGGCGGACTTGATGGGCCCTCGACGATCTCAGTCTCGCCCGCGCAGTCGAGCCGGTGCCGCTCGGCACAGCGTGGCTGCGCACAGCAGAGCCAGCCCTGCGATCACGTACAACGCGGGCGTCGGAGTTCCCGCGATATCCTTCACCCATCCGACGAGCGTCGCATGCTGGTGCTGTCCGCCTTGCTTCCATCGGTATGCCCGGAAATTAAGCCGATGGGCGGCAAATTCCTGGCGTGAGGTGCGGAATCTTCAGGGCCAGGTCACCAGTCGAGTTTTCGGGCGCGTGGCACTGTGCTGAAGGCTCGCCCAAAAGCGATGCGCCTTATGATCTGCAAGGACCTCAACGCCCGGCTCTATAATGGGCCGCCTCCAGCGCGGCAGATAGTGGCAAGCTCGGCTCAACTATCGGAACACAACGATCTTATGGATCAAGCCGCTGATCTAAATCCGCCGATACTGAAAGTACCAGACCTCATGGCCAAGCCGCCGGGCCTTGGCCTCATACCGCGTTTCGGGCCAGTCGTCGGGGCGGACGAGGAAGTCGCGCGGGGTTTCGGCGAGCCATTCGAAATCGGGATGGCCGTTCATCACCATCATCGCCCAGCGCACATAGACCGGGTGATCGGTGCCGAAGCGGAACAGGCCGCCCGGCTTGAGCTTGGCGGCCACCAAGCCGATCGGGCCGGGGTTCATGAAGCGGCGCTTGGCATGGCGCGCCTTGCGCCACGGATCGGGATGCAGCAGCCACGCCTTGTCGAGCGAGGCGTCGGGCAGCCGCTCCAGCACGTCGAGCGCGTCGCCCATGTGGATGCGGACATTGTCGAGCCCGTCCTGATCGACATAGGTGAGCGCGCCGACGACGCCGTCGAGGAAGGGTTCGCAGCCGATGAAGCCCATGTCGGGCCGCATCGCCGCCTGCCCCGCCATATGCTCGCCCCGCCCGAAGCCGATCTCGACGGCCAGCGGACGATCGTCGCCGAACAGGCTGCGCGCGTCGATCGGGCCTTCCTCGGGCACGGCGATCTCGGGCAGCAGCCGCTCGACCAGAGAAGCCTGGCCCTGGCGGAGCTTGTGGCCGGTGCGGCGGCCGTAGAGGCGGCGGATCGTGAGCGGATCGGTCATGCCGCGCCGCTACCCGCACCGGCGGCGGGGCTCAAGCCCGACGCTCAGTTAACCCGCTTCGCCTTGATAGCCCGCCCGCCGGGCACCTTCAGCATGTGGCTGCCCAGCGCGCCGCGCTTGATGTTGATCTTGCTGCCCGGCGTCGGGTCCATCGCGCCGCGCCACCCCTCGGTCGTCTCCCATGTCCCGCCTTCGTCCAGCACGATGCGGTAGAATCCATAGGGGAGGGCGGTGCTGCGCTTGATGACGGCGTCGATCTCGGAGACGTCCTCGGCCTCCACCTCGCGCTCGATCTCTTTGTCGCTCTTGCCCTCGCCGCCGCCGAACAGGGGAATGCGGGGTAGCTGGAAGCCGAACAGCGATTTGCGGGTGCGCTTCACCTCGGCGCGGTCGAGCACGACGACCTCGCGATCCTTGGCGGCGGTTTCCAGCGCGGCGCTGGCCTTGTCGAAGCAGGCGAGGCGCTCGGCGCCGGCAGCGATCTGGCGGCAGGCGAAGACGGCCGCGACGGCGGAGGGGGTGGGCGCGGCGGTCTGGGCGAGCGCGCCGCCGGCCGGCATCAGCGCGACGGCGATCGTGGAAGCGATGATGGTGCGGCGCATGGCGATCCCCCTCGTGAACGGGGCGGGGATATGCCCGAAGCGCCGCGCCGGGCAACTGTGTCGTGAATGCCACAAGTGCGGCCAATGGCACGCAGCAACATTATGAAAATATCATTACAGGCTGTTCATCCCATAGACAGCTTGGCATGCAGGTTCCCATCACCGGTGGGGACCGGCTGAAGGAACGGGCGCGCGCCGCAGGTGCCGCCCACTTTATTGGGGGTTATTTATGATCAACGGGATCACCCGTGCACGCCTGATGGCGACCACGGTCATCGCCGGCGCCATCATGGCCGGCGCACCGCTCCAGGCGCAGAGCGTCACCACTGCCCCGGAGGCTTCGGCCGACGGTGAAACCGGCGGCGACATCGTCGTTACCGGTTCGCGCATCGCGCGCCGCGACCTGACCTCGTCCAGCCCGCTGACGACCGTTTCGAGCGAAGAGTTCCAGCTTTCGGGCGCGGTCAACGTCGAGCAGGTGCTGAACACGCTGCCGCAGGTTCTGCCGGGCACGACCAGCTTCTCGAACAACCCCGGCTCGGGCGCCGTCACGCTGAACCTGCGCAACCTGGGCACCACGCGTACCCTGGTGCTGGTCAACGGCCGCCGCTGGATGTTCTACGATACCTCGCAGATCGTCGATCTCAACACGATCCCGCAGTTCATGCTGGAGGGCGTGGATGTCGTCACCGGCGGCCAGTCGGCCGTGTACGGTTCGGACGCCATCGGCGGTGTCGCCAACTTCCGCCTGAAGAAGCTCAATGGCATCCAGATGGGCGCCAACTACACCGTGACGGGTTCGGGCGATGGTCCGCGCTACTCGTTCGATCTGGGCATCGGTTCGGATTTCGCGGACAACCGCGGCAACGTAACGCTGTACGCCAACTACACCCGTCGTAGCCCGGTGTTCGCCAGCGAGCGCGGCTTCTCGCGCTTCGCCGCGCAGGACGGCTGTATCGTTTCGGGCTCCACCAACGGCCTGACCGGTCTCGGCACCAATCTGGGTGGCGCGCTCGCCACCTGCGCGTCGCGCGGCGGCCAGGTCGGCCTGATCCGCGGCGGTTCGGCCACCGGCCCGATCGCCACGCTTCAGAACCTCAACCTGATCTTCAACCCGACCGGTGGCGGCACCCGCACCTTCCAGGATCCGGGCGATCTCTACAACTTCGCGCCGGACAACTACCTCCAGCTGCCGCAGGAGCGGTATCTGATCGGCGGTTACGGCAGCTACGAGATCACCGATGGCATCGAAGCCTATACGGAACTCAGCTTCATCAACAATTCGGTCCCGCAGGAACTGGCGCCGACCCCGACCGGCGTGACCGCCGTTCTCCAGGTCAACAGCCCGTTCTTCAACGCGGCGACCCAGTCGACGCTGCGCGCGCTGGATACCGACGCCGACGGTTACGTCTCGACCGGCGTGGGCTTCCGCTTCAACCAGTCGGGTCCGCGTAACGCCGATCAGAACCGCACCGCGTTCCGCGTGCTGGGCGGCCTGCGCGGCAACCTGACCGAGAAGCTGCGTTACGACGCTTTCTACAGCTACTCGCGCACCCGCAACACGATCTTCCAGCAGGGTAACATCTCGACGAGCCGTTACCTGGCCGCTCTCAACACCGAGACGGTCGGTGGCGTGCTGCGCTGCCGTGACACCGCCGCTCGCACGGCCGGCTGTCTTCCGCTCAACGTGTTCGGCCAGGGTCTCGCCGATCCGGCGGCGATCCGCTACGTCACGATCAACTCGACCAACATCTATCTTTCGGACCTCAAGAACGCGGTTGCTTCGGTCTCGGGCGAGCTGTTCAACCTGGGTCTCGGCGCCGACGACATCGGCTTCGCGCTCGGCGGCGAATATCGCGGCATGAGCTCGCGCTACATCCCCGATACTTTCCTGGCATCGGGCGACGTGCTCGGCTTCAACGCCGGCCAGCCGACCCGCGGCAGCTACAACGCCAAGGAAATCTTCGGCGAAATCAGCATCCCGGTGCTGAAGGACAGCTTCATCCACAGCCTGAGCTTCAACGGCGCGGGTCGTTACTCGGATTATTCGCTGGGTAACGTCGGCGGCGTGTGGACCTATGCGGCCGGCGGCGAATTCGCCCCCATCCCGGACATCACGTTCCGTGGTAACTATCAGCGCTCGGTGCGTGCACCGAACGTCGAGGATCTGTTCGGCGGCAATTCGACCGGCTTCCCCGGCGCGACCGATCCCTGCTCGGATCGTGGCACGGCGGCGTCGCGCACGGCGGCTCTCCGCGCGCTCTGCGTCGCTTCGGGTGTCCCGGCGGCTCTGGTGTTCACCCGCCAGGTCCAGCCGAACGCCCAGATCCAGGCGAACTTCGGTGGTAACCCGAACCTTGAGGAAGAGACGTCGGATACCTACACCGTCGGTGCGGTGATCCGGCCGCGGTTCGTTCCGCGTCTGAACATCACGGTCGATTATTTCAACATCACCGTCGATAACACCATCTCGACCTTCGGCGGCGGCCTGTCGTCCACCCTGTCGCTCTGCTACACGGTGGCCCAGAACCTCTCGAACTCGATCTGCGGCCCGATCCTCGGCACCCGCAACGCCGCCACCGGCGCGATCGGCCTCACCTCGGGCGGCACCAACCCGAACATCCTGTCGGCCAACATTGGCAAGCTGGAAACCAGCGGCATCGACGTGGCGGTGGATTACAACCTGCCGCTCGGCTTCTCGCTGCTGGGTGACGGTTCGGCCCGCTTCAGCATGTCGTTCCAGGGCACGTATCTCGACAAGTTCCGCTCCACCCCGGTGGCGGCGATCCCCGAGCGCGTGAACGTTCTGGAAGGCCGTGCTTCGGGCAACCCGCTGCCGCGCTGGAAGCACACCGCCCGCTACACGCTCAGCGATGGTCCCGCGACCGTCTCGCTGCGCTGGCGCTACCATGGCTCGGCCTACAACCCGAGCATCTACAACACCTTCGTCGGCCTGACCCGCGTGGTTCAGAACCCGGCGGAATTCTCGACCGTGAAGTACAAGGCCGTCAATTACTTCGACCTGACCTTCTCGTTCGAGGCCAGCGACAATCTGTCGCTGACGGGTGGTATCAACAACATCCTCCGCAAGCTGCCGCAGGTTGCCGGCAGCTACTCGGAGCAGAACAACACCTATCCGGGCAGCTACGACGTGCTCGGCCGCGACTTCTTCATCTCCGCGAAGATGAAGTTCTGATCCGGCGAGGGGTGGCCTTCGGGCCGCCCCGAACCTGACGGAATGTCGCCAGGACTTCGGGAGGCGGGCTTCGGCCCGCCTCTTTTTTTGTGTGTGGTTTAGGGCGGTCCGTCATTGCGAGCGCAGCGAAGCAATCCAGTTTCGATGGTGGTTTCCTGTCGAGCGGCTGGATTGCTTCGCTACGCTCGCAATGACGATCGTTGGGGGCGCTTAGCCTTTCAGCCCCACGTCGAACGCCACCGTCAGCCGCTCGCCCGCCGGGAAGGGCCGGGTGCCGTGGAACAGGTATGACGGGAACAGCGCCAGCCGCCCCGGTATCGGCTGAACGTCATGGAGCGGCGCGAGGCCAAGCCGCAGCGCGGGCGGCGCGCCGCCAATCTCCAGCCAGCCCGATCGCGCCGCGTCGTCCCCCAGGCCCGGCGGCAGCGCGATGTAACAGGCCGAACTGACGATCCCCTCGCTGTGGATATGCGAGACGTGGAAGCCGCTGCCCCGCAACCGGATCGACCAGCTGCCCGTCAGCCGCAGCGGGGAGTCGCGGTGGGCGAGCAGGGGGTGCGCCGGATCGGCGGCCGGGAGGGCGGCAAGATAGCGGGCGAGCGCCACCTCCAGCTTTGCCTTCAGCGCGCGTAATGGTGGCTCGGCGCGCGCGAACAGCCGCCCGCGCGTCTGCGTGCCGCCGCGCAGCGACTGGCCGATCGGGTGGGCGCGGGTGCGGTGGAGGGTGCGGAGCAGCTCGGCCAGCGTGGCCAGTTCGCCCTCTGCGAAATCGAGATGATTGACCGCGACGAGGCCGGGCTGGCCCGCGAGCCAGTCGTGGCGCGGATCGCCCAGCACCCGCCAGGCGAGGCCGAGCAACGCCCAATGCGCCGGGCCGCGTTCCGCAGGCGGGAGCGCCTCGATCGTGGCGGCGGCCTCGTCGGCGCGGCCCGTGGCGAGGGCGAGGCGGGTGCGGGTGAGGGCGATGCCGGGGTCGGCGGTGGCGCCCAGCCGCGCGAGCGCGGCGGCGGCGCGTTCGTGATCGCCGGCCTCGACCGCCGCGCCGGCCTCATGGCCCAGCAGCATCGGCACCGGCCCCAGCGCCGCACGCGCGCGGTCGATCAGCGCGAGCGTGTCGGCGGGGCGGTCGGCGGCGGCGAGGGTGGCGATCCAGCCATCCCACAAGGCCGCATCGGTCGGGCGCGATGCGAGGGCATCGGCGAAGCTGCGGTCGTACTCCGCCTGTCCCGCCTCCGCGCGCATCCGGGCGAGGTGGCGGTGGCCCTCGGCCCAATCGGGCGCGGCGGTGATGGCGCCCACCAGCACGGCCTCGCCACCCGGCCGCCCCTCGGCCTCCAAGGCCTCGGCGAGCCCGAGATTCAATTCCACGTCGTCCGGTTCCCCCGCGACCAGCGCGGCGTAACGGGCCGACGCATCCGCCTCGCCCCGCTCCAGCGCGGCCCGTGCGCGGCCGCGCGCGGCGCGCGGGTGGCCGGGCGAGAGGGCCAGCGCGGCATCATAGCCGGCCGCCGCCGCGTCATAATCGCCCTGCGCCAGATCAATCCCCGCCAGCGCCAGATGCACCCGCAGGTCGCGCCCAGCCGGCGGGATCGCGGCGAGCGCCAAGCGCGCTTCGTCGCTGCGTCCCGCGCGATCGAGGATCAGCGCGCGGTTGACCAGCGGTTCGGTCCAGCCGGGGCGGCGGGCGAGCGCCTGGCCATAGGCGGCGATCGCGCGGTCGGTGGCGCCCGTGTCGCCCAGCGCATTGCCCAGATTGTTGGCGATCTGCGCGTTGCGGGGCTCCAGCCGCAGCGCATGTTCCAGCGCCTTCACAGCCGCCGCCGCCGATCCCGACCGCCGCTCGACCAGCCCGCGCAGATGCAGAACCGCCGCGATCGGCTGGATCATCGCCTCCAGCCGGATCAGATCGCGCCGGGCATCCGCCAGCCGCCCTTCCGAAAAAGCGCGTTCGGCGCGCGCGAACAGGAGGTTGGGGTCGTTCACCGATGCGGCCCGTCAGCGATCGCGGAACCAGCCGGTGATCGCGAAGCGCGCGACCGGCGCGAAGGGCGCGACGTAGGACACATTATGCCGGCACGGCACGGCGAACATGTTGAGCGCGTTGAAGCGCGGGCGATAGCCGGCGACGATATCGCCCTCCTCGTCGAGGAAGTTGAGGTAGCCGCCCCAGTCGGGCCGCCAATCCTCCGCGCACAGGCTCAGCACATAAGCGATGCGCCAGCCCTCGCCGACATGACTGTCGTCATGCACCGCCAGGAAGTGGTTGGGCGCGTAGAGCGTGGCCTGCGCGTCGGCCTTGATAAGGTCCGCCATGCCTGTCACCTCGCGAACGAGATCGAGGAAGGGCTGGTCGTTGATATGCTCGAGCAGGATGTCGTGCGGGCCATCGGGCGCCCACTTGCCGAGATACGCGTCGAGGATGCGATATTGGGCGTAGGTGAAGGCATAGTCATGGCCGGCCATCGCCTTGCCCACGGCGGCGCCCATCCGCTGCCGCTCGGCCGGCGGCAGGCGGGTCAGCTCCTCGCGGCGCAGGCCATGCGGGCCATCCGCCCCGGCCTTCCAGGCGAGGCCCCAGGGCGTGCCGCGCAGCAGCACCTCGTGCAGCGCGCGCGCAGAGCCCTCGGTCAGCACGTCGCGGATCTGGATGCGGCCGTCGCGCCCGAATTGCGCGGCCAGCGCGGCGCGGTCGAGCGCGGGATTGATTTCCAGCAAGGCTATCGGATCGGCCATCGTGCTCCCTTGGGCTGCGCGCCTTCCTTCCGCGAAACCGCCGATGCGCGCAATGGCGGCTGAGCCCGGTTTCGCGCTCGATCCGTCGCTGGATGGGGATCGGCTGGCGGCGCGCTACGCGGCCGAGGGTGTCGTGGTGATCGACGGCTGGCTGGCGGGCGACGGCGCGGCGCGGTTGCACGCCGATCTGCGCGGACGGGGCGACTGGCGGCAGATCGTGTCGAGCGGCGATACCGGCGGCTACGAACTCGACCGCGCGACCCGGGCGGGAATGAGCGA
This sequence comes from Sphingomonas naphthae, assembly GCF_028607085.1. Classification (NCBI taxonomy): domain Bacteria; kingdom Pseudomonadati; phylum Pseudomonadota; class Alphaproteobacteria; order Sphingomonadales; family Sphingomonadaceae; genus Sphingomonas; species Sphingomonas naphthae. Next base: position 2,584,543 of record NZ_CP117411.1, on the reverse strand, counting down.
GGCGCAACGCGCGCAGCTCGATACGGCGATATATGCCGCCGCGCGCTACGGCTTCCAATATCGCTTCGAGACGATCCGCGTGCCGGATGACGAGGCCGCGCGGGCGGCGGAGGGCGGGCTGCTGGCCGATCTCGCGCGCTTCCTGTCGGGCGGGGCGGTGCGCGATCTGCTGCGGCGGATCACCGGGGCGGAGGACATCGCCTTCGCCGACGCGCAGGCGACGGCCTATTCGCCGGGCGACTTCCTGACCGGCCATGACGATGCCGTGGCCGGCAAGAACCGCCGCGCGGCCTATGTCCTCGGCCTCACCCCGCAATGGCGCACCGAATGGGGCGGGCTGCTGCTGTTTCACGGGCAGGACGGGCGCGTGCGCGGGATCGAGCCGGGCTTCAACCGGCTGAGCCTGTTCCGCGTGCCGCAAATGCATAGCGTGAGCGAGGTGACGCGGGCGGCGGCCTATCGCCGCTATTCCATCACCGGCTGGCTGCGCGCGGCGGGATGAGAGACGCGCAGGCACTCGCCGCCGCCGGGCGGGTGGAGGAAGCGGTGGCGCTGCTGCGCGCCGGGGCCGGGCGGGGCGAGGTCGATGCGCTGCTGATGCTGGCGGCGTGGCATGTGCTGGGGTGTGGCGTGGCGCGGGATATGGCGGCGGCGCGCGATCTGTATGGCCGTGCGGCGGAGGCCGGGAGCGCGGCGGGGGCGCAATTGTATCTCGCCTGTCTCGTCACGGGCAGCGGCGGGCCGGTCGACTGGTTGGCGGCTATGGACCTGCTGCGCGCGCGGGCGGCGGAGGATGCCGATGCCGCGCACCAACTCGCGCTGCTCGGCCCGATGGCGCTGGGCGAGGGCGGGGCGCCCGCCATGCTGCCGCCGGCCGAGGCATTGTCGGACACCCCATGGGTCCGCATCGTGCGGGGTGCGGCGAGCCCGGCCGAATGCGACTATGTCGCCGCGCTCGCCGCGCCGCGCCTCGCGCCGTCGATGGTGATCGATCCGCGCACCCGCCAGTCGATGCGCCATCCGGTCCGCAATTCGGACGCCGCCAATTTCCCCGTGCTCGCCGAAAACGCCGTGATCCGCGCGCTCAACCTGCGCATCGCCGCGCTCACCGGCACCGATGTGGCGCAGGGCGAGCCGCTTCAGATCCTGCGCTATGCGAACGGCCAGGAATATCGGCCGCATGGCGATTATCTGCCGGGCGAGGCCAACCAGCGTATCCTGACCGCCATCCTCTATCTCACCGACGGCTATGCCGGCGGCGAGACCCGATTCACCGCGACCGGGCTGGCGGTCTCGGGCGGCAAGGGCGACCTGTTGATCTTCCGCAACACCGACGCGGACGGCACGCCCGATCGCCTGTCGGCTCACGCCGGCCAACCGGTCACAGCCGGCGTCAAGATGATCGCCACCCGCTGGATCCGTGCTGCACCGCTTCCAGCGGCGATGTGACGAACCATCGCCAGACTGTTGCTCGATAGCGACGAAGCGAATGACCTTGTGTTGCTGAATTCCGTTCGTCGATGAAACCCAACGGCTCGTCGCCCGCGCTAAGTCGTTGAAAGCAGGAGTCGAGCGCGTCGCCGGCCCAACCGACATCTTGGCGTCATGTTACGATCTGTTGCAGCTTTGCGACACTCCGGCGTCCAAGAGATGAACAGAACCTTACAGACCTTTACACTTATGGTGCGCCGCGACATGCCAAGTCATCCCGTGCCGGTTTCCCCCGGACCGGGTCGTTTTGGCGAGCGACCGCTAGGGGCCGCCCGCTCACCCAAAGCGAGGTACACAGTGCAGACTTCCACTCTCTTCTCCCGCCTGAAGGGCACCGCCGCCCTTTCGGCTCTGGCGTGCGCGACCTTCGCGGCTGCGCCTGCTTTCGCGCAGAGCGCCGCGCCGGTCACCAAGACCGCCGCGACCCCGGCCGAGCCCGCCGCCGACGAAATCGTCGTCACCGGCACCATCTTCCGCCGCACCGCGACCGAAACGTCGTCGCCGGTGGACGTCGTGAAGGCGGATTCGCTCGACACGCGCGGCATCGCCACCATTCAGGACGCGATCCAGCAGCTGGCCTCGAACAACGGCCCGGCGCTGACCAACTCCTTCACCGCCAACGGCGCCTTCGCCGGCGGTGCGTCGGCCGTGTCGCTGCGCGGCCTTTCGACCAACTCGACGCTCGTGCTGTTCGACGGTCTGCGCGCCGCTTACTATCCGCTCGCGGATGACGGCTCGCGCAACTTCGTCGATCTGAACACGATCCCGGAAGACATCATCGACCGGATCGAAGTTCTGCGTGACGGTGCGTCGTCGACCTACGGCGCCGACGCCATCGCGGGCGTGGTCAACATCATCACCAAGAAGGAATTCAAGGGTCTCGGCGGTCGCGTCGAAGCCGGTATTTCCGAGCGTGGCGATGCTGCCCAGTACCGCATGAACCTGACCGCCGGCTTCGGCGATCTGGCGACCAACGGCATCAACGCCTACGTGTCCGGCTTCTACTACAAGACGTCGGAACTGGAGAACCAGGACCGCAAGTATCCGTTCAACAGCGACGATCTGCGCGGCGTGTGCTATGACGGAAGCTGTGGCGGTAACAGTGTGCTGAACGGCCAGGGCGCCGCGCTTATCAGCACTGGTGCCAACTTCCTTGTTCGGCCTTACGCCAGCGCGGGCGACCCAACGTTTGCGACCCCACAAGGCCGCTGGCAGAACCTGAGCGGATGCGGCAATGGGACCGCCCGCCCGACAACGGCGGCTGAGGCGGGTACGGCAAATCCGAGCACCGTCTGCACCTATGATAGCACCAAGCTGTGGGGCACGATCAGCCCGCGGATCGAGCGTTTTGGCGGCTCGATGCACGTCGCTGCGCTGGTGGGTGACTCGATCGACGCTTATGGCGAGATCAACTTCATCCAGACGACCAGCAGCTATGATGGCGCGCCGGCGACGTTCTACGGTAACGCTCCGACCGGTATCAGCTACCCGCAGTTCTCGACCTCGTCGAACTATATCGTCCGCAATCCGGATGGTACCTTCGGGATCAACACCACTCGTTCACCGGGTTCGGCGTTCCTGAGCCTGCCGGTTTATGTTTGTGCTGCGCGCGTCAATTGCGCCACCGCTGCGGATCGTCGCCTGAACCCGAACAACCCGTTTGCGGCTTCTAACCAGGTCGCGCGCCTCGTCGGTCGCATCACCGAGAAGCAGACCTACAATGAGACGCGTAACCGCGCCTATCGTGCGGCTCTGGGCGTAAAGGGCGCGATCAGCGACAATTGGGCGTTCGATGTCGGCGCGACGGCGATGCACACCGATCTGCGTCGTACGCAGAAGGGCTATGTCTACATCCAGCGCCTGCTGGACGTGATCGCCGACGGCAGCTTCAACTTCCGCAACCCGCTGTCGAACACGCCCGCGCAGTTCGATTATCTGATGCCGGACAACATCACCAATTCGACGTCGGATATGCTGCAGGCGCAGGCCACCCTGTCGACCACGCTGTTCGAGCTGCCCGGCGGCCCGATGCAGCTCGGTTTCGGCGGTTCGATTCGCTACGAAGCGGTCGACGCGCCATCGGCCAACGACGACTATAATGGCCCGACGCAGCGGTATTTCACGCTGAACGCGTTCGGCACCAAGGGTAGCCGCAAGGTCTACTCGGCGTTTGCCGAACTCGACGCGCCGGTCATCGATCAGGTCACCGTCAACGCTTCGGGTCGTTACGACAAATATTCGAGCGGTCAGGACGCCTTCTCGCCGAAGATTGGCGTGAAGTTCACGCCTGTCCGTCAGGTCCTGCTGCGCGGCACCTACTCGAAGGGCTTCCGTATCCCGTCGTTCGGCGAGGCGAACGCCCTGCCGACCACCGGCTACGTCGCCAACACCGCGGCGCTGTTCAACAACGCCTATCTGGCGCAATATGGCTGCACCCTGGCGAATTTCGCCACGGTCTGCCCGACCTACATCCGCTCCGGTTCCTATGGCCAGACCACGCTCGCCAGCCCGAACCTGAAGCCGGAGAAGTCGCGCAGCTTCACCGGCGGTCTGCTGCTCGAGCCGTTCCGCAACGTCTCGTTCACCGTCGATTACTATAATATCAAGAAGACCGGTGCGATCACCTCGCCGTCGAACGCCCCGGCGCTTTCGGCCTATTATACCAACGGCACGATCCCGGCGGGCTACACTGTGATTGCCGATGGCGTCGATCCGGCATTCCCGAATGCCAAGCCGCGCGTTGCCTTCGTGCAGGCGCAGTTGATCAACGCCAATACGCTCAAGACCTCGGGTATCGACTTCGGTGCGAACACCACGGTCAAGCTGTCGGACGGCATCACCTGGAACAGCACGCTGAGCGGCAGCTACATCATCAAGCTGAGCCAGATCGTGGACGGCGTCGAGGAGCGGTATGACGGCACCCTCGGCAACTTCAACCTCACGGCCGGCAACGGTACGTCGAAGTGGAAGGGCTATTGGCAGAACAGCCTGGAGTTCAACCGCTTCCGCGTCAGCGGAACGGTCAACTATTATGGCGGCTACGACCTTTCCGCCATGGATCAGGGCACCGACTACAAGGACTGCGGTCTGAGCTCGGGCTTCACCCCCTGCCACACCAAGGGCTATTGGACGGTCGATCTGAGCGGCCAGGTGAAGGTGAACGAGAAGTTCACCGTCTACGGTTCGATCAACAACGTGCTCGACGACATGCCGCCGCTCGACCCGGTGACCTATGGCGCCCACCTGTACAACGCTGTGCAGGGTGGCAACGGCATCCTCGGCCGTTACTTCCGCGCGGGCGTGAAGTTCGGCTTCTAAGCCGGGCGACACCGACCGAAGATTGGGGGCGGTTCCTGCGAGGGAGCCGCCCCTTTTCTTTTCATGACGTTTCTGCAACGGCCTCCCGCGAGAAAGGCCAGGCGGTGGCAGCCGCGAAGGGCCATCGGGAGGAATGTCATGACGATCCGCGCAACCCTCGCCGCCGTGGCGGCGGGCCTTGCCATGCCCGCGTGGGCCGCGCCCGCCGATCCCGCGCCGCTCGCGGCTGAGGCGGATAGCGGCAGCGAGATCATCATCACCGCCACCCGCCGCGAGACCGCGCTGTCCGCCGTTCCGCTGGCCATCTCCGCCATCACGGGCGAGGCGCTCGAGCGAGCGGGGGCGAACGACATCCGCCAGCTCAACCAGCTTTCGCCCTCGCTGCTCGTTTCCTCCAGCGCGTCCGAGGCCGGCGCCGCCGCCGCGCGGATCCGGGGCGTGGGGACGGTGGGCGACAATCCGGGCCTCGAAAGCTCGGTCGCGACCTTCATCGACGGCGTCTATCGGAACCGCGCCAGCGTCGCGCTGACCGAACTCGGCGCGATCGACCGGATCGAGGTGCTGCGGGGGCCGCAGGGCACCCTGTTCGGGCGCAACGCCTCGGCCGGCCTTATCAGCGTCGTCACCGCCAGGCCGCGCTTCGACTTCGGCGGGCAGGCCGAATTGAGCGTCGGCAATTACGATGCGCGCCGTTTCGTCGCGGGGCTCACCGGCCCGGTCAGCCGCGATCTCGCCTTCCGGCTGGATGGCGTGGCCAGCAAGCGCGACGGCTTCTTCACCGATGTCGTCTCCGGGCGCGACATCAACAATCGCGATCGTTACCTCCTGCGCGGGCAATTGCTCTACGCGCCGCGCGACGATCTCTCGGTGCGGCTGATCGGCGATTTCTCCAACCGGCACGAGGAATGCTGCGTCGGCGGCTATCTGCCCCAGCGCAATCTGACGCGCGCCGCCGATGGCAGCGTCGTCACCGGCGCCAGCACGGTCGCCGCGCTCGGCCGGGCGCTGGGCGGCATCATCGAGACCGGGCGCGACAATCGCACCGTGGCGCTCACCCCCGGCCAGTCGTTTCGCGGCGACGTGCGCGACAGCGGCGTCTCGGCGGAGGTGACGGCCGGGCTGGGCGGGGCGACGCTCACCTCGATCACCGCCTATCGCGACTGGCGCTGGCTGCGCGGGCAGGACGCCGACTTCGCCTCGCTCGACCTGCTGACCCGCCGCTCGGATGGCAGCGCCGGCCAACGCTTCAAGACCTTCACGCAGGAATTACGCCTTCAGGGCGACGCTTTCGCTGACCGGCTCGATTGGCTCGTCGGCGGCTATTTCGCCAGCGAGCGGCTCACCTTCCGCGACAATCAGGCCTATGGCGCCGATTACGATCGCTACGCCAATTGCCAGCTGTTCAATTCGGTGCTGCCCGCCGCGACTTTGCCCGCGCCGACCGGCAATTGCGTCAACAGCGCGGTGCTGACCTCGGCGATCGCCGGCCTCCAGGCGATCCCCGCCGCCCAGCGCACGGCGGCGCAGGCGAGCCAACTCGCGACGCTGGCCGCGCTCAACACCGATCCGGCGCGGCCGGGTTATGGCTCGCTGGCGGCGCTGCTCGGCCTGCCGGGCTACAGTTTCACCGGGCGTGGCCTCACCGATCGTTACGCGCAGACCAGCCGCAACATGGCGCTGTTCACGCATAATGTGGTCAAGCTCACCGATCGCCTCTCGGCCACCGTCGGTCTGCGCTACACCTGGGAGCGCAAGAGCCTCGACGCGCGGCTGACCGACACGAACCCGCTGTGTGGCGCGCTGGCGGCGTCCTCTTATGTCGGCGCCGGCTCGGCCTGCGTCCTCACCTCGGTCGCGGGCGGGGCGCTCGTAATCGACGACGGCCGGGCCCACGAGCGCAAGCTTACCGGCACCGCCGTCCTGAGCTATCGCCCGATCGATCCCTTGCTCACCTACGCCAGCTTTTCGCGGGGCTACAAGGCGGGCGGGTTCAACCTCGATCGCAGCCCGCTCGGCAGCACGACCGGCGCGGTGACTGCGGCCAATGCGCTCGCCCGCCTGGCGTTCGCGCCCGAGACGGTCGATGCGTTCGAGCTGGGCGCGAAGCTCCACACCGCCAGCTTCGATCTCAACATCGCGGCCTTCCACCAGCGGTTCCGCAATTTCCAGCTCAACAGCTACAACGGCATCTCCTTCATCGTCGAAAATCTGAACGGCTGTTCGGACGATCTCGGCACCGGCCCGCGCGATCTGGTCGCGGCGACCGGCGCCTGCACCGGCAGCCTCAAGGCGGGCGTGATCTCACGCGGGCTGGAGGCGGAGGCGGCGCTGCGGCCCGCGCGCGACGTGGGCATGGCGCTGGGCATGACGATCGCCCGGACGCGCTATGTCGACGATCTGGTCGGCGCCGGCGGTCGCGCGCTGGCGACGCCCCTGTTTCAGCTTCCCGGCCGCCCGCTCTCCAACGCCCCCGCCGTCACGCTGACCGGATCGGGCGGCTGGACCCCCGCGATCGGCGACGGTCTGCGTGGGCTGATCTACGCCGATTTCCGCTACCAGAGCGCGATCGTCACCGGATCGGATCTCGATCTGGAAAAGCGCCAGCAGGGCTTCCTCACCGTCAACGCGCGCATCGGCCTCACCGGCCGCGACGCGCGCTGGGGTATCGAACTGTGGGCGCAGAATCTGCTGAACACGACCTACTATCAGGTCGGTTTCGACGAGCCGCTACAGGGCTCCGGCACGATCCGCTCTACCCAGGGCTTCGGCACGACGACCACCCAGCTCTACGGCGCTTTCCTCGGCGATCCGCGCACCTGGGGGCTGACGGTCCGGACGCGATTCTAAGCCCCTTCTCGTCATTGCGAGCGCAGCGAAGCAATCCAGTGCGGCGCTGGATTGCTTCGCATCGCTCGCAATGACGATGTCTGTGCGATTATCCCCCTTTCACCGTTTGGAAAATCAGCGGACTGCCTCTATCGATCGCCGCGTGACGGAATCCCCCCTTCTTCCCGATCGCTTGTCGGAACTGCGCTTCGGCCGGCTCGTGCTCGGCCTGATGGCGCTGGGCTTTCTTGCCGTGCTGGCGGCGGCGGTGTCGGCGGGCGTCGTGATGGTCCGCACGCAGGATCGCGCCTTCTGGGTCGACCACACCTATCAGGTCGAACGCGGCGTGACGGGCATCCGCCTTTCGCTGGAACAGATGCGCAGCACCCGGCGCGGCGCGCTGTTGCGGCTGTCACCCACCATGCGGGACAGCTATTACAAGGCCGCCGCCGATCTGCACGCGCACATCGATCGGGTCGCGAACCTCACCGCCGACAATCCCGTGCAGCAGGCGCGTGCACGTCGGTTGAAGGCGCTGGCGACGACGGTGGACGGGATGCTCACGGCCTCTCTGAGCCCCGGCGCGCTGGCCACGCCCGAGGCGGAGGATCGGCGGCAGGCGGCGGGCGCGGCGGTCGGCCGTCTCGCCGCGACGATGCTGGCGGCGGAAGCGCAATTGCTGATCGATCGCCGCGCCGAGCAGCAGGCGAGCTATCGCCTGTTCTACATCGTCCTTGCCGTCACGCTGCTCCTTCTGGTCGGGGTCGCGGCCGGCTCGGTGTGGATCATCCGCCGCTACACGCGCGACCTGAACACCTCGCGCACCGCGTTGCGCGGCCTCAACGAAAATCTCGAAGGGGCGGTGCGCGAGCGGACGACCGATCTCCAGCGCGCCAACGACGAGATCCAGAGGTTCGCCTATATCGTCAGCCACGATCTGCGCTCGCCGCTGGTCAACGTGATGGGCTTCACCGCCGAACTGGACGCCGCAACCAAGCCGATCGCCGCCCTGATCGACAAGGCCGAGGAAGTCGCGCCCGAGATCGTCACGCAGGACGCGCGACTGGCGGCCAAGGAGGATCTGCCCGAGGCGATCCGCTTCATCCGCACCTCCACGCAGAAGATGGATCGCCTCATCAACGCCATCCTGCGCCTGTCGCGCGAGGGGCGGCGCACGCTCGCGCCCGAGCGGCTCGACATGACGGCGCTGGTGCAGGACATCGTCGGCACCCTGAAGCACCGGACCGAAGAACTGGGCATCACCATCCGCGTCGCGCCCAAGCTGCCCGATATCGTCAGCGATCGGGTCGCGATCGAGCAGATCCTGTCCAACCTGATCGAGAATGCCACCAAATATCTCCACCCCGCGCGCAAGGGCGAGATCGACGTGCGCGGCCGGATCGAGGCGGGGCGCGTCACCTATGACGTGATCGACAACGGCCGCGGCGTCGATCCGCGCGACCATGAACGCATCTTCGATCTGTTCCGCCGTTCGGGCCAGCAGGACCAGCCGGGCGAGGGCATCGGCCTCGCGCATGTCCGCGCTTTGGCCTATCGTCTGGGCGGAACGATCAGTATCACCTCGCAACTGGGCGAGGGCGCCACCTTCCACATCAACCTGCCGACCCGCTTCGTCGAAGAGAAGAAGGCCTGACACGATGAACAACCAGCAGCCCGTCAACATCGTGATGATCGAGGACGACGAGGGCCACGCCCGCCTGATCGAGAAGAACATCCGCCGCGCGGGCATCTCCAACGACATCCACCACTTCCTGGATGGCACGTCGGCGCTGCATTATCTGTACGAGGATCCGACCGGGCCGACCCACAATGGCCCGGCGCTGATTCTGCTCGATCTCAACCTGCCCGACATGAGCGGCACCGATATCCTGGGCAAGATCAAGGCCGAGGGCAGCCCGCTCAAGCGCGCGCCCGTCGTCGTGCTGACCACCACCGACGACAAGCTGGAGATTCAGCGCTGCTATGATCTGGGCTGCAACGTCTACATCACCAAGCCGGTGAATTATGAGAGCTTCGCGGACGCGATCCGCCAGCTCGGCCTGTTCCTGTCGGTGATCCAGGTGCCGGACGTCGTCGAGGATTGATGGCCGAACCGCTCGCCTCGATCCTCTATATCGACGATGACGAGGGGCTTCGCCGCCTCTCGCGCCGCGCGCTGGAACGGCGCGGCTATCGCGTGGCGCTGGCGGCGACCGGCGACGAGGGTTTGGCGATGGCGGCGGCCGAGGCGTTCGACCTGATCGCGATCGACCATTACATGCCCGGCAAGGACGGGCTGACCACGCTCACCGAATTGCGCGAGCGGCCCAATCCGCCTCCGGTGATCTACGTCACGGGCTCCGAGGAGAGCGCCATCGCGGTCGCCGCGCTGAAGGCGGGGGCGGCCGATTATGTGGTGAAGTCGGTCGACGACGGCTTCTTCGACCTGCTCGCCCGCGCGATCGAACAGGCGCTGGCGGGCGGGCGCCTGCTGGCCGAAAAGGACGCCGCCGAGGAACAGCTGCGCGACAGCAACATCCGCTTGCAGGCGCTGCTGCACGAGGTGAACCACCGCGTGGCCAACAGCCTGCAACTGGTGTCGGCCTTCGTCCACATGCAGTCGCGCGTGCTGGCCGATGGCGTCGCCAAGGCGGCGCTCGACGATACCCAGCGGCGCATCGCCGCGATCGCGCAGGTCCACAAGCGTCTGTACACCTCGGATTCGGTCGAGGCGGTCGAGCTGGAGGGCTATCTCGGTTCGCTGGTCGAGGAACTGGGCGAGACCTGGTCCACCCCCGACGCGCCGCGCCACATCCGCCTCACCGCCGAGCCGGTGCGGCTGTTGACCGACAAGGCGGTGGCGATCGGCATCATCGTCACCGAACTCGTCACCAACGCCTGCAAATATGCCTATGGCCCCGGCACGGCGGGCGAAGTGCGGATCGACCTGCGCCGCGACGGCGACGACCGCTTCGAGCTGCGGGTGGAGGACGACGGCTGCGGCATGTCCGAAGGCGCGGCCAAGGGCACCGGCCTCGGATCGAAGCTGATCGGGGCGATGGCGACGTCGCTCAAGTCGACGGTGGAATATGATCCCGGCCACATGGGCGTCCGCGCGGTGCTGAACGCCGCCTGCTGAGGCCTGATCCGTCATTGCGAGCGTAGCGAAGCAATCCAGCGCCGCACTGGATGGCTTCGCTACGCTCGCAATGACGACTTAGCCCGCATGCTCCTGCGCGAAGGCCGCCGCCGCGCCATAGAGGCCGGGCTGCGGATGGGTGATGAGTTTCACCGGCAGGCCCGCCATCATCCGCTCGAACCGACCCTTGGCGACGAAGCGGTGGGCGAAGCCGGATTTGGGGAGGTGGTCGGCCAGCCGCAGCCCCAGCCCGCCCGCGATCACCACCGCGCTCGCCCCCTGTGCCAGCGCGATGTCGCCCGCGACCGAGCCGAGCGACAGGCAGAAGCGGTCGAGCGCGGCGGCGGCGAGACTGTCGCTGCCTTCCAGCGCGGACGTCCACAGCGCCTTGTTGTCGCCCGCCAGAACGGGCCGCCCGCCCGCGCTGGCGATCGCCTCGACGATGGCGGTGAGGCCGGGGCCGGAGACGATCCGTTCGATCGACACGCGGCGATGGCTCTGGCGCAGGTGGGCGAGGATCTGGTCCTCCAGCGGATCCAGCGGGGCGAAGTCGATGTGGCCGCCTTCCGTCTCCGACACGAAATAGCGGCCCTCGCGCTGCAGGACGTGGGCGACGCCGAGGCCGGTGCCGGGGCCGACGACGCTGATCGTGCCGCTTTCGGGCAAATCCATATCCGGGCCGGTCAGGTGGCGCAGATAGGCCGGCCCCACCTGCGCGACGGCATGGCCGACCGCGCCGAAATCGTTGACCAGGGTGAAACGATCGACCCCCAGTTTCTCGGGGATCAGCGCCGGGCGGATCAGCCAGCTGTTGTTGGTGAGCTTGATGACGTCGCTGTGGACCGGCGCGGCGATGGCGATGGCGGCGGCGCGGGGCAGGGGGCCGGCCTGTTCGGCGAATGCCTCCCACGCCAGGCGGAAGCTGGCGTAGGCGCCGGTCTTGAGCGTGGTCTCCTCGCCCAGATCGACGACGCGCCCGCCCTCGACCTCGGCCAGCGCGAAGCGGGCGTGGGTGCCGCCGATATCGACCGCGACGACCTTCACGTGATCGCCTCCATCTGCGCCATCATCGCCGATCCACCTTCCTCGGCGGGGGAGGCGCCGTGGCGCATGAAGGCGAAGAGTTCGCGTCCGGTGCCGAGCGCCGGCGGCGGCGCATCGGCATTGGCGCGCGCGGCCCATTCGGCCTCGTCCACCCGCACCGCGATCGTGCCGTCGTCGGCGCTGATCCGCACCACATCGCCGTCGCGCAGCTTGGCGATCGGGCCGCCGGCCAGCGCCTCGGGGATCAGGTGGATGGCGGCGGGCACCTTGCCGCTCGCGCCCGACATGCGGCCGTCGGTCAGCAGGGCCACCCGGTAGCCCCGGTTCTGCAACACCGACAGCGCCGGCGTCAGCTTGTGCAACTCGGGCATGCCGTTGGCGCGTGGCCCCTGGAAGCGGACGACCACCACCACGTCGCGCTCCAGCTCCTTCGCGTCGAAGGCGTGGAGCACGTCGTCCTGATCGTGGAACACGCGCACCGGCGCCTCGATCGTCCAGCGATCGGGATCGACCGCGCTGGTCTTGATGATGCAGCGGCCGAGATTGCCGGCGAGCAGCCGCATCCCGCCATCGGGCAGGAAGGGCTCGCTGGCGGCGCGCAGCATCGTGTCGTCGCGGGTCGCCTCGGGGGCGGGGGCGAAGGTGAGCGTATCGCCCTCCAGCACCGGATCCCGCGCCTGATCGGACAGGCCCTTGCCGTGGACCGTCAGAATATCCTCATGCGCCAGCCCCTCGCGCAGCAGGGTGCGGATCACGAAGCTCATGCCGCCGGCATTGTGGAAGCCGTTCACGTCGCCCGATCCGTTGGGATAGACCCGCGCGATCAGCGGCACGGCGGCCGAAAGCCGGTCGAAATCCTCCCAGTCGATCAGGATGCCCGCCGCGCGCGCGATGGCGGGCAGGTGGATGGCGTGGTTGGTCGAGCCGCCGGTGGCGAGCAGCCCGACGATCGCGTTGACGATCGCCTTCTCGTCGACGCAGCGGCCGAGCGGGCGATAGTCATTCCCGTCCCAGCCGATCGTCGCCAGCTGGTGGACGGCGGCGCGGGTCACTGCCTGCCGCAGCTTGGTATTGGGGTGGATGAAGGAGGCGGCGGGCATGTGCAGCCCCATCATCTCCATCATCATCTGGTTGGAATTGGCGGTGCCGTAGAAGGTGCAGGTGCCGGGCGCGTGATAGCTGGCGCTCTCGCTTTCGAGCAGCTCGGCCTTGCCGACCTTGCCCTGGGCGAATTCCTCGCGGACGCGGGCCTTTTCCTTGTTGGAGATGCCGGTCGGCATCGGCCCGGCGGGGATCAGGATCATCGGCAGATGGCCGAAGCGCAGCGCGCCCATCAGCAGGCCGGGCACGATCTTGTCGCAGATGCCCAGCAGCGCCGCGCCCTCGAACATGCCGTGGCTGAGCCCGACCGCCGTGGAGAGCGCGATCACGTCGCGGCTGAACAGCGATTCCTCCATGCCGGGCTGCCCCTGCGTCACGCCGTCGCACATCGCCGGCGTGCCGCCCGCGACCTGGGCTGTCGCTCCCACTTCGCGGGCGAAGATCTTCATCTGCTCGGGGTAGCGGCCATAGGGCTGATGGGCCGAGAGCATGTCGTTATAGGCGGTGACGATGCCGATGTTCATCGTGCCGCCGGCCTTGATCGCGGCCTTGTCCTCGCCCGAGGCGGCGAAGCCGTGGGCGAGGTTGCCGCAGTTCAGGCGCGGCCGATCGACGCCGCGCGTGCGCTCGGCATCGATCAGCGCCAGATAGCGTTCCCGCGTCGGCCGGGACCGCTCGATGATGCGAGCCGTGACGGCGGCGATCGCGGGGTGCAGGGTCATTCCTCGCTCCAGTGGATGTCGATCGCCTGTTCGGCGTCGGCCAGCACCCGGCCGATCGGATATTGCGACAGCGCGCCATCCTTGATCGCGCGTTCGACCACCTTGCGCTTCTCCTTGCCGGAGAGGCTGAGGGTGATGACGCGGGCAGACAGGATCGCTGCCTTGGTGAGCGTGACGCGCGCGGCAGGCGCTTCCTTAGGCATGGGATCGGGCAGCACGCCCACCGCGCGGCGCGCCTTGGGCGCTTCCAGCGCGTCGGCCAGATCGGGGCCGGGCAGGATCGAGGCGGTATGCCCATCGGTGCCGACGCCCAGCCACACCAGATCGGGCGGCCAGTGGAGATCCTGCAGCCGCGCGTCCGCCGCCTTGCCGGCCGCCTTATGATCGGCCGCCGCGCCGCTGGCGATCGGCATCACCCGCGCGCCTTTGGGCAGGAAGATCTTCGCCAGCATCGCCACGTTGGAGAGCGGATCGTCGAGCGCGACCAGCCGGTCGTCGGTCGGGATGATGGTGATGCGCTTCCAGTCGAACTTCTGCTTGGCGAGCAGCTCGAGCGCCTTCACCGGCGATTTGCCGCCGGGCAGCGCCAGGAGCGCCTGGCCGCGCGCGTCCAGCGCGCTTTCGATCACGAAGCCGATATCGCCGACGATGGCCTCGGCCAGTTCGTCGGCGGTTTCATACTCCCACCATTCGATCTCTTCACTCACGCCAGCTTACTCCGTCTCGTTCCGTCAGCGCGATCGCCGCGGATGGTCCCCAGGTGCCCGCCGGATAAGGCTTCGGCTTCATGCCGTTCGCCTTCCAGCCGGCGCGTATCGCGTCGATCCACTCCCATTGCGCCTCCACCTCGTCGCGGCGCACGAACAAGGTGGGGTCGCCCTCCAGCAAGTCCAGCAGCAATCGTTCATAGGCGATGCGGCGCCGCGTGTCGGCGAAGACGTCGCCCTTCAGGTCGAGCGGCACCTCCTGCAAGCGGATGCCCTCCCGGTCGAGCCCCGGCCGCTTCGCCATCAGGGTCAGCGTGATATTCTCGTCGGGCTGGAGCGAGATCAGCAGCGCATTGGGTTGCAACACCGCGCCGCGATTGGCGAAGATCGAATGGGGCACGGCACGGAAGCGGATGAGGATTTCGGAGCGGCGGAAGGGCAGCCGCTTGCCGGTGCGCAGGTAGAAAGGCACGCCATGCCAGCGCCAGCAATCGACATGCGCCTTCAACGCCACGAACGTCTCGGTATCGGAAGGCTTGCCCAGTTCCTCGGCATAGGCCGGCACCGTCCTGGCCCCGATCGCGCCCGCGACATACTGGCCGATCACGGTGTGCTTCTTCACCTCCTCCACGTCCATCGGGCGGAGCGCGCGCAGCACCTTCACCTTCTCGTCGCGCACCTCGGTGGCGTCGAAGCGGGCGGGGGGCTCCATCGCCACCAGCGCGAGCAACTGGAGCATGTGGTTCTGCACCATGTCGCGCAGAGCGCCGGTGTCGTCGTAGAAACCGACCCGGCCCTCCAGCCCGACGGTCTCGCCGATGCTGATCTCGACATGCTCGATGCCCTGCGCGTTCCACAGCGGCTCGAACATGAGGTTGCCGAAGCGCAGCGCGAGGAGGTTCTGCACCGTCTCCTTGCCGAGATAATGGTCGATCCGGAAGATCTGCGGCTCGGGAAAGACCCGCGCCACCGCGTCGTTGATCTCGCGCGAGGAGGCGAGATCCGAGCCGAGCGGCTTTTCCAGCGCCATGCGCACCGTGGGGCCGGTCAGCCCGGCCTTGTCGAGCCCTTCGATCGTGGCTTCGAACAGGCTGGGCGCGGTGGAGAGGAAGATGGCGAGCCCCGCCTCGATCCCGCCGATCGCCTCGGCCAGCCGGGCATAGCCGCCGGTATCGGTCGCATCGAGCGAGACATAGCTAAGACGGGCGAGGAAACGGTCAAGCGCGTCGGGCTTGAGGCGCTCGGGCTCCACCGCTTTCTCGATCGCGGCGCGCGCGGTGGCGCGATATTCCTCGATCGGATGTTCGGAACGCGCGGTGCCGATGATGCGCGTCGCGTCGGACAATTGCCCCTCGGCGTCCAGCCCGTAGAGCGAGGGCAGCAACATGCGCTGCGCCAGATCGCCGGTCGCGCCGAACAGCAGCAACGTCTGATAGGCGCGGGGGGCGGCGGACAAGGCTGACGGCGGCAGCATGTCAGGCGCGGCGATCGATGTTGGTCATGGTCCCTCCACGGCCCCTAACGGCGCGCGAGCCCTAAGGGTCCGTGACGGAGCATGTCCAGCGCGATCGTGGCGGCGGTGGAATGAATGTGAGGTTCCTCCCCGTGCCGGGGAGGAACTATCTCACGCCAGCGTCATCAGGCTCGCATTGCCGCCCGCCGCCGTCGTATTCACGGACATCGAAACCTCCTCCACCAGCCAGTCGAGGCTGTAGGCGCCGGGCTCTGCACAGCGCGCCGTCGTCGCAGCGTGGACCGGCACGACCCCGCCCGGCCGCGCGGCGATCTCCTGCTGGAAGGCGCGGACCCCCTGCGAATCGCCCTCCACCAGCGCGCCCGCGATCGGCGTGTCGAGGTTGGTCGAGAGGCGGGCGATCACGCTCAAGGGCAGGCCGGCAGGGATGTCGTGCGGGGGTATCACCGGCGTGCCGCCCGCCGCCAGCACGGCGGCGATCTGGTGGTTCAGCCCGGTTTCCGTCGCCGCGCGCAGCAGGATGCGGCCGCGCGGGTGGAGCGCGTAGAGGTTGCGCTCGCCCACCGGCCCGGCCAGTTCGGTCGCATAACCCAGCGGCGAGGCGGCGGCATAGGCCCGCGCCACCGCGCCTTTCTCGGCGCCCAGCCAGCCCGCGAAATCGCGCAGCGCCGGATCGGCGGCGGGGCCGGCGGGCGCCTCGGGCGGGATCGCCACCAGCCGGCCGAGATAGAGCGGCCCGCCCGCCTTCGGCCCGGTGCCCGAAAGCCCGCGCCCGCCGAACGGCTGCACGCCCACCACCGCGCCGATCACGTTGCGGTTCACATAGAGATTGCCCGCCTTCACCCGATCGGTGACGTGCGCCACCGTATCGTCGAGCCGCGTATGCAGGCCGAAGGTGAGGCCGTAGCCGGTGGCGTTGATCGCCTCGATCACCGCATCCAGCCGGTCGCGGCGATAGCGCAGCACATGCAGCACCGGGCCGAACACCTCGCGCTCCACATCACCGATCGCGCCGATCTCGATGATCGTCGGCGGCACGAAGGTGCCGTGCGTGGCCTCGGCGGGCAGCTCGAGCTGCTCCACCTTGTGGCCTTTGGCGCGCATCGCCTCGATATGGGCGGCGATGTTGCCACGCGCCTCTTCGGTGATGACCGGGCCGATATCAATCCGCAGCCGATCGGGATTGCCGACGCGCAATTCGGCCAGCGCCCCCTTCAGCATCGCCAGGGTCCGGTCGGCCACATCTTCCTGCAAGCACAGGATGCGCAGCGCCGAGCAGCGCTGCCCCGCGCTGTCGAAGGCCGAGGCGATCACGTCGCCCACCACCTGTTCGGCATGGGCCGAGCTGTCGACGATCATCGCATTCTGCCCGCCCGTCTCGGCGATGAAGGGCAAAGGCTTGCCCTCGGCCGAGACCCGCTCGGCGAGCTGGCGCTGGATCAGGCGGGCCACGTCGGTCGATCCGGTGAACATCACCGCCGCTACCGCCGCGTCGCCGACGATCGCGGCGCCCACCGCGCCGTCGCCGCACAGCAACTGCACCGCATCGGCGGGCACGCCGGCCTCGTGGAGGATGCGGATGCCCTCGGCGGCGATCAGCGGCGTTTCCTCGGCGGGCTTGGCCAGCACCGGATTCCCTGCGACCAAGGCGGCGGAGACCTGCCCCAGGAAGATCGCCAGCGGGAAATTCCACGGGGAAATGCACGCGACCGGCCCGATCGGCGCCTGCGCCGGCCCGAAGCTGTCGCGGGCGCGGGTGGCGTAATAGCGAAGAAAATCGATCGCCTCGCGCACTTCGGCGATGGCGTTGGGCAGCGACTTGCCTGCCTCGCGCACCGCCAGCCCCAGCAGCACCGGCATCCGCGCCTGCAACAGATCGGCGGCCCGCTCCAGACAGGCGGCGCGATCGGCGACGGACGTGGCGGGCCAGCCTGACGCCGCCGCCTTCGCCACGGCTACGGGTACGTCGGCGGCGGCGATCTCGCGCACCATGCCGACGATATCGCGATGATCGGCCGGGTTGAGTACCGGCCGCTCGACGCCCTCACCGCCGGCCGCCCACGCGGTCGCCGCGCTCTCGGCCAGCGCCGCGTCCAGCGCCGCCAGCGCGGTCTCGTCGCTCAGGTCGATCCCGGCCGAGTTGCGCCGCGCGCCATACAGGTCGGCGGGCAGCGCGATCTGATCGTGCTTCGCCCCCGGCGCCGGCATCGCCCGCACCACCTGCACCGGATCGGCGATCAGTTCGTCGATCGACACCGCCGGATCGGCGATGCGGTTCACGAAGGAGGAATTGGCGCCATTTTCCAGCAGCCGGCGGACGAGATAGGCCAGCAACGTCTCGTGCGTGCCGACCGGCGCATAGATGCGGCACGGCCGGGCGAGACGGCTGGCGGAGACGACCTCCTCGTACAGCGGCTCGCCCATGCCATGCAGGCACTGGAACTCATATTTGCCGGCGTGAAACTCCGGCCCGGCGAGGTGATAGATCGTCGCGACCGTCTGGGCATTATGGGTCGCGAATTGCGGGAAGATGCGGTCGGTGGCGGCCAGCAATTTCCGGGCGCAGGCGATGTAGGCGACGTCGGTATGGACCTTGCGAGTATAGACCGGGAAATCCGCCAGCCCGTCCACCTGCGCCCGCTTGATCTCGGCGTCCCAATAGGCGCCCTTGACCAGCCGCACCATGATCCGCCGGTCGGCCCGCTCCGCCAGATCGATGATCTGATCCAGCACGAACGGGCAACGCTTGCCATAGGCCTGCACCACGAAGCCGAGCCCGTCCCACCCGGCCAGTTCGGGATCGAGCGCCAGTTCCTCCAGCAGATCGAGCGACAATTCCAGCCGGTCGGCTTCCTCCGCGTCGATATTGAAACCGATGCGATAGGATCGGGCGATGGCGGCGAGCGCCTTCACCTTCGGCAACAGCTCGCCCATCACCCGCGCCGATTGCGCGCGGACATAGCGCGGGTGGAGCGCCGACAGCTTGATCGAGATGCCCGGCCCCAGCACCACGCCGCGCCCGGCAGAGGCGATGCCGATGGCATGGATCGCCTGCTCGTAATCGGCATAGTATCGATCGGCGTCGGCCGCCGTCATCGCCGCCTCGCCGAGCATGTCGTAGCTATACTGGAAGCCCTTGGCCTCCATCGCCTTGGCGCGGCGCAGCGCCTCGCCGATCGTCTCGCCAGTGACGAACTGTTCGCCCATCATCCGCATCGCGATATCGACGCCGGCGCGGATCGCGGGGCGGCCGGCGCGCTCGATCACGCGGGTCAGCGCCGCGCCCAGGCCCGTATCGTCCACCGACGAGACGAGCTTGCCCGTCACCACCAGCCCCCAGGTCGAGGCGTTGACGAACAGCGATCGGCTCTTGCCGACATGCGCGCGCCAGTCGCCATCGCCGATCTTGTCGCGGATCAGCGCGTCGCGGGTCGCGCGATCGGGGATGCGGAGCAGCGCCTCGGCCAGACACATCAGCGCCACGCCCTCCTCGCTCGACAGCGCGAATTCCTGCACCAGCGCCTCGACCCCGCCCCGGCTTTTCTTCGCGCGCAACGCCTCGATCAGGCGGCGGGCGGTGGCGGCGATCGCGGTGCGCTGCGGATCGGGCAGGGTGGCCTGATCGAGCAGGGGCGCCATGCTTTCGGCCTCGTCGCGGCGATAGGCGGCGGTGATCGCCTGCCGGCTGGCGCTTTGCACCCGCACCGCCGGCGCGAAATCGGTGAAGGGGGCGGGCTGCGCCATGTCGTCGATCCTCTTATCCTTGCCCCGCGAAATGGCGTCCAAGGTGCGGGATGACAAGCGCCGCCGCACGCCATAAGGGCGGGGCGTGACCGCGCTGCGCCGCCTCCTCCTGACTCACCGCGCCCTGACGGCCACGCTGATCGCGCTGGCGCTGCTGATGAAGCTGCTGGTGCCGACCGGCTTCATGCCGGTCGCCTCGGGCGGCGGCATCACGGTGGAGATCTGCACCGGCTTCGGCGCGCAGAAGATGGTCATGGCGATCCCCGGCACCGCCCATCGCGGCGGCAAGGCGGATCATCAGAAAGCCGACATGCCCTGCGCCTTCGCGGGGCTGGCGACGCCTGCGCTGGCGGCGATCGATCCGCTGCTGCTGGCGGTGGCGATCCTGTTCGTCATGGCGATGGTGTTCCGGGTGCCTGTGGCGCCCGTGGTGCGGGGGGCGGCGCGGCTGCGGCCGCCGCTGAGAGGGCCACCGGCGCGCGGTTGAGACGGCTTCGGCCGCTCGCTTCCCGGTCTATCCATTTCCCCGCAATACCCGTTCGCCCTGAGCGAAGTCGAAGGGCGTGCCCCAAGCGGCGCGTCCGGCCTCACGTCCCTCGACTACGCTCGGGACGAACGGGCTGGGTAGCAGGAAATTCGACCGGGCATCTCCCGTCTGCCCACAGGATTCCCCAATGTCCCGCTCCCGCCTCCCGGCCGCGCTCGCGCTGGCCTGTCTGCCCGCCGCCGCGCTCGCTCAAACCGCGACCGACACACGCCGCGCCGAACTCCTCCGCGAACGCGCCCGCATCGATGCCGAACTCGCCGCGCTCGACACCCCCGCCCCAACACCCGCGCCCGTCCACACGGCCGACACCGACATCATCGTCACCGGCAAGGCGCTCCCCCTCACCACCCGCGTCACCGGCCAGACGGTCACGACCATCACCGACCAGTCGTTCCGCAACACGCCCGCCACCACTATCGCCGATATCGTCCGCCTCTCCCCCGGCGTCGCGGTGATCCAGGGCAACGGGCCGCGCGATGTGGGCGTGTCGGTGCGCGGGTCGAACGCGCGCAACAGCTTCGGCGCGCGCAACATCCAGGTGTATGAGGATGATTTCCCCGTCACCCAGCCCGACGGCCTCGCCCGCTTCGACCTGACCGATCCGCACGCTTATGGCGCGGTGGATGTGGTGCGCGGGCCGTCCTCGGCGCGCTACGGCAATTATGCGATCGGCGGCGCGGTCAATTTCCGCACCCGGCGCGGCCGCGATATCGACGGGGTCGAGGCCGGGCTGGATGCGGGCGGGGACGGCTATGCCAATGCCTTCGCCACGATCGGCCATGCCGGCGCCGATGCCGAATACAGCCTGTTCGGCAGCTTCGTCCGCGCCGATGGGGCGACCGGCCATACGCAATACGAGACGGGCACGATCAACGCGCTCGCCACTTATGCGCTCTCCGATCGCGACCGGCTGACGGCGAAGTTCATCTACAATGAAGGCGAGTTCGAGCTATCGACCCGCCTGTCGATGAACCAATATCGCACCAATCCCTATCAGCGGGGGTGCGAAGCGGCGGCCGCCGCCGCGCCTGGCTGCGGCACGATTTCGGTGCTGGCCAACGGCATCAACGGCACGCGCATCGCCCAGACGGCGGCGGAGGGCGATCTCGCCCGCAACGATCGCCGCACCATCGCAGGGCTCCGCTACGAACATGATCTGGATGGCGACACCGTCTGGCGGACACAGGGCGTGTTCGACAGCCGGGTCGTCAACCAGCCGACCAGCCCCACACCGTTCCGGGGCACGCTCGAAAGCTACAATGTCACGAGCGACCTGACCCATCGCGGGCGGATCGCGGGGATGGACGCGACCGGCTTTGTCGGCGTCTTCTACAATTATCTCGACAACCAGAGCCTCAGTTTCAACAAGACCCCCGCCGGCCGCAACGGCATCGGTGCGCCCACCCAAAATGTGCTGGGCGACATCCGCAACATGGGCGCCCGCGCCCGGATCGAGCTGGGCCTGACGCCCGATCTGCAAGTCATCGCCGGCATCGGCGCCGAACGCTCGATCATCAACGTCCGCCAGACGGCCTATGCCTATCCGCTCGCCGCCAGCGCGACGATAGCGACGGCGCCCGCGCTCCGCCGCTTCTGGAATGTCGCGCCGGAGGCGTCGCTGGTGTGGCGGGCGATCGAGGGGGTGAAGCTCCACGCCCGGCTCGGCACGGGTTACGGCATCCCGCAGGCCGGCGCTCTGTTCGTCACGGCGGCGGGCATTCCCGGCAACAATGCCGACCTGAAGGCGCAGAAGACTGTCGGCATCGACGTGGGCGCGACGGTGGCACTGGGCGACACGCTGACCGCCGAACTGACCGGCTATCACGAATGGTTCCGCAACGAGCAGATCAGCCAGTCGGCCGGCGTCAACCTGCTGGCCTATACCGCCAACGCGCCGCGATCGGTGCATCGCGGGGTGGAGCTGGGGCTCGAATGGCGGCCGTGGCGCGGCACGAAGCTGGGCGCGAGCTACAGCTACAACGACCATCATTATACCGATTTTGTCGAGCGGCTCACCTCAGGCGCGGTCTCGGCGACCTTCGATCGCGCGGGCAATCGCATCCCCGGCGTGATCCCCACCTTCGCCAATGCGCGGGTCGGTTACGATCGGCCGGAGGGCGCGCTCAAGGGGCTGGGCGGTTTCGTCGAGGTCACCTATCGCTCGCGCTACGCGCTCGATAACGGCAATCTGCTGAAGGCGCCGGGCTATACGCTGGCCAATCTCAACCTGCATTATGATCCGCCGGGCTGGCTCAGCCTGTTCGTCTCGGTGCAGAACCTCTTCGACAAAACCTATGTCGGCTCGGCCTCGGTCCTTGCCGACAGCCTCAATGCCGCCACCGGCCAGCAATATGGGGAAGCGATCCTGATGAACACGACCGGATCGATCTACGCCGGTCAGCCGCGCACGCTCTATGCCGGCGTGAAGGCGCGTTTCTGATGGCGGGCGAGGCGACCAATGCGCGGCGCTGGCCGGGCTATAATGCGATCTGGCGCTGGCATTTCTATGCCGGCCTGTTCTGCATCCCCTTCGTCCTGTGGCTGGCGGTGACGGGATCGATCTACCTGTTCCGCCCGCAGGTGGAGGCGTGGATCGATCGGTCGATGACCCACCTCGCGCTCGCCGGCCCGCGCGCCTCGGCGGCGGCGCAGGCGGGCGCGGCGGTGCGCGCGGTGCCGGGATCGGTCCTCCACCGCTTCCAGTTGCCCGAGGCGCCCGACGAGGCGGTGCAGGTGATCGTCGGCGCCGGCACCCGCGAAACCCGCGTCTACGTCCATCCCCACAGCCTCGCCATTCTCAAGGCAGTGGACGAGGACAGCCGCCTGATGCGCGTGATCTTCCGCCTCCACGGCGAATTGCTGATCGGCGCGATCGGCTCCTACGCGGTCGAGCTGGCGGCAAGCTGGGCGATCGTGATGATCCTGAGCGGCCTCTTCCTCTGGTGGCCGCGCGGCACCGGGCTGGGCGGGGTGGTCTATCCGCGCCTGCGATCGGGCGGGCGGCGCTTCTGGCGCGACCTGCACGGCGTCACCGGTTTCTGGGTGTCCTTCTTCGCCTTATTCCTGCTGCTGTCGGGTCTCCCTTGGGCGAAGAGCTGGGGCAGCTACCTCAAGGCGATCCGCAGCGTCGCCGAGGGGCAGGCGGTGAAGCAGGATTGGTCCACCGGCCACGCGGCCGAACTGAAGGCGCGCGCCGCGCTCGATGCCGGCACGCGGGCGATGGCGGGCGAGCATATGGAACATAATGGCATGGCGATGGCTCACCCCGCCACATCGCTGGTGCCGCTCGACCGGATCGCGCCGACGCTGCGCCCGCTCGACCTGCCCGCCCCCGTCCTGATCGCGCCGCCCGCCGGCCACGGCCAGCCGTGGACGGCGAAATCCGACACCGCCAACCGCCCCCGGCGCACAGACCTCACCCTCGATGGCACGACCGGCGTCGTGCTGACCCGCAAGGATTTCGCCCAACGCCGCCTGATCGACCGGATCGTCGGCTATGGTGTCGCCGCGCACGAGGGGCAGTTGTTCGGCTGGACCAACCAGCTGCTCGGTCTCCTGACGGCGCTCGGCCTGATCCTCCTGTCGGTCAGCAGCGTGGTCCTATGGTGGCGGCGCCGCCAGGCCGACACGCTCGGCGCCCCGCCCCGCCGCATCCGCCCGCCGGTCGCAATCGGGTTCGTGGCGCTGCTGGTGGCGTTCGGGCTGTTCCTGCCGTTGCTCGGCGCATCGATGCTGGCGGTGCTGCTCGTCGAACGGCTGGCGCTCCGCCACATGCCCGCCGGCCGCCGCTGGCTGGGGTTGGCGCCTCAGCCTGCCGGCTTGGCGCAGCGGTAGCTGCGGGCGACATCGGCGTCTCCGGTGCCGTCGTAGCGGGCTTCCAGCGGGTAAGGACAGAGCGGCCGGGTGCGGGTGATCGCCGTACCGTCCCGTTTCGCCGCGATGAGCGTGCCGGGGCCCTCGCCGCTGTCGAGCCACGCCTCCAGCGCGGAGAGCATGTCGTGCTCCGGATCGAGCGCGATGCCGTCGCCGCCCGCGCCGCCTAACTGGTCCGCGCCGGGGCCGCCGACGCAATGGTCGACGCCGGGGGCCATGTAGAGGCGGACGAATTGCGCGGTGCGCTCGGGGCCGCCCATTTTGGCCTCGACCGCGCGGAGATAGTCGATCGTGGTGCGCGCCTCGACCAGCGGGTCGATCCAGCCCTGATACATCAGCAGCTTGCCGCCATGGTCTCGGAAGCGGGTGAGATCGGGATTATCAGCGTGGAGGTCCATCACCTTGTCGATCGCGGCGAGATCGCGGCCGACCCGGAAGGTGGCGGGGTTCCAGTTCGGGTCGCGATGCACGCCGTCGCCGAACAGGGCGACCGCCAGATAGGGCGGGCCGGGGGTGAAGGGTTCGGGCAGCGGCGTCGGGCTGACCGGCACGCCGGGGAGCAGGCCATCGTCGACGCGGCGGCCGGTCTCGTCGATCAGCGGGCCATAGATACGGGTCGCCAGCGCCGCCTGTTGCGGGGTGAGGCAAGCCTCCGCCTGCCCCGCGCGGCAGAGCAGGTCGGCGGGCCGGAAGCGACAGGTGGCGGGGTTTTCGACCACGCCGTCTTTCACGCCGTCGGCGCCGTCACAGGCCTCCACGCCGGCCTTGGCGATCAGCGCCCATTGCGCGGCCGTCATCCATGGGCGCGAGGCGCTGTGCTGGACCATTTCCCACATCCGCCGCGCGCTCATCTCGGGCGTCCTGGCGCCGGGCGCGCCGGCGATGATGCCGTCATAATCGGTCGGATACCGCTGCGCCTCGGTCAGCGCCTGCCGCCCGCCGCCCGAGCAGCCGACGAACAGCGCGCGCCTGGCGGGCGTTCCGTAGAAGTGGCGGACCAGCGCCTTGGCCTTCACCGCGAGCAGATGGTTCGACCGGCCGGCATAATTGGCGGCGCGCATCGGATCGCCGAGCAGCCAGTGGCGGTCGCTGGCCTTGTGCCCCGTATCGGTGCTGGCGCTGGCATAGCCCCGCCGCACCCCGCGTGAGAGTTCGCGGTAATTATACTGGCCGGCCTGCCCGCCGACCCCGCCGGCGAGGAAATGGCCGTTCCAGTCCTTCGCGATCGGCAGCCACAGTTCGAAGCCGATCTCCTTTTCGATCACGCCCTCGATCCGGCAGAAATCGACCGTGACGGGCAAGGCGCGCTTGTCGGGCGGGGTGAAGCCCGCGTCGCCGCCCACCGCCGTCGCAGAGACGATCCGCACGTCGGCGACCTTCGCCCGGCCCATCGCCGCGCAGGGATCGTCGAGGGCGGCCAGCGCGGCGGTGGCGAGCAGCAGGCTCATGCCCCGGCCGGGATGACCGGCAGGGTCACCGCCGAGGGGTGCGCCTCGTCGCCATAGAGGGTGATGGCCGGCGCCGGATCGATGTCGCGCGCCCGCTCGCGATGGTCGGAACCCGTCACGGTGATCTGGATGCGGTGGCCGGCTTTGAACAGCCAGGACGTGGGCAGCATGTCGAAGCTGAGCGCGACCGGCTCGCCGGGGGTGAGCGGCATCGCATCCTCGCCGTTCGACGGATGCCACGGCACGCCGGCGGGCATCTTCCACGGCGCGGTCGCGGTCTTGCGGAGCGAGGCGCGCAGGCGGCCTTCGGTCACGACCGTCACCGTGCCGTCGGGCGCGACATCCTCGAGATAGGCGAAGACGTTGGCGTCCTTGCCCGACGAGGCGACCCAGAGGTTGGCGATGGCGTTGCCGGTCACCTCGGTATCGGCCTTGAGCGCCGCGCCGGTGAAGCTCGCGCCCGATCCGGCGAAGTGACAGGGCTGGACGGTCGATCCGCTGCCCGCCTCGGGGCATTTGGCGTCGTAGCGCGCTGGGAAACTGCGCGGCTTGGCGGTGGATTTGCCGCCGAGCATCGTGCCGGAGAGGGCGAGCGTCTGCGGCCTGGTCGCGGCGAGCGGCCATGTGTCGGTGGCGCGCCATGCCGTCTTTGGGTCGGCGTTGACGGTGTAATAATGGATCGCCGGTTCGCGGACGATGCCGGTGTCGATACCCTTCAGGTGCTGGTCGAAGAAGCGGTGCATCTCCTCCAGCAAGGCGAACCCGTCATTGTTGCAATGCTTCCACGGGCCGATGATGACCCGCGAGCCCGGCACGTTGAGATGGGTGATGAGGCCCTGATCGCGCAGTTCATCGAACCAGCCGCCCATGATGTAGAGCGCAACGCCCGATCGGCGGATCTGGTCGGCGTAATTGCCCGCGCTGCCCTCGGCCCAGAAACGGCTGGCGACGAGCGGGGCGAAACTGTCGCGGAAGGGCAGGCTCTTCCACAGCTCGAACAAAGGCGTGGAGCGCTGATGCTCCTCGGCGGCCTGTTTCAGCAGCACCTTGTCGGGATCGGTCTCGACCGGGGGGATGGCGAGATCGTCGGCGATGGTGCGGGTCGGGCCGGTGCCCCATTGGGCGAAGATGCCGCCGCGTCGGAAGGCATCATATTTCTGCCACGAGAAGCAGCCCGCGAACGCCGCCTTGAGCGCGGGCGGCCGCATGGTGAGCGCGTGCATCGCCGCGTCGCCGGTGTTGGAGCAGCCGTAGATGCCGACCTTCCCGTCCGACCAGGGCTGGGCGGCGAGCCATTGGGTGATGTCATAGGCGTCCTGCGCCTCGTTGCGATCGTGATAGCCGCGCCGCTCGCCGAGCGACTGGCCGTTGCCGCGCCGCGCCACCTGCACCACGACATAGCCATAGGGCACCAGTTTCGAGACCTGGCGGAAGGTGCTGACCCGCTCGCCGGTGCCGTCGCGATCCTCCTGGCTGACCGACAGCGTGTGGTGCCACACGACGGGGAGCTTCTCCTCGACGACCTTGCCCGCCTTCATCGGCCGCTCGACCCGCACCGCCAGCTTCACCCCGTCGCGCATCGGCAGGTAGAAAGTGTGGGTCGAGATGCCGTCATAGGGCTCGGCCGGCTGATAATGGCCGAAGCTCGCCGGCAGGGGCGCCGGGGCGGCATCGGCGGCCACCGCCGGGGGGATCAGCGCCAGCGCGGTCGATAGGCCGGCGGCCGCGAGCGTCAGCGCGAGGAAGGGGCGATAGGCCAAAAGATACTCCCTTGGGGCGAGGGTCAGCGGGCGAAAGCGGCTTTGGCCTGCGCGGCGGCGTGCGCCTTGAGCGCGGGGGCGTCCTCGGCGAGCAGGAAGCGGTCCGCCACCAGTCTGTCGAGCGCCTTGGCGTAGGCGGCGGTGTAGGCGGCGGCCGATCCGTAGCGTGCCTTCATCTCGGCGGCGGGCAGGTCGTTATGCAGGAACAGCGGCCGGCCCTTGGGCGGCACGCATTGCGGCAGATCGGTGCCCTGATAGGCGCCATAGCGGGCCAGCGGCACGGTCAGTTCGGCGGGGCGCAGGCCGCCGAGCGCATTGCCGACGGGATCTCGGGCGATCTTGCCGTCGGCGGTCCATTCCAGCGGGGTCGCGTGCGGGGCGGGCGTGCCCTTGTCGGTCCAGCGCAGCAGATTATCCAGCGCCGCGCGGGCGAGGGGGCCATGCGGCAGGTCGCTGATGGGAAGCGGGCAGGCGCTGCCCGGCTCCTCGCCACGCACCTCGGCGATCGGATAGCCCTTCGCGGCCAGCTGGAGCATGTTGGCGCGCTTGTCGCGGGGCGGATTGCCGTCGACCTGGCTCGATCCGTGGATCACCCCGCCGAGCTGATAGAGGCGGTGGGCGCCGACCTTCGCATCGCTGTCGGGCATCTGCGCGCCTTTGCCGGATGCGACCTCGAACTCGGTCATGAACTCGATCACGGGCACGTCGATCGGCTTCAGTTGGCGGCGCGGATCATCGTTGGCGATGGACTTTTCGGCATTGTTGAGGGGGACGTAGCCGCCGCCGTTCCAGCGCGAGGAGATGCCCAGCAGATAGCCGTCGAACACCGGCTTGCCGCCCGGCAGGCGCGCGCGATCGTGGAAGCCTTCGTTGATGAAGGTGCGCTGGACGCTGCCCGTGAACGACCAGCCGCCGACGAGCAGCCGGCGGACCTTCAGGCCCTTCAGCGGATTGTCGACCCGGTCGCTGCGGAGAAGCGCGCCGATGTCCGCCATCACCTGATAGCGGATGCCATCCTCCTCCGGCCAGAC
This sequence comes from Sphingomonas naphthae, assembly GCF_028607085.1. Lineage (NCBI taxonomy): Bacteria > Pseudomonadati > Pseudomonadota > Alphaproteobacteria > Sphingomonadales > Sphingomonadaceae > Sphingomonas > Sphingomonas naphthae. Next base: position 2,556,318 of record NZ_CP117411.1, on the reverse strand, counting down.
GATCGGCTTGTAGCGATCGGGCTCGTACCAGTGGAGGATCTGGCTCTGGGCGTTGGGCACCGGCCCCTTGGCCGATGTCGCGCGGGTCGGCGCGTCGTCGCCCAGGCCCGCCGCGACATAGATGTCGCCGCGCGCGAGAATATATTTGTAGGTCGCCAGCCAATGGCTGGTGCCGCCCTGCGACGGGTGGATCGGCTCGAAATGGACGACCCCGCTGAACTTCGCGGCCGATTTCGGGCGGCGCACGATGATGCGCGTGCCGTAGGGGATGTCCTTCGCCAGCACGGCGAGCGCGCCCGACGGATCGCGGCGGAACGCATCGGCGGTGCCGTGGAGCAAATATTCCTCCTCGACATAGCCGGCGGCGGCGAGGTTCACGGCCGGCAGCGCGCCGGGCACGTCCGCCGAATTGTAGATCTGGCTGGTCGCCGTCACCGGCACCGGCCCGCTGACCTTGGTGACATCGGCGAAGGCGGGCGTGGCGGCGAGGCAGAGCCCCGCCAGCAGCAGGGGAGCGAAAGCGGGGCTCTTCATCATTAGAACTTCTTCGAGAGGGAGAAAGCGATCATGCGGCCGATCGCGTTGGTGGTCTGCGGATCGAAGCCGCCGCCGCCGCCATTGCTGGTCGGCGCGAGGTCCACGAACGGCGGATCGCGATCGAACAGGTTCTGCACGTCGATACCGATCTTCAACCCTTCCGTCCCTGGAATACCGCTGTCGCTGAGGTCATAGGCCAGGCGCAGATCGAACGTCGTATAGGCTTTGATCTTCGCGATCGGCGTGACGTAGGTGTTGTTGTAGCCGTTCTGCCACGCCATCACGACGCTGCCGTCGAACCCGCCCTTCGACCAGCCGAGCGTGCCGCGGGCGCGCCACTTCAGCGGATAATCGATGTTGTTGACCTGATCGATCACGGGCGACGTGGGCGTGATGCCGACCTTGTAGGCCAGGAAATGGGTGCCCCGGACCGAGAAGCGGAAATCGCCGGCGTTTTCGGTGGCCACCGGCACGGCGAGGCCGAAATCGATGCCGCGGGTGATCGTCACGCCCAGATTGCTCGGCCGCCCCTCGACGAAGACCTGCGCCGCCAGCGCGTTGGCCGGCGTGCCGCCGTTGACCGTCAGCCCGGAGGCGACCAGCTCGGCGATCCGCGCCTGTGCGGCCGTGCCGCGCGTGATGATCGAGCTGTAGAGATTTTCCTGCCGCAGCACGTTCAGGTTGGAGAGGTAGCCGTTGATCTGTCCTTCATAGACCAGGTCGAAATAGTTCAGGCTGAGTTGCGCGCCGGGCAGGAAGCTCGGCGAATATTCGCCGCCGACCGACCATGTGCGCGCCGTTTCCGGCTGGAGGTTGAGGTTGCCGCCGGACAGCGCCACGCCCTGCACCGTCGCATTGACGGTCGGATCGAAATAATTCTGGATATAGAGCTGCGTTCCGCCCGCGCTGACGAGATTGGTGAGCAGCGGCGCGCGGAAGGATTCCCCGTAGCTGCCGTGCAGCTTCAGATCGCGAACCGGCGACCAGTTAATGCCGACCTTGGGATTCTTCGTGGTGCCGACATCGCTATATTTGTCGATGCGGCCGGCGATATCCAGTTCGAGGCGGTAGAAGCCGGGGATGGCGTTGTCCGGCCCGAAGATCGGGACGAGCAATTCGGCATAGGCCGATTTCACGTTGCGGCCGAGCCGCTGGTCCGTTCCGGTCTGCGCGCCGCGACGGCCGCGAATCTGGCCGGTGCGCAGCTTCAGCTTGTTATATTCGGCGCCGATGGCCAGCTTCACGGCGCCGCCCGGCAGGGTGAAGAGCGTACCGTTCATCGACGCTTCCGCCGCGCGCATCCGGCTGCGTCCCTCGGTGTCGGTGACATTGTTCATGATCGCATCGATCACGCTCTGGCTGTTCACCGTCGTGCCATAGGGATTGAAAGCCGTCGCCGGATTGCTGCTGGCCAGCGCCGCCGTCAGCGACGCGGTGTCGATCTGGTTGCCTTCGCTGTGGACGAGATCGTGGTTGTAGCCGACCGAGCCATAGACGTCGGCCTGCCAGTCCCCGAACAGGTCGGCGGTGACGCCCAGCGTGCCCTGGATCGCCTTCGACATGATGTCCGTGCCGGAGGTGGGGCCATAATCGCCGGCGAAGGAATATTGGACGGTCTCGCTGGCCGGCGCCGTGCCGGTCGGCGCGACGAAGAAGGCGTTGGTGCGCGGCACGGTCAGGTTCGCGGTCGCGGTCTGCGAGCGGCGGAAGGCGTCACGGCGGGAGGCATAGACATCGGCGTAGAGCTTCACGCCATCTGTGATTTCCTGATCGAAGGTGATGGTGCCGCTGTTGATCTCCTGCTGGGGCACGAGATCGATCGCCTTCAGATTGTCGCAGCGGTTGGTGGTGCCGCGCACCAGATTGGCCGGGGTCGCACCGCCCGCCGGGATCGCATAGCTTACGCCGCCGATCACGATGTTGCCGGGCGAGCATTGCGTGACACGATAGTCCGCGCCGCCGCGATCGCGCAGGTCGGCTGCATAGAAGTCGCGATGCACGCCGGACAGGTTGGTGCGATAGGTGTGCTGGAAGGACGCGGTGATCTGGCCGGTTTCCCACTTATGGCCGGCGATCGCGCCGATCTGGCTCTCGCGATAATGGTTGGCGAAGCTGTTCTGCACGTCGATCTCGAGCCCGCGATAATTGCGGCGCAGGATCAGGTTGGCCACGCCGGCCACCGCGTCCGATCCGTAGATGGCCGAGGCGCCGTCGGGGATGATCTCGACGCGCTCCAGCGCGAGGGTGGGGATGGTCGACGGATCGACGCTGTTGCCGGCGGTGCCCTGCGGCACGGCGCGGCGGCCGTTGATGAGGGTGAGCGTGGCATAGGGGCCGACGCCGCGCAGGTTGATCGAATTGCCGTAGGCCACGTTGCTGGCGCCGCCGGCGCCGCTGCGCGACGTGTCGGACACGCCATAGTTCAGAACCTGGGGCGTTTCCTGAAGGATGCGGATCGTGGTCGTCGCGGCGGACTGTTCGATCTCGGAACGGCCGACGGCCACCAGCGAGGAACCGACCGGGGCGACGCCGCGGATGCTGGTGCCGGTGACGATGATCTCCGCCGTTTCATCGTCCGCGGCCGGTGCCGCCGGTGCCGCCGGGGCAGGGGTGGCGCGTTGCGGCGCGGTCTGTGCCGCAAGCGGCGTTACCGCCAGGGTCGCGACCGCGAAAGCGAAGCTGGAAGCGTGAGTAAGAAAACGACCGCCCATGATATCCTCCCGAACTGGCCTTTCCGGCCAGCGCCTGTTCTTCGGGAGAGGGATGTGCGCGCCGCCGCGTGCGGGCGCAGGCCGTCACGCCGCGAAATGCGGGGAGCCGACAGACATTCCTCTCGTGCGCCAACGTCTTCGCCATGCGCCCCACCGCCCTCGCGATGTGTTATGAGATGAAACTAATTGGTGGAGTTCGTCAACAGTCTTTTATCAGACGATGCTATTTCGCCCCGTCGTCCCACAGCGAATAGGCGCGATCGAGCAGCTGGTGGAGCTGTTCGATCTCGTCGGGCGAAAGCCGGTCGAAGACGCCCTTCTCCGTCTCGTCGAGCGACTCGAACAATTGGTTGAGCATGCGCTGGCCCTCGTCGGTCAGGCCCAGTTCGTGGCGGCGGCGATCGGCGGCCGAGCGGCGCCGCTCGGCCCAGCCGCGCTTTTCCAGATCGTCGAGGATCAGTACCACCAGCGACTTGTCGAGCCCGACCTCGCGAGCGAGCCGGTTCTGCGAAATGCCGGGATTGGCCTCGATGATGGCGAGCGCGGTGAACAGCCCCGATCGCAGCCCGTGAAGCGCCGTCGCCGCCGCGAACTGCTTCGACAGCTGGTTCTGGAGGCGCCGCAGGCGGAAGCCGAGATAATGGTCGAGCCGGCCGAGGCTCACCTGTTCGGCCGTCGCCGCATCGGGCGCGGCGCGCCGCCGCGTGGTCATCGGGAGGCTCCAGCAACGAAAAAATCGACGAATCGAATATCGTTGAAAATTTGATTGTTGAGAATGTAGACGATCTCGGTCATGTCATATTGATACGCAGCCGACCGAGAAGCTGCAAAAGCTAATGTGGAGATTGGACGCGGTGGCGAAAATCGACGTTGGCGGCCGTCATGCTTGATGCCGACGCCCTCCCCGAATCATCGGCCGACCCCAGCGAGGTCGATCCGCCGCCTGAAAAGGCGGGCTGGCTCGGCCGCGCGGTCTTCTTCGTCGGCTCGGCCGGCCTGCTCGGCGCGACCGCGACCGACGCGCTCGCCGTCCTCGGCCGCCACACCGGCTTTACCCTGCTGGGCTCGATCGAGGTGGTGCAGCTCGCCGTGGTGCTGATCGCATCCGCCGCGATGGTGTCGGCCACGCTCCAGCGCGCCCACGCCTCGGTCCATATCTTCACCGAGCGGATGAAGCCGGCGACGGCCGACGCCTTCGCCCGCTTCGCCTCCGTCCTGTGCGCGGCGCTGTTCCTGCTGGCGGTGGTCGGTTCGCTTATCGTGCTGGCCGATCTGTGGGCGGGGCATGAGCGCACCGAATTGCTCGGCCTGCCGCTCCGCTGGTTCCGCCTGCTGTGGATCGCCACCGCGCTCACGGTCGCCGGCCTCTTCATCCGCCAGATATTCGCAAGGCGCGCCGCATGAGCCCCGAACTGATCGGCGTCCTCGGGATCGTCGCCCTCCTCGTCCTCCTCTCGATCGGCACGCCGATCGGGGTGGGGCTGGGGCTCGTCGGCCTTGCCGGCCTCGCCCTCCTCATCACCCCCGAAGCGGCCGTCGTGAAGATCGGCGTCGTCTCCTTCGAGACGATCTCGCGCTACGAACTGGGCGTGCTGCCGCTGTTCCTGCTGATGGCGCACCTCTGCTTCGCGGCCGGCGCGAGTCGCGACTTCTTCGCCGCCGCCGCGCGATTCCTCGGCCATCGGCGCGGCGGGCTGGCGCTCGCCTCGATCGGCGGCTGCGCGGGCTTCGGCGCGATCAGCGGATCGAGCCTCGCCACCGTCGCCACGATCAGCTCGGTCGCGCTGCCGGAGATGCGCCGCGCGGGCTATGCCCCCGGCTTCGCCACCGGCGCGCTGGCGGCGGGCGGCACGCTGGGGTCGCTGGTGCCACCCTCGGGCGCGCTGATCGTATTCGGCATCATCGCCGAACAATCGATCGGCAAGCTGTTCGCCGCGTCGATCCTTCCCGGCGCGACCCAGGCACTCTTCTACATGGCGACCATCTGGTTCCTGTGCTGGCGCAACCCCGCGCTCGGCCCGCGCACCGAGCGCGCGCCGTGGCGCGAGCGGCTGCCGGCGCTGCGCCGCATCGCCGATGTACTGCTGCTGATCCTGTTCGTGATCGGCGGGCTGATGATCGGCTGGTTCACGCCGACCGAGGCCGCCTCCGTGGGCGTGGTCGGCGCGCTGATCCTCTGGGCGTTCCGTGGCGGCTTCACCCGCGCCGCCTTCGCCGGGGCACTGGCCAGCACGCTGCGCACCGCCGGCATGATCTATGTCGTCATCATCGGCGCGATCCTGTTCGCCACCTTCGTCAGCGTGAGCGGCATCGCCGATCAGCTGTCCCGGCTGGTGCTGGAGGTCCACGCCAGCCCGACGCTCGCGATCGTGGTGATGGCGCTGGTGCTGCTGTTGCTGGGATCGGTGCTGGACGGTCTCGCGCTGATGCTGCTGACCACGCCGATCTTCCTGCCGATCGCCGAAAGCCTCGGCCTCAGCCCGATCTGGTTCGGCATCTTCCTGGTCCGCACGATGGAGATCGGCTTCGTCCATCCGCCGCTCGGCCTCAACGTCTACGTCATCCACGCGATGGCCAAGGACATTCCGTTGGGCACGATCTTCAAGGGGATCATTCCCTTCCTGATCGCCGATTTCATCCACCTCGCTCTGCTGATCGCCGTCCCGGCGCTGGCATTGTGGCTGCCGGGGGTGCTGGGCGCATGAGCCGCTTCCGTTCGATCCTCGCGCTCGCCGCGCTGGCCGGCCTCGCCGCCTGCGGCAAGCCCGCCCCGCCGGCGGGGGCGCCGATCACGCTGACCTACGCCAGCTCCTATCCGCCCGGTCACCCGTTCAGCCGCGCCGACATCGCCTGGATGAAGGCGGTGGAGGCGGAGAGTGGCGGCCGGCTGCGCTTCCGGCCCTTCTGGGGTGGCGCGCTCCTCTCGGCCGACCAGAGCATGACCGAGGTGCGCCACGGCGTCGCCGATATCGGCCTCATCACGCCGATCTACGCCAAGGGCGGGGCGCATATGCTGCGTGCCCAGTCGGGCTTCTACGGCGGGGTGCGCTCGATCGGCGATCAGGTCGCGATCTACGACTGCCTCGCCGCCCGCTTCCCGCAGTTCGGCAAGGAATTGGCGGGCCTCCACGTGCTCGCGGTGCAGGGCGGCAACTTCCCCGGCGTGCTGACCCGCAACCGCCCGATCCGCCACCTCGCGGATTTCAGGGGGCTGCGCCTGCGCGCGCAGGCCGATGCGATCGACGTGCTGAAGCAGCTGGGCGCCGATCCGGTCAACATGCCGATGGGCGAAGTCTATTCGGCGCTGGCCAAGGGCGTGATCGACGGCGTGGTGGCCCCGGCCGACACGATCCGCTCGCTGCATTTCTCCGAAGTCGCCAGCTACTTCACGCCGATCCGCTTCAGCCGGGGCGCCTATCCGGCGCGCGCCATGTCCGATCATGCCTGGCGCCGGCTGACGCCCGATCTCCAGGCGCTGGTGATGCGCTCGCGCAAGCTGTGGGAGGCCGAACTGGGCTCCGAGCTGCTCAAGGCGGAGAAGGCCGGCATCGATTTCGGCAAGGAACAGGGGATGCGTTTCTCGCCCTTCCCCGCGTCCGAGCAGGCCCGCTTCGACGCTCTCTACAATCAGGACGCCCGCGATCAGGCGATGCGCCTCCGCGGCATCGGGCTGGATGGCCTGCCCGTGCTGAACGAGGCGCAGGCGCTGATCGCCCGCACCGGCACCAGCGGCACCGTCCGCTGCGAGGCCGATACCACGACAGGGATCAAGTGATGACCGACGAGACCATCCAGCCGCCTCGCCCGCTCGAAGGGCTTCGCGTGATCGACCTCACCCGCGCGCTGGCGGGGCCTTATGCCACCTTGCTGCTGGCGGGCCTCGGCGCCGAGGTCATCAAGGTGGAGGATCCGCGCGGCGGCGATCTGGCGCGCGAGAACAGCCCTTATGTCGGCCGCGACGGCGTGGTGGTCGAGCGCCAGCATGACGACGACGTCTCGATCTCGCACCTGACGCGCGCGCGCGGGAAGTATGGCGTGTCGCTCAACCTGAAGAGCCCCGAGGCCGCCGGCATCTTCGCCGATCTGGTGCGCGATGCCGATATCGTGGTCGAGAATTTCTCGGCGGGCGTCGCCGATCGGCTGGGCGTGGGCTATGCGGCGGCGCGCGCGGTCAATCCGCGCATCGTCTATTGCTCGCTGTCGGGCTTCGGCGCCGACGCGCCCGAAGGCGGCAAGGCGATGGACGTCATCATCCAGGCGCTGTCGGGGGCGATGTACACCAGCGGCGAGCCGGGCCACCCGCCCGTCCGCTTCGGCGTGCCGATCGCCGACATGCTGGCCCCGGTCTTCTCGGTGATCGGCATCCTCGCCGCGATCGAGCAGCGCCACCGCACCGGCGTCGGCCAGCATGTCGACGTGTCGATGCTGGGCGCGCTCACCTCCTTCGTCGCGATCGAGAATTGGTCGGCGATGGCGGCGGCGGGGATGGAGTCGCGGACGGGCCTGACCGTACAGCGCCTGTCGCCCTTCGGCGTGTTCGCCTGCGCGGACGGCTATGTCGCGCTGGTCGCGGTGCATGAGAAATTGGCGCAGGGCCTGTTCCGCGCCATGGGCCAGCCCGAGCTGGGCCAGAACCCGCGCTTCAGCGGCCGCGACGTGCGCGTCGCCAACGCCAACGATCTGGAAGCGCGGATCAACGCCTGGTCGCAGACCCTGCCCACCGCCGAGGTCGTGCGGTTGCTGGAGGCCGAGGGCGTGCCCGTCGCCCCCGTCCGCCACCCGGAGGACGCACTGGTCGATCCGCGCGTGATGGCGCGCGGCGAGACGATGTCGGTGGCGCACCCGACCTACAGTTCGACGGTCGATCTGCGCACGTCGGGCGTGCCGATCAAATTCTCCGGCGCGCGCATCGGGTTCGACGAGGCGCTGGCGATCCGCGTCGGCGAGCATAACCAGGACGTCTACGGCCGGCTGATGGGCTATGCGCCCGAGGAGATCGCCGCGCTGACGGCGCGGGGCGCGATCTGATGGCGGAGGGGCGCCGCCCGATCTTCACGCTTGGGTGCGATGTTCCGGCCGCCATGCTGCGCGCGGCCGGCTTCGATCCGGTGGACATGGATGGCGGTCCCCCCATCCCGACCCCGCTGGCCGACCGGCTGATGGGCGCCAAGGGCCTCGGCCCGCGCGGGCGGCGGTTGCTGGAGCGGATACTGGCACCGGCGGACGCGAGCGTGCCGATCCTCATCACCAATGCCGATACCGAGCAGTTCCAGCTCTTTGCCACGATCCGCGAACTGGCGCGGCTGGGCGAGGCGAGCCCGCCGCCGATCCACTTCATCGATCTGTGCCACCAGCAGCGGGAATCCTCGGCGGCGTACAACCGGCACCGGTTGGCGCAGTTGCGCGACTGGCTGGTGTCGCTGGGCGGCGAGCCCGCCGAACCCATCGCCAACACGCCGATCACGGCGGATGCCGTGACGGCAGGCGAGGGGCTGCGCCTCTTCCTCGCCGGCACACCCCGCGCGCTACCCGCCATGGCCGATCTGCTGGCGGCGGCGGGCTTCACCGTCGCCGGCACCGATGCGGCCTGCGCCGATGGCCGCCCGCCCGCCGCGACCCCGCCCGAGGATGTCGCCCGCCGCATCGCCGCCGCCGTCGCCCGCGCCGGCGCGAGCCATGTGGTCCACCTCTCCGGCCATGGCGACGAGATCGCCCCGTGGGACATCGCCGCGCTCCGCCGCGCGCTGCCGGCCGATATCCTGCTGCTGACCGAGCGGATCGACGCCAGCGGCCAGCCGCCCTTCGATCTGCTCGACCGCCTCGCCGGGCGCCCACCCGCTGAAAAGCCCGCGCGCGCGCCCAAGGCACCGCCGCCCAAGCCCTCCGCCCGCTCGACCCGCAGCCGCAAGAGCCTGAACTCGGTGGCCGATTTCGGCACCTACCAGCGCGAATGGTTCGCCGGCATCCGCGATCGCGTGGCCAAGGGCGAACCCTTCGCCATGACCAACGCCAACGCGCCGCAGGAAATCCTCCGCGCGCTCGATATCCCGTTCGTCGTCAATCAATGGTGGGCTTCGATCGTCGCCGCCAAGCAGCAGTCGCGCCGCTACCTGGGGCTGCTGCGCGCCCACGATTTCCCCGGCGATGTCGAGCCCTATAGCGCGCAGGGCCTCGCCGCCGCGTTCGACGAGGATGCGGACAACGCCCCCTGGGGCGGCCTGCCGCGCCCCGATTTCGTCCACGCCATCACCTCCAGCGACCCGACGGCCAAGATTTTCTGGAACTGGGCGCAAGCGACCGGCGCCGCGCCCTATCTCTACGAGCGCACCACCGATGCCCGCTGGGATATCGCGACCACTTGGTGGGAGGCGCTGCCCGAACGGTGGGACGAGGTGCTGGAGGCCGAGCGGATCGACCTGCTCGCCACCGAAATCCGCGAGGTGATCGCCCAACTGGAGGCCGCCACCGGCCGAACCTTCTCGATGGAGCGGTTCGTCGAGGTGATGGACCTCGTCAACGAGCAGGAGGAATATTACCGCCGCACCCGCGACCTGATCGCGCGCACCGTGCCGGCGCCGATCGGCATCGTCGACAGCATGCCCGCCACGATGGTCCCGCAATGGCATCGCGGCACCGAATGGGCACGCGACGCGGCCAGGGCTTTCTACGAGGAAGTCGCCGCACGGGTCGCCGAAGGGGCCGCCGCCGTGCCGGGCGAGAAGGTCCGGCTGATGTGGGTCGGGCGCGGTCTGTGGAGCGACATGGGCTTCTACCAGAATTGGGAGGAGAGCCATGGCGCGGTGTTCGTCTGGTCGATGTACCTGGGGCTGGCGGCGGACGGCTATATCCGCCGCTTCGATCGCGGCCGCGATCCGATCCGGGCGCTGGCCGCGCGCTTCCTGACGATGGGCGACGAGCTGCGCATGCCGAGCTGGGCCGCGCCGTGGCATGTGCATGAGGCACGGACGCACGGCGTCGACGGCGCGGTGGCGCTGGCCGACGCCGATCCCTTCGTGCTGCGCGCGCTGGAGGCGGCGGGCATCCCGGTGCTCGACATCGGCATGGACAATTTCAACGCCGAGGGCAGCGACGCCGCCGAGATCGAGGCGCGCATCGCCGCCTTCATCGAAGGGCCGGCCGGCGAAAAGGCCGCGCTCCGCCGGGAGCAGGCGGCATGACGGCCGCGCTCGAAGGTTGTCGCATCGTCGATTTCTCGCGCTTCCTGCCGGGCGCCTACGTCAGCTGGATCGCGGGCGATCTGGGTGCCGACGTGGTGCGCATCGAGCATCCGCGCGAACTGGCTAAGCAGGCGGCGATGTTCGGCGAGGATAGCGACTCGGCCGCGCAGCTCCGCCGCCGCGCCCGCCCGACCTACACCCGCAACAAGCGCAGCCTGCTCATCAACCCCGGCAACGCCGCCGCGCGCGGGGTGCTACACCGGCTGATCGCCGAGGCGGACATTCTCATCGAGGATTACCGCCCCGGCGTGATGGCGGCGATGGGCTATGGTTTTGCCGAGATGGCGGCGCTCAACCCGCGCCTGATCTATTGCTCGGTCTCCTTCGCCGGGCAGACCGGCCCCCATGCCGAGCGCGCCGGGCACGACCCCGCAGCCCTCGCGCTGGCGGGCGCTCTGTCACGGCTCAACGGTTTGCCGCGCCCGACGATGCCGGGGCTTCAGGTGGCCGACGTGCTGGCGGGCGCCCATGCCACGATCGCCACCTTCGCAGCACTTCAGGCGCGCGAGCGGACGGGGCAGGGGCAGCATGTCGATGTCGCCATGTCGGACGCTTCGATGCCGCTGCTGATGGTCACGCTCGGCCGGGTGCAGGATCCCACCACCCTGCCGCCGCCCGACGGCGCTTGGCACCCCAAGGGTGGCGTGTGGGAATGCGCCGGCGGCGACTTTATCTGCACCACCGATATGGAGCCGGCCTATTGGTCGCGCTTCTGCACCGCCATCGGCCGCCCCGATTTCGAGCCGCTGCGCACCCGCCCGGACACCCATGCGGCGATGGGCGAGGAACTGGCCGCCCTGTTCCGCACCCGCCCGCGCGCGGGGTGGATCACCTTGTTCCGCGAGGCCGACACGCAGGCCATGCCAATCCTCTCGATCGGAGAGGCGATGGACGATCCGCACAATATCGCGCGCGGCATGAGCGTGGACGTGCCCCTGCCCGACGCGGCCGGCAGCGTCCGCCAGATCGGCACGCCCTTCCATCTCTCCGCCACCCCACCGGTCGCGCCGCGGCCCGCCGGCCTGCCCGGCGCCGACACACAGGCGATCCTCGCCGGCCTCGGCTTCGATGTCGCCGCGCTGGAGGCTGCCGGCGCCTTCTCCGCTCAACGGGAGCCCCGCGCATGACCCCTCTCGCGGGCATCCGCGTGGTCGATTTCAGCCACGCCATCTCCGGCCCGACCTGCACCCAGATGCTGGCCCAGCTCGGCGCCGAGGTCATCAAGATCGAGCCGCCGAGGGTGGGCGACGCCTTCCGCCATTATACCGAACATGCCGGCCTGCCGCTGATGAGCATCCCCTTCGCCGCGATCAACGCCGGCAAGCGATCTCTCACCGCCGATCTCAAGAGCGAGGAGGGGCGCGAAATCGTGTGGAAGCTGATCGACCGCGCCGACGTGCTGGTCGAGAATTTCCGCCCCGGCGTGCTGGAGCGGCTCGGCTTCGGCCGCGCCGCGCTCGATGCGCGCAAACCCGGTCTCGTCTCGGTCTCGGTCAGCGGCTTCGGCCAGACCGGGCCGCTGCGCGACTGGGGCGCCTACGATCATATCGCGCAGGCCATGTCGGGCCTGTCGATGCTCAATGCCGAGGGCGATGGCCCGCGCAAGCTGGGCATGCCGATCGTCGACAGTTTCAGCGGCTATCTGGCGGTGATCGCGGTGCTGGCGGCGCTGCGCTCGCGCGATGCCACGGGGAAGGGCGAGCATGTCGATGTCGCGATGCTCGATGCCGCGCTGAAGCTGGTCGCCACCAGCGTGACGATCCATTCGCACACCGGCGAAGTGCCCAAGGGCACCGGCAATCGCGGCTACCGGCTGGTCGCCACCGCCGAATTCTACCCCACCGGCGACGGCTGGATCGCGCTCGGCGCCAACCAGCAGCATCATGTCGAGGCGCTGCTCCGGGTGCTGGGCCATCCCGAGCTGATCGCCGATCCGCGCTTCGCCGATCATGCGGCGCGCGTGCGCCATTATGATGCGGTGCGCGCCTGGCTGGTCGAGGTGCTGGCCGGCGAGACCGCCGCCGATCTCGAACCGCGCCTGACGGCGGCGGGCGTGCCGGCGGCGATGATCCGCGACATCGGCCAGATCGCCGTCCACCCCCAGCTCGCGGCGCGTGGGCTGTTGCAGGAGGCGATCCTGCCGGGCTTCGACGCGCCCCTGGCGGTCGTCGGGCCGGGTTTCGCGGTCGATCGGCCGGCCGCGCCGCCCGTCGTGCCCACCCTGGGCGGTGATACCGATGCGGTGCTGGCGGAACTCGGCTACGATGCCGGTGCCATCGCCCGGCTCCGCGCGGCGGGGAGCATCTGACATGGCCACGCTCGACCTCGCCTTCCTCGGCGACATCATCCTCGACGTGCCCGATCCCGATCACTGGATCGGCGGCATCGCCCCCGCCACCCGCGCCGCCGACGTGACCATCGGCCATCTCGAAGTGCCGCACACCAATCGGGGGCAGGAACTGGAGGGGGACGTGCCCGCCCCCGGCGCCAATCCCGATCATCTCGACGCGCTCGCCCGCGCCGGCATCGATGCCGTGTCGATGGCGGGCAACCATATCGCCGATTGCGGCGCCATCGGCATCGCCGACACGCGCGAGCGGCTCGACCGGCTGGGCATCGCTTATAACGGCGCGGGCGCGAGCCTCGCCGAAGCGAGCGTGCCGGCCTTTATCGAGCGGGGCGGCAGGCGGATCGCGCTGCTCAGCTACAATTGCGTCGGTCCCGAGATCAGCTGGGCCAGCGATACGCGGGCCGGCTCCACCTATGTCGCGGTGCGCGCGGTCGATGGCGGGCCGAGCCGCCCGCAGGCGGAGCTGGACGAGATCGACCCCGCCTCGCTCGCCGCGATGCAGGCCGCCATCGCCGAGGCGCGGGCGCAGGCCGACATTCTCGTCGTGGCGCTCCACAAGGGTATCACCCACCGCCCGGCCGCGCTCGCCCCCTATGAGCGCCCGCTGGCCTTCGCCGCGATCGACGCGGGCGCGGATATCGTCGTCGGCCACCACGCCCATATCGCGCGCGGCATCGAATTCCATCGCGGCAGGCCGATCTTCCACGGGCTCGGCAACGGCGTGGTCGTCACCCACGCCCTCAGCCCCGCGCAGGACCATCCCGCCCGCGCCGAATGGGCCGAGCGGCGCAAGCGCATGTTCGGTTTCGAGCCCGATCCCGCCTACACGCTGGCGCCCTTCCACCCGGAGGCGGTCAACGGCCTGATCGGTCGCGTTCGCGTCGCCGAGGACGGCACGCTGGAGGCCGGCTTCACCCCCATCTGGAGCGAACCCCCCGGCCGCCCCATCCTCGCCACCGGCGCGCTGGCGCAGGACGTGGGGGCCTATGTCGACGCGATCGGCATCAAGGCCGGGCTCGCCCCGCTGACCATGCGCTGGGCGGGCGACCGCTTTCTCCTTGGCCAGCGCTGAGGTATCGGCGACACAGTCGCCGGCATTCGCCGAGGCGATGGATACCGGTCGCCTTCTCGATTGTTGAACTGCCTAATAAACCGGGCTTAGGATCGCGCACGCGTTGCCGGGCGCGAAAGTCCGATCCGGCGCGTAACGACCGGGACCGCAGTGCGAGCAGGAGGAGCGCCGTCATGACGGGTCATGTGCTCATCGATGCATCCGGCAGGCTGGTCAGCCTGGACGAAGGATTCTGCGCCATCATGCAGGCGCCGTGCGATAGCCTGCTGGGTCGCCCCGTGGCCGACATCACCGCGCCGGCCGATCGCGAGGAATGCGACATCGCGATCCAGCGACTGATCCAGCACGGCACGCCGTTCGTTATCTCCAAGCGCTTCATCCGGGATGACGGGTCGCTGGTGTGGGTGCGCAACACGGTGTCTATCTCTGTGCCGAGCGCCGGCCCGCCGCTCATCATCGCTACGATCGAGCCCCTGAAGGCGCCGCGCGACGATCGCTCGCCCGGCGTGCTGCTGGAATGCGCCCAGCGCATCATCCGCCACCGCAGAATGCGCACCCTGATCGCCGATGGTGGCCTGTTCTCCGATCCGGCATGGGACATCACCCTGCTGGCTTACGTCACCGAAGCGAGCGGGCGTGCCCTCGACGTGGGGGCCATTTCCGAGGATCAGGGTCTATCGCCGCGCCTCGCCGCCGGCTGGATCACGGCGCTGGTGCACCACCGCGTGCTGGAACTGGAACTGGGCCACGACCCCTACGCCAACAAGAGCTATCGCCTGACGACCGCCGCGCACGACCGGCTGGAGCAATATCTGCGCGGCGTGCAGGATAATCAGTGGGTCCGTGTCGCCGCCTGAGCGGCTTGATGTGCGCTGGGTTGAGACAGGCAGCCCCCCAAACGGAAAAAGGGCGGCCCCTCGCGGGACCGCCCTTTCCTGAACCGAGGTTCCTGAAGGCTTAGCGCTTCGAGAACTGGAAGCTGCGGCGTGCCTTGGCGCGGCCGTACTTCTTGCGCTCGACGGCGCGGCTGTCGCGGGTGAGGAAGCCGGCGGCCTTCACCGGCGCGCGCAGCACCGGCTCATACTTGGTCAGCGCCTGGCTGATGCCGTGCTTGACCGCGCCGGCCTGGCCCGAAAGGCCACCGCCCTTGACGGTGCAGATCACGTCATACTGGCCATCACGCTCGGCGACGCCGAACGGCTGGTTGATGACGAGGCGCAACGTGGGGCGCGCGAAATAGACTTCCTGATCGCGACCGTTGATCGTGATCTTGCCGGTGCCCGGCTTCAGCCAGACGCGGGCGACCGCGTCCTTGCGGCGGCCGGTGGCATAGGCGCGGCCCTGCGCGTCGATTTCCTGCTCGCGCAGCGGCGTGGTCGGCTGGGTCGGCACGAAGGCTTCGACGCCCTCGTCCTGGGTGTAGCCGGCGGCGGGCGCCTGCGCGGCGACCGGCGCTTCCTGGCCGGTGAGCGACGCGAGGTCGGTGAGGGACTGGCGATTGTCGGACATTATGCGCCCACCTTGTTCTTGCGGTTCATCGCCGCAACGTCGAGGATCTCGGGGTTCTGGCTGGCATGGGCATGCTCGGTGCCGGCGAAGACGCGCAGGTTGCGCATCTGCTGGCGGCCCAGCGGGCCACGCGGGATCATGCGCTCAACGGCCTTCTCCAGAACACGCTCCGGAAAGCGGCCCTCGAGCACCTTGGCGGCGGTGACGCCCTTGATGCCGCCGGCATAGCCGGTGTGCTTGTAATAGACCTTCTGGCCCAGCTTGCGGCCGGTGAAGCGCACCTTGTCGGCATTGATGACGATGACATTGTCACCGCAATCGATGTTCGGGGTGAAGCTCGGCTTGTGCTTGCCGCGCAGGATGTTGGCGATGATCGATGCGACGCGACCCACGACGAGGCCGTCGGCGTCGATCAGGTGCCACTTCTTTTCCACCGTCGATGGCGTCGCCACCTTGGTGGTCTTCATGAGAGCTTTCATGGGACCGAACCTGTGTTTGAAACGAATCGCGCCGCCCCTTTTCGAGGAGCGGCGTCGTTGGGCGGCCAAATGCGGATCGATCCCCTACAAGTCAAGCAAAACCGCGCCTTTCGCGAGTGGTATGATGATACCATAAGCCTGCTGGGGGCATCGCGATCAGGGGATTTGTGCCGTTTCTTCCGTCATTTCCACCGATCGGCCGGGCAGGCCGATGGTCGTCACGATGCGCTGGCGGACCAGCATCCCCGTCGTGCGCGAAGCGGCGGCACTGATCCGCTGGCGCATCGTCGGCCGTGCCGGGGCGGCGCCGGCCGCCTTCGCGGCGCTGCCGAGCGCGGCGGAATCCTCGGCCAGATCAAAATCGTAGAGCGCGGTGCCGTCCGGCCCGGCGGCGCGGCGCACGGTGCCGCTGGTCGCCAGCTTCGTGCCGAGCGGCGACGGGCGGATCGCCGCATAGGGCGCGGTCTCCCCATCCTTCAGCGCCGGTAGCGCGCGGGCGAGGAAGGGTTCGATCGTCTCGGCCAGCCGCGCCTCGCGATCGGCGGGCGGCAGGCCGGTCTGCTGGGCGACGAAGGCGCGGAACTGCGACAGGAACGGCTCGGGCGTCTTGCGCTTCTCCATGTCGGCCAGGACGGCGGCGAAGGAGGCGGCGATGCGGCCCCACGTCCTTTCCGCATCCAGCACTGCCACCACTTGCCCACGCGGATCGAGGTCGATCCGCACCGGCACATGCAGGAACGGCGTCATGCCCACCAGGAAGGTGCCGCGCACCGGCTCGTGCGCGTCGCTCGACATGGCGGTCAAGGTCAGCGTCGCGCGCCAATGGCCGCCGGGCAGCGGGGCGAAGGCGAGGCTGCGCTCCATGGTGAAGTGGATCGGCCCGGCCGCCGCCGCGCGGGTCTGCACCGTGCGGTAGCGCAGCAGCTTGGGCGGCGCGAAGGGCAGGCCGGCCACCACCGGCGCCGGCGTCACGATCGCGGGCGGCGTCGCCTGCACGTCAGGCCGTGCGCCGGCCGAGACCGTGGGCGGCCCACACCGTCGCCGCGAGCAGCAGGCTGCCGACCGCCTGATGCGCCACACCCAGCACGATCTCGACATGGCTGAGCAGCGCCGCGATGCCGAGCGCGATCTGCGCCGCGGTGAGCGTCAGGATCGCGTGCGCCGGCCCCCTCACCCCCGCCCGCTGCGCGCGCAGCGCCAGCACCACCAGCATCGCGGCGGCGAGCCAGGCGAACCAGCGATGGACGAACTGCACCACGATCGGATTGCTGCCGAGATTGCCGAGCGTCGTCATGGCGTCGTTCCAGCCGCCGGCCGGGAAGATCGCGCCATCCATCAGCGGCCAGCTGTTGAACGAGAAGCCCGCGTCGAGTCCGGCGACGAACGCGCCCAGCATCAATTGCACCGCCAGCACCGCCAAGGCGAGGATCGAAAAACCCGTCAGCCGCGCCGTGCGGCCCCGCCACAGCAGGTCGAGCGCCGTCCAGATCAGCCCGGCGAAGATGAACAATGCGCACAGCAGATGGGTGGCGAGGCGGAAGTGGCTCACGTCGGGCCGGTCGACCAGACCCGAGGCGACCATCCACCAGCCGACCGCCCCCTGCAATCCGCCGAGCGCCAGCAGCGCGACGAGGCGCGGGCCATAATCGCGCGGGATCGCCCGCCGCCACCAGAACCACAGCAGAGGCAACGCGAACACCAGCCCGATCGTCCGCCCGATCAGCCGGTGGAGATATTCCCAGAAGAAGATATTCTTGAACTCGGCCAACGCCATGCCCCGGTTGATCTTCTGATACTCGGGCGTCGCCTGATAGGCGGCGAATTCGGCGTTCCACTGCGCCTCATTCAGCGGCGGCACCGCGCCCGAGATCGGCTCCCACCGGGTCATCGACAGGCCCGATTCGGTCAGCCGCGTGATGCCGCCCACCACCACCATCGCGAACACGAACAGGGCGCAGACGAACAGCCAGCGCGCGATGGCGCGCGGCCGGGGCGACGGGGCGGCGGGACGGGAAAAAGCCATGGACGCGCCCATGCGCCGGGCACGGCGGCGGATCAAGGTTTGCGAAACACTACGTCATCCCGGCGAAGGCCGGGATCTCAGGAGGTAGAGCGTAACAACCGGGGAGCCACCGCGCCGTCGCCCCCGGCCTCCCGAGGCCCCGGCCTGCGCCGGGGCGACGGGCACCTCTTCAGTTCGCCAGCGTGACGTCCACCTTTTCCACCCATTCCGGGTAGAAGCACGGCTCCCGGTTCGACCAGCCCGGCGCGGTCGCCGCGGCTTCGCTGATCGACTGGAGCAGGCCGCGCCGCTTTTCCGGGTGGAGGTGCGGCAGAGCGGCGGCGGCGCAGAAGGCGCCCGGCAGCCACGGCCGCACCGAGGCGCCGATCAGCCTTTCGTAGAGGAAACGGTAGGAAGCGAAGCTCGACAGGCGATCCTGCCCCAGATCGAAAGCCGAGACCGTCACCAGCGGGGCGAAGAAGGGCTCGACCGAATCCAGCCCGCTATCGTCGGGCACGCGGCGGCGGATATGATCGAGCCGGCCGTAGATGCGCGCCTGCGCCTTGATGCTGGCGCTCTCGATCACGTCGCGCGACCAGCAGGCCAGCGCATCCTTGCGATCGAGCCCGATATCGAGCGAGCGGCGGATATATCGCTGGGTGCCCGCCGGGAAACCGGCGAATTCCTTCATTTCGGAAAGGGCCATCGTGCCGTCTGCCGGTCTTGCCTTCGCGCTCATGTCCGCACCCCCTGTGCCACAGGAATGCGATCCTAAGCCGGTAAGGTTTCCGGCTGCTTAACCGCACCCGATTTGCGATGAGCCGAACGAAGCATGGTTCGTGCTGCAATGCAACAGTGGTGCGCACGCCGCCGAATCGCGCTTGTGGATGGCCGCAATCCGGCCACATTCGCACATGCGGAAAGGGCCGCCCCTACGGGACGGCCCCTCCTTCTGCCGCTCTCGCGGAACTTTATTCGCCGGCCTTCATCCGTGCGGCCTCGGCATCCTCGTCATAGCCCGAGGAGGGCGCCGGCTCCTTGCCCTTGCCGGGCTGGGTGTTCGACGGCGCGTCCGAGGTCGGGAAGCTCTCGTCCAGCGCCACGTCCAGCTTGGCATCCTCGTCCGAGGAATTTCGCTTCAACTTGGCGTTGTCGGCGGCGTCGTGCGCGGTGCGAATATGGGGGGTCGCACCTTCGTGCGCCTCGGCCTCCTTCGCCCGATCGATCTGGTTCGTGTCGCTCATCTGGCGATCCTCCGGTTATGTCGATTAAAAACGCTTACCATCGGGCAGCGTTCCGGAAATATGACGGTATCGATCTGCTACCGGTTTCGACGAAGGCCGGGCGGCGTTCGACGAGGGCGCGGGCCTTTTCCGCCGTTCAGGTCTAAGAGGGGAAGATGGCATCCCCTCTTTCCGCGCGCGTCTCCCCGCGCGTCGCCCTGATCTCGATCGTCGGCTTCTGGCTGTTCTATTACGCCATCGCCACCGCCCGCGCGCTGGCGATGACCTTCGAGAACCGGTGGGAGATGGCGGGCTGGCGGCTGCTGGTGGGGGTGATCGGCATCGCCGTCACCTACGGGCTTTACCTGATCCTGCGCTGCGCCCGGAGCTGGTCGCTGACGAAGGCGATCCTCCTGGCGCTGGTGATCTGCGCGCCCGCCGCCCTGATCTATTCCAGCGCCAATTGGTACGTCTTCTACAAGCTGCGCACGACCCCGCACGAAACCGTCGTGATCCGCCACCCGACCGAGGCCAAGACGGTGCGGATCGAGGACAAGACCATGACCATCTCGGTCGGCACCGACGGCGATCTGGTCGACGAGAAGGTCGTCGATCCACTCGGCATGATCGCCGACACGACGATGAACGGCTATTTCTTCCTCGTCGCCTGGTGCGCCTTCTATTTCGCGCTCGCTTATGCCGCCGCCGTGCGCGAGGTGGAGCGCGCCGCCGCCGGCTATCAGGCGGCCGCCCGCGCCGCCGAACTGCGCGCGCTGCGCTATCAGGTGAACCCGCACTTCCTGTTCAACACGCTCAATTCGCTCTCCAGCCTCGTCCTCCAGAACCGGAGCGAAAAGGCCGAGGCGATGATCCAGAATCTCGCCGCCTTCTTCCGTACCAGCCTGACGGTGGATGCTACCACCGACGTGACCTTGGCCGAGGAGATCGCGCTCCAGCGGCAATATCTCGAGATCGAGGCGGTGCGCTTCCGCGACCGGCTGATCGTGGCGATCGATATCCCGCCCTCGCTGGAGGACGCCTGCGTGCCCGGCCTGATCCTCCAGCCGCTCGTCGAAAATGCGATCAAATATGGCGTGTCGCGCACCACCCGGCCCGTCACCATCTCGGTGAGCGCGACCGAGGATGCGCGCGGCCTCGTCCTGTCGGTGCGCGACGATGCCGATCCGGGGATCGGCGCGGAGCTGCTGGGGATGCCCGGCACCGGCGTCGGCCTCGCCAATGTGCGCGAGAGGCTTGCGGCGCGGCATGGAGACGCTGCATCCTGCCACCATGGGCCGCTCAGTTCGGGGGGATATTCGGTGGTGCTGACCATGCCGCTGGTGCGCAATGGCTGCTGATCGCGTGCGTCGCGCCGTCACCGCAAAAGATCCGTTCGTCCTGAGCGAAGTCGAAGGACGTGGAGAGCCACCCGCTTGGGGCACGTCCTTCGACTACGCTCAGGACGAACGGGTCAGGGGATCCGCACATGGCCAATGATCCGCCCCGCGTCCTGCGCACGCTGATCGTGGACGACGAGCCGCTGGCGGCCGAGCGGCTCCAGATCCTGTGCGCGGCGAACCCCGCGATCGACCTGATCGGTACGGCCGGGGACGGCGACGCGGCGCTCCGCATGGTCGAGGCGCTCCAACCCGATCTGCTGCTGCTCGACATCGCCATGCCGGGGCTGGACGGCATGGGCGTCGCCCGCGCGCTGGCCGACAAGCCGAAGCGCCCCGCGATCATCTTCTGCACCGCCTTCGATCGCTTCGCGGTGGAGGCGTTCGACGTGGCGGCGGTGGATTATGTGCTGAAGCCGGTCGCCCCCGATCGCCTGACACGCGCGGTCGAGCGCGTGCAGGGCGCGCTCGACGCGGGCGAGACCGCCGGCCCCACCGCCGATACCGATTTCGCCACCGAATTCTGGGTGCCCCACCGCTCCGAAATGATCCGCATCGCCGCGATCGACATCGACCGGATCGACGCCGAACGCGACTACATGCGCCTCCACGTCGGCCCGCGCAGCTATCTGCTCCACCACACGATCGGTGAACTGGAGCGCCGGCTCGATCCGGAACGCTTCATCCGCCTCCACCGATCGACGATCGTGCGCCGCGACCGGATCGCCAAGCTGGTGCATGACGGGATGGGCGCGTGGCACGCCGTGCTGGCCGATGGCGCGGAGGTGCGGATCGGGCGGACCTATCTGGCGCCGGCGCGGGCGATCGCGGGGCGGTAGGCCGCGATCGCCGCTGGTCGCGGCTACTTTTTCCGCTTCGACTTGCTCGCATACAGGAAGGCCGCCACCAGCGCGGCCGAACCGATGCCGATGCCCACGCCGGCGGCCGCCCAGCGCGCGGCATTGGCCTGGGTCTGGGGCGTGCTGTCGTCGGGGGTGCGGACCGTGTCCGTGGTGGCCGCACCGTGCGGCGGCGGCGCGTCGTCATGCCGGATCGGCGCGGGCTGGGCCGGCCAGGGGGCGACGGCGGCATCGGGCAACGGGCGGGCGTGGGACATCGGCATCTCCTGATTATTCCCTGACAACGTGGCGCCACGCTTCCGGTGCCATCGCGTCACGGGGTGCGCCCGGTAGCGCGAACCGCGGTCGCGTGGTAGGTGACAGGATGTCCGATGCGCCCAATCCGCCCATCCCTGCGGCGACCCTCATCCTGATGCGGCCGCAGGCCGGGCGCCCGCCGGCCATCCTGATGGTCGAGCGCGGGGCGACTTTGGCGTTCGCGGCGGGGGCGATCGTGTTTCCGGGCGGGCGGGTCGATCCCGAGGATCATGTGGCGGCGGGCGGCGACGAGGATCGCGCCCACCGCATCGCCGCCGTGCGCGAGACGGCCGAGGAGGTCGGCGTGACGGTGGATCCCGAGGCGCTCACCTATTTCGCGCGCTGGCGGCCGCACGCCCCGCTGCGCCGGGTGTTCGACACGCGCTTCTATCTGGCCGAGGCGCCCGACGACGCCGAACCGGTGGTGGACGGCAGCGAGTGCGCGACCGCCTTCTGGGCGACCGCCGCCGAGACGCTGGCGATGGCCGAGGCAGGCGAGATCAAGCTGATCTTCCCCACCCGCCGCAATCTGGAGCGGCTGGCGCGCTTCGCCGATATCGAGGCGGCGCGGGCCGATTGCTTCGCCCATCCGCCGCAGGTCATCACGCCGCAGATCGTGGATGGGGTACTGCGCATCCCCGAGGGGTTGGGCTATCCGGTGACGGAAGAGCCGCTGGAGGCGGCAATGCGGCAATAGCGCGGCGGGGCCTCAGGCGCCGCGCCACAGCCCTTCGATCACATCGCCCCCGGCATAGGCCACCAGCAGATCGCTGCCCTCGCCCAGCGTCACGTCGGTCGCGGCGCCGTCCTCGATCACCCACACGCCGCCGGCCTCGACGGTTTCGCCGCCGATCGTCCCGGCGCCCGCCAGCGGGATCAGCCACAGCTTGGCGCCACCGGCGTCCAGCGTGCCGCCACCGGCCACGCTCCAGCGCTCCAGCACGAAGGCGGGGCCTTCGGCGAGCCGCATCCGGCCGGGCGCTACCTCCTGCGGGATATAGGGCGCGACGAACGGCACCGGCTTCGACACGGCCACGCCATCGTCGAGATGCAGTTCGCGATCGCTGCCATAATCGTAGAGCCGGTAGGTGAGGTCCACATTCTGCTGCACCTCGACGAGCGTCAGCCCCGCGCCGATCGCGTGGACGGTGCCGGCGGGCGAGTAGAAGCTGTCGCCCGCCTTCACCGCGTGCCAGTCCATCTTCTGCTCGATCGTCCCGTCCAGCGCGCTCTCGCGCAATTCGGCGGGCTCCAGCACGTTCAGCGTGCCGATCGCGATCGAGGCGTGGGGATCGGCGGCGAGGATCACCCACGCCTCGTCCTTGCCGCGCGGATAGCCGCGCTCGCGCGCCTCGGCGTCATTGGGGTGGACCTGGATCGAGAGCTTGGCCGAGGTGAAGAGATATTTGACGAGCAGTTCGGGCTGCGACCCGTCGGGCTCCTGAAACCACACCTCTCCCACCGGATCGCCGCCTGAGGCGACGTCGGCGAAGCCCGGCCACAGGTCGCGGCGGCCCCATGGTTTCTCGACGCGCTTGGTGGTGAGGCGGGTGACGGTCATGCGGCTCTCCTCGGGCGGGCGCGGCATCGGCGATCATGCAACGCTCCGCTGTCTCGAACGTAGGGGGATGCAATGCGTTTCCTCCCTATCGTGCGGCGGCTGACCGCGATCCTGCTGGTCCTGGGCGTCGGCGCGCTCCTCGCGCTGCTGCTGTTCGTCGCCACGCGGCGCGGGCCGGAGGATCTGCCGTGGACGCCGCTCGATCTCGGCGAGCCGATCGGCCTGGCCACGCGCGGCAAGCTGGTCGCGCTGGCGGGTGATGCGCCGGCCTGCACCGCTTTGCTCGATCGCGCGGGCGTGCGCTACAGCCGCCCGCCCGACCGGACGAGCGGGGCGCATTGCGGCTATGACGATGCGGTGGCTTTGCGGCCGGGTGGGGCGAACGGGCTGGCGCTGGCGCCCGCCGATCTCGGCACCTCCTGCGCGGTCGCGGCGGCACTGGTGCTATGGGAGTGGCAGGTGGTGCAACCCGCCGCGCTCCGCCATTTCGGCGTGCCGGCCGCGCGGATCGAGCATTTCGGCAGCTACAGCTGTCGCCGCATCTACGGCCGGGCCGAGGGCGCCAATTGGAGCGAACATGCCCGCGCCCGCGCGATCGACGTGGCGGGCGTGCGGCTGGCGGACGGGCGGCGCATCGGTGTCGCGGCGGACTGGACGGGGAAGGGGGCCGAGGCGGCCTTCCTGCGCGACATCCGCGACGGCGCCTGCACCCTGTTCGCCACGACGCTCAGCCCGGATTACAATCGCGCGCACCACGATCACCTGCACCTCGACATGGCGGCGCGGGGCGGGTTCGGGGTGTGCCGCTAGACCGAATGCCGCCCGACTGACGGATAAAAGTTTCTATTCAGAACTGATATTCTCGGAACCGGAGGCCCCCTCCAGTCTTTTGCCCGCCGACAGGGTTTTGTCGAAAGGGTATCAGTATGCGTATGCGTAACCTCACGGCCGTGGCGGCCGTGCTCCTGCTGGCGGGCGCCGCTCAGGCGCAGGACGTGCCGAGCAGCACCCCGGCCACCGACGCGAGCGCCTCCACCTTCAAGGGCTTCCGCGTCGAGGCGCAGGCCGGGCTCGATCGCTTCCAGTCGCAGGGCGATCACAAGGACAAGTTTGGCTATGGCGTCGAGGCCGGCTGGGACGGGCAGATCGGCAAAGTGATCGTCGGCCCTTATGCCAGCTACTGGCGCGGGCGCGGCGAGAATATCACCACGGCCACCGGTGGATCGGGCCTCGTCGCGCACAAGAGCTTCAACGAGATCGGCGTGGGCGTCCGCGCCGGCTATCAGGTGACCCCGGCGCTGATCGTGTTCGGCCAGGGCGGCTATGTTAACAGCGAACAGCGCCGCAGCTGGAGCGGGCAGGGCGCCGCCGGCACCGGCCGCTTCTACGACAAGTTCAAGACCGACGGCTATCAGGTCGGCGGCGGCGTCGAATATTCGATCCGCCCGAACGTCTATGTGAAGGCGGCCTATCGCTATTCGAACTATGAGGACCACACCGCCCGTCAGGCGGTGATCGGCGGCGTCGGCGTCCGCTTCTGAACGGATCGACCATCATCGGGTCGTCGCGCGGGAGGCTCGCCCTCGGGAAAGGGGCGGGCCTTCTCCCGTTATGGGCGACGTGACGTCTGGCGCTTCGGCAAAGTCCCCACCGCGCCGCCGCCGCTCCCCGTGCCGGGAAAGGGCTGGATGCATTGATGCTGCTTGTTGCGGCGGCCGACCTCGCACGCGCGCTGGCGATCGGTCCAGTCGTCGGCGGTGGGGCCGGGCGGCGGGGCGCGGGTTTCGGCGGGGTTGCGGCGCGGGCCGGGGGTGCGGTCGCGATCGAAATCGGTGCAGCCCGCCAGCAGGCCCATGCCCAGCATCGCCACCGTCATCCCGCGCATCTGCCTCTCCTTTAACCCTCCCGATAATCCCCGCCGAGCGCGCGCACCAGCGCCACCGCCGCGCGCATCCGCTGGGTCTGCACCGCCAGCGCCGCGCGTTCGGAATCGAGCGCGGCGGTCTGCGCGGTCACCACGTCGAGATAGTCCGACGCGCCGTCGCGATAGCGGGTGAGGGCGAGT
Source organism: Sphingomonas naphthae (assembly GCF_028607085.1). Lineage (NCBI taxonomy): Bacteria > Pseudomonadati > Pseudomonadota > Alphaproteobacteria > Sphingomonadales > Sphingomonadaceae > Sphingomonas > Sphingomonas naphthae. The sequence continues at coordinate 2,531,017 of NZ_CP117411.1, read as the reverse complement.
TGTTCGGTGCGGCTGGCGGCGGCGGCCGCCTCACGCTGGTCGACCGATTGCTGCGCCAGCAGCCGCGCGGCGGCGATGCTGTCCTCCACCTCGGCGAAGGCGGCCAGCACGGTGCGGCGATAGTCGGCCGCCGCCTCGTCATATTGGGCGCGGCTGATGCGGACGTTGGCGGCGCGGCGGCCGCCATCGAACAGCGCCAGCAAGGCCTGCGCCGGCCCCAGCGCCCAGAAGCTCGCCGGCGTCGAGATCAAGGCGCCCGCCGTCGAGTTCCAGCCGCCACCGGCCCCCAGCGTCACCTGCGGAAACCACGCCGCGCGCGCCACGCCGATGCGCGCGTTGGCGGCGGCGATGCGGCGTTCCGCCTCGGCCACGTCGGGGCGGCGCTGGATCAGCGCGGAGGGGGCCTCGGCCGGCACCAGCGGCGGGGTCAGTGGCAGGATGGCGGGGGCGATGCGGAAGTCGGAGGCAACCGCGCCGACCAGCGCGGCGATCTCATTCTCGGTCGCGACGCGATCGGCCTCGACCGACGAAATCTGCGCCCGCGCCGCCGACAGCAAAGTCGCCGCGCGATTGACGTCGAGCCCGTTGGCGATGCCGCCATCGTGGCGGGTCACCGTCAGGTCGTGCGCGCGGGTAAAGGCCGAGACCGATCGTTCCAGCAATTGCCGGGTCGCGTCCAGCCCGCGCAGGCGGAAATAAGCGTCGGCCAGTTGCGCCTGAAGGCTCAGCCGCACATTGGCGAGATCGGCCTTGCTGGCGGCGGCATCGGCGCGCGCGGCGGCGACCGAATTACGGACCCGGCCCCAGAGATCGACCTCGTAATCGGCCGTGCCCGCGATCACCCGATCGGTATATTTCGCCGCGCCATTCTGGGCGAGCGGGCGGCGGGCGGAGAGGCGTTCACGCTCGATCGAGGCGCCTACGCCGATCTGCGGAAACAGGTCGGCCGCCTCGCCGCGCACCTGCGCGCGCGCCGCATCGTAGCGGGCTAGCGCGGCCGCGAGGGTGGGGCTGGCCGCCTCGATCCGCGCTTCCAGATCGTCCAGCACCGGATCGCGGAACCGGCTCCACCAGGCGCCGCGCACCGCTCCGTCCTGCGGGCTCGCCTCGATCCAGCCGGTCGCTACCGTCGCGCCGTCACCCTTGTAGGCGGCGGGCGCGGCGGTCACCGGCGCCGCGTAATGCGGCGCCATCGAGCAGCCGGCGAGCGCCAGCAGCCCGCCCGCGCCCAACAGCCGGCGCACCGCCGCCTCAGCCCTTCGCATCGGCCCCGGCCTTCGCTGCGGCGGCCCTGGGAGCCGAGACCTTGACGACGTCGCCGGTCTGGATCGCGTCGGGCGGCGTATCGATGATGCGGTCGTTCGCCGACACGCCCGACGACACCTCGATCTGGTTGCCGAGATCGCGGGCGATGGTGATCGGCTTCATCCGCACCCGCCCCTGCGCGTCCACCACCGCGACATTGGTGCCGGAGGAGGTGAAGACCAACGTGCTGGCCGGCAGGCGCATCATGCCCTGCGGCGAATTGAGCGGGAACTTCACCTGCGCGAAGGCGCCCGGCTTCAGCTCGCCGGCCGGGTTGGGCGCCTGCAATTCCACCAGCACCGCGCCGGAGGCATTATCGACCGCGCCGGCCGATCGGGTCATCACCGCATCGAACGTGCGCCCCGGATATTCGGGGAAGGTCATGGCGACATGCATCCCCACCTTCACCTGCGACGAATAATTCTGCGGCACGCGCACATAGATGCGCACGCGATGCACGTCGGAGACGGTGAACAGGGGCTGGGCGGCGGCATTGCCCGCCACCACCAGCGCGCCGATCTGCGCCGACCGGCTGGTGACCGTGCCGGCGAAGGGCGCGGTGAGTTGGGTGAAGCCCTTCAGCGCCTGCAACCGCTTCACATTGGCGAGGCTGGCGTTGGCGACGGCGACCCGCGCCTTGTAGTCGCCCGCCTTCTCGTCCGATTCCTGGCGCGAGACGGCGTCGGACTTGAGCAAGGTCGCCCAGCGTTCGGCGGTGGTGCGCGCCAGATCCTGCTGCGCCACCGTCGTCTGATAATCCGCCTTCGCCTGCGCCAGTTGCTGGTCGAGATCGGGCGCGTCGAGGATGGCGAGCGCCTGCCCGCCCTTCACCTCGTCGCCGATGTCGGCCAGCCAGCGGCGGATGTAGCCGTTGGTTCGGGCATAGATGGCGGCGCTGTTGAACGCCTGCACCGCGCCCGGCAGCACCAGGGGCGCGTCGGCGGCGGTCGCGTCGGGGCGCACGACGGTCACGGTGGTCGTCGCCAGATCGCGCGCCTGCGCGTCGAGGTTGCTGTCGGCGTGGCTGCGCGTGGCGATGCCAACGCCGACCACGGCGAGCGCCACGACGGCCGCGCCGATGCCGAACCGCTTCAGTTTGCGCACCTGCGCCGCGTCGGGCGGGGAGATTGTGAAATCCTCAGACATGGGCGAGTTCCAGATCCCGGGCCGTCGCCTCGGCGCGGCCTTTGCGATGGAAGAAGGCGAAGATGGTGGGCACGAAGAAGAGCGTGGCGAAGGTCGCGAAGATCAGCCCGCCGACCACCGCCATGCCGAGCGGCGCGTTCTGCTCGCCGCCCTCGCCCAACCGCAGCGCCATCGGCAGCATGCCGATAATCATGGCGAGCGCGGTCATCAGCACCGGGCGGAAGCGGACCATGCCGGCCTCCATCGCCGCCTTGGTCGCGTCGCCCAGTTCCGCCAGCCGCTCGCGCGCGAAGCTGACGACCAGGATGGAATTGGCCGTCGCCACGCCCATGCACATGATCGCCCCGGTCAGCGCCGGCACCGACAGCGTCGTGTGCGTCGCGAACAGCATCCAGATGATGCCGGCGATGGCGCCGGGCAAAGCGGTGATGATGATGAACGGATCGAGCCAGCTCTGGAAGTTCACCACGATCAGCAGGTAGATCAGCACGATCGCGCCGATCAGGCCCAGGCCGAGCCCGGTGAAGGCGGTGTTCATCGTGGCGTACTGGCCCAGCACCGTGACGGTCACGCCCTTGGGCTTCTCCTGCTCCAGCGATGCGATCGCCTTCTGGATGTCGCCCACCACCGCGCCCAGATCGCGATCGGCCGGGGTGGCGTAGATGTTGATGACGGGGTTCAGATTGTAGCGGCTGACGACCGGGCTGGTGTTGCCGCGATAGATGCGGCTGAGCCCGCCCAGCACCTGCGTCGCCCCGCCGCCCGAGGTCGTCACCGGCACGCTGGCGAGGTCGCCGATCGAACCGAGGCGATATTCGGGCGTCTGCGCCACGACCGGATAGGACACGCCGTTTTCGGGATTGAGGAAGAAGACGGGTGCCGTCTGCGACGTGCCGGCGAGCGAGCTGGCGAGGCTTGTCGTCACGTCGCGTTCGGTCAGGCCATATTGGCCGATCCGCTCGCGATCGACGTCCACGTTCAGCTGCGGCGAGCGATCGGTCTGCTGGATGCGCGCGTCGGCGACGCCGGCGATGCCGCGCATCCGGCGGAGCAGCTTGGCGGCGTAAGCGCTGTTCTCCGCCCCCTTGCGGCCGGAAATCTGGATGTCGATCGGCGCGGGCGATCCGAAATTCAGGATCTGGCTGGTGATGTCGGCCGGCAGGAAGGCGAAGGTCGATCCGGGGAAGCTGCGCGGCAATTCGCGGCGCAAGGCCGTCACATAATCGCCGGTCGGCTTGTGGCCATGCTTCAGGCTGATGAGGATGTCGCCGTCCTGCGGGCCGATCGTGCCCGAATTATTGTAGATCATGTTGATGCCGCTCACCGGCAGGCCGATATTGTCGGCCATCACCTCCAGCTCGTCGGCCGGGATGATCTGGCGGATGCGGCGCTCGATCCGGTCGAATTCGGCGGCGCTGTCCTCGATGCGATAACCGATCGGCGCGCGGACGTGGATGGTGATCTGCCCGGCATCGACCGTCGGGAAGAAGTTGCGGCCGAGGAAGGGCACCAGCAGCAGCGACAGCAGCACGAACACGAGGAAGCCCAGCATGAACGGCTTGCGGTGGTTGAGCGCCAGCGAGAGATAGCTGCCGTAGCCGGCGCGAATCCTAGTGAAGCGCTCCTCGAAGCCGCGCTGGAAGCGAACCAGCGGATTGCGCGACGGCGGCGCCTCGTGCACGTCCTCACCCGCCTTGTGGGGCTTGAGCAGATACATCGCCATCGTCGGCACCAGGGTGCGCGACAGGATGAACGAGGCGATCATCGCGAACACCACCGACAGCGCCATCGGCACGAACAGGAAGCCCGCGACCCCCGGCAGGAAGAACATCGGCACGAACACGATGCAGATGCACAGCAGCGACACGAAGGCCGGCACCACGATCTGCGCCGCGCCGTCGAGGATCGCCTCGATCACGCTTTTGCCTTGTTCCAGATGCCAGTTGATATTCTCGATCGTGACGGTCGCGTCGTCGACGAGGATGCCCACCGCCAGCGCGAGCCCGCCCAGGGTCATCACGTTCAGCGTCTGGCCGAACGCCGCCAGCAAAGCGATGGCCGCCAGGATCGCGAGCGGGATCGAGACGGCGATGATGACGGTCGAGCGCCACGAACCCAGGAACAGCAGGATCATCAGGCTGGTGAGCGTCGCGGCGATTGCGCCTTCGTGGATCACGCCTTCCACCGCCGCCTTCACGAACACCGATTGGTCGCCGAGTTGCTTCAGCTGGGGCGTATCGGGCAGGCCGGCCACCGCCTTGGGGATCGCCGCCTTCACCCCGTCCACCACCGCGAGGGTGGAGGTCGTGCCACTCTTCAGCACCGACAGCAGCACCGATCGCCCGCCATCGACATGCACCACATTCTGCTGCGGCCCGCTGCCATCGCGCACGAAGGCGACGTCGCGCATGTAGATCGTCGCGCCGTTGACGACCTTGATCGGCAGGTCGTTGAGCTTGGCGATCGAATCCGGCGCGTTGTTCAGCTTTACGGCATATTGGTAGGTGCCGATCTTGGCGAAGCCCGCCGGGTTGATCTGGTTCTGCGCCGCCAGCGCGTTGCCGATATCCTGTGCCGAGAGGCCGCGCGCCTGCAACGCCTCCGAATTGATGTCGATCTGCACCTGGCGGGCCTTGCCGCCGAAGGGGAAGGGGATGCCGGCGCCGGGCACGGTGATGAGCGGCGGACGCACCTGGTTGAGCGCCAGATCGTAGATCTGCTGCTCGCTCATGCCCGATCCGGACAGCGCCAGCTGGAGGATCGGCACGGTCGAGGCATTGTAGTTCAGGATCAGCGGCGGGGTGATGCCGGGCGGCATCTGGCGCAGCACCGTCTGCGAGATGGAGGTCACCTGCGCCGTCGCGGTACGCACGTCGGCGGTGGGCTGTAGGTAGATCTTCACGATCCCCATGCCCTGCACGGACTGGCTTTCGATATGCTCGATATCGTTGACCGTGGTGGTCAGGGTGCGCTCGAACTGGTTGAGGATGCGGCCGGACATCTCTTCAGGCGGCAGGTTCGCGTAGCTCCACGCCACGCCGATCACCGGCACGCGGATCGCCGGGAAGATGTCCACCGGCGTGCGCAGCGCCGCCCCGATACCGACGATGAGGATCAGAACCGCCATGACGATGAACGTCAGCGGGCGTCGCAGCGCGATCTTGACGATGCCGATCATCGGCCTGCCGGTCTCCCTATGAGCGCCGCTGCCCCGATGGTAGCCGATGGCCCGCAAGGCGCGGGCGAGCGCAAGGATGGCGAGTCCGAAAGGGTTTCATTCCCGCACCTATTGCGCACTGCACCATCGGCTGCCGTGCGTCAATTGTATAACGATCGGTAAGGGAGTGTGGCAACGAAATTGGTGAACGCGCCGAGCGGCTTGGGCGCGCCTCTTCGCATTCGCGATATGTCGGGTCGGTGCTGGAGCGCGCTTGGCGGTTATGCCGCGCTGCGCTCCCGCATCCGCGTTTCGTCGTGTCGCAGGGTCAAGACCTCGACGCCGTCGCGCGTCACCGCCACGGTATGCTCGAACTGGGCGGAGAGTTTGCGGTCGTCGGTCACCACCGTCCAGCCGTCGTCCTCGGTCGAGACCTTGCGGCTGCCCTGGTTGATCATCGGCTCGATGGTGAAGACCATGCCTTCGTGCAGCTTGAGCCCCGTGCCCGGGCGCCCGAAATTGAGGACCGACGGCTCCTCGTGCATCTCGCGGCCGATGCCGTGGCCGCAATAGTCGCGCACCACCGCATAGCCATGCTTCCTGGCATGCCGCTCGATCGCGGCGCCGATGTCGCCGAGATAACCGCCCGGCCGCACCTGCGCGATGCCCTTCCACATCGCCTCCTGCGCCACCCGCACGAGGCGTTGGGTAGCGGGTGGCACGGTGCCGACGATGTAGGTCTTGCTCGAATCCGCGATGAAGCCGTTCTTCTCCAGCGTGATGTCGAGATTGATGATGTCGCCGTCGCGGATGATCTCCGCCGCGTCGGGCACGCCATGGCAGACGACATGGTTGATCGAGCAGTTCAGCACATATTTGAAGCCATATTGCCCCTTGCTGGCGGGGCGTGCGGCGAGATCGACGGTGATGAAGCGATCGACCATGTCGTTGACCGCCATGGTGGAGCGCCCGGCCAGCTCCTGCCCGTCCAGCATCTCGAACACCGATGCCAGCAGCTTGCCCGATATCCGCATCAGCGCGATTTCGTCCGCCGTCTTGACCATGTCAGGCATCGGCTTCCGGGGCGGGCGCCAGCCGCACCTGCGCGGCGGCCATCTGGCTCTGCACGATATCGATGAAGGAGAGGGTGGGGTTGGCCTCGGCCAGCATCCCGATCTTCAGCCAGAATTCGGCCTGCGCGTTGATCGACCGGCACATCACCGTGCTGGCGCGGCGCACCTCGTCATGCAGATGCTCGTCGATCTTCACGATACCCATGCCGTGCTCCGCTTGCGATATGCGAACCACATACGTTTCGTATATCGGCGGGGTCAACCCTCTCGGCGGATGGTCCGGCCCGACCGAGCTGGGGTCCGCGCCGACCTGCCTTGAGGTTATCCCCGGCACCAGACACCCGGCACGAAAAGGGCGCCCGGATCACTCCGAACGCCCCATCCGTATCGCAAACCGAGTGGGCAGGGGCCGAGGCCCCCGCCCAATGCGATCACTGCGAATAATACATGTCGAACTCGACCGGCGCGGGGGTCATTTCCCAGCGATACACTTCCGGCCACTTCAGCTCGAGATAGCTCTCGATCTGGTCCTCGGTGAACACGCCGCCCTTGGTGAGATAGGCATGGTCGGCGGCCAGGCTGTCGAGCGCCTCGCGGAGCGAACCGCACACCGTGGGAACGGCGGCCAGCTCTTCCGGCGGCAGATCGTACAGGTTCTTGTCCATCGCCTCGCCGGGATGGATCTTGTTCTCGATGCCGTCGAGGCCGGCCATCAGCAGCGCGGCATAGCACAGGTACGGATTGGCCATCGCGTCCGGGAAGCGGAACTCGACGCGCTTGGCCTTGGCGCCAGCACCGTAAGGGATGCGGCACGAGGCCGAGCGGTTGCGGGCCGAATAGGCCAGCAGCACCGGCGCCTCATAGCCCGGCACCAGACGCTTGTAGCTGTTGGTGGTCGGGTTGGTGAAGGCGTTGAGCGACTTGGCATGCTTGATGACGCCGCCGATGAAATACAGGCACATGTCGGAAAGGCCCGCATAGCCGTTGCCGGCGAACAGCGGGTTCTTGCCGTCCCAGATCGAGATATGCGTGTGCATGCCCGAACCGTTGTCCTTGGCGATCGGCTTCGGCATGAAGGTCACGGTCTTGCCGTAGGCCTGCGCCACCTGCCACACGACGTACTTGTAGATCTGCATGCGATCGGCGGTGGTGACGAGCGTGCCGAAGGTGAGGCCCAGCTCGTGCTGCGCGGCGGCCACCTCATGGTGGTGCTTGTCGCACGGCAGGCCCATTTCGAGCATGGTGGTGACCATCTCGGCGCGGATGTCGACGGCGCTATCGACCGGGGCGACCGGGAAGTAGCCGCCCTTGGCGCGCGGACGGTGGGCGAGGTTGCCGCCCTGATAGTCCTTGCCGGTGTTGGTCGGCAGCTCGATGTCGTCGATCTTGTAATAGGACGAATCGTAGGTCGTATCGAACGTCACGCTGTCGAACATGAAGAATTCGGCTTCGGGGCCGACATAGACGGTGTCGCCGATGCCCAGCGTCTTCACATAGGCTTCGGCGCGCTTGGCGCAGGAGCGGGGATCGCGGGCATAGAGTTCGCCGGTCGAGGGCTCGACGATGTCGCACACCAGGATAAGCATCGGGGTTGCCGAGAAGGGATCGACCCACACCGCGTCCAGATCCGGCTTCAGGATCATGTCGCTCTCGTTGATGGCCTTCCAGCCCTCGATCGACGAGCCGTCGAACATGAAGCCCTCGTTAAGCTCATCCTCGCCCACGACGCCCGCGACCATGGTCAAATGCTGCCACTTGCCCTTGGGATCGGTGAAGCGAAGATCGACCCACTCGATCTCCTTGTCCTTGATGATTTTCAGTACGTCCGAAGCCTTGTTGGCCATGTTCATCCCCACTCGCGTCACCCCAGCGGTCGCTGCGGCTTATGGTTGAGCCCTTGTCTTTCGGTCGCCCTCTCCGGCGATAGTCTTCGATCTTGTCGTTGTGGTCGTCGTATCGGCCGGCTCGCCCCCTTCGCCGGCCGCTATCCTCGTCAGATCGCGTCCGCGTCGCGCTCGCCCGTGCGGATGCGCACGACGGTCTCGATGTTGGTGACGAAGATCTTGCCGTCGCCGATGCGGCCGGTCTGGGCGGCGTTGGTGATCGCCTCCACCACGCGATCGGCCAGCGCGTCGTCCACCACGATCTCCAGTTTCACCTTGGGCAGAAAATCGACGATATATTCGGCGCCGCGATACAGCTCGGTATGGCCCTTCTGCCGGCCGAAGCCCTTGGCCTCGGTCACGGTGATGCCGGACACGCCGACATCGTGCAGCGCCTCCTTCACCTCATCGAGCTTGAAGGGTTTGATGATGGCTTCGATCTTCTTCATGGCCGCCCCGAAACTCCGCGCAACGAGCATCCAATAAGCGTGCCGACGCGCCCCGCGCAAGGATCGGAGGCCGGCGGTGCCATCTTTGCTAACTTATGCCCGAAATAGCGGCAGGTGCAGGGTCGTTTGCTGCAAAAGCGGGCAGAGAGCCAGGCTGATATGGCGCCGTAACGATCGCCCGAGTCGCGGGGGCCAGCACCGCAAACCGGACCGTCACCCCAGCGCAGGCTGGGGTGACGGGAGGCGGCCACCACGGTCACCCCAAGCGGAAAAAGGCCCCAGCTTTCGCTGGGGCGACGTTTCAGGGGCGAACCTCAGGCGTAAGGAGGCGAATGGCGGCCGGCGGGGCTCGTCGTGAAGATTTCGCAGCCGGTCTCGGTGATGCCGATCGAATGTTCGAACTGCGCCGAAAGCGATCGGTCGCGCGTCACCGCCGTCCAGCCGTCGTCGAGGATCTTCACGTCCGCGCGGCCGATGTTGATCATCGGCTCGACGGTGAAGAACATGCCGGGGCGCAGTTCCGGGCCGGTGCCGGGCTTGCCGGCATGGACCACCTCGGGCGCGTCGTGGAACAGGCGGCCGAGGCCGTGGCCGCAGAAGTCGCGCACCACGCCGTAGCGATGCTTTTCGGCGAAGCTCTGGATGGCGTGGCTGATGTCGCCCAGCCGGTTGCCCGGCCGGGCCTGCTCCAGCCCGCGCATCAGGCATTCGTAGGTCACCTCCACCAGCCGCTTCGCCTTCACCGGCACGTTGCCGACGAGGTACATGCGGCTCGTGTCGCCGTGCCAGCCGCCCAGCAGCGGGGTCACGTCGATATTGACGATATCGCCGTCCTTCAAGGTCCGGTCGGACGGGATGCCGTGGCAGACGACGTGGTTGATGCTGATGCAGCAGCTGTGCGTATAGCCGCGATAGTTCATCGTCGCCGGCACCGCGCCGGCCGCGATCGTCATGTCGTAGACGATGCGGTCGAGCGCCTCGGTCGTCACGCCGGGCACGACATGCGGCACCAAAGCGTCGAGGATCGTGGCGGCAAGCTGCCCGGCGGCGCGCATCCCGGCGAAGCCGTCGGGGCCGTGGAGCTTGATCGCACCGTTGCGGGAGACCGTCTCGTCTCCGGTGATGAGCTGATAATCGACCATGTGGGCGATATAGTCGCAAAGGCCGTGCTTTGCGAGTGGCCCGGCTTGGCCTATGCCCTCGCCCGATGAGCGACCGCATCTACACCGCCGCCCTGCTCGTGATCGGGGACGAGATCCTCTCCGGCCGGACGCAGGACAAGAATATCGCCCAGATCGCGAGCTGGTTGAACATCCAGGGCATCCGCCTGGCCGAAGTCAGGGTCGTCGCCGACCGGATGGAGGCGATCGGCGCGGCCGTCACCGCGCTGGCGGGCGGCAACGATTATCTCTTCACGACCGGCGGCATCGGGCCGACGCACGACGACATCACGATCGACGCCATCGCCGCCACGCTCGGCCTGCCCGTCGTCGTCCACCTCAAGGCGCGCGCCGTGCTGGAGGATTATTACGCGAGTCGCGGCGGGCTGACCGACGCGCGGCTGCGCATGGCGCGGGTGCCCGAGGGGGCGACGCTGATCGAAAACGCGATGTCGGGCGCGCCGGGCATCCGCATCGGCAACATCTTCATTCTGGCGGGCGTGCCGCACATCGCCGGGCTGATGCTGGAGGCGCTGTCGGGCACCTTGCCGGGCGGCAAGCCGCTGATCTCGCGCACCGTCGGCTGCTGGGTGCCGGAGAGCGAGGTCGCCGACACGCTGGCCAAGGCCGAGCGCGACAACGAGGGCTGCCAGATCGGCAGCTACCCCTTCTTCCGCGACGGGCGGGTCGGCGCGAACTTCGTCGTCCGATCGACCGAGGAAGCCGCGCTCGACGCCTGCATCGCCGATCTCAACGCGCGGCTCGCGGCTCTGGGCTACGAGCCGGTCGCCGAGGGTATCTAGCGCGATTTGCGGGTTCGGCGCGGCCGAACCGGGGAGCGGGGCCGGCACCGCATGTCCGCGCGAGCGGATCAACCTTACGGCGCGCAGACGCTCGCCGACATCACCTTGCCCGAATCACGCAAGGGGAAGGCGTGGCTCGCGCCGCCGGGGTAGATGACGGTCGCGGTCGCGCCGCTGCGGAAAGCGGCCCACAGCCGTTGGATTTGCGGTTCCCGATAGGCATTGCGGAAGCGCGCCCAGCCATCCTTGCCCACACGGATCGTCTCGGTCAGCCGGCCGACCTTGTAGGTGATGAGGCTGTTGGAGGGCGGCGCGACCCCGCCGATGGCGACGGCGATATCCAGCTCGCTGCCCTTGCACGACAGGATGAGGTTGCTCGCCTCCGGCCCGAACGGCCCGACGCTATATTCGAGGATGCCCTGGTTGAACCCGGACGACCAGCGATCCGGCAGCGCCAGCGCGGCGCTGGGAAGGGTGGTGGCGAGCAGGGCGAACGCGGCCAGCGATCGGATCATGAATGTCTCCTTCGGCGGAGAAAACGCGCGGCGCGCGAACTGTTCCCTTCGCGATCCTCCCCTGCAAGGCAGGGGAGGAATTGGTCTCAATCCCCCTCCGGCGCCTGCTCGGCATCCGCCGCCGCCTTCGCGGCCTTGTCCGCCGCGCGCTGGGCGCGCGCCTGCGCCAGGAATTGCTGCATACAGCCGGTCTGCCCGCCACTGCCGACGACCGAGCAGCTGTTGGGCATCATCGGCGCGCTCGCCTGATCGAGCGAGCGGGCGGTGTTGGCCCAGCTGCCCGTCACCGCCTCGGCCTCCTGCGGCTTGCCACGAAAGCGCTTGGGCAGGCGATAGCGTTCATTCTCGGGCTGGCGCGAGCAGACGATGATCTCGTCGGGGCTGTCGGGCTTGGGGCAGGGATCGTTGCCGAACACCACGGCGCTGCGCTGGGCGGGCGCCTTGGGCGGATCGGCGGCGAAGGCCGGGGCGGCGGCCAGCGCGGCGGCGAGGGGAAGAAGGGTGAAACGCAACATGACGGGCAACTCCGATAGGCGCTGCGATCTGCGCGCAACGCCCTTTCCACCCGCTGAACCGATCAAACGCCCGCCGGCTCCCGCAGGCCAGCCGATGGCGCCCGCCGGAACAAATCATGCGATGTGATATTGTATCATCGTATCGACCCTGCTAGGTGATCGCTCGTGAGTTCGCGTCCTCCCCCCACCCCCATGGGCCATGTCCAGCGCTGGATCGATCGTGCCGCGATCGGCCTGTCGGGGCTGTGCATGATCCATTGCGTGGCGACGGTGCTGCTGGTGGCGGCGCTCGCCTCGACCAGCACGATCCTCGTCGAGCCGGCCTTTCACGAGATCGGGCTGGCGGTGGCGATCGCGCTGGCGGCGGTGGGGCTGGGGCTGGGTTTGCGGCGCCATGGCCGCACCGGGCCGCTGCTGGTCGGATCGAGCGGGATCGGGCTGATGGCGGCCGGGCTCGCGGTGCCGCACGGGCCGTGGGAAGCCGCGCTCACGATCGGCGGCGTCGCGCTGGTGGCGCTGGCGCATCGCCTCAACGGCCGCGCCTTCCACCGCCACGCCGGCTGATCCGCCAGCGGATACCGGCCCCCGCGCCGTTTGCGGGCGCGCGGCGAAGAGTCTAAGGAGGGGCGATGTCCCATCGTCCCACGACGCCGCTGCTCGACCGCATCGACACGCCCGACCAGCTTCGCGACCTCAAGCCCGAACAACTTGCCCAGCTCGCCGCCGAATTGCGCGACGAGATGGTGTCGGCGGTGTCGGTGACGGGCGGCCACCTCGGCGCGGGGCTCGGCGTGGTCGAGCTGACCGTGGCGCTGCATTATGTGTTCGATACGCCGCGCGACAAATTGATCTGGGATGTCGGCCATCAGGCCTACCCCCACAAGATCCTGACCGGCCGGCGCGACGCGATCCGCACCCTGCGCCAGCCGGGCGGCCTCTCGGGCTTCACCAAGCGCAGCGAGAGCGAATACGACCCGTTCGGCGCGGCGCATTCCTCCACCTCGATCTCGGCCGCGCTGGGCTTCGCGGTGGCGAACAAGCTGGCCGACCAGCCCGGCAAGGCGATCGCGGTGATCGGCGACGGCGCGATGTCGGCGGGCATGGCCTATGAGGCGATGAACAATGCCGAGGCGGCGGGCAATCGCCTCGTCGTGATCCTCAACGACAACGACATGTCGATCGCGCCGCCGGTCGGCGGGCTCTCCGCCTATCTCGCCCGCATCGTCTCCAGCCGCGAGTTCCTGGGCCTGCGCGATCTGGCCAAGCGGCTCGCCCGCCGCCTGCCGCGCCCGCTGCACCAGGCGGCGCGCAAGACCGACGAATTCGCGCGCGGCATGGCGATGGGCGGCACGCTCTTCGAGGAGCTGGGCTTCTATTATGTCGGCCCGGTCGACGGGCATAATATCGACCAGCTGGTGCCGATCCTCGAGAATGTCCGCGATGCGGCGCAGGGCCCGATCCTTGTCCATGTCGTGACGCAGAAGGGCAAGGGCTATGGCCCGGCCGAGGCGGCGGCGGACAAATATCATGGCGTGCAGAAGTTCGACGTGGTCTCCGGCGTGCAGGCCAAGGGCGAGCCGGGGCCGCCGAGCTACACCAAGGTGTTCGCCGACGCGCTGATCGCGGAAGCGAAGCGCGACCCGACGGTGTGCGCGATCACCGCCGCCATGCCTTCGGGCACGGGGCTCGACGCCTTCGGCAAGGCCTTCCCCGATCGCACATTCGACGTGGGCATCGCCGAGCAGCATGCCGTGACCTTCGCGGCCGGCCTCGCCGCGCAGGGGATGCGGCCGTTCTGCGCGATCTATTCCACCTTCCTCCAGCGCGCCTACGATCAGGTCGTGCACGACGTGGCGATCCAGAACCTGCCGGTGCGGTTCGGCATCGACCGGGCCGGTCTGGTCGGCGCGGACGGGGCGACCCATGCGGGTTCGTTCGACGTGACCTATCTGGCGTCCCTTCCCAATTTCGTGGTGATGGCCGCCGCCGACGAGGCGGAGCTGACCCACATGGTCCACACCTGCGCGCTGCACGACAGCGGGCCGATCGCGGTGCGCTATCCACGTGGCAACGGCATCGGCATCGATATTCCGGCGCCGCAGCGGCTGGAGATCGGCAAGGGCCGGGTGGTGCGCGAGGGCAAGACCGTCGCGATCCTGTCGCTCGGCACGCGGCTGGGCGAGGCGTTGCTTGCCGCCGACCGGCTGGAGGCGCAGGGGCTTTCGACGACGGTGGCCGACCTGCGCTTCGCCAAGCCGCTCGACGAGGCGCTGATCCGCCGCCTGCTCACCACGCACGAAGTGGCGGTGACGGTGGAGGAAGGATCGATCGGCGGGCTCGGCGCGCATGTGCTGACGATGGCGTCCGATCAGGGGCTGATCGACGGCGGGCTGAAGCTGCGCACCCTGCGCCTGCCCGACGTGTTCCAGGATCACGACAAGCCCGAGAAGCAATATGCCGAGGCGGGGCTGGATGCGGATGCGATCGTCGATACGGTGTTGAAGGCGCTGCGCCGCAATTCGGTGGGCGTGATCGAGGGCGCGCGGGCCTGAGGTAGTTCTTAGTAGCGTCATCCCGGCGAAGGCCGGGATCTCGGCAGGCTGGGGGCGACGGTGTGGCCGCCACCTGAGATCCCGGCCTGCGCCGGGATGACGCGCATGCTTTTCCGCTGTCCTACAGCCCCCGATTTCGCTTAGGCTCGCTGCCAGCGCGCATTTCTCATGCGAGGAGTGCGCACCATGTCCGACATCGCCAGCTACCCCTGGGTTTCCGCTTATCCGCCGCGCATGGTTGCGGAGGCGGTGCGGTTGATCGGCGTCCGCGAGACCGTCGGGGCGAAGGACGATCCGCGCATCATGGGCTGGGCGAAGGAGGCCGGGATCGCGGGATACTGGGCCGATTCGGTGCCGTGGTGCGGGCTGTTCCTGGCCGTCGTCGCCAGACGCGCGGGGAAGGCGGTGCCGGACAAGCCCCTGTGGGCGCTCAACTGGGCCAGGTTCGGGCGGGCCGCGCCGCAGCCGGCGCTGGGCGACGTGCTGGTGTTCCGGCGGCCCTCCGGCGGGCATGTCGGGCTCTATGTGGCGGAGGATGCGACCGCTTTCCATGTCCTTGGCGGCAATCAGGGCGACAGGGTGTGCATCCTGCGGATCGCGAAGGCGCGGCTGCACGCGATGCGGCGGCCGCTCTATCGGGCCGAGCCCGCCAGCGTGCGGCCGTACCGGATGGGCACCACCACCGCCGCCCTGTCGACGAACGAGGCGTGATCGGGCAGGAGGGCGGGATGGCCAAGGGACTACGTGCGGATCAGGCGTTGGTGGAGCGCGGGCTGGTCGAAAGCCGGGCGAAGGCGCAGGCGCTGATCCTGGCCGGGCTGGTGTTCGCCGGCGAGCGAAAGATCGAGAAGGCCGGCCAGCCGATCGCCGACGATGTCGGGCTGGACGTGCGCGGGCGCGATCATCCCTGGGTGTCGCGCGGCGGCATCAAGCTGGCCCACGCGCTCCGGCATTTCGCGATTCCGGTCGAGGGGATGGTGGGGCTGGATATCGGCTCCTCCACCGGCGGCTTTACCGATGTGCTGCTGTCGGGCGGCGCCACGAAGGTCTATGCGATCGACGTGGGCACCAACCAGCTCGCGTGGAAGCTGCGCAGCGACCCGCGCGTGATCGTCCACGAACAGACCAACGCCCGCGCGCTGACGGCGGAGCATGTGCCCGAGCCGATCGATATCCTCGTGTGCGACGCCAGCTTCATCGGGCTGGCCAAGGTGCTGGCGGCGGCGGTGGGCTTCGTGGCGGACGGCGGCTGGGCGGTGGCGCTGGTCAAGCCGCAGTTCGAGGCGGGGCGCGACGAGGTGGGCAAGGGCGGCGTGGTGCGCGACCCGGAGGTGCATGCGCGCGTCTCGGCGGCGGCCGCGGACTGGTTCGTCGGGCAGGGGTGGACGGTGCTGGGGATCGAGCCGAGCCCGATCACCGGGCCGGAGGGGAATGTGGAATTCCTGCTGGTGGCGCGGAAGGGGTGAGGGCAAAGTGAAAGCCCTCTCCCGCCTTCGCGGGAGAGGGTTTATCCGTTCAGCCGAGCAACATTGCCGCAGCCCAGCCCGCCAGCACACCCACCGCCGCCGTCACCAGCATCAGCAGCGCCGTCCGCTTGCCGCCGCCCCGGCCGACGACCGCCACGACCGGCAAGGGCGGGGGCGGGGGGGCGGCGCCCTCGGCGGGGAAGCGTTTTTCGATGCGGCGGAGGAGTTCGGGCATGCGGGCGAAGGTGGCGACGTCCTCGCGCAGACGGTCGGCGAGCCACGCCTCGGGGCCGAGTTCGCTGCGCAGCCATTCGCGCACGAAGGGCTCGGCCGTCTCCCACATGTTGATATCGGGATCGAGGCCGGTGGCGACCCCCTCCACCATCACCATCGTCTTTTGCAGCAGCAGCAGGTGCGGCTGGACCGGCATGTCGAAATCGCGGGTGATGGCGAACAGCCCGTCGAGCATCGAGCCGATCGAGATGTCCTTGACCGGCAGGCCCCGGATCGGCTCGCCGACGGCACGCAGCGCGGTGGTGAATTCGCCGAGATTGTGGTGCGCGGGGACATAGCCCGCCTCGAAATGGATTTCGGCGACGCGGGCGTAATTGCCGGTGATGAGGCCGTGGAGGATTTCCGCCAGCCACAGCCGCGCCTGCCGGTTGATGCGGCCCATGATGCCGAAATCGATCGCCGCCAGCCGGTCGCCGGGCAGAGCGAACAGGTTGCCCTGGTGCATGTCGGCATGGAAGAAACCGTCGGCGATGGCCTGCCGTAAAAAGGCGCTGACGAGGCGTTGGGCGAGGAGGCCCGGATTGTGGCCGGCGGCGATCAGTGCCGCGCGATCGGACAGCTTGATGCCCGGCAGCCATTCCAGCGTCATCACCCGGCGCGACGTGCGCGCCCAGTCGATCGCGGGGACGGTGAATTCGGGGATGGCGCTCATCCCCTCGGCCAGTTCGGAAGCGGAGGCGGCCTCGCGCCGCAGGTCCAGCTCGCGCAAGGTCCACTGGCGGAAGGTGGCGATGACGAGGCGGGGGCGCAGGCGGGCGATATCGCCGCCCATCGCCTCGGCCTGCGCGGCGGCCCATTCGTAGGTCTCGAGCGCGCGGGCGAATTCCTCCTCGACGCCGGGGCGCAGCACCTTGATCGCCACGTCGCGGCCCTCGATCGTGACGGCGCGGTGGACCTGCGCGATCGAGGCGGCGCCGACGGGCACCTCGTCGATACGGGCGTAGAGCTGGTCGATCGGCTTGCCGAGGCCCTTCTCGATCGCGGCGCGAATCTCGGCGAAGGGGACGGGGGGGAGCGCGTCCTGGAGGCGCGTCAGGTCGAGCGCGGCCTCCTCGCCGACGAGATCGGGGCGGGTGGCAAGTGCCTGCCCCAGCTTCACCGCCGCCGGGCCGATCGCCTCGAACGCATCGGCGTAGCGCGGCTGGGCGGGCATGCGGAACCCGATCCGCGCGATCCGCACGAGGCGGCGCAGCGCCGGCGGCGCGAGCGGATCGCGCTCGATCCCGAGCAGCGCGCCATGGCGGGCGAGGGTGCGGCCCCAGCGGAAGAGACGCAGGCCGTGGATGAGGGGGGCGGTCATGGGCGATCGTTCCTCCCCGCGCGGAGCGGGGGGAGGGGGACCATCGCGCAGCGATGGTGGAGGGGTGTCGCGCTATCGAGGGGGCGCGGCCCCTCCACCATCCTGCGGATGGTCCCCCTCCCCATCTGCGATGGAGAGGAACGGTTCGGCTTCATCAGATCTTCCAGCCCGAATGGATCGCGACCAGCCCGCCCAGCATCGGCTCGACATGGGTGCGCACGAAGCCGGCCTCGCCGATCATCCGCTCGAACGTGGGCATGTCGGGGAAGCGGCGGATCGATTCGATCAGATAGCGGTAGCTGTCCTCGTCGTTCGCTAGCAGCTTGCCGAGCTTCGGGACCAGACGATGCGAGTAGGCATCGTAGATTTCGCCGAAACCGGGCCAAAGCGTGGTCGAGAATTCGAGGCAGTAGAAGCGCCCGCCGCGCTTCAGCACGCGATGCGCCTCGCGCAGCGCCTTGGGGATGTCGGTCACGTTCCTGATACCGAAGGCGATCGTATAGCCGTCGAAGCTCCTGTCGGCGAAGCACAAGGTCTCCGCATTCTGCTCGATCCAGGCGAGGCCCTCATAGCCCTTCTTCGCCGCGCGCTCCTGGCCCACCTCCAGCATCGCGCCGTTGATGTCGGCGACGGTGATGTCCGCGCCCGATTTCATCAGGCGGAAGGCGATGTCGCCGGTGCCGCCGGCCATGTCGAGGATGGCCTCGCCCCGGCGCGGCTTCACCCGACGGACGAAGCGATCCTTCCACAGCCGGTGCATGCCGCCCGACATGGCATCGTTCATCAGATCATATCTGGCCGCGACCGAGCGGAAGACCTGGCCCACCTTCTCGGTCTTTTCGGTGGGGGTGACGTCGGTATAGCCGAAGGAGACGGTGTCGCGGGTTGCATCGCTCATGGCCTCGCCATAGCGGCGCGGGGCGGAACGGGATAGGGGGCGAACATGCCCGAATTGCCCGAAGTCGAGACGACCGTGCGCGGTCTCGCCCGCGTCCTGTGGGGACGCACGCTGGTGAAGGTGGAGCCGCGCCGCGCCGATCTGCGCCGCGCCATCCCCGCCGATCTGCGCCAGCGCCTGACGGGCGCGCAGGTGACGGGCCTTGGCCGCCGCGCCAAATACGGGCTGATCGAGACGGACCGCGACGATACTTTGATCTTCCACCTCGGCATGTCCGGCCGCTGGCGGATCGCGCCCGAGACGATCGGGGCGCACGATCATCTGCTGATCGAGACCGATACGGGGATGACCCTGTCGCTCAACGATCCGCGCCGCTTCGGCTCGCTCGATCTGATGCCTACCGATCAGGTGGCCGAATGGCCGCCGTTCAGGGCGCTCGGCCCGGAGCCGCTGGGCGATGCCTTCAACCCGCGGCACCTGCGCGATCGGCTGAAGGGGCGGATCGCGCCGATCAAGCTGATGCTGCTCGACCAGCGGATCGTGGCGGGCCTCGGCAATATCTATGTGTGCGAGGCGCTCAACATGGCGCGCATCGATCCGCGCACGGCGGCGGGCACGCTGACCCTGCCGCGACTCACCCGGCTGGTGGCCGCGTGCAAGGATGTGCTGGTCGCGGCGATCGAGGCGGGCGGATCGACCCTGCGCGATTACGCCCGGCCGGATGGCGAACTGGGCTATTTCTCGAAACAATTCCGCGTCTATGGGCGGGAGGGCGAGGCATGCCCGTGTGGTGGCATCGTCGAGCGGCAGGTGGATGGCGGGCGATCGACCTTCTGGTGCCGGAAGTGCCAGAAGTGATCGTGCGTTATTCTACAGCCCGATCCGTGACGCCGCATACCAAGCCCGGTTCATCGCCAGGCTGCGTGCGTTCAGCACGCGGCGGCGCAGATTGCCCGCCGCCGTCTTGCCCTCCAGCGCCACCCTTGGCCCGGTGAGGAACACGTCGCTGAATCGCGCGGCGATCCGATCGGGGGCGTAGGGCGCCATCGCCGCCGCCGCTTTCCCATCACGCGGGGCGGGGCCGATGCGGCGGAGCAGGCGCATCAATTCGCCCTCGGTGCGGTAGAGGTGGTGGGGGTTCGGTTGCAGCACCAGATGGTTGCGATCCCGCCCGCCGGCCCAGCACAGCACCGGCCGGTCGAGCAGCAGGAATTCGGCCATGGCGAGGCCGAAGCTCTCGCCCCGCTCGCGCGCATGGATCATCGCGTCGCAGGTGGCGATGAAATCGGCCTTCTCGACCAGATCGAAGATCGGATCGAGGAAGCGGACACGCGGATGATCGATGAACCTGTCGGTATTGACGAACAGGAACCACAGATCCTGGCGCTCTTGCACGGCGCGCGCCACCGCGCGCTTGGCGAAGGGAATGTCGAACGTGTCGCGCCCGCCGTGCCGGCCCAGCACCACCGCCCCGGCCGGGATGCCCCAGGCGGCGCGCATGTCACGCTCGGCCGGCGGCATCGTCACGATATAGGGCACCGCAGGGGCCTTGCCGCCGGTCATGTGGTGGGCCAGCCAGTCCGAGATATAGGCGTTGCGATCGGCCTGCGGCACCGGGAAATGATCGAACACGCTGTGCACCGCCACCTTCACGTCGGGCAGCAGGCGGATGTCGTCGATCTGGCCGCGCTGGTAATAATAGAGCTTGGGCTGGATGCGCCTGACCAGATCGGCGCGCCCCGCCTCGCTGTTGTAGCCGATCGTCTCGAAGCGGGCGGACCAGCGCCGCACGGCGCCTTCCACCCAGTCGCGCCGCAGGTCGTGCATCATCACCGCGCGGATGCCGGCATGGGCCTCCATCGCCTCGGCATAATCGAAGGTGGCGTTGCTGGTGCCGCGTTCGGAGAGCGTATGCTCGTCGAAGATGATGATCTCGCTCATGGGCCGCAGCGTGGAGGCGGTGCCGCGCGTTCGTCAAGCGGTGTCGCGCGGGCGGGCGCCGCCGTCACCCGTTCGGGGCTTGCCAGTGCCGGCCGGGTAGGGGAAGGCGGGGCGCCTGCCGAACCGGGCGGGCCTGTCGATCGCGTCCAAAGGGGAATGTCCATGACCATCCGCCGTCTCTCGCCTGGCCTGCTGGCCGCCGCCGCGCTCGTCGCGCCCGCCGCCGCGCAGGCGCTGCCGCTCGTGCCCTCCGTCTATGCCGGGGTCGAGGCGGGGCAGGGCACACGGCGGGCCGCCACGTCGGTGGGGTCGAACGACAAGGCGCTCGACTACGGCGGCTTCATCGGGGTCGAGCTGCCGTCGATGCCGCTCGGCTATCTCGCGGTCGAAGGCGGCATCGGCAAGACCAACGGCAAATCGCTCGGCACCACCGGCAGCAGCAGTGCCACGGTGCTGACCGAGCAGGACGGCCGCTGGAACTGGAGCGGAACGGTGCGCGCCGGCATCAACGCCATCCCCGGCCTCGCGGTCTACGGCATCGCCGGCTACGGCGCCGAACGCGCCAAGATCACCACCACGCTGGCCGCGACGGGCGCCAGCACGGAGCGCAGCAAGAGCTTCGACGGCCTGATCTACGGCGCGGGCGTGCGCTACAAGTTCGGCACCTGGACGGGCGCGCGGGTGGAATATCGCAAGCGCACGACCAACGGGCGCTACGATCCGGCGCAGATGATGGGCGGGGTTTACGTGGGCTTCTGAAACAGACGCGTCGCCCCGGCCTGCGCCGGGGCGACGCGTTTGGCTCACACCGTCTCCAGCAACCGCTCCCGCGCGATCTTCTCGCGCCACACCAGCGGCGCGGTGTGGTGGACGCTGGTGCCGCTGGCGTCCACCGCCACCGTCACCGGCATGTCTTTCACGTCGAATTCGTAGATCGCCTCCATGCCGAGATCCGCGAAGCCGACGACCTTGGCGCCCTTGATCGCGCGCGACACCAGATAGGCCGCACCACCCACGGCCATCAGGTAAGCCGACTTCGCCTCCTTGATCGCCTCGATCGCCACCGGGCCGCGCTCGGCCTTGCCGACCATCGCCAGCAGGCCCTGGTCGAGCATCATCTTGGTGAATTTGTCCATCCGGGTCGCGGTGGTGGGGCCCGCCGGGCCGACCACCTCGTCGCGGATCGGATCGACCGGGCCGACATAATAGATCACCCGGCCCTTGAACTCGACCGGCAGCTCCTCGCCCTTCGCGAGCATATCGGCGATGCGCTTGTGCGCGGCGTCGCGGCCGGTCAGCATCTTGCCGTTGAGGAGCAGGCGGTCGCCCGGCTGCCAGCTCGCCACCACTTCGGGAGTCAGCGTGTCGAGATCGACGCGGATCGACTCCTTCGATGGCGTCCACTCCACCTTCGGCCATTCGTCCAGGCTCGGCGGCTCGAGATAGGCCGGGCCGGAGCCGTCGAGGTGGAAATGCGCATGGCGGGTCGCGGCGCAGTTCGGGATCATCGCGATCGGCTTGGAGGCCGCGTGCGTCGGATAATCCATGATCTTCACGTCGAGGATCGTGGCGAGGCCACCGAGACCCTGCGCGCCGATGCCCAGCGCGTTGACCTTGTCGAAGATCTCGATCCGCAGTTCCTCGATCTTGGTCTGCGGCCCGCGTGCCTTCAGCTGCGCCATGTCGATATCGCCCATCAGCGATTCCTTGGCGAGCGTCATGGCCTTTTCGGCGGTGCCGCCGATGCCGATGCCGAGCATGCCCGGCGGGCACCAGCCGGCGCCCATCTGCGGGATCATCTCCAGTACCCAATCGACCACCGAATCGCTGGGGTTCATCATCTTGAACTTGGACTTGTTCTCGCTGCCGCCGCCCTTGGCCGCGACCTGCACGTCGACATGATGGCCGGGCACCATCTCCACGTTCAGCACGCAAGGGGTATTGTCCCTGGTGTTGACGCGGCTGAAGGCGGGATCCTTCAGGATCGAGGCGCGCAGGCGGTTCTCGGGATGGAGATAGGCGCGGCGGACGCCTTCATCCACGACCTCCTGGAGCGACTTCTCGCTGTCCAGCATGCACTGCTGGCCCCATTTGATGAACACGGTGACGATGCCGGTATCCTGACAGATCGGCCGATGCCCCTCGGCGCACATGCGGCTGTTGGTCAGGATCTGGGCGATGGCGTCCTTGGCGGCGGGGCCCTGCTCGGCCTCATAGGCGACGCCCAGCGCGCGGATATAATCCATCGGATGATAGTAACTGATGAACTGGAGCGCGTCGGCGACGCTCTCGATCAGGTCGGCTTCCTTGATGATGGTGGTCATGGTCGCAGAGTCCCCGCTCGTCTTTTTACGCGGCCGCCATAGCGCAAAAGTGGGGGAGGGGGAGTCGCCGCAATGCAACAATCGGCGGGTGGCGCATGTCCTGGACATTCACCCGTTCGCCCTGAGCGAAATCGAAGCACGTGTCCCACGCGGCATCGTCCAGTCTCACGTCCTTCGACTACGCTCAGGACGAACGGGGAGATAGTGATGAGGCTTAGAAAACGCCCGGCTCGCGATGGCGCGGTTGGGGTGGGGGCTTTTGCGCGTCCGAATGGTCGCCGTCGTCGGTCGAGACTTCCTGCCCTACCTCGCCGTAGGTGCGCAGCAGATAGGCGCGCAGGTCGCCGCCGGCCGCCGTGCCTAGATCGTCGGGATCGACGCCATTCTCGATCGCCTCGCCTTCCCACTGGTCGGCGATGGTGCCGGCTTCCTCGGTGGTGAGCGCGCGGGTATCGGTGCGGGCGACCGTCCAGGCTTCGAGGAAATCGGATGCCCTGGACATGATGATCGTTCCCGCCGTCGCTGATGATGATGACGTCGGTGTAACGGCCTCAGGCGGCGGAAGGTTGCGCGAACAGGCGGGTGCGGGTGGGGGCGACACGGATCGTGTCGCCTACCGCCGGCGCCCCGGCCAGCGGCACGTCGATCTCGACCGGCACGGTGCGTCCCTCCACCTTGGCCTCCAGCCGGATCGCGCCATTCTTCGGCCGGGCCAGCGTGACGACGGCGGGGAAGGCCGCGCCGTCGGTGACGATGCGCGCGTCGTGCGGGCGGAAGAAGAGTTGGGCCTCGCCGGTGAGGCCGCTGCCGTCGACGTCGAGCGGCTGGCCGGCGAAGGCGACCCGGCCGCCTGACACCGTCACCGGCAGCCGGTTCGATTCCCCGACGAAATCGAATACGAAGGCGGAGGCGGGTTCGTCGTAGATGGTCTGGGGCTCGGCGATCTGCTCGATCACGCCGTGATCCATCACCACCACCCGATCGGCCAGTTCCAGCGCTTCCTCCTGATCGTGCGTCACGAAGATCGAGGTGAGGCCCATCCGGTCGTGCAGTTCGCGAAGCCAGCGGCGCAGATCCTTGCGCACCTTGGCGTCGAGCGCGCCGAACGGTTCGTCGAGCAGCAGGATGCGGGGCTGCACGGCCAGCGCGCGGGCGAGCGCCACGCGCTGGCGCTGGCCGCCCGAAAGCTGCGCGGGATAGCGTTTGCCGAGGCCCGAGAGCTGGACCAGATCGAGCAGCTCGGCCACCCGCGCCGCGATCTCCGCCTTGGCCGGGCGCTCGCGGCGCTTCTTCACGGTCAGGCCGAAGGCGATGTTGTCGGCCACCGTCATGTGGCGGAACAGGGCATATTGCTGGAAGACGAAGCCCACCTGGCGCTGGGCGGCGGCGAGATGCCCGACATCCTCGCCATCGAACGCCACCTGCCCCTGATCGGCGAACTCCAGCCCCGCGATGATGCGGAGAAGCGTGGTCTTGCCCGATCCCGAGGGGCCGAGCAGAGCGAGGAACTCGCCCGGCCGCGCCTCCAGATCGATGCCGTGCAGCGCCTGGAAGCCGCGAAAGCCCTTGGTGATGCCCTGGAGCGTGATCCCCATCAGTGCGCCGTTCCGTTCCGGTGATAATCGAACCGCCATTCGAGCAAGGTCTTGGCGGCGAGGGTGACGAGCGCGAGCGCCGCCAGCAGCGAGGCCACCGCGAAGGCGGCGACAAAATTATATTCGTTGTAGAGGATCTCGACGTGGAGCGGCATCGTGTTGGTCAGCCCGCGGATATGGCCTGACACGACCGAGACCGCGCCGAATTCGCCCATCGCCCGTGCGTTGCAGAGCAGGACGCCATAGAGCAGGCCCCAGCGGATGTTGGGCAGGGTGACATGCCAGAAGGTCTGCCAGCCGCTCGCGCCGAGGGAGAGAGCCGCCTCCTCGTCGTCGCGGCCCTGTTCGGCCATCAGCGGGATCAGCTCGCGCGCGACGAAGGGGAAGGTGACGAAGATCGTCGCCAGCACGATGCCGGGCACGGCGTAGATGATCTGAATGTCCTGATCCTGGAGGAACGGCCCGAACCAGCCCGACGCGCCGAACATCAGGATATAGATCACGCCGCCCACCACGGGCGAGACCGAGAAGGGCAGGTCGATCAGGGTGATGAGGAAACCCTTGCCCGGAAAATCGAACTTGGTGATCGCCCACGATGCGACGATGCCGAATACGATGTTGGCCGGCACCGCGATGGCGGCCGTGAGCAATGTGAGCTTGATCGCCGAGACCGCGTCGGGCTCGGTCAGCGCCGCCAGGAACGGCGGCAGCCCTTTCGCCAGCGCCTCGACGAACACCACCACCAAAGGCAGCAGCAGGAACAGGCCGAGGAAGCCGAGCGCGAGCGCGATCAGCAGCACGCGCACCCAGCGCGCCTCCTGCGTGGCCGATGGCGGGCGGATCGCCTTCATGCCTCGATCCGCTTCCGCGTCCAGATCTGGACGAGGTTGATGACGAGCAGCAGCCCGAACGACACCACCAGCATCACCGCCGCGATCGCGGTGGCGGCGGGGTAGTCATATTGCTCCAGTTCGGAGACGATCATCAGCGGCGCGATCTCGCTCTCGAACGGCATGTTGCCGGCGATGAAGATCACCGATCCATATTCGCCGACGCCGCGCGCGAAGGCCAGCGCGAAGCCCGTCAGCAGCGCCGGGGTGATGGCGGGCAGGATGACACGGGAGAAGGTCTGCCAGCGGTTCGCGCCGAGCGCGGAAGCGGCTTCCTCCACGTCGCGGCCGAGATCAGCCAGCACCGGCTCGACCGAGCGGACGATGAACGGCAGGCCGATGAAGATCAGCGCGACGATCACGCCGAGGGGGCGATAGGCGACCTTCACCCCCAGCGGCTCGATCAGCGCGCCGACCCAGCCGGTGTTGGCATAAAGCGCCGTCAGCGCGATGCCGGCGACGGCGGTGGGCAGGGCGAAGGGCAGATCGACCATCGCCGAGATCAGCCGTTTGCCGAAGAAGTCATAGCGCACCAGCACCCAGGCGATCAGCAGCCCGAACATGGCGTTCACCCCGGCGGCGGCGGCCGCCGCGCCGAAGCTGAGGCGATAGGCCGCCATCACGCGCGGGTTGAAGGCCGCTTCGAGGAACTGGTCGAACCCCAGCACCGCCGTCTTCACGAAGATCGTGGAGAGCGGGATCAGCACCACCAGCGACAGCCAGAAGACGGTGAGCCCGAGAGTCAGGCCAAAGCCCGGCATCAGCCGTCTCTGCCGGCCACGCCGCCGCGCCGGCCCCATCGAAACGGGCCGGGGTTCGAGGGCGAGGGCGGCGCTCATCGGCTCAGGCGCGGGGCTCGGCGACGAGGATGAAACGATTCGGCATCGCGCCTCTCTAGGCGAGCGAGGGAGAGGGGGAGCGGCAGCATCTCTTGGGGGGGCTGTAGCGCGGCTATGCCGGTCGGGCCAGCGGGTGGGGGAGAGAGGAAGGATTGTTCACGCGGAGACGCGGAGGCGCGGAGAGAAGAAGGGGAGAGGAAGAGGGTCTATCGGGACGTGGCTCCCGATCCGTCGGAAGATCGGGCACCGATGGAGAGCCACGTCCCGATCACCCTTGTCTCTTTCTTCTCTCCGCGCCTCCGCGTCTCCGCGTGAACAAAGACCTATTCCGCCGCCTGCGCAGCCGAAACCTTCGCCGAAAGCGGAATGCGATCCAGCACGTTGGCGGTTTCGTCGCGCACCAGCAGCATCACTTCGCGCAGGCGGCACGTCTCCTCGTCGACGCATTGCTCGCACGGGCGGTGGTTGAAGCGGCTGGCGCAGGGGGTCAGCGCCAGGCTGCCGCGCGTGGCGCGGACGATGTCGCCATAGGTGATCTCCTCCGGCCGCTTGCCCAGCCAATAGCCGCCCTCCTTGCCGCGCAGCGTCTCGACGAAGCCAGCGCGCTTCAGTTCGGACAGGATCACGGTCAGGAATTTGGCGGGGATGTTCTGGATGCGCGCGATCTCCGGCAGCTGCACCGGCCCCTCGCCATAGCGGTCGGCGAGGTGTTGCAGCGCGCGGAGCGCATAGCGGGTGCGTTGGGAGAGCAAGGATGGCGACCCTAGTGTTATATGTCTTTTCCTTTTGTAGTGATTGCGCGGCCAATCGCAACGTCCGTCGCTTGCAACGCTCGCTCCATCTGCCTATGGAGCCCGCTCGCGTCGGCCGATCGAGCCGGTGGCGTTGTGGCGACCGTAGCTCAATTGGTTAGAGCGCCGGTTTGTGGTACCGGAGGTTGCGGGTTCAATCCCCGTCGGTCGCCCCATTTTCTCCTCCGCATTTCCTGTTCGTGCCGCCCGGCGCCTTTTCGGCTGGCCAAGTCGCGCGAGTAATATTATTGCGCGCGCTCGCAATAGCCGGGCATGGATAAGGAATCGGATGATGGCGGCGCTGTGGGACTATCCCGACTTCGACGAGCATGAGGGCGTTCACTTCTTCACCGATCCGGTGACGGGCCTTCAGGCGATCATCGCGATCCACTCGACGCATCTCGGCCCGGCGGCCGGCGGCACGCGCTTCTGGCATTATGCCGACAAGGCCGACGCCGTCACCGATGCGCTGCGCCTGTCGCGCGGTATGAGCTTCAAGAATGCCATGGCGGGCCTCCCCATGGGCGGTGGCAAGGCGGTCGTGCTGGCCGATGGCGCGCGCACCAAGACGCCCGAGATGCTGGCCGCCTTCG
This sequence comes from Sphingomonas naphthae, assembly GCF_028607085.1. Taxonomy (NCBI): domain Bacteria; kingdom Pseudomonadati; phylum Pseudomonadota; class Alphaproteobacteria; order Sphingomonadales; family Sphingomonadaceae; genus Sphingomonas; species Sphingomonas naphthae. Next base: position 2,503,528 of record NZ_CP117411.1, on the reverse strand, counting down.
GCCGCGCGATCGATTCGCTGGGCGGCAAATATGTCACCGCCGAGGATGTCGGCATGTCGGACGCGGACATGGTCGCGATCGCCAGAGCGACCCGCCACGTCTCCGGCCTGCCCGTCGGCGAGGGCCATGCCGGCGGCGATCCCGGCCCGTCCACCGCGCGCGGCGTCTATCTGGGCGTGCTGGCGGCCATCAAGCGGGCGCTCGGCAAGGACAGCGCGGCCGGCGTGCATGTCGCGATCCAGGGCGTCGGCTCGGTCGGCGGCGGCCTCGCCCGGCTGCTCGCGGCGGACGGCGCGAAACTCACGCTCGCCGACGTCAACGGCGTGAAGGCGGCGGCGCTGGCGCACGAGCTGGGCGCGGCGACCGCCCATGCCAACGAAATCCTTGCGATCGAGGCCGATGTCGTCAGCCCCTGCGCGCTGGGCGCGATCCTCGACGCTGGCGCCATCGCCGCGCTCCGCGCGCCGGTCGTGGCGGGCGGCGCCAACAACCAGCTGGCCGTCCCGGCGGACGCGGCGCGGCTGCATGGGCGCGGCGTGTTGTATGCGCCCGATTACGTCATCAACGCGGGCGGCATCATCAACGTGGCGCTGGAATATCTGGGGCAGGGCGACCGCGCCGAAGTGGCGCGCCGCATCACCCTGATCCCCGAGCGGCTGGAGCAGGTGTGGGCGGAAAGCGCCGCCACCGGCGATCCGGCGGCGGATGTCGCCGATCGCATGGCGATGCGGCTGATCGGGCGGGGCTGAGACTTTCGCTGTGCTCCGGCCTTCGCCGGAGCACGCTCCGCCTGGATCAGAACCGCCGCGCCACGCCGAAATAGATCCGCCTGTCGAGGCTGGCATGGTTCAGCCCGGCCGCGCCGCCCACGTCCAGCTGCCAGTTCTTCCCCGGCTGCCACGCGATGGCCTCGCCCAGCAGAAGCTCGGTGCTGTGGCCCGATGGATCGCGGTCGCGGATCGCCGAAATCTCGGTAGTGAAGGTCAGGTTCTTGCGCGCCTCGATGCCGACCCCCGCGATCGCGCCATAGGCCAGATGGCGCCCGTGCCGGCTCTCGTTGGCGCTGGCCGAGATCGAGGGCATCAGTTCCAGCGACAGGCCGCCGCCGATCGACTTCTTGCCCATCACCGCCAGGTCGGCGCTCCAGCTGCCCTGGCCGATCGCCTGCCCACCCGTCGGCAGGGTGACCGACGGCTGCACCGCGATCGACAGTTTCGATCCGCTCGGGTTCATCAGGCTGCGACGATAGCCCAGCGTCACATCGCCCACGCCGCTCGTCCGCTCGCGCGATCCGGCTGCGCGGTCGATCTCGCGCGTGCGGCCATAGGCGCTCCAGCCGAGTTGCACCTCGCTCACCCGATCCACGCCGAAGCGCAGCAGCCCGTCGCCGCTCAGGAAAGTCTTGGTGCGGGTCGCATCCTCGGTCTCGCGCGTCCAGTCGCCCAGCCCCAGCTCGGCGACGACATAGCCGCGATCGACGATGCAGGGCGGTTCGCCCAGCCCCGGCCGGCTGGTGCAGAAGGGCCGCAGATCCTCCGCCATCGCCGGCCCCGCCAGCGCCAGCATCGCCGCCGCCGCCAGCCAGCTCCCTGATATTCCGGTCATCCCTGCCCCCTGCTTATCGGCGCTCCCAACGCGCCGACGATGCGGAGGCTCCGTCGCGGCTCAGCGCCGCTGTTCGACCGGATCGATGTCGAGCCCGGCATGGCCCTTCGATGGCGTGTCGTGCGGCGTCGGCAGCGGTTCGATGATGTCGCTTTCCAGCACCTCCAGCACGCCCTCCCACTTGGCGACGACCACCGAGGCGACCGCGTTGCCGACGACGTTGGTGGCGGAGCGCCCCATGTCGAGGAAATGGTCGATCGCGAGGATCAGCAGCAGGCCGGCTTCCGGGATCTTGAAGAAGGAGAGGGTCGAGGCGATCACGACGAGGCTGGCGCGCGGCACGCCGGCGATGCCCTTCGACGTGACCATCAGCACCAGCAACATGGTGATCATCGTGCCCAGCGACAGGTGGATGCCATAGGCCTGCGCGATGAACAGCGACGCGAAGGTGCAATACATCATCGAGCCGTCGAGGTTGAACGAATAGCCCAGCGGCAGCACGAAGCCCGAGATGCGGCGCGGCACGCCGAAGCGGTCGAGCGCCTCCAATGTACGCGGGAAGGCGGCCTCCGACGAGGCGGTCGAGAAGGCCACCAGCAGCGGATCGCGCACGTAGCGCGCCAGCAGCTTCACCCGAGGCCCCACGAACAGGAAGGCCGCGAAGAACATCAGCCCCCACAGGATGAACAGGCCGAGATAGAAGCCGCCCATGAAGTAACCGAAGGTGGCGAGGATGCCGATCCCCTCGCGCGCAATCGACCCCGTGACGGCCGCGAACACCGCGAACGGCGCGAACAGCATCACATAGCCGGTCACCTGCAGCATCACGCCGACCAGCGCCTCCACGCCTCGCACGATCGGCGCGCCCTTCTCGCCGATCGCGGTGAGGGCCACGCCGAAGAAGACCGAAAAGACGACGATCTGGAGGATCTCGTTGCCGGCCATCGATTCGATGATCGATTTGGGGACCAGGTGGGTGACGAAGGTCTTGAGATCGAACGAGGCGTTGTTGTCGATGCCGCTCGACGCGGTCACGTCCGGCAGCGGCAGGTTCAGCCCTACCCCCGGCTGGAGGATGTTGACGAGGATCAGCCCGAGCGTCAGCGAGACGAGGCTGGCGCACAGGAACCAGCCGATCGTGCGCACGCCGACCCGGCCCAGCGCCGACGTGTCGCCCATGTGCGCGATACCCGCGACGAGGGTGGCGAACACCAGCGGCGCGATAATCATCTTGATGAGCCGCAGGAACACATCCGTAAGGATCGAAAGCACGCCTGCGATCGTTGCGACAGCGTCAGGAGATACGGTGACGTTGAGGATATACCCGAGGATGATGCCGGCGACCATCGCGAGGAGGATGAACTGGGTCAGCCTACGGGCCACATGCGTCTCCGGGGTAAATTCGGGAAAAGGGCAGAAATCGCGCCCTTGGTCGGGGCAAAGCGGTGTCGGGTCAAGGGCGATCGCTCGCGACACCGTCCTTCCTTCGTGTATCGGGGGAGGATGGTGCGATGGGCGTCGAGTTTCACTGGGGCAGGGGGGCGAACACCATGGCGTTGTTCGGTAAGCGCAAGCCGCGCCCGGAAAAGGATCTGCCGACCACGATCCTGATCGTGGAGGACGAGCCTCTGGTCGCGTTCGACAATGAGCATTTCCTGCGCGACGCGGGCTATCTGGTCGCGGCGACGGTGGACAATGCCGCCGACGCGATCGCCAGCGTGCAGGCATCCCCGCCCGATTTGGTGCTGGCCGATGTGCGCCTGTCCGATGGCAGCACGGGGATCGAGGTGGCAGAGGTCGCCAAGGGCAAGGGCGTGCCGGTGATGTTCGTGACGGGCGCCTGCCCGCCGGAGGCTCAGTCGCTGGCGGTGGCCTGCCTCTCGAAACCCTATACCCAGCGCGACCTGCTCGCCGCGATCGAGGCGGTGAAGGCGACGGTGGCGGGCATGCCGGTGGGCCGCGTGCCGCGCGGGTTGACCCTGTTCGGCCTGTAATCGCCGCGAGGCCGGCTTTTTTGGGCGTAGCTGCAATCGGGACCTTCGATTATAGGCCGCGCCCATGAACGCCCCTCCCAAATCCTTCCACGTCAAGTCGTTCGGCTGCCAGATGAACGTCTATGATGGCGAGCGCATGGCCGAGTTGCTCGGCGCCGAGGGCATGGTCGCGGCGGCCGACGCGGGCGCCGCCGATCTGGTCGTGCTCAACACCTGCCACATCCGCGAGAAGGCCGCCGAGAAGGTCTATTCGGATATCGGGCGCCTGCGCCGCGACGACGGCTCCACGCCGATGATCGCGGTGGCCGGCTGCGTCGCGCAGGCCGAGGGGGCGGAGATCACGCGGCGGGCGAAGTCTGTCGATATCGTCGTCGGCCCGCAGGCCTATCATCGCCTGCCCGAGATGGTGGCCGAGGCCGCCGCCGGGCGCCGCGCCCTCGATACCGACATGCCCGCGCTGTCCAAGTTCGATGCGCTGCCCCGCCGCCGCAAGCAGGGGCCGTCCGCCTTCCTGACGGTGCAGGAAGGGTGCGACAAATTCTGCACCTATTGCGTCGTGCCCTACACGCGCGGCGCCGAAGTCTCGCGGCCGTGGGATGCGGTGATCGACGAGGCGAAGGCGCTGGCCGACGCTGGCGCGCGCGAGATCACCCTGCTGGGCCAGAACGTTAACGCGTGGACAGATGAGCGCGGACGAGGGCTGCACGACCTGATCGAGGCGATCGCCGCGATGCCGACGATCGCGCGCATCCGCTACACCACCAGCCACCCCAACGACATGGCCGACGGGCTGATCGCGGCGCATCGCGACGTGGAGAAACTGATGCCCTTCCTGCATCTGCCGGTGCAGTCGGGCAGCGATCGGGTGCTGAAGGCGATGAACCGCAGCCATGATGTCGCCAGCTACCTGAAGCTGATCGATCGGGTGCGCGCCGCCCGGCCCGATATCGCCATCTCCGGCGACTATATCGTCGGCTTCCCCGGCGAGACCGACGCCGATTTCGAGGCGACGCTGGACGCGATCCGCGCCGTCGGCCACGCGCAGGCGTTCAGCTTCAAATACAGCCCACGCCCAGGCACCCCGGCGGCGACGATGGGCGATCAGGTGCCCGAAGCGGTGATGGACGAGCGGCTCCAGCGGCTCCAGGCGCTGGTGCGCGAACAGGCGATCGCCTTCAACGCCGCCACGATAGGCCGCACCACCGACGTGCTGGTCGAGCGCAAGGGCAAGCTGCCCGGCCAGATGCTAGGCAAGTCGCCCTGGCTGCAATCGGTGCTGATCGACAGCGCGGCCAAGGTGGGCGACATGGTCGAGGTGGAGATCGTGTCCGGCGGGCCGAACAGCGTGCAGGCGGTGGAGCGGGTGCGGGCGGCGGCTTGAACCCGATCGTCACCCCGGACTTGTTCCGGGGTCCACCGGCCCCCGATCGTTGCGCCTGAAATTTTGTCGTGTCGGTTGCTTCGGGGTGGACCCCGGAACAAGTCCGGGGTGACGATCGCATCTTGGGATCAGCCGGTCGCCACCACTCCCCGCCGCGCATACAGCGCCACCAGCGCGATCGCGATCTGGCTTGCCATCCACAGGTAGAAGCCCGGCCCGAACCCCGCCAGGCACACCGGCTCGGCCCGGCTCTCGCCATGCCACAGGTCGATCGGCGCGAAGGCCCAGAGCGTCAGGATCGGTTGCGCGATCAGGATCAGGCGGGTCGGGCGCAGGCCCTTCCACAATCCCCACGTCAGCACGGCCGACAGGATGTTGGCGTACCAGGCGAGCTGGCCGACGAAGATGCCCATCCAGCCCATCACCGACACCGTATCGTCGCCGAGCGGGTTCAGGCGCGGTGGGTGCGGATCGAAATAGCCCGCGCCGGGGCAGGTCGCGATGTTCGGATAGGTGAGGCTGACGATCCACAGCAGGAAGGCGACGCCGATCCCGACACGGACCGCCATCCGCTTTTCGGGGGCGTAGCGGCGGCGGGGATCGCCTGAGCTGAAACGGGGCTTAGCTGTGGTCATGCGGCCACAACGCGCGGCTTCGTGTCAGCGTTGCCTCGGCGCTTCGCAAAGGGCTGGCAATCGCCGGGCGGCCGGTCCAACCTCCGCGTGCCCGATGTGGCGCATGAAAGGACCGCATGAGTCGCAAGCCAGTACCCGCGCAGGCCGGAGAACGTGCCCGGCTGGAAATCGTGTTCGACAAGCCGCAGCTTCTGGGGAGGCTGTTCGGCCAATATGACCAGAACCTCGTCGCCATAGAAAATCGCCTCGGCGTCTATGTCTCGGCGCGGGGCAACAAGGTGCAGATCGAGGGGATGGCGGAAAATGCCGCCCGCGCCCGCGATGTGCTTTCCGGCCTCTACAACCGCATCGTGCAGGGGCAGGATATCGACAGCGGCGCCGTCGAGGCGGTGATCGCCATGTCGTCCGAACCGACCCTGGAGGGCATCATCCGCAAGGATGTGAGCCAGCCGCCCTCGGTGATGATCCGCACCCGCAAGAAGACGATCGTGCCGCGCTCCGCGACGCAGATCCGCTACATGGAATCCTTGAACCGCGCCGACATCATCTTCGCGCTGGGGCCGGCGGGTACGGGCAAGACCTATCTGGCGGTGGCGCAGGCGGTGCAGCAACTGATCCAGGGCACGGTCGACCGGCTGATCCTGTCGCGCCCGGCGGTGGAGGCCGGCGAGCGGCTGGGCTTCCTGCCCGGCGACATGAAGGAGAAGGTCGATCCCTATCTCCGCCCGCTGTACGATGCCTTGTACGACATGCTGCCCGCCGAACAGGTCGAGCGGCGCATCGCCAGCAACGAGATCGAGATCGCTCCGATCGCCTTCATGCGCGGTCGCACACTGTCGGACGCCTTCGTCATCCTCGACGAGGCGCAGAACACGACCCCGGCGCAGATGAAGATGTTCCTGACCCGCTTCGGCATGAACAGCCGCATGGTGATCTGCGGCGATCCCCGCCAGATCGATCTGCCCGATATCGGCAAGTCGGGCCTCGCCGACGCGGTGGGCAAGCTGGAGGGCATCCAGGGCATCGAAACGGTGCGCTTCGGCGCGGCGGATGTGGTGCGCCACCCGGTCGTCGGGCGGATCGTGCAGGCGTATGAGGGGCCGGACGAATAAGGCCCGCGATATCGTTGTGGCGATGGCGGGGTGTTCGCGATGTCCCGAGCCCGCCATCGCCGCAACGCCAAACTCTACGTCGCCCCAGCGAAAGCTGGGGCCTCGCGAGGCTGGAGATGTGATGGAGGATCGGGATGGCTCCCGAGCCGGGTGCCGCACCGCCCGAGGCCTCAGCTTTCGCTGGGGCGACGAATTGGGGGAAGCCTCCACATTGACGCGCCACCCCACCCCCCGTAAGGGCCACCCCGCGACAGGTTCCCCGGCGACGGGGATGAAAAGGGAATGGGGTGGATAAGCCCCGGCTGCCCCTGCAACTGTAAGCGGCGAGCCATCGCGCCACAGGCCATTGGGATCTCACGATCCTGAGAAGGCGGTGCGAAGCGGCGTTGACCCGTGAGCCAGGAGACCTGCCCGTCGCGGTCGTCCTTCGTGCGGACAGGGTGTTCCGGGCGAACGGGGGTAAACCCGAGAGACGACATGATCGGACCGCGTATCGGGCGGGGCGATGTGTCGGCGGGGGTTCCGTTCCAGCGCATCGATCCACCCGGCACGCGGCCAAAAGTGGTGGGATCATGTTGCCATGAAGACGTCTATTTCCTCCGTCGCCCTGTTGCTGGCGACCGTTTCCCTCAGCCCGGCGCACGCCGCCGACGCGCCTCAGGTCGCGCCCCCGGCCGATGCCGCCGCCGCGAACGAGGCTGATGCCGCCGCCATCATCGTCACGGCGACGCGCTCGGCAGTGAACCGCGATCAGGTGGCCTCCTCGGTCACCGTGCTCGACAAGGCCGCGATCGATCGCGCGCAGGACATGGGGGTCACCGAACTCCTGCTGCGCACGCCCGGCGTCAGCATCTCGCGCAACGGCGGCTACGGCACGGCGACCTCGCTGCGCATCCGTGGCGCCGAGACCGACCAGACCGTCGTCGTCATTGATGGCGTCAAGCTCAACGATCCGTCGTCCACCGGCGGCGGCTTCAACTTCGCCAATCTGCTGACCGGCGACGCCGCGCGCATCGAGGTGCTGCGCGGGCCGCAATCGATCCTGTGGGGCAGCCAGGCTATCGGCGGCGTGGTCAACATCGTGACCCCCGGCCCGCAGAAGGATCTGGAAGGCAGCTTCGATCTCGAGGCCGGATCGCGCCGCACCGCCTCCGCGCGCGCCGCAATCGGCGGCAAGCAGGGGCCGCTGCGCTGGCGTCTGGGCGGCCAGAGCTTCACCACCGACGGCATCTCCGCCATCGCCCCCTCGGCCGGCGGGCGCGAGAAGGATGGTTATACCAACCGCAACATCCAGGGCCGCGTCGAACTCGATCTGGCCGAGGGTGTCACCGCCGACCTGCGCTCTTATTATTCCCGCGGCCATGTCGATATCGACGGCTTCGCGGGCGACAGCCAGGAATTCTCGCTCAACAAGGAATTCGTGGGTTACGCGGGCCTGAAGGTCGATCTGATGGGCGGGCGGTTCCGCAACCGCATCGGCTATGGTTACACCGATACCGATCGCGACAATTTCAATCCGACGCTGGCGCGCACCAAGACGTTCGATGCCGCCGGCAAGAACAAGCGGATCGAATATCAGGGCAGCTTTGCCTTCACCGACGGCATCACGGCGCTGTTCGGGGTGGAGAATGAGAACAGCCGCTTCCGCAGCGTCTCGCCGTCGGCCTCTCTCGCCGTGCCGATTCCGGCGCCCGCGCGCGGCAAGGCCGAGATCACCAGCGTCTATGGCCAGCTGAGCGTCGTGCCGGTGACGGGCCTGACGCTGACGGGTGGCCTGCGCCATGACGATCACAGCCGCTTCGGGGGCAAGACCCTCTTCGCGGCGGGCGGTGCCTGGGCACTGCCGACCGGCACGATCGTCCGTGCCAGCTATGCGGAGGGCTTCAAGGCGCCGTCGCTCTACCAGCTCTTCTCCGAATATGGGAACACCGCGCTCAACCCCGAGCAGGCGCATGGCTGGGAAGCGGGCGTCGAGCAGCGCTTCCTGGATGACAGGATCAGCATCGGCGGCAGCTATTTCGAGCGCAAGACGACCGACCAGATCATCTATTCGAGCTGCTCGACCACCTCGACCAACCCGCTCTGCTTCACGCCGGGCACCACGACGCGGCGCTTCGGCTATTATGCCAACGTCGCCCGCGCCAAGGCGCACGGCATCGAGGCGGCGGCCTCGGCCCGCCCGATCGAGGGCCTAGTGATCGACGGCAATTATACCTGGACGGTGGCGGAGGATCGCTCGGTCGGCACCGCCAATTTCGGCCGCTGGCTGCCGCGCCGCCCGCGCAACATGGCGAACGGATCGTTCAGCTATGATTGGGGCTTCGGGCTGACGACGGGCGCCGCCGTGCGCTGGTCGGGCCACAGCTTCGACAATGCGAGCAACGCCACCCGGCTCGACGGCTATACGCTCGTCGATCTGCGCGGCGAGTTCGCCCTGTCGCCCGCGCTCAAGCTGTTTGCGCGCGCCGAGAATGTGTTCGACAAGAGCTACATGACCGCAAGCCGCTACGGCACGCTCGGCCGCAGCATCTACGCCGGCGTGCGGGGCCGCTTCTGATGGAGGGGAAAGCGATGACCGATCGTGCGTCGACCTTGTGGATCGTGCTGCTGACCTTGGCCAGCACGGCGACCACGCTGATCCTCTCCTGCGCCACACCCTTCCCGGCGCTCGCCGCGCTGGCGGCGGTGCATATGCGGGCGCGCGATGGCGTGGCGCTGATGCTGGCCACCTGGGTCGTCTCGCAGGCGACCGGCTTCTGCGTGATGGGCTATCCGCTGAGCGGGGAGAATATCGGCTGGGCGGTCGCGCTGGGGCTGGGGGCGGTCGCCGCCGCCCTCGTCGCCTCGGCGGGGTCCGGCCGCATCGCGCGGGCACCGCTCGCGGCGAAGCTGGCGCTGGCCTATGTCGCCGGCTTCGTGGTGTTCAAGCTGGTCGTGCTGGTCTTCGCGATCGGCATGGGCGAAGTGGGCGCGGCCTTCACGGCCGATGTGCTGCTGCGCCAGTTCGCGCGCAACGGGGCGATCCTGATCGGCCTGCTCGCGCTCTACCATGCGCTTGTCGCCATGGGCCTGCCCCGCGCGACGGGCGCCCGGCCCGTCGCGGCCTGAACGATGATGGCGGAGATGCGGCGTGTTGAACCCCGCATCTCCGTTCGTCCCGAGCGAAGTCGAGGGGCGTGCCCCAGCGGCGTGTGTCTCGACTTCGCTCGACACGAACGGTTGAGGATATGCTGACCCGCGTTGAAGACGGCCCGTCGATCGTCACCTGCAACACCTGTCGCCAGTCGCGGTTGGCGCAGGCCGATGCGGCGGGGGTGACGGGCGGTGCGCAGCTTGCCGCCCACCTGCGTGCGGTGAAGGCCAGCGACCCGCGCTATGTGGGCATCGCCGTGCAGGAAATGGCCTGCCTGTTCGCCTGCACCGAATTCTGCACCCTCCACCTGCGCGCGCCCGACAAGGTGGGTTATGTCATGGGCCGCTTCACCCCCGATGAAGATACGGCGCGGGCGATCCTCGATTATGCCGTTTCCTATGCCGAAAGCGCGCACGGCCGGGTGGCCTATCGCGACTGGCCGGAGGGCGTGAAGGGCCATTTCATCACGCGCACGCCGCCACCGGGATATGTCGCCGAATGATCCGTTTCGACAGCCTCGCCGCCTTCGACGCGGCCCTCGCCGACCTCACGGTGCCCGACGCCGCCGCCACCGCCGCCGCCCGCGATCGGCAGGCGCAGCTCACCAAGCCCGCCGGCTCGCTCGGCCGCCTGGAGGATATCGCGATCTTCCTGGCGGGCTGGCAGGGGCGCGAGCGGCCGGCGATCACACGCGGGCGGGCGGCGATCTTCGCCGGCAACCATGGCGTCACCGTCCACGGCGTCAGCGCCTTTCCCGCCAGCGTCACCGCGCAGATGGTCGCGAACTTCCAGGCGGGCGGGGCGGCAATCAACGCGTTCTCCGCCGCCGCCGGGCTGGAGCTGAAGGTGGCGGCGCTCGATCTCGATCGCCCGACGGCGGACTTCACCGCCGAACCCGCGATGAGCGAGGCCGATTGCCTCGCCGCGCTCTCGGCCGGCGCCGCGATGGTCGAGCCGGGCATCGACCTGCTCGTCGTCGGCGAGATGGGCATCGGCAACAGCACCGCCGCCGCCGCGCTCGCCGCGCGCAGCTTCGGCGGGTCGGCCGCCGAATGGGTCGGGCCGGGCACGGGCGTCGACAGCGCCGGCATCGCCCGCAAGGTGGCCGTCGTCGATCGCGCGCTCGCCTTCCACGCCGATGCCCCCGTGGCCGCGTTCGAGACGCTGCGCCGGGTCGGCGGGCGCGAGATCGCCGCCATCGCCGGCGCGATCCTCGCCGCGCGGCGCGCGCGCGTGCCGGTGGTGTTGGATGGCTTCATCAGCTGCTCGGCCATCGCCCCGCTGGCGTCGGAGAACCCGGCGATCACCGCCCATTGCCTCGCCGGCCACCGCTCGGCCGAGCCCGGCCATGCGCGCCTGCTCGACCGCCTCGGCCTCGCGCCGCTGCTCAGCCTCGACATGCGGCTGGGGGAGGGGAGCGGCGCCGCCGTCGCCGTGGCCGTGATCCGATCGGCGCTCGCCGCGCACGACGGCATGGCCACCTTCGCCGAGGCGGGTGTCTCCGGGGCGGCGTGAGCGGAACCCTTCTCCACCTCCTGCGCCACGGCGCGCCCGAAACCCCCGGTCTGCTGCTGGGCCGCACCGATGCCGCGCCGACGCGCGAGGGCATCGCCGCCTGTGTCCAGCAGGGCAGCGGGCTGGGCGTCACGCGGGTGATCGCTTCGCACCTCGCCCGCGCGCGCAAGGCCGGCGAGGCCATCGCCGCCGCCGATGGCCTGCCCTTCACGATCGACCCCCACTGGCGCGAGCTGGATTTCGGCGCGTGGGACGGGCTGCATCCCAGCGCGGTCGAGCCGCAAGCGCTCGGCCGTTTCTGGAACGATCCCGATGCCTTTCCCCCGCCGGGTGGCGAACGCTGGTCGGCGCTGACCGGCCGGGTCGGCACCGCCATCGCCGCGCTGGGGGAGGAGCCGACGCTCGTCGTCACCCACGGCGGTGCGATGCGCGCGGCGCTGGCCCTGCTGTGCGGCTTCGATCAGCGCCAGCTCTGGGCGTTCGACCTGCCCTATGGCGCCTTGCTGTCGCTCCGCCTGTGGCGCGGTGATCGACCCTTCGCGCAGATCGCGGGCCTGTTTCCGTGAAGGGGCTGATCCTCGCCATCCAGTTCCTCACCCGCCTGCCGATGCCGGCGGTGCGGGCGGATGCGGGGGATTTCGCGCGATCGATGCGCTGGTTCCCGGCGGTCGGGCTGATCGTCGGCGCGGTCGTCGCCGGGGCCGGGTGGGCGGGCCTGCGCATCGACGGCTGGGCCGGCGCGCTGGCCGCGCTGGTGGCGTGGGTCGCGGTGACGGGCGCGCTCCACCTCGATGGCCTGTCCGACCTCGCCGACGCCGCCGGAGCCGCCCACAAGGGCCGCGACCGTTTGCTGGCGGTGCTCGCCGATCCGCATGTCGGCAGCTTCGGCGCGGTGGCGATCGGCCTGCAATTGCTCGCCAAGCTGGTGCTGCTGCACGCCGTGATCGAGCGTGGGCTGTGGTGGCCGCTCGCCCTCATCCCCTTCGCCGCGCGCATCGCGCCATTGGTGTGGACGCTGTGGCTGTCACCGCTGCACGAGGGATTGGCGGCGCGCTTCCGAGGGGCGATCGGTTGGCCGGTCGTGGTGGCGTGGGCGGTTGTTCTGGCGGGGGCAGCGTGGCTTTCGCCGGGTCTGCTGGTGACCGCCCCGGCCATCCTCGCATTCGGTGGGTGGCTCAAGGCCCGCATCGGTGGCATTTCGGGCGACGGCCACGGCGCGGGCATCGAACTGGTCGAAACCGCCCTGCTGCTGGCGATCCTCCTATAACGTCGCCCCCGCGAAGGCGGGGGCCTATCGCTCCCACCCCGAACGCTGCCGCCCAAGGATAGAGACGTGGTTCCCCGCCTGCGCGGGGATGACCGCTAGAAAATCAGTGCCATTGCCGCTGCCACCCACAGCAGCCCACACGCGCGCCGATAAAAGCCCAGCGCCCGCCGTATATCGCGAGCCGAAGCCTCCACCGGCCCGTCCCCGATCCATGGCTTGTCCAGCACCGCCCCGTCATAGGCCACCGGCCCCGCCAGCCGCCGCCCGAGCGCCCCCGCCATCGCCGCCTCCGGCCAGCCGGCGTTGGGCGAGGCGTGGTTGCCCGCGTCGCGCAGCATCGTCCGCCACCCGCGCATCGCGCCGAGACAGATCAGCGCGCCCGACAGCCGCGCGGGGATCAGGTTCAGCAGATCGTCCGTCCGCGCCGCCGCCCAGCCGAAGGCGCGCCAGCGGGCTTCCTTGTGGCCGATCAGGCTATCGGCGGTGTTGATCGCCTTATAGGCCCACAGGCCGGGCAGCCCGCCGACGATCAGCCAGAAGGCCGGCGCCACCACCCCGTCGCAGAAACTCTCGGCGAGGCTTTCGATCGCGGCGCGGGCGACGCCGGCCTCGTCGAGCACGGCGGTGTCGCGGCCGACGATCATCCCCACCGCCTGCCGGGCACGCGCCAGATCGCCCGCCGAGAGCGCGGCGGCGACGGGGCGGACATGATCGTCGAGGCTCCGCTGCGCGAGGCCGGGCACGGCGAGCAGGGCGACGGCGATCCAGCCGAAGGGGCCAAGCAGGCGATAGGCGAGGAACTGGAGGAGCAGACCGCCACCGATGGTCAGCGCGAGGAGGAGCAGGACGAGCAGGACACCCCGTAGCCGCTTCCCCCCTTCACCGTTCGTCCCGAGCGAAGTCGAGGGAAGTGCTCCAAGTGGTCCCGCTTGCCTCCGTACCTCGACTTCGCTCGGCACGAACGGTGGCGTGTGGGGCAATGGCCGGTTCCATCGCGCCTCGCACCGCTCGATCACCCAGGCGAACAGCCCCACCGGATGCCCCACCGCGCGATAGAGCCAGCCCGGCCAGCCGACCGCCGCCTCCACCACCAGCGCCAGCAAGGCGACCGGCTCAGCCAAGCGCGCGATCCAGCCGATCCAGCCCCGCCGCATCCCCCGGCAAGCCGATCCGCAGCCAGCGGGGCGCATAATCGAACGGCCGGGTCAGGATCGCCTGCCGCGCCAGCCGCTCGAACAGCGCCGCGGCATCCTCGGTCTCGACCAGCCGGAACAGCAGGCATTCCCCCCGCGCGATCAGCCCGTGCCGCGCCAGCACCGCATCCAGCGCCGCCGCCTGCCCCGGCAGCGCGCGCCGTGTCGCCGCGATCCAGTCCGTATCGCGATAGGCCGCCGTCCCGATCGCCAGCGCCGCCGCCGATATCGGCCAGCTCCCCAGGCGCTGGCGAAAGCCGGCGAGGATCGCGGGCGGCGCGATCACGAACCCCAGCCGCGCGCCCGCCAGCCCGAAGAATTTCCCGAACGAGCGGAACACGATCCGCCGCGCGCCCGTGCCGACCGACGCCGCGATGCTCGCCTCCGGCCGCGAGTCGGCGAACGCCTCGTCCACCACCAGCCAGCCCGGCCCTTCGGGCAGGTCGGCCGGTGCGATCAGCCGCCCGTCGGGATTGTTGGGATTGGCGAGGATCACCGTCCGCCCCGCCGCGATCCGCGCGGGGATTTCCTCCACCGCGATGGCGTGCGACCCGGCCACGATCTCGGCATGCGTGCGATAGCTCGGCGCGACATGCGCCGCTTCGCCGGGGAGAATGTCGCCGAGCAGCCGCAGCCCGATCTCGCTCCCCGGCAGCGCGCAGACGAAGCGCGGATCGACGCCGAACATCTCCGCCGCAGCTGCCTCCAGCACTATCAGCGCACCCTCGTCGGGCAGGGCGCGCCAGTCGATGGAGACGCTGTCGGCGCCCGGCCAGCCGTTGGGATTGATGCCGGTCGACAGATCGAGCCACGCCTCGCGCGCGCCCCCAAAGGCGCGCACCGCCGCCTCGATCCGCCCGCCATGGTAGGTCCAGCCCGTCATGCGATCGTCTTCGCTTGTCCCGCTTCGCCCACCAGCAAAACACCCTGTAAGGCTCTCGCTTCGGGGGAGAGCGTGTGCCGCAGACATTCCGGCTCCGCCCTCTCCACCAGCCATGTTGGTCACCCTTGCCCTGCGGGCGAGGATTCCGGCAGGCACCCGCTGCCACCCCGGCCATATCCGAACCGAAACGGATATGCTCTATCTTGTAGCCGAGACGGTCAGGCTTCTACGGTAGGATCACATGGCGCGCGCTTTCACCCTCAGCCGATTGCCGCTCCTGCCCCTGCTCGGTCTGGTCGTGGCGCTGCTCGCGGTGGCGGCGGCGATCGGGTTGACCAGTGTCGACCGGTCCACCAATCGCTGGGTCGCCCACTCGATCCGCACCCAGGTCGCGATCGTCCAGCTCCAGTCGAACGTGGTGCAATATGAAAGCGCCATGCGCGGCTATCTGGTGCGGCCGTTGCCGGTGCTGTTGCAGGACGCGGCCCGCGCCCGCGCCGCCACGGCCGTGGCCTATCGCGCGCTGGAGATCGAGCTGGCCGACAATCCGGCGCAGCTCGCCCGGCTGGCGCGGGTGAAGCCCACCATCACGATCAAGTTCCAGATCGGCGACCTGTTCCTGAACGCCTTTCGCCACGGCAAGTTCGCCGATGCGCTCAAGCGCGTCCGGCCCGGCGCCGGGCACACGATAACGGCGGATTTCATGGCGATCACCCGCGAGATGATCGACGAGGAGGAGCGGCTGTACGAGGCGCGCAGCCGCGAATCCGCGCGCATCTCCTTCCTGCTGGTGTCGGGTCTGGCGGCGGCGGTGGTGTTCGTCGTGGTCGCGGCGCTGCTGACGATCAACGACGCCCGCGCGCGGTTCCATGTGATGGAGGCGGCGCGCGACGAGGCGATCAGCGCGCGCAACGCGGTGGCGGAGCAGGCGGCTCTGCGCGAACTGGCCGAAGCGGAATTGCGCCAGGTGCAGAAGATGGAATCGATCGGCCAGCTCACCGGCGGCATTGCCCATGATTTCAACAATATGCTGGCGGTGGTGATCGGCGGGCTGGATATGGCGCGGCGCCGCATCGGCCACGATCCGCAGCGCGCGGCGCAATCGATCGAGACGGCGATGGACGGCGCCGAGCGCGCGGCGGCTCTCGTCGCGCGGCTGCTGGCCTTCGCGCGCCGCCAGCCGCTGGCCCCGGTCACGACCGACGTCAACCTGCTGGTCGCGGGCATGTCCGATCTGCTGCGGCGCAGCCTGGGCGAGAATGTGCGGGTCGAATCGCGGCTGGCGGGCGGGCTGTGGCGCGCCTTCGTCGATCCGGGGCAGCTGGAGAATGCGATCCTCAACCTGGCGGTCAACGCGCGCGACGCGATGGAGAATCGGTCGCACCGGGTGCTGACAATCGCGACCGACAATTTCGCGCCGTCCGAGGATGGCGGCCGGCCCGATGGGCTGGGCGAGGGCGATTATGTCGCGCTCTGCATCCACGATACCGGCAGCGGCATGGACGCCGATACGGTCGCCCGGGCGTTCGAGCCGTTCTTCACCACCAAGGGGGTCGGGCGCGGAACCGGCATGGGGCTGGCGCAGGTGTTCGGCTTCGTCAAGCAATCGCGCGGCCATATCACCATCGATTCGACGCCGGGGCAGGGGACGACGGTGCGGCTGTACCTGCCGCGTCACGATGCCGAGCCGGTCGAGCCGGCCGCCCCCGTCGCCGCGCAGCGCGCGCCCACCGGTCGGCGCGAGGAGGTGATTCTCGTGGTCGAGGACGAGCAGCGCGTGCGGCATTACTCGGTCGATGCGCTGCGCGAGCTGGGCTATACCGTGATCTCGGCGCCGAACGGGCGCGAGGCGCTCGGCATCCTGGCGACACAGCCCAGCGTGCAATTGCTGTTCACCGATATGGTGATGCCGGAAATGGGCGGCCGCGAACTGGCGACCGCCGCGCTGGCGGAACGGCCGGGGCTCCAGATCCTGTTCACCACCGGCTACGCCTCCGATCTGATGCGCGACGACAGCGGGCCGCTGGAACCGGGCATGTCGCTGCTGTCGAAGCCCTTCACGGTGAGCCAGCTGGCGATGAAGATCCGCGAGGCGATCGACCGGGTTTGAGGCCGCTGCCGCCGCTCGACAATCGTCATTGCGAGCGGAGCGAAGCAGTCCAGTTCCAGCGCCGCATCTTGCCACGATGCTGGATTGCTTCGCTTCGCTCGCAATGACGGGGGCCGAAGGCCGCCGGGCTGGAGGTTGCCCCCAATCCCTCCTACATGTCGGCGATGTACTCGCCGATCGAGAGGCCCGACGGCCTCGCCCCCGACTGGACCATCCCGCAGGATTGGGCGCATTACAGCGCCGAGGATCATGCGGTGTGGGATCTGCTGTTCGCGCGGCAGGCGAGGCAATTGCCGGGCCGCGCGTCTAAGGCGTGGCTGGCGGGGCTCGATACGCTGCGGCTGTCGCGGCCGGGCATCCCCGATTTCGCCGAACTCTCCGATCGGCTGATGGCGGCGACCGGGTGGCAGGTGGTGGCGGTGCCGGGGCTGGTGCCCGACGACGTGTTCTTCGATCACCTCGCCAACCGCCGCTTCGTGGCGGGCAATTTCATCCGCCGCCGCGACCAGCTGGATTATCTGCAGGAGCCGGACGTGTTCCACGACGTGTTCGGCCATGTGCCGATGCTCGCCGATCCGGTCTTCGCCGATTATATGCAGGCCTATGGCCAGGGGGGGCTGCGTTCGCTGCAATTCGGGGCGCTGCACAAACTGGCGCGGCTCTATTGGTACACGGTCGAATTCGGGCTGGTGCGCGAGGATGACGATCTGCGCATCTACGGATCGGGCATCGTTTCCAGCCATGGCGAGAGCATCTTCGCGCTGGACGATGCGAGCCCCAACCGCATCGGTTTCGATCTGAAGCGGGTGATGCGGACGGAATACAGGATCGACGATTACCAGCGCAGCTATTTCGTGATCCCCGATTTCGAGACGCTGCTGCGCGCGACGACCGAGACGGATTTCGCCCCGCTGTATCGCGAACTGGAAGCGCTGCCCGATCTCGCGCCGGATGCGCTGGTGGCGGGGGACGAGGTGGTGACGCGGGGGACGCAGGCGCGGGTGTGAGCTTTCCGCTCGTCATTGCGAGCTCAAGCGAAGCAATCCAGCCTCTCCGCATGGGGCGACGTCGGAACTGGATTGCGTCGCTGCGCTCGCAATGACGATATCAGTGCACACACCAACGAAATACCACAGCCCTCGTAACTTCCCGTCGGCGCACCATATTGCCGCTGTGCAGGATGGGTGCTAGCAGGGCCTGTCAGGGCGAATGCGTCCGCGGCGCCCGCAGCCTCGCTGCCGGCAAAGCCGCACGAACCCGACGACAGGCCCGCCCCGGTCATGGACCGGCAGGCGGCTGACAAGAGTTGACGACCGCATGAGCCATTTCTTCCCGTCCCTAAGCCGCTTCCTTCAAGGATGCCGCGGCTTGGTTCGGGCTTTTCTCCCGGTGCGCCGCATCGGGAATGGCCGTGCGATCGACGCGATCCGTTCCGACCTTACCCAAAACCGGACGCCCGCGACTGGCGGCGCGTCCCCACATATCGGCGCCAGGCGCCGCCGCGACGTCGCGGCCGCCCGCGCCCGGAGAATATTGAATGACCACGCGCATGTTGATCGACGCGCGCCACCGGGAGGAAACCCGCGTGGCCGTCGTCAAGGGAAACCGCATCGAGGAATTTGACTTCGATTCCGAAGAGCGCAAGCAGCTCAAGGGTAATATCTATCTCGCCCGTGTGACCCGCGTTGAGCCGTCGTTGCAGGCGGCCTTCATCGAATATGGCGGCAATCGCCACGGCTTCCTGGCGTTTTCGGAAATCCACCCGGATTATTACCAGATCCCCAAGGAGGATCGCGAGGCGCTGCTGCGCGAAGAGGCCGAGCATGCCGCCGAGGAAGAGGCGCTGCGCGCCGCCGAGGACGATCGCGACGACGCCGACGAGGAGATCGAGGAAGAGGTCGCGCTCGAGCGGTTCGAGGACGACGGCGGCGCCGAGGGCGACGGCGACGACCATGGCGATCTGCCGCCCCCGCCGCGCCGCAGCGCCGGTGGTGGCGACGATCAGGCCGTGGAATCGCTGCGCCAGCGCCGCATGTCGCTGCGCCGCCGCTACAAGATCCAGGACGTCATCCGCCGCCGCCAGGTGCTGCTCGTCCAGATCGTGAAGGAAGAGCGCGGCAACAAGGGCGCGGCGCTGACGACGTATCTCAGCCTGGCCGGCCGTTATTGCGTGCTGATGCCGAACACCGCGCACGGCGGCGGGATCAGCCGCAAGATCAGCAATTCGGGCGATCGCAAGCGCCTGAAGTCGATCCTGGCCGATCTCAACCTGCCCAAGACGATGGGCTGCATCGTCCGCACCGCGGGCCTCCAGCGCACCAAGGTCGAGATCAAGCGCGACTTCGATTATCTCGCGCGCCTGTGGGACGAAATCCGCGAGAAGACGCTCACGTCCGAGGCGCCGGCGCTGGTCTATGGCGACAGCGACCTCATCAAGCGCGCGATCCGCGATATCTACAACAAGGATATCGACGAGGTGATCGTGGAGGGCGAGGAGGGCTATCGCTCGGCCCGCAACTTCATGAAGCTGCTGATGCCCAGCCACGCCAAGAAGATCGTGCCCTATGTCGATGCGGTGCCGCTGTACCAGCGCTTCGGCGTCGAGGAGCAGCTGTCGGCGATGTACCAGCCGGTCGTGCAGCTGAAGTCGGGCGGCTATATCGTCATCAACCCGACCGAGGCGCTGGTGTCGATCGACATCAACTCGGGCCGCTCGACGCGCGAGCATAATATCGAGCAGACCGCCACCGCGACCAATCTGGAAGCCGCGCACGAGATCGCCCGCCAGCTGCGCCTGCGCGACATGGCCGGCCTCGTCGTGATCGACTTCATCGACATGGAGAACGGGTCGAACAACCGTAAGGTCGAGAAGGCGATGAAGGAGGCGCTGAAGAACGATCGCGCCCGCATCCAGGTCGGCCGTATCTCGTCCTTCGGCCTGTTCGAGATGAGCCGCCAGCGCATCCGCACCGGTGTGCTGGAGGCCTCGACCCGCGGCTGCCCGCATTGCGAGGGCACCGGCCTCGTCCGCACCGCATCCTCGTCGGCGCTGTCGGCGCTGCGGATGCTGGAGGAGGAAGCCGCGCGCGGCCGGGGTTCGCGCCTGCTGCTGCGCGCCAGCCAGGAAGCGGCGCTCTATGTGCTCAACCGCAAGCGCGCCGAGCTGGCCGAGATCGAGGACCGCTATGGCGTGTTCATCGAGATCATCGGCGACGGCGCGATGGAAGGCGCCCGGATGACGGTCGAGGCGGGTGGCCCGCCGCCGGCCTATGCCCCGCGCCTGCCGCAGCCGATCGTGATCGAGGCCGACGACGATTTCATCGAGGAGGATGAGATCGAAGAGGAAGAGATCGAGGAGACCGAGGAAGCCGAGGGCGAGCGCCCGGCCCGCGCCGAGCGCGGCGATCGCGGTGGCGAGCGTGGCGAGGACGGTCGCGGGGGCGGCCGTCGCCGCCGTCGCCGCCGCCGTCGTGGCGGTGGCCGCGACGAGGCGCCCGAGGGTGCCTCGGGCGACGTCGAGAGCGTCGAGGGCGAGCCGATCGAGGCCGAAGCGATCGAGACCGACGCCGAGACCGTCGAGGCGCCCGAGGCGGGTGCCGGCGATAGCGCCGAGGGTGGTCGTGGCGGTCGCCGTGGCCGTCGCGGCCGTCGTGGCGGTCGCCGCCGTGGCGGTGACGAGGCGGGCGTGAGCCAGCCGGCCGCCGCCGAGGGCGAGACGGGCCTCGAGGAGGCGCCCGCGCCGATCGTCGAGGCGCCGGTCGCCGAGGAAGCCGCCGCGCCGGTGGAAGAGGAAGCGTCGCGTCCGCGCCGTCGCCCGCGCGCCCGCAAGGCGGCCGCCGAGGTCGCCGAGCCGGTGATCGCAGCCGAGCCCGAGGCGCCCGCGCCCGAGCCGGTCGTCGAGGCCGAGGCGGAAGCGCCCAAGCCGAAGGCGCGCCGTTCGCGCAAGAAGACTGTCGAGCCGGTCGAAGTCGCGCCGGAGGCTGCCGTCGAGGCCGCACCGGTCGAGGCGGAGCCGGGGATCGAGGCCGCCGAGCCGGCCCCGGCCAAGCCGCGTCGCGGGCGCAAGCCCAAGGCGGCGCCGGTCGAGGCCGAAGCCGAGGCGACGCCGAATGTCGTGGGTGTGCCGGTCGAGGCGCAGCCGGCCGAGGAGGCGCTCGCCGCCGAGCCGGTCGCGACCGACACCGAGACAGCAGCTCCGGCGACCGCCGAGGATGGCTCGGGCGAACCGCCGCGTCGCGGCTGGTGGCAGCGCACCTTCGGCGCCTGATCGCATCGGGCGGCGGTGTCGCCCGATCGGGATGGAATAAGGACGGCCGGGCGCTCACGCGTCCGGCCGTTTCTTTTTGTTTTATCCCGAAATCATAGAGACCCGCTCGTGCTGAGCGAAGTCGAAGCACGTGCAACCGGACGACATCGCCTGGGGCACGTGCTTCGACTTCGCTCAGCACGAACGGTAAGGGGGGGCGAATCCGCCCCCTTCGCCCCAAGGTGCCCCCTGCCCAAGCCCGCCTCCCTTCCCACCGCCTTCGGCGTCGCCCTGCTCGGCATCGCGCTGTTCTCGGCGATGGATGCGGTCGTCAAGGGATCGAGCTTCGCGATCGGGGTCTACAACACCCTGTTGTGGCGCTCGGTCGCGGGGGTGGTGCTGGCGGGCGCGCTGCATTTCGGGCGGCGGCCGCGCTGGCCGGGGCCGGCGGCGCTTCGCGTCCATGTCGCGCGCGGCTCGATCACCACGATCATGGCCTTCCTGTTCTTCTGGGGACTGGTGCGCGTGCCGATGGCGCAGGCGGTGGCGCTGACCTTCATCGCGCCGTTGCTGTCGCTGGCGCTGGCGGCGGTGCTGCTCGGCGAACATGTCGGGCGGCGGGCGATCCTCGCCTCGCTGGTGGCCTTCGCGGGCGTGCTGGTGATCGCGATCGGCGGCACGCGCGGCACCTCCGAACCGCAGGCGTGGGAGGGCACGCTGGCGATCATCGGATCGGCGCTGTGCTACGCCTATAACATCGTGCTGATGCGGCGGCAGGCGTTGCAGGCGGACCCGCGCGAGGTCGCTTTCTTCTCGCATCTGGTCCTGACGATCCTGTTCGGCCTTGCCGCGCCGTGGCTGGCGATCGTGCCCGCCCCCGCGCAGTGGAGCCCGATCCTGCTGGCGGCGCTGCTCGCCACGGGATCGCTGCTGCTGCTCAGCTGGGCCTATGCGCGCGCCCCGGCCAGCCGGCTTTCGGCGAGCGAATATAGCGGTTTCCTGTGGGCGTCGCTGTTTGGCTGGCTGGTGTTCGGCGAGACGGTCGGCCTCGCGACCATGGCGGGGGCGGTGCTGATCGTCATCGGATGCGTGCTGGCTGCGCGGGCGGCGCAGGCCCCGCCCGAGGCGGCGGAGCTGTAGGGCCTACCGCTCGGCCGCGAATTTCTTGCCCACGTCGCGCCAGGGTTGTCCCGCCAGACCCCAGCGCTGCAACCGATCGAGCGCGCGACCGTACCACGCCCCCCGGCGGTGCGCGACGAGCGGGGCCGAGAGCAGGTCGAGGCCTGTCCACGGCAGGAAGGGGTTGCGGCGGCCATAGGCCCAGATCTCCACGCGGGTGGAGGGCCGCACCGATGCGCCGCGCGCGTGGAAGCCGCTGGTATCGGCCACCACCAGCGTATTGGCCGATACCGCGAAGCGGGTCGCGGGGGGCAGGCCGAGCGCGGGCAGCTCTTCGGGCTCGATCCGCAGCGATCCGCGCTGGGATAGGCGGTCGCCCGTCTCCAGCACCGTCCGGCTGCGCTCGGCCTCCCACGCCAGCCGCTCGGGCGTGATGCGGTGCGAACCGGCCACATAGGTCAGCGGACCCTCGTCCTCGGCCACGTCGGTCAGGAACAGCCACGCCTTCACCGTCGGGTGGAAGGTATCGGCGTGGAGGTGGAGTTGGGGGTCGGGCGGCGCGTCATAATGGCCCGCCAGGATCGTCTGGATATAGACGCGCGGCTCGCTGTCGTAGCTGCCGACATAGCGATTGAGGCCGCGCCAGCGCGGATCGCGGAGCAGGGCGCGCAATTCGGGCAGCACGTCCATCACCGGCGGATCGACCGCGATGC
The DNA here is from genome assembly GCF_028607085.1 of Sphingomonas naphthae. Taxonomy (NCBI): domain Bacteria; kingdom Pseudomonadati; phylum Pseudomonadota; class Alphaproteobacteria; order Sphingomonadales; family Sphingomonadaceae; genus Sphingomonas; species Sphingomonas naphthae. Next base: position 2,480,622 of record NZ_CP117411.1, on the reverse strand, counting down.
GGCGGGTGATGGCGTCGCCCTGCTGCATCTCGCGCGCGGGCAGGCGCTGGGCGGCGATGCCGTCGCGCAATCTGGCGAAGCGCGGGGCCGAGAGGAAATCGGGCACCACGACGAAGCCGTCGCGGGCGAACGCCTCGGCCTGTTCGGGCGCGATCAGCTTCGCCAGCTTCGCGCGACGCCACCACGCCATGCGATGCGCCAGTCGTACGCGCGCGGCGTGAAGACCGGCGGCGTTGAGCCGCTTCGATCCGATCAGCGGATTGTCGACGAAACTCTTGGCGCCGGTCGCCAGCGCCGCCGCCCACAGGGGCGACAGCAGCCAGCGTAGCGGATGGATACCCGCCACTCGCGGATCAGCGGACTCGCGGACCCCCGAACGGCAGCGGCGGCGGGGGGCGACGATCGCGGCGCGGCAGCTGCGCCTGATAGGCGACCGAGCAATGATCGAGGCAATAAGGGAAGCCGGGGTTCACCGGATTGCCGCAGAAGTGGAAATCCGCCTCGCCCGGATGGCCCAGCGGCCATTTGCAGATGCGGTCGTTCAGCTCGAGCAGGCTCGTCTTGTCGGCCATGTCGGCGGAGGGCTTGGCCGGCACCAGGCGGCGCGGCGGGGCCGGCGGGATCGGCGACTGCTGTTCGCCCGGCGTCTGGCGCTGGAAGCCGCCGGGGCCGATCGAGCGGATCATCGGCTGCGGTGTGGTCGTCGGCGGGGTGATCGGGGCGGGCGCGCCGGTGGGCACGCTGCTCGGCTCGGCCGCGCGCTCCACGGGCGCGGGGCGCTCGATCGGGGCGGCGACCGGCGGGGCCACGGGGGCCGGGCGCTCGACCGGGGCGGCCACCACCGGCGGGGGCGGAGCGGGCGGCGCCGGGGTCGGCTCGGGCGCCGGGGCCGCGGCCTCGGCGGCCTGCTCGGCGGCCTTCACCGGCGAGGGGCGCGACTGGAGGTTCAGGCGATGCGCCTTGCCGATCACCGCGTTGCGGCTCACGCCGCCCAGTTCCTCGGCGATCTGGCTTGCCGTCATGCCCTGTTCCCAGAGCTTGCGGAGCTGTTCGATCCGTTCGTCGGTCCACGCCATGGAGAGATTCGATCCTTGAATTCGCGTCTGTCTTGCCCGTCGCCGTCGCAGCCGATAGGCGGGCTCGCATGAGCACCCCCAACGATCGAGCGCCAGGCACGTCGCCACATTCAGCCCCCGGCGAGCCGGTGATCCCGTTCGTCAACTGGGGCGGAATGCAGGCCCTCTATGTGAAGGAGGTGCGGCGTTTCTTCAAGGTGCAACTGCAAACGGTGTGGGCGCCGGCCTTCACCTCGCTGTTGCTGCTCGTCGTTTTCACCGTCGCGCTGGGCAGTGGCAAGCGGATGGTGCTGGGCCATCCCTTCGCCGATTTCATAGCGCCGGGCATGATCATCATGGCGATGATGAACGCGGCCTTCGCCCATTCCAGCTTCACCTTCCTGGCCGGCAAGATGCAGGGCACGATCGTCGATTATCTGATGCCGCCCATTTCCAACCTGGAATTGATGGTGGCGCTGGTGGGCTCGGCGGTGACGCGGGCGCTGTGCGTGGGGCTGGCGGTGTGGGGCGTGATGGCGCTGCTGCCGGGCGTGCACGTCACCGTGCGGGAGCCGCTGGCGGTGCTGTGGTTCGGGCTGATGGGGTCGCTGCTGCTGGCCTTCCTCGGCACGCTCACCTCGATCTGGGCGGACAAGTTCGATCATGCCGCCGCGATCACCAATTTCATCGTGCAGCCCATGTCGCTGCTGTCGGGCACCTTCTATTCGGTCGATGCGCTCCACGGCGCCTTCCGCACGGCGAGCCACCTCAATCCCTTCTTCTACGTCATCTCCGGCTTCCGCTACGGCTTCCTCGGCACCAGCGATTCGCCGCTGATGACGGGGGCGCTGGCGCTGCTGGGCGTGAACCTCGTGCTGGGTTTCCTCTGCTATCGCCTGCTCGTCAGCGGGTGGAAGCTGCGCGCCTGATCGCCTGATTGACGCTCGTTTCGCGCGCCCGTATAGGCGCGCTTCCGAAAGGGCGGCCGGGTTGGCCGCCTTTTTGCGTTTCCGGAGCCGTTTTCCACGCAAGCCATTCTGAAGGGGTAGTTTCGATGACCATCGCGCCACTCATGCCCGTCTATCCACGGTGTGACGTGCGCCCGGTGCGAGGCGAAGGCGCCTATCTCTGGGGCGAGCGCGGCGAGAAATATCTCGATTTCGCGAGCGGCATCGCGGTCAACATCCTGGGCCATGCCCATCCGAAACTGGTCAAGACGATCGCGGATCAGGCGGCCACCCTGATGCATGTCTCCAACCTCTACGGCGCGCCGTTGCAGGAGCAGCTCGCCGAGAAACTGGTGGCATCCACCTTCGCCGATACGGTCTTCTTCACCAATTCGGGCACCGAGGCGGTCGAATGCGCGATCAAGGTCGCGCGGCGCTATCATTATGCCAATGGCGAGCCGCACCGGCACCATATCGTCACCTTCGCCAACGCCTTCCACGGGCGGACGCTGGGGGCGATCTCGGCCACCAACCAGCCCAAGATGCGCGACGGGTATGAGCCCTTGCTGCCGGGCTTCGAGACGGTCGCCTTCAACGATCTGGAGGCCGCCGATCGCGCCAGCGACCGGCCCGACGCCGCCGGCTTCATGGTCGAGACGGTGCAGGGCGAGGGCGGCGTCACCCCCGCCACGCAGGAGTTCATGACCGGCCTGCGCAAGCTGTGCGACGAGCGCGGGCTGCTGCTGATCCTCGACGAGGTCCAGTGCGGCTATGCCCGCACCGGCGCCTTCTTCGCGCATGAACATTATGGCGTCTCGCCGGACATCATGGCGGTGGCCAAGGGCATCGGCGGCGGCTTCCCGCTGGGCGCCTGCCTCGCCACCGAGGAGGCCGCCAAGGGCATGGTCGCGGGTACGCACGGCTCCACCTATGGCGGCAACGCGCTCGCCATGGCGGTCGGCCTCACCATCTTCGAGGAGGTGGTGAACGAGCCCTTCCTGGCGAACGTCCGCCGCATGGGCGACCGGCTGCGCCAGACGCTGGAGCAGCTGATCCCCAACCACGACCATCTGTTCGACAGCGTGCGCGGCAAGGGCCTGATGCTGGGCCTGAAGCTGAAGCCCACCGCCGAGGCGCGGGCGTTCGTGGCGCACCTGCGCGACAATCACGGCCTGCTGACCGTGTCGGCCGGCGAGAATGTCGTGCGGGTGATGCCGCCGCTCAACATCGAGGACAGCCATATCGCCGAATTCGCCGAGAAGCTCTCGGCGGGCGCGCGTGACTATCCGGTGGGGGACGCGGCATGATCCGCCACTTCCTCGACCTGGACGACGCCGGCCCCGCCGCGATCGCGGCGATGCTGAACGACGCGGCGGACCGCAAGGCGGCGCGCAGGCATCTGCCCAGGGGCGGCGCCGACCCGGACGCGCCGCTCGCCGGCCACACGCTGGCGATGATCTTCGAGAAGAATTCGACCCGTACCCGCGTGTCGTTCGACATGGCGATGCGCCAGCTGGGCGGCACCACGATCGTGATGGACGCCGGATCGATGCAGCTCGGGCGCGGCGAGAGCATCGCCGATACCGCGCGCGTCCTCTCGCGCTACGTCGACGCGATCATGATCCGTACCGACGATCACGCCAAGGTGGTCGAGATGGCGCAGCACGCCACCGTGCCGATCATCAATGGCCTGACCGACTGGTCGCACCCCTGCCAGATCATGGCCGACATGCTGACCGTGATCGAGCATCGCGCGAAACTCGTCGGCACGAAGTGGGCGTGGCTGGGCGACGGCAACAATGTGCTCCACTCGATCATCGAGGCGGGCAGCCTGATGGGCTTCGAGGTGCGCGCCGCCTGCCCCGAGGGTTACGATCCCGACATGGCCGCCGTCGGCGCCGCCACCCAGCGCGGCGCGACGGTGACGCTCACCCGCGATCCCGCGATCGCGGTGGCCGATGCCGACGTGGTCGTCACCGACACCTGGATCTCGATGGGCCAGCTCCACGCCGAGGAGAAACTGGCGGCGATGGCGCCCTATCAGGTGACCACCGCGCTGATGGCCGGCGCCGCGCCCGACGCCACCTTCCTCCACTGCCTGCCCGCCCATCGCGGCGAGGAAGTGGTGGACGCGGTGATCGACGGCCCCCAGTCCGCCATCTGGGACGAGGCGGAGAACCGCCTTCACGCGCAGAAATCGGTGCTGCTGTGGGCGCTGGGCAAGCTGGGCTGAGCTAGTCGCGGGGCCACGCAGCCACGCAGCCGCACTTTACCCGTTCGCCCTGAGCATAGTCGAAGGGCGTGCCCCAAACGGTGCGTCCCGTTGCACGTCCTTCGACTACGCTCAGGACGAACGGGGTATAGCGCGATCGAATGGGAACGGGCCTTCGTCGCATGTGCCCCAAGTGCGTAGCCACTCTACGACATCGGCATGGCGAACGGTCCGCCCGGCGCGAATGTCGTCCTCGGCGCGTGCATCCGCCTCCATCTCGGCAATTACGTCGATCCGGGTGGGCGCACCGTTCATCGCCATATCGTAGCACGGGCGCTTCCCGCGCGCACCTTCGCCATCTGGACATTCCGCCCGTCCATCCCGACATGGGGGGCATGACCGACACTTCCGGCGAGACCAGCGCCGCCATCGATATCGCCCTCGGCTTCGTCATTCCCGAGCGCCATGCGCGCGGGCGGATCGTGCGCGTCGGGCCGGCGCTGGATGCGATCCTCGGCGCGCATGGCTATCCGCCGGCGATCGAGCGGGTGCTGGCCGAAGCGGTGGTGCTGGCCGGGCTGTTCGGCGCGACGCTGAAGGATGCCGCCGGGCAACTCACCTTGCAGGCGCAGACCGAGGGCGGGGTGATCGATCTGCTCGTCGCCGACTACAAGGGCGGCGTGGTGCGCGGGTATGTGCGCTACGATGCCGAACGGCTGGCCGAGATGCCGGTCGCGCCCTCGCTGTTCGCTTTGTTCGGCAAGGGCTATCTGGCGATCACCTTCGATCAGGCGGTGACCGGCGAACGCTATCAGGGGATCGTGCCGCTGGAGGGCGCTTCGCTCGCGGCGGCGGCGGAGAGCTATTTCGCGCAGTCTGAGCAGATCCCCAGCCTCGTCCGCATCGCGGTCGAGGATCGCGGCGCGGCGGGCCATATCGCGGGCGGCATACTGATCCAGCATCTGCCCGAGGGCGAGGAAGGGCGCGAGCGGCTCCACACGCGGCTCGACCATCCCGAATGGGAGCATGTCGCGGCGCTCGGCCAGACGGTGGCACCGGCCGAATTGACCGATGAGACGCTGGCGCTCGACCGCCTCGTGTGGCGGTTGTTCAACGAGGAGGACGAGGTCCGCACCCTGGGCACGACGCCGCTCGCCAAGGGGTGCCGCTGCAATCCCGATCACATCCAGTCGGTCATCGCCCGCTTCCCGCCCGAGGAGCGCGGCGAGATGGCGGACGAGGCCGGGCTGATCCATGTCGACTGCGAATTCTGCGCGCGGCGCTTCTCGATCCGCGCCGACGATCTGGAGCGGGTCGATGCGCGTTAAGCCCCTGTTTACCCCGACTCGGTTATCAGGGGATCAAGGCTTCCCGGTGGGTTGCCCCCTCCCTAGTGGGCCCGAGCAGCCCAGACTGGGCCGCTTCCTTCCCGGAAGCGGCCCGTTTTCTTGTGAACGGTGGCCCTTCGCCACCGATCTGCGCTAAGGGCGCGCGCCATGTCCTCGCACATCATCCCCCCCGCCACGCCTGGCGCCGCCGCCGTCGTCCTCCTGTCGGGAGGGCTCGATTCGATGGTCGTCGCGGCGCTGATGCGCGAGGCGGGCTATCGCGTGTTCGCGCTGACGATCGATTACAACCAGCGCCACGCGATCGAGCTGACCGCCGCCCACCGCATCGCCATCGCCCTCGGCATCGAACGCCAGATCGATCTGCCGCTTGATCTGCGCCGCTTCGGCGGATCGGCGCTGACGAGCGACATCGCCGTGCCGAAGGAGGGCGTCGGCGAGGGCATTCCCAGCACCTATGTGCCGGCGCGCAACACCATCTTCCTGTCGCTGGCGCTGGGCTTCGCCGAGGCGTGTGGCGCGCAGACGATCGCGATCGGCGTCAACGCGCTCGATTATTCGGGCTATCCCGATTGCCGGCCGGAATTCATCGAAGGCTTCCAGGCGCTCGCCGATCTGGCGACCCGCAAGGGCGTCGAGGGCGAAGGCTTCCGCATCGTCACGCCCTTGCTCCACATGACCAAGGCGCAGATCGCGCTGGAGGCCGACCGGCTGGGGCTGGACGCGGGGATGAGCTGGTCCTGCTACGATCCCACGGACGGCGCCGCCTGTGGCCAATGCGACGCCTGCCGCCTGCGCGCCAAGGGCTTCGTCGAGGCGGGCCTGCCCGACCCCACCCGCTATGCGGGCGCCGCGCCGGTGATCGGCTGATGGCGGGCTATGCGGTCAAGGAGATTTTCCTGACGTTGCAGGGGGAGGGGCTCCAGACGGGGCGCCGCGCCGTATTTTGCCGCTTCGCCGGCTGCAACCTGTGGTCGGGCCGCGAGGAGGATCGCGCCGACGCCCAATGCACCTTCTGCGATACCGATTTCGTCGGGATGGACGGCGATCTGGGCGGCCGCTACCCCACCGCCGACGCGCTGGCCGACGCGATCGCCGGGCAATGGGGCAAGTGGATCGAGGAAGAGGGCGGCGAGCCCCTGGTCGTCATCACCGGCGGCGAGCCGCTGCTCCAGCTCGATAGCGCGCTGATCGAGGCGATACATGCGCGGGGCATCACGATCGCGATCGAGACCAACGGCACGATCGCGGCGCCGCCGGGGATCGACTGGATCTGCGTCAGCCCCAAATCGGGCACGACGATCGTGCAGAAGTCGGGCCAGGAACTGAAGCTGGTCTGGCCGCAGACGGGGATCAATTTCAAGGAACTGGAGGGCTGGGATTTCGACCATTACCTCGTCCAGCCGCTCGACGGCCCCTCCCGCAACGACGCGCGCGAGGCTTGCATCAAGTTCATCGCCGGTCACCCGAAGTGGCGGCTGTCGCTCCAGAGCCACAAGATGATCGGGTTGCGGTAGAAGCAAACTCCGCCCGTACTGGGAGGAATGCCGGCCCAACCCGTCGCCCCGGCGCAGGCCGGGGCCTCGGGCGATGTGTGGGTCGGTCGATCTGGACGCGTGGCTCCCCTATCGGATCGTGCGATCGCCTGAGGCCCCGGCCTGCGCCGGGGCGACGGATGGGTCTATCGCCCGCCCGGTGTCAGCCGCTCAGCGCCGCCACGAATCGCTCGGCGTGGGGCAGGCGATCGAAGTGGATATTCCCGTCGATGTCCGCCGCCGGATCGCCGTCGACCAGCACCATCGCCGCATTGCCGCGCCCCTTGGCGTCGACCGGGCCGAGCAGCCCGCCCAGGATGCGGTGGCGGCCGATCTCCATCAGCGGCGTCGGCGTCCATGGCAGCAGCCATTGCACGCGCTGGTCGGTCACGCGGATGCGGGTGAAGGGCGCGCGGAGGACGGCGGTGACGAAGCCCCGGTAGCGGCGCATCAGCAGCCCCGCGACGCCCAGCACCAGCGCCACCAGCAGCGCGCTGCATCCCCAGGCGAAGATCCTGCTCGTCCGCGTGACGGGCTCCGGCCACCAGATCGCCCAGAAGAGGAAGCCCAGTGCCAGGATCTGCGGCGCGATCGTCAGTGCCATCACGCCGATCCCTGACGGTAGCGCGCCCAGCCCCGCGCGCGTTTCGTACAGCAGCCGCTCGGGCGTGCGGTCCAGCCGGCGCATCGCGGGCAGCGTGGCGGTGGGGGCGATCACTTCTTGCGCCATGGCCGTGTCCCGGAGGTTTCACAGGAGCGTCATCATGCTCTAAGGCGGCGGCCGACGATAGATAGCCAAGGCATGATGACCGAAATTTCCCCCGAACTCCGCGCCGCCGCCCTGGCGAGTAAGGCCTGGCCCTATGAAGAGGCGCGCAAGCTCCTCAAGCGATATCCGGATGGCGCGCCGGCCAAGGGCCATGTGCTGTTCGAGACCGGCTACGGCCCCTCGGGCCTGCCGCACATCGGCACCTTCAACGAAGTGCTGCGCACCACGATGGTCCGCAACGCCTTCCACGCGCTGTCCGACATACCGACGCGGCTGGTGGCCTTTTCGGACGACATGGACGGCCTGCGCAAGGTGCCGGACAATGTGCCGAACAAGGATATGCTGGCCGAATATCTGGGGAAGCCGCTGACCAGCATCCCCGATCCGTTCGGCACGCACGACAGTTTCGCCGCGCATAACAATGCGATGCTGCGCGACTTCCTCGATCGCTTCGGCTTCGACTATGAATTCGTCTCCTCCACCGAACGCTATCGGGCGGGCGTGTTCGACGAGACCTTGCGGCAGGTGCTTCGCCGCTATCAGGCGATCATGGACGTCATGCTGCCGACGCTGCGAGAGGATCGGCGCCAGAGCTATTCGCCCGTCCTGCCGATCTCGCCGAAGTCGGGCATCGTCCTCCAGGTGCCGGTCACCGTGGTCGATGCCGAGGCGGGGCTGATCCGCTACGTCGATCCGGCCGATGGCGAGGAGATTACCACCTCGGCGCTGTCGGGCGCATCCAAGCTGCAATGGAAGGTCGATTGGGCGATGCGCTGGGTCGCGCTCGATGTCGATTACGAGATGGCGGGCAAGGATCTGATCGATTCGGTGATCCAGTCCTCCAAGATCGCCCGCGTCCTCGGCGGCAAGCCGCCCGAGGGCTTCAACTACGAGATGTTCCTCGACGAAAAGGGCGAGAAAATCTCCAAGTCGAAGGGCAATGGCCTGTCGCTGGAGCAATGGCTGACCTACGGCCCGCCCGAGAGCCTGGCCTATTTCGCCTATCGCGAGCCCAAGCGCGCCAAGCAACTCCACATGGGCGTGATCCCGCGCGCGATCGACGATTATTGGCAGAGCCGGGTCGAATGGCCGGCGCAGGATGTGGCCAAGCGGCTCGGCAATCCGGTGCACCATATCCACGACGCCAAGGTGCCGGGCGAGGCGCTGCCGGTGAGTTTCGGCCTGCTGCTCAATCTGGTGGGCGTGCTGGGCGAGGCGGACCGGTCGGTGATCTGGGGCTATCTCGGCAATTATGTGCCGGATGCCAGCCCGGAGCGGTATCCGGCGCTCGACGCCCTCGTCGGCCACGCGCTGGCCTATCATCGCGACGTGATCGCCCCCACGCTCGTCCGCCGCGCGCCCGATCCTCGCGAGGCGGCGGCGCTGGCCGATCTCGACGCGCGCATCGCGGCGCTGCCGGACGAGGCGGATGCCGAGACCATCCAGAACGAAGTGTATGAGGCGGGCAAGGCGGCGGGCTTCGATCCGCTGCGCGACTGGTTCAAGGCGCTCTACGAAACATTGCTGGGCACCGCGCAGGGCCCCCGCATGGGGAGCTTTATCCGCCTGCTGGGCGTTCCCAACAGCCGCACCCTGATCGCGGACGCTCTCGCCCGCGCCTGAGCCTGCCGCCGGAGTATCGTGATAATGCCGCGTCGTTGGTTGCTGATCGGTTCCTGTCTGTCGCTGCTGGCCGCCAGCCCGGCGATGGCGGATACGCTGCGCGAGGATATCGCCCGCACCGCCTTCCTCGTCACCGACAAGAAGCAGGCCACGGCCGAGATCGACGCGGCGATCAAACAGGCCGACGCGCTCATCGCCGCCAACCCGGCCGACAAGGAGGCCGTCCTTCAGCGCGGCGTGGCGATCGGCTATCGCGCCAAGCTCACCAAGAGCGCGGGCGACGCCAAATTGTCGCGCGCCATCTTCGAGGGGCTGCTCAAGGCCGATCCGCGCAACCCGGAATATCATCTCGCGGTGGCGACCTGGCATCTCGATTCGGTCGATCAGCTGGGCGGCCTCATCGCGGGCGCGGCGCTGGGCGCCAAGAAGGCGATCGGCGAGGCGGAACTGGACAAGGCCGTGGCACTCGGCCGCGATCGCGCCTTCATCCTCGGCGCCGCCGCGCTTCTGCACATCCGCGCCGACGACAATGATCTGCTGCGCACCCGCCAGCTGGCCGAGGCCGCGCTCAAGGCGCCCGCGCCGACCGGCATCGATCGGGTGATGAAGCGCGCCGCCCAGATCATCCTGCCCGCAATCGTCGAGGGCAACGGCGCGCTGGCCCGCAAGCAGGCACGGAGCCTGCTGCCTTTCGGCAAGCTGGGGTGAATTTCAGTTCCTCCACGGCACGGGGAGGATCGTTTCCACACACAAAGAAACCCCCGGAGCGTCGCTCCGGGGGCATCCTTCAGGCCTCGGCCCGCGCCTCTTACCAGAAGAAGCTGTTGTTCACCGCGATCGTCCGGCCGTTGCGGACGTCCACCAGCACGACATCATTGCCGTAGCGGATCCACTGCTGGTTGCGGCCCGGCGCCGACAGGCGGTAGCGCTGCCAGTCGCTCACCCAATAGTTGCGGCCATAATAGGTCGGGGCGAAGCGATAGCCGACGGCGACCGGGCGATAGGCATAGCCGCGCGGACCGACATAGGCGGGGCGGTGATAGACGTTGCGGTTGCTGCGGCGATAGTCGCGCCAGTCCTCGCGATATTCGCGGCGGGCTTCGCGCACGTCACGCTGCTGGTCGCGCACGACATGGCCGGGGGCGCCGTTGCGGATCGCGCGGTTCACGTCGCGCTGCTCCTGGCGGATATCCTGGCGACCGTCGCGCAACTCGCGCGTCTGGGCCTGAGCCAACGTGGGCACCATGGCGGCGGCGATCAGGCCAAAGGTGAGAAACTTACGCATCGTCCATCTCCATACTCAATGGCGGCAGGCCGTTCGTCTCGTCGAAGAATGGCCTGCGACGAAGACGGGTCTAGGTGATTCGGCCTGAACCGACGCGGAACCCAACGGTCAGCTTCGCGACAGGTTTCAGGATCGAAATATTTTTGTCGGAAAAGAAAAACGGCCCCGAACCGCAAAGGTCCGGGGCCACATTACTTGAGTCGTGTCAGGCGTTTAGCGCAGGAAGAAGCTGTACAGCACGTCCGCGATCAGGCCCGTGCTGATATCGACCAGCGCGACGTCGTCATAATAGCGCACCCAGCGATAGGAGCCGTAGGCCGGGGGCAGGCGATACTGGTACGGATCGTTGATCCAGTAGCTGCGATCATAGGCCCACGGGTCGAAGCGATAGCCGACCGACCAGCGGCGATAGGCATAGCCGCGTGGCGCATAATAACGCGGCAGGCGATAGATGTTGCGATTGGCGGTGCGATAGCCCTGCCAGTCGTAGCGGCGATCGTCCCGCCAGCGGTTGTTCCACTGTGCGCCGCGATCATTGCCGTTCCAGCCGCCACGATTGTCCCAGCCGCGATTGTCGTACCGGCGATCGTCCCGCCGGTCATCGCGCCAGTCGCGGCGATCATCGCGCCGGTCGTCTCGGATGTCGCGTCGATCGTTGCGGATGTCGCGCCGGTCATCGCGGATATCACGACGATCCCCGCGCAATTCCTGCCGATCCTGACGGACCTGCGCCGGTGGCGTATCGGCGCGCACGTCCGGGCGCGGCCCGCGTTCGCCGATCGTTTCCGGGCGCTGAGTCTGGCGAAACTCTCGGCGGGCGTCGGCCGCGTCGGAGCGCTGTCCGCCGTTGTCGCGGAAGGTGGCGCGTTGCTGACCGGGGTTGGGCGCCTCGCGGCCGGGGCGGCCGTAGCTGCGGTCGGGCTCCTGCGCGGCGGCGATCGCCGGGGTGGCGGCGGCCGCCAGAAGCAAAGCGGTGGTGGCGATCCTCAACATCGACTCATGGTCTCCAGAGACGGTGGCCCATTCGCCACCGCACGGGATGCTTATGGCCGTGTCGCGGTGAAAAGCGGCTGAACCCACCTGTCAGCAAGGCGAAAGGATTACGCTCGCAATGACGGAGCGGGGGTGCGTCAGGCCTTCACTTCTTCTCCACTGGCGCCACCAGCGCCGGCACCGCCTGCGCCGCGTCGGCCGGATCGATCCCCGGCGGCGGGGCCGACGCGATCGCCTGCTGCTCCACCATGGCGCGCGCGGCGGCGTGGATCGCGCGGCGGACGCGGGGGTAGGTCCCGCAGCGGCACAGGTTGGTGATCGCCTGATCGATCTCGTCGTCGGTGGGATCCTTCACCTTTGCCAGCAAGGCCGCCGCCGCCATGATCATGCCCGACTGGCAATAGCCGCATTGCGGCACATTCTCCTCCGCCCACGCCTGCTGCACCGGATGGCTGCGATCGCCCGACAGCCCCTCGATCGTGGTGACGAACGTGCCCTCGATCGATCCGATCGGCACCTGACAGGAACGCTGCGCCACGCCGTCGATATGCACGGTGCAGGCGCCGCACTGGCCGGTGCCGCAGCCATATTTGGTGCCGGTGAGGTTCGATGCGTCGCGCAGCGCCCACAGCAGCGGCGTGTGCATGTCGAGCTTGTAGTGCAGCGGCATGCCGTTGACGGTGAAACTGGTCATGCGCCAAGGCGATAGGGCGGCGCGGCGGTGTTTGAAAGAGCGCGCGTAGCGGCCATGCGGGGTTGAAGGTTCGGCCCGTCGCTGCTATCGGCGCCGCTTCGCGTCACGGGATGTTCCCGTGGCGATTCACTGTTTTCGGGTCGAAGGATCGGGTGCGGATGCCGCAAGCCCGCCCCCGCGACCCACGATAATGAAGCTGGAGTGTGACGGTTCATGCAGATCATCGTTCGCGACAATAATGTCGATCAGGCCCTTCGCGCGCTCAAGAAGAAGCTGCAGCGCGAGGGCGTGTATCGCGAGATGAAGCTGCGTCGCCATTACGAGAAGCCCTCGGAGAAGCGCGCTCGTGAGCGGGCTGCCGCCGTGCGCCGCGCCCGCAAGCTGGAGCGCAAGCGGGCGGAGCGTGACGGCGCCCGGTAAGGCGCTGTAGCACCACGTTTTTCCTGCTCTCCATCGCGAGTACCCCATGTCCGAAGTGACCGCCGTTCCGCTGCGCCCGATCAAGAAGGGCGTGCTGCCGATGCTGTGGGTGGGTATCGCGATCACCTTGCTTCTGGCCCTGGCCGCCGCCTGGACCAGCACGTCCAAGGCGGTCGCCATGGCGCAGACTCCGGCCGACTTTCTGGCGGAAAACGGCAAGCGGAGCGGTGTCGTCACCACCGCCTCCGGCCTGCAATATGAAGTGCTGAAGCCCGGCAAGGGGCCGAAGCCGACCGCTGGCGACGTGGCGCTGATTACCTATGACGGCAAGCTCGTCAGCGGCGAGACATTCGATTCGTCCGCCAAGAATGGCGGGCCGGTGCCGATGCCCGTGTCCGGTGTCATCCCCGGCTTCTCCGAGGCGCTGCAGCTGATGCAGGCGGACGGGAAGTATCGCTTCTGGATCCCGCCGGCCCTCGGCTACGGCGACCGCGCCGCCGGCCCGATCCCCGCCAATTCGGTGCTGGTGTTCGATGTCGGCCTGATCGGTTTCCAGCCGATGCCGGCCGGCATGCCCGGTATGCCCGGCGCGGGGATGTAATTTCGGCCGGTCGGCCAAGCGATCGACCGACAGCAAAACGGCCTCCCCACGCAATGTGGGGAGGCCGTTTTGGTTCAGGGTCAGGCTATGCCCAGAAACACCGCCAGCGCGCGGGTGACGGCGAGCATCGTTTCCGCATCGAGCCGCCCGAAGACATCGCCGATCCGATCGCGTCTGATGCTCATGGGCTTGTCGATCATCACCTGAGAGGGCTTTCGCAGTCCATTCTCGGGCGACGGCTGAATGCTCGGCCGTAACAGCGGCGCGTCCAGCAGGGTGCTTGTAACGAGCAGAACGGTGATCGTGCCGGTCTCGAACTGATCCGACTGGATGATGAGCGCCGGCCGTGGCTTGCCGAAGTCGCCGGGCGTCGCGATCGTGACGATGTCGCCGCGCCTCACGCGTCCCGCTCGAGATCGAGCAGCGCCTCATCGAGAAAGTCGGTCAGGTCGCGATCCGCCGCATCGGCCATGGCGACCATTCGCGCCTGCCGCCGGCATTCCTCGGTGAAGCCTTCGCGCCGGGTATCCGGCACCCATATCTGAATAGGGCGCAGGCCCGCCGCGCGCATCGCATCGCGCCGCTTTTGAACCCGCTGACTGATCGGCATGGCCATGCCATCGCTCCTTCGATGTCAGTTACATGTAACATCGAAAGGGTGATTGGCAAGCTGCCCTACTTCGCCGCCAGCTCCCCGATGATCTGATACAGCGCCCCCATGCAGTCCGCGCCCAGCCGGGCGGATCGATCCGCCGACCAGCCGTAATCGGGGTCGGGCAGGTCGTCATTGTCCTTGAAGGGCATTTCCAACGTCATCGCCACCGCGCCGAAGCGTTCGGCGAGCTGGTTGGTGGACATGGTGAGGTTGGCCTTGCCGGGCGCCGCCGTGGCATAGCCGTGGCGCGTCTGGAAATCGGGTGTCACCGCCGCCAGCGTCGTGCCGTACAGTTTGTAGAGCCGCCCCTGCCGCTCCGTCCACGAGGGGATGCCCTCGAAGCCCGCGAGGAACACGTAGGGGATGGCCTCGTCGCCGTGGACATCCATCGCGAAGTCCACGCCGGTCTCGTCCATCGCATCGCGCACGCACAGCACCTCGGGGCTCCTGTCGGCCGTGGGGGCGTGCCATTCGCGGTTGAGGTTCACGCCGGCCGCGTTGGTGCGCAGATGGCCGCGCCGCGACCCGTCCGGGTTCATGTTGGGCACGACGTGGAAGGTGGCCGCCTTCAGCAGCGCGCGGGCGACGGGGTCGTGCGGGTCGGTCAGCCGCTCCAGCGCGCCTTCCATCCAATATTCGGCCATCGTCTCGCCGGGATGCTGGCGGGCGTAGAGCCACACCTGGAGCGGCCCTTCGCCCAGATCGAGGCAATCCATCTCCTGTCCGTCCAGCGTGCGCCCCAGCGTGCGATAGCGCACCCCCGGCCGGCTCGAAATCTCGGCGATCAGATCGTGGTGCCGCTCCATCGAATAAGGCGCGAAATAGGCGACCCACAGATTGTCGCTGTCGGGCGTCACCTCGATCGTCAGCACGCCGTCGGCATAGCGGGTCGGCGTCGTCAGCCATTCCTCGCGGTCGGAGGAGATGCGCGCGCTATAGCCCGGCCAGCCATCGGGATAGGCCGATTTGGCGGCGTTGATGATCCGCAGGGTCACCGCCCGGCCGGCCGCGCCGGTCAGGCGGAAGTGGAACCATTGATAGAAGTCCGACAGATGATCGGTCACGATCTGGAGGTCGAACCGGTCGCCGTCGGCGGCGACCACCTGGATGTTGCCGCTGTCGAACGCGGCCGAGATATGGCTGGTCATTTGACGCTTATGGTCCTGCCCGACTCTCCGGGGAAGCCCCCAAACAGAGCGGCGGCGAGTTTGGGGGCGGCGTTGGCGGCGGCGGCCTGCTCGGTCCCGCCCTTGGCCTGGGTGACGGCGCGGCCTTCCCAGATGACCGTATTGTCGGATCGACGCTTGATCTGCACCGCCAGATTGGTCTGCACCAGTTCGGTGGCGCGCGCCTTGCCCACGGGCAGGGTGACGCCACCGCCGACGCCCACGTTGCGGCCGAAAGTGCCGCCGCCGATGCCGATCGAGAAGGGCGGGGGCTTGATCGGCCCGGCCGAATATTGGCGCTGCACGTCCACCACCGCGACCAGCTCGGCCGTGCCGCGCGGCGCCGGGGTGAAGCCGTTGCGCGCCAGTTCGCCGTTCACCGCGCCGGCATAGGTTTCATATTCGAGATTCGCGAGCGCCGGGTCGCGCGCCTCGATCGAGATGGCGGCGGGCGCGATCGGCTGGTTGAGATGGAATCGGGTCACCCGCGTATCCGGCGCGGTGGCGCAGGCGGCGAGGGCGAGCAGGGGCAGAGCGAGGGTGGCGCGGATCAACAGGGGGCGGGCGAACATGGGCAGGGCTCCGATCATAGGGGCAGCAACGCGCCTTGGGCCTCTTTCGCTGCACGCAAGCTGACCGAAACGTGCGGCCGGAGGTTGACTCGCCTGCCCCCGCCGCATAGGGGGACGCCTCTTTCGAACAACCTGAAATCTGGGAACAAGGCCCCGGCCATGAAGATCCGCAATTCGCTCAAGTCGCTGAAGGGTCGCCATCGCGACAACCGCGTGATCCGCCGTCGCGGTCGCACCTACGTCATCAACAAGACCAACCGTCGCTTCAAGGCCCGCCAGGGCTGATCCGGCGCCCGGCCGCTTGATGCGGCCGGACCTGTCCTGCAAAACCCGCCGGGGGCCAGCGCCTTCGGCGGGTTTTGCTGTGTCCGGCGAAGATCGAACCATCGTTGCGACACTTCGTTGGGTGACGCGAAGGAGTCCATCCCATGACCGATACCGTCCGCAACAACGCCACCGCGCAACGCTACGAGTTGGCGGTGCCGGGCGGGCTGGCGATCGCCGCCTACAGCCCTGAGGGCGACGTGCTGGCCTTCACCCACACCGAGGTGCCCGAGGCGCTGGAGGGGCAGGGCATCGCCTCCCGGCTGGTGAAGGGCGCGCTGGCGGACGTGCGGGCGCGGGGGCTGAAGATCCGCCCGGCCTGCGCCTTCGTGGCGGCCTATGTGGAGCGCCACCCCGAGGTGCGGGATCTGGTGGCCACAGGCATCTGACAGGATATTCGCGGGTCGCGGTTATTCCGCCGCGACCCGCGCGTTCTGCACCAGCAGCGGCGCCAGATACTTCCCCGTATAGCTGCGCGCCACCTTGGCTACCGTCTCGGGCGGGCCTTCGGCGACGATCTCGCCGCCGCCGGTGCCGCCCTCCGGCCCCAGGTCGATCAGCCAGTCGGCGGTCTTGATGACCTCCAGATTATGTTCGATCACCACCACCGTATTGCCCTGTTCGACCAGCGCGTGCAGCACTTCGAGCAGCTTGCGCACGTCCTCGAAATGCAGGCCCGTCGTGGGCTCGTCGAGGATATAGAGCGTGTTGCCGGTGGCGCGGCGCGACAGCTCCTTGGCCAGCTTCACCCGCTGCGCCTCGCCACCCGAAAGCGTCGTCGCCTGCTGGCCGACCTTGACGTAGCCCAAACCCACTTCGGCCAGCATCGCCATCTTGTCGCGGATCGGCGGCACCGCCTTGAAGAATTCCACCGCATCCTCGACCGTCATGTCCAGCACGTCGGCGATGGAGTGACCCTTGAATTTCACCTCCAGCGTCTCGCGATTGTAGCGCGCGCCATGGCACACGTCGCAGGTGACATAGACGTCGGGCAGGAAGTGCATCTCGATCTTGAGGAGGCCGTCGCCGGTGCACGCCTCGCAGCGCCCGCCCTTCACGTTGAAGCTGAACCGCCCCGGCTTGTAGCCGCGCGCCAGCGATTCCGGCAGCCCGGCGAACCAGTCGCGGATCTGGGTGAAGGCGCCGGTGTAGGTGGCCGGGTTGGAGCGCGGGGTGCGGCCGATCGGCGACTGATCGATGTCGATCACCTTGTCGAGCGCCTCCAGCCCGGTGATCGCCTCGCATGCGCCGGCCACGACCCGCGCGCCATTGAGCGCGCGCGCCGCGCCCGCATAGAGCGTGTCGATCGTGAAGCTCGACTTGCCCGATCCCGACACGCCGGTGATGCAGGTGAAGGTGCCGAGCGGGATCGCCGCCGAGACGCCCTTGAGGTTGTTGGCGGTCGCCCCCTTCACCGTCAGCTTCTTGCCATTGCCCTTGCGCCGCTTGGTGGGCAGCGCGACGGCGCGGCGGCCGGTGAGGTAATCGGCGGTCAGGCTTTTCTCATTGGCCAGCACCTGTTCCAGCGTGCCCTCGGCGACGATCTCGCCGCCATGGACGCCGGCGCCCGGCCCCATGTCGATCACCCAGTCGGCGGTGCGGATCGCATCCTCGTCATGCTCGACGACGATCACGGTGTTGCCCAGGTCACGCAGCCGCTTGAGCGTGACCAGTAGCATGTCGTTGTCGCGCTGGTGCAGGCCGATCGAGGGTTCGTCCAGCACGTACAGCACGCCCGACAGGCCGCTGCCGATCTGGCTCGCCAGCCGGATGCGCTGGCTCTCGCCGCCAGACAGCGTGCCCGACGTGCGATCGAGGTTGAGATAATCCAGCCCGACATTGTCGAGGAAGCCCAGCCGCTCGACGATCTCCTTCAGGATCGGGGCCGCGATCTGGCGGCCCTGATCGGTGAGGTGATCGGGCAGGCCACGGAAGAAGGCCAGCGCCGGCCCCACCGCGCGGCGGGTGGAGATGGAGATGTCCTCGCCGGCGATCTTCACCGCGCGCGCCTCGGGGCGCAGGCGCGCGCCCTCGCACACCTCGCACGGCGCGGCGGACTGATATTTGGCCAGTTCCTCGCGCATCCACGCGCTCTCGGTGGAGGCCATGCGGCGATCGAGATTGCCGATCACGCCCTCGAAGGCCTTGCTCACCTGATACGACTTCTTGCCGTCGATGAAGGTGAGCGTCACCGCCTTCCCCTTGGTGCCGTTCAGCACCACGGCCTGCTGCTCGGGCGTCAGTTCGCGCCACGGCGTCTTGAGCGAGAAATCGAACGCGCGGCCGAGGCTCGCCAGCACCTGCATGTAATAAGGGCTGGGCGGGTTGGACTTGGCCCACGGCACCACCGCGCCCTTCTCGATCGAGAGAAGCTCGTTGGGCACCACCAGCTGCGGATCGAAATAGAGCTTCTCGCCGAGGCCGTCGCACGCCGGGCAGGCGCCCTGCGGCGCGTTGAACGAGAAGAGGCGCGGCTCGATCTCGGCGATGGTGAAGCCCGAGACGGGGCAGGCGAACTTCTCGGAAAATGTGATGCGGTTGGGCGGCAGCGTGCCGACGCCGGCCGCCGCCGATCCCTTGGCGGCGCCCTTCTTGCTGGTGCCCTTGGTGGCCACTTCGGCCTCGCGGCCCGGCACCACCGCGTCGACCAGATCGACATAGGCCAGCCCCTCGGCCAGCTTCAGCGCCGTCTCGAAGCTCTGCGCCAGCCGCGTCTCGATATCGGGCCGCACGACGAGGCGATCGACCACCACCTCGATGTCATGCTTGTATTTCTTGTCGAGCGCGGGGGCCTCCTCGATCTCGACCATCTCGCCGTCGATCCGCACGCGGGTGAAGCCGGCGCGCTGCCATTCGGCCAGCTCCTTCTTATACTCGCCCTTGCGGCCGCGCACGGCGGGGGCGAGCAGCAGGAAGCGCGTGCCCTCCGGCAGCGCCATCACCCGATCGACCATCTGGCTCACGGTCTGCGCCGAGATCGGCAGGCCGGTGGCGGGCGAATAAGGCACGCCCACCCGCGCCCACAGCAGGCGCATGTAATCGTAGATTTCGGTGACGGTCGCCACGGTCGAGCGCGGGTTGCGGCTGGTCGTCTTCTGCTCGATCGAGATCGCGGGGGAGAGGCCCTCGATATGCTCGACATTGGGCTTCTGCATCAGCTCCAGGAACTGGCGCGCATAGGCCGACAGGCTCTCGACATAGCGGCGCTGGCCCTCGGCGTAGATGGTGTCGAAGGCGAGGCTCGACTTGCCCGACCCGGACAGGCCGGTGATGACGACCAGCTTGTCGCGCGGGATTTCGACATCCACGCCCTTCAGATTGTGCTCGCGCGCGCCGCGCACGGAAATGTGGGTCAGGCTCATGGAGTCAGTTCTACTTCTGTTCTGTGCGGAGGGCCAGAGGGGAAGATAGGGTGCGGGTGCGCGGATGCCTAGCGGGGGCGGGGGGCATAAAAGCCCCTCCCCTTCAGGGGAGGGGAGCGCCACCGAAACCCTTGAACTCCCCTGCCAGTGTATTATCTCCCTCCCACACCTCCAGCCCAAGGACCGGCGATGGCGAAGAAGAAGGCCAAATCCCCCAAGCTGCCCAAGGAGATATTGGGCGTGAAGCTGCCGAAGGAAATCCGCGAGCAGGGCGGCGCGCTGCTAGCCAAGGCCGCCGCATCCCCCGCCGCCCGCGAGATCGTCGCCGCCGGCCTCACCATGGCCGCCGCCGCCGCGACCGCCGCCGTGGCGAAGAAGCGCACTCCCGCCGATCCGTCCACCACGCCGCCGAACCCGGCCAGGCCGGCGGGCACCACCGATCCACAGGCGATCGCCGATGCGCTGGGCGGGGCGGCGGAGATCGTGCTGGGGCGGTTGTTTGGGGGAAAGAGGTAAAGGCTGTCTACGGCGCCGCTATCCCGCTTGCCCCGTCACGGCATCGTCAGAACCGTCGCTGGCCCGCATCGACCTTTTCGCACAGGCCGGAAAAATCCTGCCCGGTGCCCTTGATCGTGATTTCGCCGGTCTGGCGATCGATCCTGAGCTTCGGCTTGTTGAGGCCGTTCAGGCGATAGCTCGCCCGGATCTCGTTGGCTCCGACGATCACGTCGTCCAACGGCCACCAATGCTGGTGGTCGCCGCCCGAATTGAGCGGCGGGATGAGCTTCTCCGGCAATCGGATGCGGCCGTCGCTGCCATAGATTTGTAGGGTGACGGCGGAGGCGAAGCCCTGCATTTCGGTCTGCACGCCGCTGCGTGACCGATATTTGTGATCGTAGCGATCCCATTCCAGCGTATTGACGTAGCCGGACCCCAGTTTTTCGCCCTGGCCCGAGCAGATCAGGTTGATCGCGTCACTACCGTCACCGGCCTGAGAGAGCGCCGGGGTGGCGAGAAGGAGCGTTGCGGTTGCCGCCAGCGAAATCCCACGCAATGCCATTCTCCCGCTTGTTTCGCGGCAGGATGACAGAAGCTGACCGTGCGGGCCAGCGCCTTGGCTAGAGAATTACGATCGCGGCGAGCAGAAAAAGGCCCACGCTGCAAAAGGTCGACAAAAGCGCGTCACCCGCCCCTACCAATAATGGCACACGCAAGCGGCGCGCGAACCAGCATGTCTGGACCGACAGATACCAGACGACCGCCGTGCCGATCGATACGGCCGCGACGATATGGGCTCCGGTGAAGGCGAACCCGCCGGCGAGGCTACCCACGCCCACGAGCAAGGCGAGCGGAGCGGTCGTGTAGCATTGTCCGTAGAACGGCCGCCGCAAGCTGGCATGGGTCAATCGCGTGTGCTGACGACGCAGCAAACGCACCGCCATCATGAGGGGGAACAGGCTGAACAGCAGCAGCCTCAGCGCGAGCAGCGCCAGATCGCTGTCGACAAGCGCGGCGAGCCCGTGATTGTCGGACAACAAGGGATTGCGGGGCGCGACGGTGACCTCGAAGCCATGCGACAGCAGCAACGTCAGAAACAGGAAGAGAGGCGGCCGGATCGCATCCTCATATTGATCCTCGGGGCGATCCGAGACCTCGCGATCGGCATAGTTCATCATCCGCTGCGGGTGGAACAGCGTGCGCCATAGTGTCAGCGGATAGAAAACGAGCCAACTCGCCACGGCATAAAGCGCCTCGTCGAGTGACTCGATGATCTTCATGAAATCCATCGGCGGAGCTTCGCGCGCGGACGGCGCGGTGTCGAGGGGGCTGGCATGTAATGATATGTTGTAACATCCCACAAACCCCGCTAGACCCCCTTCGCAGTTGCAGCAGAGGCGCGCCGGTATCCGCGCGTCGGGGCGAGTGGAGCGTACATGACGAAGGCGATTTTCCTGTCGAGCGTGGCCCTGTTGGGTCTGGGAATAAGCGCGGCGAGCCCGGCGCTGGCGGCCGACGCGGCGCCGCCCTCCGCGCATGACGCCACCCATGGCGCCGCCGACGATCATGGCGCCCCCGCGACCGACATCATCGTCACCGCCCCCTTCCACCGCGATCGCGGCGATGTCATCTCGACCGTGTCGATCCTCCAGGGCGAGGCGCTGACCAAGGCGCTGCGGCCGACGATCGGCGAGACGCTCGCCCGCACCCCCGGTGTGTCGGCCACCTCCTTCGGCCCCAACGCCTCGCGCCCCGTGCTGCGCGGCCTTCAGGGCGAGCGGGTGCGCGTGCTGACCGACGGCATCGGCTCGATCGACGTGTCCAACACCAGCGTCGATCATGCGGTGGCGATCAATCCGCTGCTGGCCGAGCGTGTAGAGGTGCTGCGCGGGCCGGAATCCTTGCTGTTCGGCTCCTCGGCGATCGGCGGCGTGGTCAATGTGATCGATCGCCGCATCCCGCGCGCCATCCCTAAGGAAGCCGTCCACGCCGACGCGATCGGCACCTATGGCTCGGCCGCGAACGAGCGGTCGGTGTCGGGATCGGTCGATGTGCCAGTCGGCTCAATGTTCGTGGCGCACGCCGACGGCAGCTATCTGAAGACCGGCGACCTGCGCATCGGCGGCAACGTGCTGGCGCCCGCCGCGCGCGCCGAGGCGCTGGCGTCGGCCCGCCTGCCCGCCGATCCCGCCAGCGAGGTGGATTTCGCCGAGAATGCCGCGCTGCGCGGCAAGCTGCCCAACAGCGCGTCGGAGACGTGGACCGCCGGCGTCGGCGGCGCGATCATCACCGAGGGCGGCAGCCTCGGCGTCGCCTACAGCCATTACGACAGCCTCTATGGCGTGCCCGTCCGTTACGCGACCCAGCCGGGGCAGGAGCAGGAAGGCCCGCGCCTCCAGCTGAAGCAGGACCGCATCGACGCCCGCGCCGAGATCGAGACCGGCGGCCAGATCCTGTCAGCGATCCGCACCCGCTTCGGCTTCGCGGACTATCGCCATTCGGAGCTGGAGGAGGATGGTTCGGTCGGCACCACTTTCTATAACAAGGGGTTCGAGGGCCGGCTGGAACTGGCGCAGGCCCAGCATGGCGGCTGGAAGGGCGCCACCGGCCTCCAATATTCCAACCGCGACTTCAACGTGGTGGGCGACGAGGCTTTCCTGCCCAAGAGCAACAGCCAGGAATTCGGCCTCTTCACGCTCCAGCAATTCGATCTCGACGCGCTGAAGCTGGAGGGCGGCGCGCGTTACGAACATAGCGTGCGCACCGCGATGCCGCTGGCCAGCCAGCCGCAATTCGCCGCCGTGAAGCGCACGTTCGATACCGTCTCGGGCTCGCTCGGCGCCTCCTACAAGGTCGCGGGCGACTGGCGGGTGGGCGTGAACCTGTCGCGCACCGTCCGCGCGCCATCCGCCGAGGAATTGTTCGCCAACGGGCCGCACGCCGGCACCGAATCCTTCGAGATCGGCAATCCCGATTTCCGCACCGAGCGCAGCTGGGGCGTCGAGGGTGTGCTGAAGGGCGGCGGGCCGGGCTATACGTTCGAGGCGTCGGCCTACCACAATTGGTTCTCGAACTTCATCTACGAGGACCGGACCGGCGCGATCGAGGATGGCCTGCCGGTCTACCAGCAGCGCCAGGCCGATGCGCGTTATTATGGCGTCGAGGCGCAGGCGGCGGTCGATCTCGCGAAGATCGGCGCCTTTACCGTGAAGGCCGACGCGGTCGGCGATTATGTCCACGCGACCATCAAGAATGTCGGCCCCGCGCCGCGCATCCCGCCGCTCCGCCTGCTCGGCGGGCTGGGCGCCACCAGCGACAGGCTGGATGGCCGGATCGAGGTGGAATGGACCGACAACCAGCCGCGCCTAGCGCTCAACGAGACCGCGACGAAGGGCTTCACGCTGGTCAACGCCGAACTGGGCTTCCGCCCATGGGGCAAGGATCGCCCGGTCAGCTTCCTGCTCTCCGCCAACAACATCTTCGACGTGGATGCCCGCCGCCACGCCAGCTTCCTCAAGGATTTCGCGCCGCTCAGCGGCCGGGATATCCGGGTGACGGCGCGGCTTTCGATCTGAATTGGCCAGTCGGCGGTCGCGCCCTGGCGGGGCGCGGCCGACTCACGTCGTTGGCCGGACTGATCGCCCGGAGGGGGCGAAGGACGAGCGGCTACGAGAATCCTGTCAGATCAGCTCATGTCCGCAGCCGCCAGCCCGTCTTGAAGATCCAGCTGATCACCCCGATGCACGCCAGCAGGAACAGCAGGGTCAGCCCCGCCGACACGCGGATGTCGACGTCGGCGATGCCGTAGAAGGCCCAGCGGAAGCCGTTCACCAGATAGACGATCGGGTTGAACAAAGTGATCGTGCGCCACGGCTGGGGCAGCATGTCGATCGAATAGAAGGTGCCGCCCAGGAAGGTGAGGGGGGTGATGATCATCAGCGGCACGATCTGGAGCTTCTCGAACCCGTCCGCCCAGCAGCCGAGGATGAAGCCGAACAGGCAGAAGCTCACCGTGATGAGGATCAGGAACACCAGCGCCCAGAAGGGATGCTCGATATGATAAGGCACGAACAGCCGCGCGGTGGCCAGGATGATGAGCGCCAGGATCACCGATTTGGTCGCCGCCGCGCCGACATAGCCCAGCAGCGTCTCCGCCACGCCCACCGGCGCCGAGAGCAGTTCGTAGATCGTGCCCGTGAAGCGTGGCAGGTAGATCCCGAAACTGGCGTTGGCGATGCTTTCCGACAGGATCGTCAGCAGCATCAGGCCGGGGATGATGAAGGCGCCATAGGGGATGCCGTTCACCTCCTGCATCCGCCCGCCGATCGCCGATCCGAACACGACGAAATAGAGCGAGGTCGTCAGCACCGGCGTGAAGATGCTCTGGAACAGGGTGCGCCAGGTGCGCGCCAGCTCGAACAGGTAGATCGCGCGGACCGCGTGCAGGTTGATGCTCATCGCCGGCCTCCCTCGACCAGATCGACGAAGATATCCTCGAGGCTCGATCGGTGGCTGTCGAGCGTGCGGAAATCGATCCCCAGCGCCTCCAGCCGCTTGACCAGCTTGGCGAGCCCGCGCGTTTCGGCCTCCTCGGCCGTGATGACATAGGTGATCGTGCCGCCGTCGTCCGACAGGGTCAGCGGCCAGTCGGCCAGCCCCTCGGGCAGTGCGGCGAGCGGCTCGGTCAGGCCAACGATCGCCTCCTGCTTGCCCAGGCGGCCGAGCAGCTCGGCTTTCTCCTCGACGAGGATCAGCTGGCCCTTGTCGATCACCCCAATGCGGTCGGCCATCTCCTCGGCCTCCTCGATATAATGGGTGGTGAGGATGATGGTGACGCCCTGATCGCGCAGCTTGCCGATCATCTCCCACATGTCGCGGCGCAGCTCGACGTCGACGCCGGCGGTGGGTTCGTCGAGGAAGAGGATGTCGGGCTCGTGCGCCAGCGCCTTGGCGATCAGCACGCGGCGTTTCATGCCGCCCGACAGCGCCATGATCTTGGCGTCGCGCTTGTCCCACAGGGAAAGCGATTTCAGGATGCGCTCGACGACGGCGGGATCCTTCGGCTTGCCGAACAGGCCGCGCGAGAAGGCCACGGTATGGGCGACATGCTCGAACATGTCGGTCGCCAGTTCCTGAGGGACGAGGCCGATGCGCGCGCGGGCGCCGCGCCAGTCGGCGCGCACGTCCACCCCGTCCACCTCGATCGTCCCGCCGGTCGCGCGGACGAGGCCGCACACCGCGCCGATCAGGGTGGTCTTGCCCGCCCCGTTCGGCCCCAGCAGCGCGAAGATCTCGCCCCGCCGGATATCCAGATCGACGCCCTTCAACGCCTGATGACCCGAGGCGTAGGTCTTGGCGAGCCCCTTGATGGAAAGAATCGGTTTCACGCCCGCAACAATGGGGTGTCGGGCGGGGGTTTCCAATGTCACGCCGCGAACAATTCCATCTGCTCGCGTTTCGGCGCGATGCGGGCCTTCAGATCGACCTTGTCGGTCAGCAGGGTCGGCCGCCAGTCCGCCGTGACGATGAAGGGCCGCAGCTTCGTGACCGACACGGTCAGCCGCGCCACGTCGTCGAGCCGCAGGGTGCGCCAGCGCCGCGCCGCGAGGATCGATCCCACCGCCTTGGTCCCCAGCCCCGGCACCCGCAACAGCATCTCGCGCGGGGCGCGGTTGATATCGACGGGGAAATGCTCGCGGAATTTCAGCGCCCAGGCCAGCTTCGGATCGATGTCGAGCGGCAGCATCCCGTCGTCCCCCGCCGCCGCGACCACCTCCCTGGGCTGGAAGCCGTAGAAGCGCATCAGCCAGTCGGACTGGTACAGGCGATGCTCGCGCATCAGCGGCGGGCGCTGGAGCGGCAGGACGGCGCTGGCATCGGGGATCGGGCTGAACGCCGAATAATAGACCCGCCTGAGGCCGAAGCGATCGTAGAGCCGGCTGGCGGTCGTCACGATCTCGCCGTCGCTCGCGCTGTCGGCCCCCACGATCATCTGCGTCGATTGGCCGGCGGGCGCGAAGCGCGGGGCCGATCGATAGCGTTTGCGCGCGTCGGCCGTATCCTCGATCTTCGTCTTCATGTCGCGCATCGCACCCTCGATGCGCGGCGCGGACTTCTCCGGCGCCAGCCGGGCGAGGCCGCGCGTCGTCGGCAGCTCGACGTTGATCGAGACGCGATCGGCATGGAGGCCCGCCTGCGCGATCAGCTCCGGGTCGGCGTCGGGAATGGTCTTGAGGTGGATGTATCCGCGAAACTGATGATCCTCGCGCAGCGATCGCGCCACCTCCACGATCTGCTCCATCGTGTAATTGGAGGAGCGGATGATGCCCGAGGAGAGAAATAGCCCTTCGATATAATTGCGGCGATAGAAGGCGAGGGTGAGCTGCACCACCTCCTGCGCAGTGAAGCGCGCGCGCCGCACGTTCGAGCTTTTGCGGTTGATGCAATAATGGCAGTCGAAGATGCAGCTGTTGGTCAGCAATATCTTGAGCAGGCTGATGCAGCGGCCGTCGGGCGCATAGGCATGGCAGATGCCCATGCCCTCGGTCGATCCGATCCCCTTGGCCTTCCCCTCGCTCGATCGCTTGGCCGTGCCGGAAGAGGCGCAGGACGCATCATATTTCGCCGCATCGGCGAGAATGGCGAGCTTTTCGCGGGTGTCGAGTTGCGCCATTTGTTCGATATATGTTCGACGAGCGGGGCTGTCCAGCCTCGCTCGTCGCCCCGGCGCAGGCCGGGGCCTCGGCAGGCTGGGGGCGACGTCGTGGCGGCCACCTGTGGCCCCGGCCTGCGCCGGGGCGACGGCTGGGGTTGGGCTCTCCCCAAATCATGCTACCCCCACCCCACACATCTGAAGGGGGCATCATGCGCAAGGCAATCGCGGCACTGGCTTTGGCGACGGCGTCGATCGCCCCCGCCGCCCCGGCCGACGACTTCAAGGCATTGCTCGCCGATCACTGGCGCTGGACGCTGGCCAACAATCCCGTGCTGGCCTCACGGATGGGCGACCGGTCCGGCGACGGCAAGCTCGACGACATCAGCCTCGCCGGCGCCGACCGGAAGGCGAAGGGCGCGCAGGGCTTCATCGATCGGCTGAAGGCCATCCCCGACACCGGCCTGTCGGTCGCCGATCGCGAGAACAAGGCGGTGCTGCTCCGCCTGCTCGGCCAGTCGATCGAGGGCAATCGCTTCGGCCAGCGGCAGATGCTGTTCACGACCTATTACAGCTGGTTCCAGGGCTTCGCGAGCCTCGCCGATCGCTCGCCCTTCAAGACGGCGGCGGACTATCGCTCCTACCTCGACCGGCTGGCGGCCTACCCGGCCTATAATGCCGAGGCGATAAAGATCACCGCGCAGGCGGTCGCGGGCGGCTTCACCCAGCCGTGCGACGTGCTGGGCGGCTTCGACAAGACGATCGCCGGGCTGATCGCGCCCGATCCGGCGCAATCGCGCTTCCTCCAGCCCTTCGCCCGCGCCCGGCCGGGCGACATGAGCGAGGCGGAATGGGCGGCGGCCAAGGCGCGGGCGGGAGAGATCGTCACGACCATCCTCAACCCGCAGCACGAAAAGCTGCTCGCCTTCTACCGCACCATTTATCTGCCGAAGTGCCGCAAGACCGAAGGTGCCTCGTCGATGCCGCAGGGCGCGGCCTACTATGCCTTTCGCGTGCGCGCCGAGACGACGACCGACTTCACCCCCGATCAGATCCACCGGATCGGCCTGTCCGAAGTGGCGCGCATCGGCGCCGAGATGGACGCGCTGGCGAAACGCGCCGACTACCCCGACCGCGCCGCCTTCGTCACCAAGCTCCGCACCGATCCGGCCTATTACGCCCGAACGCCCGAGGCGCTGATGGCGGTGGCGGCGCTACAGGCCAAGCGGATCGACGGGATGCTCCCCGCCTGGTTCGCCACCCTGCCGCGCCTGCCCTACGGCATCCGCGCCATTCCGGCCGAAACCGCCGAGGGCACCACCACGGCCTATTACGGGCCGGGCAGCCCGGCGGCGGGCATCGCCGGCACCTATTGGGTCAACACCTCCAAGCTCGACCAGCGCCCACTCTACGAACTGCCGGCGCTCACCGCGCACGAGTCCGTTCCCGGTCACCACAACCAGATCGCCCGCGCGCAGGAACTCGACCTGCCCGAATTTCGCCGCAACGCCAGCTTCGCCGCCTTCACCGAAGGCTGGGGCCTCTATGCCGAGAAACTCGGCATCGCGATGGGGCTGTACGACACGCCGGAGAAGGAGATGGGCCGCCTCTCCTACGAGATGTGGCGCGCCTGTCGCCTTGTGGTGGACACCGGCATCCACTCGAAGGGCTGGACCAAGGCGCAGGCGATCGCCTTCATGACCGAGCATACGGCGCTGTCGGCCGCCAATATCGAGGCGGAGGTCAATCGCTACATCAGCTGGCCGGGGCAGGCGCTGGCCTACAAATTGGGCGAACTGCGCATCCTGGCTATCCGCGCCAGGGCGGAAAAGGCGCTCGGCGCCCGCTTCGACATCCGCCGCTTCCACGATGCCGTGCTGGGCGGCGGCGCGATCCCGCTCGACGTGCTGGAAGCGCGGATGGATGCCTGGGTGGAGGCGGAAAAGGCGGCGGGCTGACGCGCCGCCGAAGTTAAGCCGTCGCCCGGATCAGCGCGATCATGTTGGGAATGCCCTGCGTCCGGTTCGAGCTGAGCTGGCTCTTCAGATCGAACGGCGCCAGCGCGCCCTCGATATCGGTTCCGGCGATTTCGGCGGGGGTGCGGTCCTGCACCGTCATCAGCACGAGGGCGATGATGCCCTTGGTGATGGCGGCATTGCTGTCGGCCAGGAAGTGCAGCCGGCCGTCGTCCAGGGTGGTGGGATAGACCCACACCGCCGCCGAACAGCCCCGCACGAGGGTCGCGTCGGTCTTGAGCGCCTCGGGCATCGCCTCCAGATCGCGACCCAGATCGATCAGCAGGCGGTAGCGATCGTCGGCGTCGAGGAAGTCATATTCGTCGAGAATGTCGGCAAGGTCGGTCATGGGCGGTGCCGATAGACGGCTTGGGCCGGCGCGTCACCTTGAGAAACTCACTCCGTTCGTCCTGAGCGTAGTCGAAGGACGTGCCCCAATCGCCCCGCCTGCCTCCCGTGCTTCGACTTCGCTCAGCACGAACGGAGCGAGGGCGCGAGCAGGATTACAGATCCACCCCGGCGGCGATCGCCTCCAGCTTGCGGACGCGCTCCTTCAGGTCGGCCAGTTCGATGCGGGCGCCGGGGTTGGCGGCGGCCGGGCTGGCCGAGAGCGGGTGGTGGCGCTGCTCCAGTTCCAGCCGGCGCACATCGAGCCAGCCGCTCCAGCCGCGCAGCGCGACCAGCGCCAGAACGGTGACCGAGACGAGCGTGGTGCCCATCGCGGAGAGCAGGAACAGGGGGTCATGCAGGGTCATGATATGCACTCCCATCACTTCTTGTCGCGCAGCGCGTCGATCTCGCGCTCCAGCGATTGGGTACGGCGCTGGTCGCCATCGGTGACGATGCGTTCCAGAACGTGGATACGCTCCTTCAGCACGCTCACCTCGTCACGCAGGCGATCGGCATCCGGGTCGCGATAGTCGACGATCTGGTCGTCGCGCTCGCCGGTGCGGCACTTGCGGCCATTGCCATATTTGGCGCGGAAAATGCTGGCGATCGCGGTGATCGCGACGATCAGCACCACCATCTCGAACGGGTTCATCTCTCGAACTCCTCTTCGGGCTTGGATCAGTTGAGGGGCGAGTGGAGCGACGGCTGGTCGCGCAGCCGCTCGATCTCGTCGGCGACGTCGATGCCCTTGTCGGTCACGATCCGCTCCAGCACGCGCATCCGCTGTTCGAGGCGCTCGGTCTGGGCGGCGTAGCGGGCGGCCTTTTCGGCGGTGTCGGCCGAGATCGCCTGGATCTGCTTTTCCTTCAGCTTGATCCACTTGTGCGCCACCCCGGAGAGGATTGCGACGATGGGGATCAGCATGCCGAAGATGGGGATCAGGAAACGAAGATTGTCCATGTCGTCATCCTTCCAGATTGCGACGAATTGAGGAGCCCGCTTCGATGAACCGCAAACTGCGGTCGATCAGCGGAGGGGGCATCAGCGCAGCGAGTCGATCTCGTCGGCCAGGCGGCGCGGGCGATCGGTGGCGATGCGCTCCAGCGTGGCGATCCGCTCCTCGAGCCGGCCGATCTTGCCGGTGAGCAGTTCGTTCTCGTCGCTGAGCAGCGCCACCGCGCGGCCGGTCTGGGGCGATCCGCCATCGGCGCGGGCGAGGTGGCGGGCCTCGCGCGTCTTGAGCATCTGCAACACTACCTTGGTCACCGAACCCATGAACACCAGGATGCAGATGAACATGAACAGGTCGTCGGCATTCATCGTCTTTCCCCTTTATCGTGAGGCGCGCGCTTAGCGCAGCGCCTCGATCTCGTCGGCCAGGCGGCGGTTCTGCGAGGTGACGCTCACCTCCACGTCGGCCAGCCGGCGATCGATGTCGCGGAAGCGGGCACGCACCTCGCGGACCGAATTGGCCGGCTTGGCGCGCACGCCCTGCCAGAATTTCTTGTCCTCGCGATCGGCGTAATCCAGCTCGCGGGGGCGATCGTCGGCCATCCAGCCGGCGATGAAGTAAGCCAGCGGACCGAAGCCGCCCATCGTGCCGGTGCCCACCATCAGCAGCACGAAGCCGATGCGGATGAGCGTCACGTCGAGCCCGGTATAGTCGGCCAGGCCGGCGCACACGCCCATGACCTTGCCGTTCTTCTTGTCGAGGTAGAATTTGGTGCGACGCGGTTCCATGGTGAAAATCCTTTCCCTGTAGGGGCTTCGGCGCAGCTTGTTCAGCGCGCGCGCAGCCGGTCTTCGATACGGTCGGCGGTCATCTCGGTGTCGCTGCGCTCGGCCGACAGGCGGGCGCGGCTGGCGAAGCTCGGGTCGTCCACCGCGACGATCCGCTCGATCGTGCGCAGCCGGTCATCCAGCCGCCGGGCGAGATCGTGCAGCTCGTCGAGCAGCCTCTCGTCCTCGATCGGCAGGTTGCCGTTGCGCTTCCACTGCGTGATGTAGTGGAAGATCAGCCACGGCAGCCCGACGAAGATCGACAGGATCGCGACGATCGGGATCAGATCCTCGAACATCTCAGCCCTCCTTCGGCTGGAAGCGCGCCTTCAGCGCGGCCAGCTCGGCATCGACCTTGTCGGAGGAGCGCAGCTCGGCGATCTCCTCCTCGAGCGACTTCGGCCCGGCGGCACCCAGCGACAGCGCGTCGGCGCGGCCCTCGGCCAGATCGGCGCGGCGCTCGAGCTGCTCGAAGCGCGAGAAGGCGTCCTCCACCTTCGCGCCCTGATACATCTCGCGCATCCGCTCGCGGTTGTACGCGCTCTCCAGGCGGGTCGCGATGGCGTTCTGGCGGGCACGGGCCTCGCGCAGCTTGCCCTGCAACTTGGCGATGTCCGCCTCGGAGGCAGACAGCGCCGCGTCGAGCGTGGCCACTTCCTCGTTGAGCTGCTCGGCGAGGTCACCCGCCTTCTGCTTCTCGACGAGCGCCGCCTTGGCGAGATCCTCGCGGCCCTTCGACAGGGCCAGCTCGGCCTTCTCGATCCAGCCCGCCTGGACGCTGTCCAGCTTGGCGATGTGGCGGCGCATCTCCTTCTGGTCCGCGATCGTCCGGGCGGCGGAAGCGCGGACTTCGACCAGCGTCTCCTCCATTTCCAGGATGATCATGCGGATCGTCTTCGCCGGGTCTTCCGCCTTGTCGAGCAGGTCGGTGACGTTGGCGGCGATGATGTCCCGCGTGCGGGAGAAGATACCCATGATGTGAACTCCTTGAGGAACCGCTGTGCGAGGCGGGACAACCGTATAGGGGATAGGCTGTCCCGCCTCTTTTCGCCACTCTAGCACGAGGGCCTGGCCTCGCGTCACAGGGCGGCGAACTGGGTGTGGCCCTGATGGGCGTAGGCGAAGGCTTCGTCCTTCTTCGCGGCGCGCAGGGCCTGCTGGCGGCGATCCTCACTGCTGGTGAAGTACAGCTTCACCGCGACGGTGGTCGCCTTGCCGGCGAGCGTGCCGGGCAGGGCCGGGTAATCGACCTTGCCGGCCGTCTCCAGCGCCACCTTGTCGAGCGCGGCGCTGCCGGTGCTCTTCAGCATGCCGACGCTGGCGACCTTGCCTTCGGCGGTGAGCGCGACGCGGACGGTGGCCTGCTTGTCACCCTTCCAGTTGGCGTTGGTCGCGGCCAGGCCGCTGTCGAGCTTGCCGCTCACGTCGCTCTGCCACGAGGAGAGGCTGGTGGGCTCGGCGGCCTTGGCGGGGGCCGCGACCGCGAAGATCGAGGCGGCCGAGAGGGCGATCGCGCCGAGAGCCGAAACCGCGGTGCGTTGCAGGTCGATCTTGTCGAAAGTGAACATTGTTGGTCTCCTGAACCTGATAGTTGGTGGTCGTTCCCGCCATGTCGGCGGGGTTGCCAAATACTTTGCAGGGACCGTGCCAATTTGAAGATTGATTGAAATCCAAAGACTTGGCTGAATTGGCATGGCGGAATGCCAAATCGCACTTGCCAAACATTGGGAAAATTCGCCAAGTTTCGCGCATGGAGCGCAACGCCCAGTTCATCGGCCAATCCTCGGCCTTCCTCGACAGCGTCGAGCGGGCCAGTCGCGCCGCCGCGCTCAACCGCCCGGTGCTGGTGATCGGCGAGCGCGGGACCGGCAAGGAACTGATTGCCGAGCGGCTGCATCACCTGTCCAACCGCTGGTCCGCCCCGCTCGTCACGATGAATTGCGCGGCGCTTCCGGAGACGCTGATCGAGGCCGAATTGTTCGGGCATGAGGCGGGCGCCTTCACCGGCGCCACCCGCGCCCGCGCCGGCCGTTTCGAGGAGGCAGACGGCGGAACCCTGTTTCTCGACGAACTCGCGACCTTGAGCCAGGGCGCGCAGGAACGGCTGCTGCGCGCGACCGAATATGGCGAGGTGACGCGCATCGGCTCCTCCAAGCCGGTCCGGGTCGATGTGCGGATCGTGGCCGCCACCAACGAGCATCTGCCCGCTCTGGTCGAGGCCGGGCGGTTCCGCGCCGACCTGCTCGATCGTCTCTCGTTCGAGGTGGTGACCCTGCCGCCGCTCCGCGCGCGGGAGGGCGATGTCGAGGTGCTGGCCGATCATTTCGGGCGGCGGATGGCGGCGGAACTGTCCTGGCCGCACTGGCCGGGTTTCACCAAGGCCGCGTCCGAGGCGCTGGAATCGCACGACTGGCCCGGCAACGTCCGCGAGCTGCGCAACGTCGTCGAGCGCGCGGTCTATCGCTGGGAGGATCCCGAGCGGCCGATCGGCGAGATCACCTTCGATCCCTTCGCCTCGCCCTGGCGCCCGGCGGAGAAAGCGGCGGTGGCCGCGCCCGCCGTGGAGGCGACCGCGCCGCCCGCGCCGAAAGCCGGCCCGGTCATCGTCCTCGATTGCGACGACCTGCGCGGGGCCGTCCATGCCCATGAACGCGCGCTGCTGGAGGCCGCCCTGCAACGCTGCCGCTTCAACCAGCGCCAGACCGCGCTGGCGCTGAAACTCACCTACGACCAGCTCCGCCACGCCCTGAAGCGCCACGACCTGCTCGATCGGGCGCAGTAGGCGGCCCATCGTCATTGCGAGCGCAGCGAAGCAATCCAGCCTCTCGGCATGACGGCACCGTCGGAACTGGATTGCTTCGCTGCGCTCGCAATGACGTAGCAGGGCACCGCGCACTCGTTACGCCCCAAATCCTCACGTCCCGTCGCACCCAAGTGAGAACGTCTCGCAACAGTCGATTTGGGCTGCACAATAGTCAAACGAAAGCGTTAGGGGGCGGAGAACGGATTCCCGATCAGGAGATGTCGCATGGCCTTTGAACTGCCCCCGCTTCCCTTCGACAAGACCGCGCTCGATCCGGTGATGTCGGCCGAGACGTTCGAATTCCACCACGGCAAGCATCACAAGGCCTATGTCGACAAGGTCAACGGCTGGATCGACGAGAAGGGCCTCGCCGGCCTCTCGCTGATCGACGTCACCAAGAAGGCCAAGGACACGGGCGACAAGGGCCTGTTCAACAACGCCGCCCAGATCTGGAACCACACCTTCTTCTGGAACGGCCTCGCCCCCACCGGCTCGACCAAGCCGTCGGAGAAACTCCAGAGCCTGATCGACGCGGGCTTCGGCTCGACGCAAGGGTTGCTCGACAAGATCGCCGCCGAGGCCGTCGGCCATTTCGCCAGCGGCTGGGCCTGGCTCGTGCTGGACGGCGACGCGCTCAAGGTGACGAGCTATCACGATGCCGACACGCCGATCGTGTACGAGGGCGTGAAGCCGCTGTTCACGCTCGATGTGTGGGAACATGCCTATTACATCGATTACCGCAACGCCCGGCCGAAATTCGCCGAGGAAGTGCTGGGCAAGATCGTCAACTGGGACTTCGTTTCCCAGAACCTCGACGGCGAGGGCGCGAGCCGCGCCGACCAGCAGCAGTAAGGAGATTGCGAGCCTCGCTGCGGCGGGGCTCGCAGTCGCACTCCGTCAAACCGACAGGCCTGCCGGTCCTGGCGGCCTGCACAACGGCCCATCCCTTAACCACGCACCCGCCTTGCCCCTTGCCCTGCACATCGCTAAGGGCTCGCCCCTGCTCTTTCCTATCGCACGAGACACCCCATGAAGATCAGCGGCGTGGACATTCGTCCCGGCAACATCATCGAATATGAAGGCGGCATCTGGAAGGCGGTCAAGATCCAGCATACCCAGCCGGGCAAGGGCGGGGCCTATATGCAGGTCGAGATGAAGAATCTCATCGATGGCCGCAAGAACAACGTCCGCTTCCGCTCGGCCGAGACGGTCGAGCGCGTGCGCCTTGACACCAAGGATTTCCAGTTCCTGTTCAAGGACGGCGACGCGCTGACCTTCATGGACAAGGAAAATTACGAGCAGATCACGCTCGACGCCGGCATCCTCGGCGATGCGGCGGCCTTCCTTCAGGACGGCATGGACGTGGTGATGGAGCTTTACGACGAGCGCCCGATCTCGGTGCAGCTGCCCGACACGATCGAGGCCATGATCGTCGAGGCCGACGCGGTGGTGAAGGGCCAGACGGCCTCCTCCAGCTACAAGCCGGCCGTGCTCGACAATGGCGTGCGCGTGATGGTGCCGCCGCACATCGGCGCCGGCGTGAAGATCGTCGTCGACGTGTACAGCCGGGAATATGTCCGGCGCGCGGACTAACCAGCTTCCCCTCCCTGCCAAGGGAGGGGATCGAGGGGTGGGTTCGGCCGATGGCGCTTTGCCCGGCTTGATTCCGTCCCCGACGAACTGACCCACCCCCCGGCCCCCTCCCTTGGCAGGGAGGGGGGGAGTTCATTCCATGGTATCCCATTCTGGCCTCATCACCGTCATGGAGCGTGCCGCGCGCAAGGCCGCGCCGCGCCTGCGCCGCGACTTCGGCGAGACGCAGGAATTGCAGGTCAGCCGCAAGGGGCCGGCCGACTTCGTCTCGATGGCCGACAAGCGCGCCGAGCAGACGCTCTACGAGGAATTGAAGAAGGCGCGGCCCGACTGGGGCTTCGTCGGCGAGGAAGGCGGCACGGTCGAGGGCGATCCCTCCAAGCCGCGCTGGATCGTCGATCCGCTCGACGGCACGACCAACTTCCTCCACGGCATCCCGCATTTCGCCATCTCGATCGCGGTCGAGGAGCCCAACGGCCCCGGCGGCCGGCCGGAGATCACGCAGGGGCTGGTCTACCAGCCCGTCACCGACGAGAGCTTCTGGGCCGAGAAGGGCCGCGGCGCGTGGCTGTACGATCGCCGCCTGCGCGTGTCCTCCCGCCGGGATATGTCCGAGGCGCTGATCGCGACCGGCATCCCCTTCCTGGGGCATGGCGACTTCAAGGAATATAATGCGATCTTCGACGCGGTCGCCCCGCAGGTGGCGGGCATCCGCCGCTTCGGCGCCGCCGCGCTCGATCTCGCCTGGGTCGCCGCCGGCCGCTACGACGGTTTCTGGGAAAGCCCGCTGAAGCCGTGGGACATCGCTGCCGGCATCCTGCTGGTGCGCGAGGCGGGCGGATTCGTCACCGACTATCGCGGGGCGGACCGGGCGTATGAGAAGGGCCAGGTGCTCGCCGCCAACGATCAGATCCATTCCAAGCTGCATAAGCTGCTGGCGACCGCGCTGCGGTAACAGTTACGATCGTCACCCCAGCGAAAGCCGGGGTCTCGGGAGGCTGGACGGGGCCTCGCATGGATCGCCCGGCCTCGGGAGATCCCAGCTTGAGGGGAACGATCGCGCCCTGTCACGCAACGCTTTGTCACCCGCCCACCCCAATACGCGGCGGTTTTCCGTCTTTCTGCGAGTCATTCTCACGGCCCCGATGCCTTGCTTCGCAGGTGCGGCAAGCCTAGAGGATCGGCCAAGGGAAGGGGGCTTTCCAGCCCCCGCTGCAACCGGAGTATCTTGGATGGCGTCGGTCGCCGCTGGCTATCTGCCGATCCTGCTGTTTCTCGCCGTCGCGGTGGCGCTGTCGAGCGCCTTCGTGGTGCTGCCCATCGTCGCCTCGAAGTTCACCGGATCGGCCAAGCCGACCCCGGAGAAGCTGACCGAATATGAGTGCGGCTTTCCCGCGTTCGAGGACAGCCGGGCCCAGTTCGACGTGCGATTCTATCTGATCGCCATCCTCTTCATCATCTTCGATCTGGAAGCGGCGTTCCTCTATCCGTGGGCGGTGTCGCTCGGCGGGATCGGCTTCGCCGGCTGGGCGGGCATGATGATCTTCCTGATCGAACTGGCCATCGGCTACGCATATTGCTGGAAGAAGGGAGCGCTGGAATGGGAGTGACCTTGCCGGCGGCCATCGACCGCCACCCGACCGAAGATACGCCCCCCGATCAGGCCTTCTTCGACAGCCTCCAGGCCGAAGTGCAGGACAAGGGTTTCCTCGTCACTTCGACCGAGGAATTGTTCCAGTGGGCGCGCACCGGCTCGCTGTGGTGGATGACCTTCGGCCTCGCCTGCTGCGCTGTCGAGATGATCCACGTCAACATGCCGCGCTACGATCTGGAGCGGTTCGGCGCCGCGCCGCGCGCGTCACCGCGTCAGTCGGACGTGATGATCGTGGCGGGCACGCTCTGCAACAAGATGGCCCCGGCGCTGCGCCGCGTCTACGATCAGATGTCCGAGCCGAAATACGTCATCTCGATGGGCTCGTGCGCCAACGGCGGCGGCTATTATCATTACAGCTATTCGGTCGTGCGCGGCTGCGACCGGATCGTACCGGTCGACATCTACGTGCCCGGCTGCCCGCCGACCGCCGAGGCGCTGCTGTACGGGATCATGCAACTCCAGCGGAAGATCCGCCGCATGGGGACGATCGAACGATGAGCTTCCCGAAATATGCCTCCAACGCGGGCGTGATCGAGGCGGCGAAGGCCGCGCTCGGCGACCTGCTGATCGCGGCGACCGACAAGGTCGGCGAGGTGCGGCTCGACGTGAAGCGCGAAGGGCTGGTCGAGGCGATGCGGGTCGTGCGCGACGATCTGCATTACCAACAACTGATGGAGATCGCTGGTGTCGATTACCCGGACCGCGCCGAGCGGTTCGAGGTGGTCTATTGCATGCTCAGCCTCACCCGGAACCACCGCATCCGGGTGCATGTCGCGACCGACGAGGTGCAGGCCGTGCCTTCGGTGACGGGGCTGTGGCCGGTCGCCGGCTGGCTCGAGCGTGAGGTGTACGACATGTATGGCGTGCTGTTCGAGGGGAACCCCGATCTGCGCCGCATCCTCACCGATTATGGCTTCCGCGGCCATCCGCAGCGCAAGGACTTCCCGCTGACGGGCTATGTCGAGCTGCGCTATTCGGAGGCCGAGAAGCGCGTCGCCTACCAGCCGGTCAAGCTGGCGCAGGATCTGCGCATGTTCGATTTCATGAGCCCGTGGGAAGGCGCCGATTATATCCTGCCCGGCGACGAGAAGGCGCCTCCGCAGAAGGCCCCCGAGGCCCCCGGCGCGCCGACGCCGCTCAAGGCCGATGAGGTGAAGAAGTGAGCGATCCCGCCGTGGCCGTCGCCAACCCGCATGGGTCGATCGCCGATCTCGACATGCTGCTGACGCCGAACGATCCGACCCTGGGCGACGTCGAGATCCAGAATTACACGATCAACTTCGGCCCGCAGCACCCCGCCGCGCATGGCGTGCTGCGCCTCGTGATGGAGCTGGACGGCGAGATCGTCGAGCGGGTCGATCCGCATGTCGGCCTGCTTCATCGCGGCACCGAGAAACTGATCGAATACAAGACCTATCTTCAGGCGCTGCCCTATTTCGATCGCCTCGATTATTGCTCGCCGCTCAACATGGAGCACAGCTATGTGCTCGCGATCGAGAAGCTGTTGGGGCTGGAGGTGCCGGAGCGCGCCAAATACCTCCGCGTGCTGTTCGCCGAGCTGAGCCGCATCTGCAACCACATGCTGAACCTCGGGTCGCACGTGATGGACGTGGGCGCGATGACGCCGAACCTGTGGCTGTTCGAGATTCGCGAGGATTGCTACGGCTTCTTCGAGCGGGCGTCGGGCGCGCGGATGCACATGGCGTGGTTCCGCCCCGGCGGCGTGCATCAGGATGTGCCGCTGAAGCTGCTCACCGACATCGCCGACTGGCTGGACACGCGCCTGCCGCGCCTGTTCGAGGATGCGATCAGCTTGGTCGCCGACAACCGCATCTTCAAGCAGCGCAACGTCGATATCGGCGTCGTCAGCAAGGAGGATGCGATCGCCTGGGGCTTCTCCGGCCCGATGATCCGCGCCGCCGGCATCCCCTGGGATATCCGCCGCTCGCAGCCCTACGATGCGTATGACAAGATGCGCTTCGAGGTGCCGACCGGCACGCGCGGCGACTGCTACGACCGGTTCATGGTGCGGGTGGAGGAAGTCCGCCAGTCCGCCGCGATCATGAAGCAGTGCCTGGCCGACATGCCCGACGGCCCGATCGCGTCCGACGACCGCAAGGTCGTGCCGCCCAAGCGTGGCGAGATGAAGCAGTCGATGGAAGCGCTGATCCATCACTTCAAGCTCTATACCGAGGGCTTTCACGTCCCCGAGGGCGAGGTCTATGTCGCGACGGAGAGCCCCAAGGGCGAGTTCGGCGTGTATCTGGTGAGCGACGGCAGCAACAAGCCGTACCGCTGCAAGATCCGCCCGACCGCCTTCAGCCACCTCCAGGCGATGGACTTCATGATGAAGGGCCACATGCTGGCCGACACCACCGCCATCCTTTCGGCGATCGACGTCGTGTTCGGCGAGTGCGACCGGTGAGCGGCGTGGGACAGACCGCCAGGGCGCTGCGCCCGGTGATCTGGGGTGGCGTCGCGTTCGTCGTCGTCGCGGCGCTGTTGTGGGCGGAGTTCGCCGAGGCGGGCCAGCCGATGTGGAACGCCTTCCTCGGCCTGTTCCTCGTCGGCATCGGTGTCGGCGCCTTCTTCCTCCAGCGTTTCTTCCTGACCCATGCGGGCGAGATCGGCGAAGCCCGCTTCGATACGCGCAACAAGAGTGACGTGCATGGCTGACGCAGCCCATATCCCCGACGAGGCCGAGACCCGCGCACGCTGGGGCAGTTTCGCGTGGAGCGCCGAGAACGAGTCCAAGGTGCGCGAGATCTTCGGCCGTTATCCCAAGGGGCGCGAGCATTCGGCGGTGATGCCGTTGCTCGATCTCGCGCAGCGTCAGGTCGGCAAGGAAACGAACACGCAAGGCTGGCTGCCCGTGCCGGTGATCGAATATGTCGCGAAGGCGGTGGGCATGCCCTATATCCGCGCGCTGGAGGTCGTCAGCTTCTACACGATGTACAATATGGCGCCGGTCGGCCGCTATCATGTGCAGGTGTGCGGCACGACGCCCTGCATGTTGCGCGGCTCGGACGACGTGCTCGACGCCTGCTACAAGAAGGGCCTGAAGAAAGGCGCGACCACGGCCGACGGCCTGTTCACGCTCACCGAGGTCGAGTGCCTGGGCGCCTGCGTCAACGCGCCGATGGTGCAGATCAACGACGACAATTACGAAGACCTCACCTTCGAGACGACGACCGCGATCCTCGAGGCACTGGCGCGCGGCGAGACGCCGAAGCCCGGCCCGCAGGTCGATCGCTTCCTCTCGTCGCCGATGGGCGGGCCGACGGTGCTCAAGGATTATGTTTCTTGAGGTCGCTCGCCTCCCTCTTCCTGGCGATCGTCGTCGGCATCGTCGCGATCTGGCTGCTCCTCAAGCTGCTGGGTCTCGCGCTGAAGCTGGTCGCCATCGCGATCGGCATCGGCCTGGCGGTGATCGCCTATCTGTTCGTCGAGAAGCTCGTGGGGCAGGGGCGATGAGCGACAATGTCGAAAATCTGGTGCTGGAGCATCTGCGGCGGCTCAACAGCCGGTTCGACAAGTTCGAACTGGAACAGATGGACATCAAGATGCGGCTGACAGCGGTCGATGAGCATCTGAGCGGGATCATGATGTCCGTCGCGGGAATCAACAATCGGCTGGACCGTCTCGAGGAGCGCACCGGGCGCATCGAGCGTCGCCTTGATCTGACGGACGCACACTGATGCTCGACGACAAGGATCGCATCTTCACCAACATCTATGGCTTCCAGGATTGGACCATCGATGGCGCGATGAAGCGTGGCGACTGGGACGATACCAAGGCGCTGATGGCGCGTGGGCAGGACCAGATCATCGAGGATATCAAGGCCTCGGGCCTGCGCGGGCGCGGTGGGGCGGGCTTCCCGACCGGCATGAAGTGGAGCTTCATGCCCAAGGAGCAGAAGCCCGGAAAACCCAGCTTCCTGCTCATCAACGCCGACGAATCCGAGCCCGGCTCGTGCAAGGATCGCGAGATCCTGCGCCACGATCCGCACAAATTGCTCGAAGGCGCGCTGATCGCGGGCTTCGCGATGCGCGCGCGGGCGGCGTACATCTACATCCGCGGCGAGTTCATCCGCGAGGCCGAGAACCTCTTCGCCGCCGTGGCGCAGGCCTATGACAAGGGCATGCTCGGCAAGAATGCCGCCGGCTCGGGCTATGATTTCGACGTGTTCGTCCATCGCGGTGCCGGCGCCTACATCTGCGGCGAGGAAACCGCTCAGATCGAGAGTCTGGAGGGCAAGAAGGGCCAGCCGCGCCTGAAGCCGCCCTTCCCGGCGGGTGTCGGCCTTTTCGGCTGCCCGACGACGGTGAACAATGTCGAATCGATCGCGGTGGTGCCGACGATCCTGCGGCGCGGGCCCCAGTGGTTCTTCGGCATCGGCCGGGAGAACAACAAGGGCACCAAGCTCTTCCAGATCTCGGGACATGTGAACAATCCGTGCGTGGTCGAGGAGGCGATGGGCATCCCCTTCCGCGAACTGATCGACAAGCATTGCGGCGGCATCCG
Source organism: Sphingomonas naphthae (assembly GCF_028607085.1). NCBI lineage: Bacteria > Pseudomonadati > Pseudomonadota > Alphaproteobacteria > Sphingomonadales > Sphingomonadaceae > Sphingomonas > Sphingomonas naphthae. Next base: position 2,439,155 of record NZ_CP117411.1, on the reverse strand, counting down.
GGGCGGGTGGGACAATCTGCTCGCGGTGATCCCGGGCGGCTCCTCGGTGCCGCTGGTGCCGGCCGCCGAGATCATGGACGTGCCGATGGATTTCGACGGCCTGCGCGGTCTCGGCTCGGGCCTCGGCACGGCGGCGGTGATCGTGATGGACAAGTCCACCGACATCGTCCGCGCGATCAGCCGCATCAGCTATTTCTACAAGCATGAGAGCTGCGGCCAATGCACCCCTTGCCGCGAGGGCACCGGCTGGATGTGGCGCGTGATGGAACGGCTGCGCACCGGCGACGCCGACCTGTCCGAGATCGACATGCTGCACGAGGTGACCAAGCAGGTCGAAGGCCACACCATCTGCGCCCTGGGCGACGCGGCGGCGTGGCCGATCCAGGGCCTCATCAAGCATTTCCGCCCGGAAATCGAACGCCGCATCAAGGATAAGGGCGGCGCGCCGGCCTATGCGGTGGCGGCCGAGTGAGGCAGATCAAACTCTTGGTTGGTGTATTCGCGAGTTTCATCGCGACCGCGCCTGCGTGCATAGGCGCGCAGGAGATGCGGAACCCGCTCCAACCACGGGTAGCGGCCATGAACGATGATCACGCTGTAAGTCCCGCTACACGTGCTCAACGGACGATGCTTGCTTATGGGCAGTGTGTCGTGAAGCGTTATCGCGGCTTCGCCAAGGCATACATTGAAACTCCGCCATATATGCTTGGCGAGAAGAAGCAGGCCCGGGCGCTTGCCACTAACGAATGTCTCGGGAATGGTGGGCTGAAGATGTCCTTCGGTTTGTTTCGCGGGTCGCTTTATGAGGCCTTTCTAGTTAGTCAGCCTGGTTTACTGTTGACTCCTGAAATTGCGTCTGTCCCACCGATTGATTACCGTAATCCGGTTCCTGTGGATGCGCCCGCCGCTTGGTTTCAGCATGTCGCGCTTGTTGAGATAGCCGATTGTGCGATTAGAGCAAATCCGGGTACTGCCTCGGAGCTATTTACAACAATGGCCGGCTCACCTGAAGAGGCTGGTATTTATAGGATCCTTTCGCCATCGCTAGACAGTTGCATGTCTGATCGAGAGAAAATTACCTTTAGCAAGATTGCGCTGCGAGGAGTTCTTGCAGAGGCAGCTTATAAGCTTTCGACAAGAAGAGCAAAATTGGCGGCGGTGAGAACCTAAGATGACCGTCTTGAAAGATGATGCTGTTATCGGCCGTAATCAGGGTGTTGTCCTGAGGTGTCGCCTTGTCGGAAGGTGTGGGTGATGGGTGTCGTCTATGCCCCGATCAAGCTCAGCAATCTGCTGCGGGACGATCTCCAGCCGGTCGAGGTAGATGCGCTGGTCGATTCCGGCGCGATCAACCTGTGCATCCCGGAGATCGTGCAGCGCGAGCTGGGCCTCACCGTCAAGCGGACACGCGTCGCGCAGATGGCCGACGGATCGCTGCTCGAAGTCGGCATCGTCGAGCCGGTGACCGTTCAGTTCGAGAACCGCATCACCACCACCACCGCCATGGTCCTCGGCAACGAGGTTCTGCTCGGAGCCATCGCCATGCAGGATATGGACGTGATGATCGATCCGCGTAACGAGCGCCTCATTCTGCCGCCCGATCGCCCCAATTTTGCTTTGGCGAAGGTCAAGTAAATGCCCACGCTTACCGTAGACGGAATCGAAGTGACGGTGCCCGCGGGCGCCACGGTGCTGCAGGCCTGCGAGGCCGCCGGCAAGGAAGTGCCGCGCTTCTGCTATCATGAGCGGCTGAGCATCGCCGGCAATTGCCGCATGTGCCTGGTCGAGGTGAAGCCGGGGCCGCCCAAGCCGCAGGCTTCGTGCGCGCTGCCCGCCGCCGACAAGCAGGAGATCTTCACCGCCACGCCGATGGTGAAGAAGGCGCGCGAGGGGGTGATGGAGTTTCTCCTCATCAACCACCCGCTCGATTGCCCGATCTGCGATCAGGGCGGCGAATGCGATCTTCAGGATCAGTCGATCGCCTACGGCAAGGGCCACTCGCGCTATCACGAGAACAAGCGCGCCGTGACCGAGAAATATATGGGTCCGATCGTCAAGACGGTGATGACCCGGTGCATCCAATGCACCCGTTGCGTGCGCTTCGCCGAGGAAGTGGCGGGCGTCGAGGAGATCGGCGCGCTGTATCGCGGCGAGAACATGCAGATCACCTCCTATCTGGAGAAGGCGGTCACGTCGGAGCTTTCGGGCAATGTCGTCGATCTGTGCCCGGTCGGCGCGCTCACCTCCAAGCCCTACGCCTTCGAGGCGCGGCCGTGGGAGCTGAAGAAGACCTATGCGATCGACGTGATGGACGCGGTCGGCACCAATATCCGGCTCGACAGCCGGGGCCGCCAGGTGCTGCGCGCGCTGCCGCGCATCAACGAGGACGTCAACGAGGAGTGGGCGTCGGACAAGACCCGCCACGCCGTCGACGGCCTCGTGCGCGGCCGGCTCGACAAGCCCTATGTCCGCGTCAACGGCAAGCTCCAGCCCGCGACCTGGGGCGAAGCCTTCGCGGCGATCAAAGCGGTGGATGCAGGCGCGTCGGTCGCGGCGATCGCGGGCGATCTGGTCGATTGCGAGACGATGTATGCCGCCAAGGCGCTGCTTGGGCGCATGGGCTCGACCCTGCTCGAAGGCCGCCAGACCGGCATGGCCTATGACGTGACGAGCCTGTCGGCGGTCAATTTCAACTCGACGATCGCGGGCATCGAGACGGCCGACGCGATCCTGCTGGTGGGCGCCAACGTCCGCTGGGAGGCGCCTTTGGTCAACACGCGCATCCGCAAGGCGGTGAAGCGCGGCGCCAAGGTGTTCGCGATCGGGCCGGAGGTCGATCTGACCTATCCGGTCACATGGATCGGCAATGATCTCGGCCTGCTGGGTAGTCTGCCGCAGGCGGTGACGGAGGCGTTCGGCAAGGCGGCGCGGCCGGCGGTGATCGTCGGTGGCGGCGGGCTGAAGGCGGGGGCGCATGGCGCCTCGCTCAAGCTGGTCGATACGCTCGGCCTCGTGAAGGAAGGCTGGAACGGCTATAACGTCCTGCACTTCTCCGCATCGCGGATGGGCGGGCTCATGCTGGGTTATGCGCAGGCCGGCGGCATCGCCGACGTGACGGCGGCGGCGCCCAAGCTCGTCTTCCTGCTCGGCGCCGACGAGGTTCCGGCGGACAAGTTTGCGAGCGCCTTCACCGTCTATGTTGGCCACCATGGCGACAAGGGCGCGCATGGCGCGGACGTGATCCTGCCGGCGGCGGCCTATACCGAAAAGCCCGGCACCTACGTCAATCTCGAGGGCCGGGTGCAGCGCGGCGACCGCGCGGTCTTCCCGCCGGGCGACGCGCGCGAGGATTGGGCGATCCTGCGCGCCCTGTCCGACGTGCTGGGCCACACCCTGCCGTTCGACACGTTCGAGGCGGTGCGGGCGGCGATGATCGCCGATGTGCCCGCGCTGGGCGACGTCGGCGCGCTGGCCGATTACGGCTGGTCGGTGCCGGCACTCGATGGCGCCGCCTCGGGCGAGATCGCCTACCCGATCGCCGATTTCTACCTCACCAACGCCATCGCCCGCGCCAGCGAGACGATGCAGCGCTGCTCGTCCGAACTGCTCCACGGCGAGAGCTATGCGGAGGCGGCGGAGTAATGGGGACGTTTTCGGCCTCGATCGAGCTGTCGAACGCGCGCCATGACGGGCTCGCGCCGATGACGATCGACGCGCTCGTCGACAGCGGCGCGCTGCATCTGTGCATCCCCGCACAGGTGGCGCAGCAGTTGCAGCTCGACGTGCTCGATCAGCGACAGGTGACCGTCGCGGACGGGCGCTCGCAGCTCGTCGATTATGTCGGCCCGATTTCGCTGCGTTTCGCCAACCGCCGCTGCCTCACCGGCGCGCTGGTGTTGGGCGATCAGGCGTTGCTCGGCGCGATCCCGATGGAAGATATGGACCTTGTCATCAGCCCCGCGCGGCGCGAACTGACGGTCAACCCCCAGCATCCGAACATCGCCGCGTCCATGGCGATGGGTTTTCAGGCGAGCGGCCAATGACCGAGTTTTTCCAGTCCACCTTCCTGGGCTATGGCTTCGGCTGGTTCGTCGCCACGCTGATCCTGATCCTGATGATCGCGCTGCCGCTGATGCTGTCGGTGGCGATGATCATCTATGCCGATCGCAAGATCTGGGCGGCGATGGCGCTGCGCCGGGGCCCGAACGTCGTCGGCCCCTTCGGCCTGCTGCAGTCCTTCGCGGACGGGCTGAAGGTGTTCCTTCAGGAGACGATCATCCCGTCGGCGGCCAATCGCGGCCTCTTCCTGCTGGCGCCGATCATCACCTTCACGGTGGCGCTGATCGCCTGGGCGGTGATTCCGTTCGGGCCGAACATGGTGCTGGCCGACGTCAATGTCGGGCTGCTCTACATCCTCGCCGCCTCGTCGCTGGGCGTCTACGGCATCATCCTGGCCGGCTGGGCGTCCAACTCCAAATATCCCTTCTATTCCGCCATCCGCGCCGCCGCGCAGATGGTGAGCTATGAAGTGTCGATCGGCTTCGTGCTGATCTCGGTGGTGTTGTGGGCGGGCACGTTCAACCTGTCCGGCATCGTCGTCGCGCAGCGGGCGCATGTGTTCGGCTTCATCAACGGCTTCGGCTTCAACCCGCTGCTGTTTCCGATGGCGGTGGTGTTCCTGATCTCCGCGATGGCCGAAACCCAGCGCGCCCCGTTCGACCTGACCGAGGCCGAGAGCGAGATCGTCGCCGGCTACCAGACCGAATATTCGTCGATGAGCTTCGCGCTGTTCTGGCTGGGCGAATATGGCAACGTGCTGCTGATGTGCGCGCTCAACGCCACGCTCTTCTGGGGCGGGTGGCTGCCGCCGATCGACTGGGCGCCGCTCTATGCCGTGCCCGGCATCATCTGGCTGTTCGTCAAGATCTTCGCCTTCTTCTTCGTCTTCTCGTGGGTGAAGGCCACCGTGCCGCGCTACCGCTATGACCAGCTGATGCGCCTTGGCTGGAAGATCTTCCTGCCGCTGTCGCTGATCTGGGTGTTCCTCGTCTCCGGCTATCTGATGGTCACCCGCTACGGAGTGGGCGCATGAGCCTCGCTTATTACATCAAGTCCTTCACCCTCTGGGAGTTCGTGAAGGCGCATGCGCTGACCTTGAAGTATTTCTTCAAGCCCAAGGCGACGATCAACTATCCGTTCGAGAAGAACCCGCTGTCGCCCCGCTTCCGTGGCGAACATGCGCTGCGCCGCTATCCCAACGGCGAGGAACGCTGCATCGCGTGCAAGCTGTGCGAGGCGGTGTGCCCGGCGCAGGCGATCACGATCGAAGCCGAGCCGCGCGACGACGGCAGCCGCCGCACGACGCGCTACGACATCGACATGACCAAGTGCATCTACTGCGGCTTCTGCCAGGAAGCCTGCCCGGTGGACGCCATCGTCGAGGGGCCGAATTTCGAATTCGCCACCGAGACCCGCGAGGAGCTGATCTACGACAAGTCCAAGCTGCTCGAAAATGGCGATCGCTGGGAACGGTCGATCGCCCAGAACCTTGCCGCCGATGCACCGTACCGGTAATGGCGCGCGCAATCATCACGAGCACCCCCACTCCGTTCGTCCCGAGCGAAGTCGAGGGACGTGCCACGGGCGTCGGGGCTGCGTGTCTCGACTTCGCTCGACACGAACGGACTGTGGATTTGGTGGCCAAGGGGGCGGCGCGGTAACGTGATCCAGACACTCGCCTTTTATCTGTTCGCAACGCTGGTCGTCGTGGCCGGCTTGCTGACGGTCACCGCACGCAACCCGGTCCATTCGGTGTTGTGGCTGATCTTCGCCTTCTTCAACGCCGCCGGGCTGATGCTGCTGGTCGGCGCCGAGTTCATCGCGATGCTGCTCGTCATCGTCTATGTCGGCGCGGTCGCGGTGCTGTTCCTGTTCGTCGTGATGATGCTGGACATCGATTTCGCCGAGCTGCGATCGGGCATCGCGCGCTACTTCCCGTTCGGCATCGCGCTGGTCGGCGTGCTGGCGGGCGAGACGATCTTCGCGATCGGCGCGTGGAAGGCGGGCGGGGTCGAACTCGCCAACCGTATCGCGCCGACGCCGGCCGAGGTGCCCAACATCCAGGCGCTCGGCACGCTCATCTACACCCGCTACCTCTATATCTTCGAGGGCGCCGGGCTGGTGCTGCTGGTCGCGCTGATCGGCGCGATCGTGCTGACCCACCGGGCGCGCGGCGGGGTGCGCGTGCAGAATATCGCGCGCCAGAACCAGCGCACCCCCAAGGACGCGATCCGCATGACCGATCCGGCCGTGGGCGAAGGGGTCGAGCTATGATTGGTCTTCAGCATTTCATCACCGTCTCCGCGATCCTGTTCGCGCTCGGCGTGTTCGGCATCTTCCTCAACCGGAAGAACGTCATCATCATCCTGATGGCGATCGAGCTGATCCTGTTGAGCGTGAACATCAATCTCGTCGCTTTCTCCGCCTATCTCAACGATCTGGTGGGGCAGGTGTTCGCGATGTTCGTGCTGACGGTGGCGGCGGGCGAGGCCGCGATCGGCCTGGCCATCCTCGTCATCTACTTCCGTGGCCGCGGCACCATCGCGGTCGACGACATCAATCGGATGAAGGGCTGATTTCGCGGTGATCGAGGCGATCGTCTTCCTGCCGCTGCTGGCGGCCATCATCGCGGGCTTCGGCAATCGCGCGATCGGCAACGTGCCGGCCAAGGTCATCACGACCGGCTGCCTGTTCGTGTCCTGCGCTTTGTCTTGGCCGATCTTCCTGTCCTATCTCGGCGGCACGGCCGAGCCGATGGTGCATCAGGTCGTCACCTTCATCCGATCGGGCGACCTCGTCGTCGATTGGTCGCTGCGCGTGGATACGCTGACGGCGGTGATGCTGGTGGTGGTGACGAGCGTCTCCAGCCTCGTCCACCTCTACAGCTGGGGCTATATGGCGGAGGATCCCGACCAGCCCCGCTTCTTCGCCTATCTCTCGTTGTTCACCTTCGCGATGCTGATGCTCGTCACGTCGGACAGCCTGATCCAGATGTTCTTCGGCTGGGAAGGCGTCGGCCTCGCCTCCTATCTGCTCATCGGCTTCTGGTATCAGAAGCCCTCGGCGCAGGCGGCCGCGATCAAGGCGTTCGTCGTCAACCGCGTCGGCGATTTCGGCTTCTCGCTCGGCATCTTCGGCACCTTCCTGGTGTTCGGCACGGTCTCGATCCCGGCGATCCTGGCGGCAGCGCCGGGCATGGCCGGCGCCTCGATCGGCTTCGCGGGGATGCGGGTCGATGTGATGACCCTGCTCTGCCTGCTGCTGTTCGTGGGCGCGATGGGCAAGTCGGCGCAGCTCGGCCTCCACACCTGGCTGCCGGACGCGATGGAAGGCCCGACCCCGGTGTCGGCGCTGATCCACGCCGCCACCATGGTGACGGCCGGCGTGTTCATGGTGTGCCGCCTCTCGCCGATGTTCGAGGTGAGCCCGACCGCGATGACCGTCGTCACCTATGTGGGCGCGGCGACGGCGCTGTTCGCGGCGACGGTGGGCGTGACCCAGACCGACATCAAGCGCGTGATCGCTTACTCGACCTGCTCGCAGCTCGGTTACATGTTCTTCGCGGCGGGCGTCGGCGCCTATGGCGCGGCGATGTTCCACCTGTTCACGCACGCCTTCTTCAAGGCGCTGCTGTTCCTGGGCGCGGGCTCGGTGATCCATGCGATGCATCACGAGCAGGACATGCGCTATTACGGGGGCTTGCGGAAACACATCCCGCTCACCTTCTGGGCGATGATGGCGGGCACGCTCGCGATCACCGGCGTCGGCGTGGCGGGCGTGTTCGGCTTCGCGGGCTTCTATTCCAAGGATGCCATCATCGAGGCGGCCTTCGCCAGCGGAACGCAGGCGGGCGGGCTCGCCTTTGCCGTCGGCGTGTTCGCGGCGCTGCTGACCAGCTTCTATTCGTGGCGGCTGGTGTTCCTCACCTTCTTCGGCAAGCCCCGCTGGGAGCAGTCCGAGCATATCCAGCACGCGGTGCATGACGCGCACGGCCATGGCCATGACGATCATGGCCACGACCATGCGCACGACGTGGCCCACGATGCCGCGCACACCGGCGATCATCGCGTGAGCGATCCGGCGGGCGAGCATGGCGAGGAACATGGCCACGGCCACGATCACCACGCGCACGGCCATGCCCATGGCGGCGACGGCACCGCCGGCTACCATCCGCACGAAAGCCCGTGGCCGATGCTGGTGCCGCTCGGCGTCCTGTCGGTCGGCGCGGTGTTCGCGGGTATCGTGTTCGCGCCGCACTTCATCGGGGTCGAGGGCGGCGCTGAGTTCTGGCGCGGCAGCCTCTTCTTCAACGAGCATCTGATGCACGCGATGCACGGGATCCCCGAGCTGGCGAAGTGGTCGGCGACGATCGCGATGATCACCGGCTTCCTCGTCGCGCTGTGGGCCTATGTGCTCGATCGCAGCGTGCCGGCGAGGATGGCGGCGACATTCCCGGGGCTTTACGCCTTCCTGCTCAACAAATGGTATTTCGATCAGTTGTATAACATCCTCTTCGTGCGGCCCGCCTTCGCGCTCGGCCGGCTGCTGTGGGTGCGCGGCGACCAGAAGACGATCGACCGCTTCGGGCCGAACGGCGCCGCCGCGGTCGTGGTCGGGGCGGGGGCCGCCGCCCGGCGCCTCCAGTCGGGCTATCTCTACACCTATGCACTGGTGATGCTGCTCGGCCTGGCCGCGGCGACCACCTGGGCCGTGATGGGCTGACGGACATGAACCAGCTCGGCTTCCCCATCCTCACCCTGATGATCGCGGTGCCCGCCGCCGCGGCCGTCGCCTGCCTGTTCCTGAAAGAGGAAAGCGCCCGCTGGACGGCCCTGATCGCCACCCTCGTGGATTTTGCGCTCGGTATCCTGCTGTGGGCGACCTACGATGTCGGCGGCGCGCAGTGGCAGTTTCAGGAGAGCGTGCCTCTGTTCGGGCGCTTCGCCTGGGCGCTCGGCATCGATGGCATCGCCCTGATGCTCATCATGCTTTCGGTCTTCCTGATGCCGATTTGCATCGCCGCCTCGTGGCGCGCGATCGAGAAGCGCGTGCCGGAGTATATGGCCGCCTTCCTGCTGATGGAAACGCTGATGATCGGCGTGTTCTCGGCACAGGATCTGTTCCTGTTCTACATCATGTTCGAAGCCGGCCTGATCCCGATGTACCTCATCATCGGCATCTGGGGCGGCGTGGACCGCATCTACGCCAGCTATAAATTCTTCCTCTACACGCTGCTCGGATCGGTGCTGATGCTGATCGCGATGCTGTGGATGGCGCAGATGGCGGGCACCACCGACATCCCGACGCTGATGGCCTACGACTTCCCGGTGCAGGCGCAGACCTGGCTGTTCCTCGCCTTCTTTGCCAGCTTCGCGGTGAAGATGCCGATGTGGCCGGTCCACACTTGGTTGCCCGACGCGCACGTTCAGGCGCCGACGGCGGGCTCGGTCATCCTGGCGGGCGTGCTGCTCAAGATGGGCGGCTACGGCTTCATCCGCTTCTCGCTGCCGATGTTCCCGGAAGCGTCGGCCACGCTCGTCTGGCTGGTGCTGGGGCTCAGCATGGTCGCGATCGTCTATGCCAGCCTCGTCGCCCTCGTGCAGAACGACATGAAGAAGCTGATCGCTTATTCGTCGGTCGCGCACATGGCGTTCGTCACCTTCGGTCTCTTCGCCTTCAACCGGCAGGGGATCGAGGGCGCGCTGCTGGTGATGCTCAGCCACGGCCTCGTCTCGGGCGCGCTCTTCCTGTGCGTCGGCGTGATCTACGATCGGCTGCACACGCGTGAGATCAGCCGCTACGGCGGCCTCGCGAACAACATGCCGAAATATGCCATCCTCTTCCTGTTGTTCACGATGGCGTCGGTCGGCCTGCCGGGCACGTCGGGCTTCGTCGGCGAGTTCCTGGCGATGCTGGGCGTCTATCAGGTCTCGACCTGGGCGGCGATCGTGGCGACGACCGGCATCATCACCGGCGCCGCCTATATGCTCTACCTCTATCGTCGCGTGGTCTATGGCCCGCTCGACAAGCCCGACGTGGCGGCGATGCTGGATCTGTCGCCGCGCGAGATCGCCATCCTGCTGCCGCTGGCGGCCAGCGTGATGTGGATGGGCGTCCATCCGGAGAGCTTCCTGCGGCCGATGCGCGCCGATGTCGGCGCGGTTCTCGCCCGGCTCGATCGCGCCAAGCCCGCAGGGGACAGCCTGCTCAAGGTATCGCCCGTCAAACCTGCCGCGCCCGCCCATCAGGAGCATGGCGAATGATCGCGAATTTGGCGCTCACCGCGCCCGAACTCATCCTCTCGATCGGCGCGCTGGTGCTGCTGCTGGTCGGCGCCTGGGCCGGTGACGGCGCGTCGCGTCTCGTCGGCCTGCTCAGCGTCCTCGTCCTCGCGCTGGCGGCGCTCGCGCTGCTCGGCCCCTCGGGCTATGCCGGCCCGGCGTTCGACGGCCTCTATCTGGCCGATCCGTTCGCCGCCTTCGCCAAGCTGCTGATCTATGCCGCCGCCGCCGTCTCGATCCTCGTCGCGCCCGGCTATTTCGATCGCTTCGGGGGGATGCGCGCCGAATATCCGGTGCTGATCCTGCTGTCGTCGGTCGGCATGGGCATGATGGTCTCGGCGGGCGATACGCTGACGCTCTACGTCGGCCTCGAACTCCAGAGCCTCGCGGCTTATGTGCTGGCCAGCTTCATGCGGCGCGACCTGCGCTCGGCCGAGGCGGGCCTTAAATATTTCGTGCTGGGCGCGCTGGCATCGGGCATCCTGCTCTACGGCATCTCGCTGCTGTACGGCTTCACCGGCACCACGTCGTTCGGTGGCATCGGCCTCGCCATGGCGAGCGGCCTGTCGCTGGGCCAGGCCTTCGGTCTGGTGTTCGTGCTGGCGGGCCTCGCCTTCAAGATCTCGGCCGTGCCGTTCCACATGTGGACGCCCGACGTGTACGAAGGCGCGCCGACCCCGGTGACGACCTTCTTCGCCTCGGCCCCCAAGGTGGCGGCGATGGCTTTGCTCGTCCGGGTCGCGGTCGAGGCGCTCGGGCCGGCGACCGATCACTGGCGCCAGATCATCACCTTCATGGCGCTCGCCTCCACCGTCCTCGGCGGTGTCGCGGCGATCGGCCAGACCAACATCAAGCGGTTGCTGGCCTATTCCTCGATCAACAATGTCGGCTTCGCGCTGTTCGGCCTGATCCCCGGCACGGTCGAGGGTGTCTCGGCGGTGATGAGCTATATGGCGGTCTATGTCGCGATGACGCTCGGCAGCTTCCTGTGCGTCCTCAGGATAAGCACGGCGGACGGCGCCCAGGTCGAGAGCATCGCGAGCCTCTCGGGCCTGTCGCGCACGCGGCCGGCGCTGGCGGCGGCGCTGGCGATGTTCATGTTCTCGCTGGCCGGCATCCCGCCGCTTTTCGGTTTCTATCCGAAGTTCGCGGTGTTCGACGCGCTCGTCGCGGTCGGCCTGTGGCCGCTGGCGATGATCGGCATCGCGACCTCGGTGATCGGCGCCTTCTATTATCTGAAGATCGTCAAGACGATGTACTTCGACGAGCCGGCCCCGGCGTTCGACACGGAGGGCAACCACCCGGTCGAAAGCGGCCTGATCGCGCTCACGGCGGTCATCATCTCGCCGCTGGGCTATCTCACCATCCCGCTGCTCAGCGTGGCGACCCTGTCGGCGGCTCGCTCGCTGTTCTGACACCCTTCGTCATTGGGAGCGTGAGCGAGGCAATCCGGGTTCCGCCGCTGGATTGCTTCCCTTCGCTCGCAATGACGGTTGGAAGCCAATGACCGACATCCGCACCCTAACCGAAGCCGGCTCGACCAATGACGAGATGGCCGCCTGGGCCGCCAGCGGCGCGGCCGACGGAAGCTGGCTGAGCGCCGCGCGCCAGACCGGTGGGCGGGGGCGGAGCGGGCGGCCGTGGGTGTCGCCGCCGGGCAACCTCTACGCCAGCGGCCTCGTCCGTCTCCGCCCCGGCGATCCCGCCCCCGCCAGCCTCGCCCTCGTCGCCGCCGTCGCGCTGGAGGAGGTGCTGCGCGCCCTCCTGCCGCCGGATGCCGCGCCGATGATCAAATGGCCCAATGACCTGCTGGTCGATGGCGCCAAGATCGCCGGCATCCTGCTCGAGCGGCGCGGCGAGGCGGTGATCGTCGGCATCGGCGTCAACCTCGCCCACCATCCCCACGATCTCGATCGCGCGGTGACGAGCGTGGCGGCGCTGGGTGGGGCGGTGGCGGCCGCTACCGACGCGCTGGCGATGCTGGCGGACGCCTTCGCCCGGCAGGTCGGCGTGTGGCGCGGGCAGGGGCTGGAGGCCGTCCGCCGCGCATGGCTGGAGCGGGCGCACAAGCCGGGGACGGCGCTGGCGGCGCGGGCCGAGGGGCGGCTGATCGAGGGACTGTTCGACGGGCTGGACGCGGATGGCGCGCTGCGCCTGCGCCTGGCGGGTGGCGAGGTGGTGACGATCCACGCGGGCGATGTGTTTCTGATCTGAGCGGTCTGATATCGACCATCCCCCGTTCGTCCTGAGCGAAGTCGAAGGACGTGCGACTGGACGCGGCGTTTGGGGCACGCCCTTCGACTTTGCTCAGGGCGAACGGAGGGAAGGGGGCAGCGGGATTAGAGCCCCGCCGCCACACAGCCTGTCGCAAAGATGATGCAGTCTGGACCTTTATCCCCACCGTCGGTCGAAATTCATGGAAGCGTAACGCGATGTCGGGAGTATCTCCCATGGCGTCGATCCGTTCGATCGGCCGGAGGCCCCGCTTGCAGGACATCATCGCCCACGTCGCCGATTTCATCGCCCGCCATGGCATATGGGCGGGGCCGATCGTCGGCGTGCTGGCGTTCGGCGAATCGCTGGCGATCGTCGGCCTGCTGATCCCCGCCACCACGCTGATGCTGGCGGTCGGCGGGCTGATCGGGGCCGGGCTGGTCGAGGCGGTGCCCGTCGTGCTGGGTACGATCGTCGGCGCGGTGATCGGCGATTGGGTCTCCTACGAGGTCGGCCGCAGGATCGGCCACCGGGCCTATTATCGCTGGCCGCTCAACCGCCATCGCGGCACCGTCGCCAAGACGCGTCTGTTCTTCCGCCGCTACGGCTTCGTCTCGATCCTGTTCGGCCGCTTCCTGGGGCCGATCCGCGCGACGGTGCCGCTGGTCGCCGGCATCATGGGGATGGGCCCACGCCCCTTCCAGATCGCCAACATCCTGTCCGCCATCTTCTGGGCGCCCAGCTTGCTCGTCCCCGGCTATATCGCCGCGCGGTCGATGGGGCCGATCGAACAGCTCAATGAGGGGCATATCGCCGCGTTCGGGCTGGGGATGACGGTGATGACCTTCGCGGGGATGGGGATCGCCGGCTGGGTGCTGGGTGGCGGAAAGCGGCGGGAGCGCGTGGCGCGCTAGCCACCGTCGTGCTCCTGCGCAGGCAGGAGCCCAGAGCCCCAGGCGCCGCGCCCTGCCACCCTGGGCTCCTGCCTGCGCAGGAGCACGGCAGAGTCTAATTCTCCCGCACCCGCCGCGCATCGCCCGAATCGAGGTGGAGGTAGTTCGGGTTGAACATCGCCTCCTCCATCAGTGCGGGCATATCGAGGATCGTCAGCGCCTTGCCGGACAGTTCGATCATATTCTCGCGGCGCAGATCCTGGAGCATCCGGTTGACGTGGACCGAGGTGAGGCCGGTCGCGTCGGCCAGGTCGATCTGGGTCAGCGGAAATTCGCAGGCGTTGCCGGCGCAGCGGCCGATCACCTTCAGCCGGAAGAAAATCTCGCACAACAGATGCGCGATCCGCTCGCGGGCGGAGCGTTGGCCGAGGCTGAGCGTCCATTCGCGCTGGATCGCCATCATCACCATCTCGTTCCACCACAAGGCCTTGGTGATGTTCGGGCTGCCCTGCACCAGCGCCATGAACTCCTCAGGGTGGACCTCGGCGATGGTCATGTTGGTGATGGCGCCGATCGAATGGTCCATCTCGCGCAGGATATAGGCGTTGGCGTCGCACGTGTCGCCGGGCAGCAGCAGCGAGAGCATCTGCCGCGATCCGTTGGGCAGCTGCTTGTAACGGCAGCCCCAGCCATCGACGACGACGTTGATGAAGCGTGGAGGCTCGCCCTCCGCGATCACGTCATGGCGTGCGGGCACGCGCCGCGTGCGGCGCTGCGCGATGCCTTCCAGCAGCGTGCGGTCGCCGTCCGTCAATTCGGTGAATGCTTGAAGGCGAAGAACCAGGGGAGGAACCGTTCAAAGAATTTTTCTGTCCCCTGCCGCTACGGGATCGTTGCGGGTCCGCGCGATAAACTACTTTAATCCCCGATGCCTACGCGCGGATTAGCCGGGCCCGGCCATCAAAAACCTCCGTCCAGTTCGGCCATTTCCTCCGGTTCGGCCAGCGCCGCGTCGATCCAGCGGCGCATCAGCGGCCACGCCATGATCGTGTCGCGATAGGCCGCCGCCGCCTCGCCGATGGCGACATTGTAGGTGACGAAGCGGGTCGCGACCGGCGCGAACATGGCGTCGGCGATGGTGGGCGCGGCGCCGAACAGGAAGGGGCCACCATAGCGGGTGAGGCAATCGCCCCAGATCTGCTCGATGCGCTGGATATCCGGCCGCGCGCCCGAAAACACCTTGAAGCTCTCGTGGCGCGATTTCAGGTTCATCGGCAGGGCGGAGCGCAGGTTGAAGAAGCCCGAATGCATCTCGCCGCAAATCGATCGGCAGCGGGCGCGGGCCACGCGGTCCTCGGGATAAAGGCCGGCATCGGGGTATAGCTCGTTGAGATAATTGGCGATCGCCAACACGTCCCATACGCTCACGTCCTCATGCGTCAGGCGCGGCACGCGGACGGAGGAGGAGAGCAGCAGCAATTCGGCGCGGGTCTCGGTGTCGATCGGCACGATCTCCTCGCGTACCTCCAGCCCGGCCAGCTGGCAGATCAGCCAGCCGCGCAGCGACCAGGAGGAATAATTCCGGCTCGAAATCGTCAGCGTTGCCGTCATCGTCCGTCCCCTGCGTCTGCCCAAAGTATCATGCCCAATCGCGCTGCGCTGCACAAATTGCATTATGCAAGCGGCCGTGAAAGGCGCATGGCCGGGGGATCAACCGCATCAGCCGGGGGGCGAATGCTGTACCAGGCCTATCAGACGATGACCGACATGCTGGCCCCGATGCGCGGGCTGGCGACGGCCGCGCTCAATCTGCGCGACATCGCGGGGCCGCTGCCCGAATGGACCGGCGACCGCCAGTTCGCCGCGCTGCTCGACATGGCCGCCAACACGCAGGTCACGCACAAGCGCCCGCCCTTCGCCATCGGCACGGTGCTGTGCGGCAATCGCGAGCTGGAGGTGACCGAGGCGGTGCGCCTGTCGCTGCCCTTCTGCGATCTCCTCCACTTCGCCAAGGACGATCAGGTGCCGCGCCCCAAGGTGCTGGTGGTGGCGCCGCTTTCGGGCCATTTCGCCACGCTGCTGCGCGCCACGGTGAAGACGCTGCTGCGCGATCAAGACGTCTACATCACCGACTGGCGCAACGCCCGCGACGTGCCGGTGGGGGAGGGCGCCTTCGGCTTCGACGATTATGTCGAATATATCATCACCTTCCTGGAGGAGCTGGGGCCGGGCGCCAACGTCGTCTCGGTCTGCCAGCCCTGCGTGCAGACGCTGGCGGCCGTCGCGATCATGGCCGAGGACGACCATCCCTGTCAGCCACGCACGATGACCCTGATGGGCGGCCCGCTCGACGTGCGCGAGGCGCCTACGGCCGTCAACGATCTGGCCAACACCAAGCCGATCGAATGGTTCGAGGCGAATCTGATTTCGCGCGTGCCGTTCGGCCACGCGGGCTTCGGGCGCGAAGTGTATCCCGGCTTCATGCAGCTCACCGCCTTCATGGCGATGAACATGGGCCGCCACGTCGATCAGCATCGCGCGCTCTACCAGCATCTGTCGGACGGCGACGCGGCGGCGGCGGGCGGCATCCGCGCCTTCTACGAGGAATATTTCGCGGTGCTGGATCTGACGGCCGAATTCTATCTGGAAACGGTCGATCGCGTGTTCCAGCGCGCGCTGCTGGCGAAGGGCGAACTCGATTATCGCGGGCGGCGGGTGCGGCCGGAGCTGATCCGCCGGACCGCCTTGCTGACGGTGGAAGGCGAGCGCGACGACATCTGCGCGGTCGGCCAGACGGCGGCGGCGCACGACCTCTGCTCGTCGCTGCGCCCGCATCTGAAGCGGCACCATTTGCAGGCGGGCGTGGGCCATTACGGCGTGTTCGCCGGACGCAAGTGGGAGCAGCAGATCTATCCGCAGGTGCGGAACCTCGTGCTGGCGATGGCGTAACGCCGCTCCCCTCATACCACACCCGTGTTCCTGCCTGCGCAGGAGCACGGCGGGGAGGGGGCTCGGACCCTAACGGCCGTTCGCCCTGAGCGAAGTCGAAGGGCGTGTGACTGGACGCACCGCCTGGGGCACGTCCTTCGACTTCGCTCAGGACGAACGGCGTTGGGGTGGCCGCAGGGCTTCGGCGGCAACCCTTACGCCACCGGCACCCCATACAGATCATGCTCGTCGGCATCCTCGATCTCGACCCGCACGAAATCGCCGGGCTTCAGGCCCGGCGCGTCGCGCAGGAAGACCTGGCCGTCGATCTCGGGCGCGTCGGCCTTCGATCGGCCGGTCGCGCCGCCGTCCTCGTCCGCCTCGTCGATGATGACGTCCAGCACGCGGCCGATCTTGGCCTCCAGCTTGGCGGCGGAGATGGCGGCGGTCTTTTCCATGATCCGCGCGTAGCGTTCTTCCTTGACCTCCTCGGACACCGCGCCGTCGAGATCGTTGGCGGCGGCGCCCTCGACGGGCTCGAAGCGGAAGGCGCCGACCCGGTCGAGCTGCGCCTCGTCGAGCCAGTCGAGCAGATATTGGAAATCCGCCTCGGTCTCGCCGGGGAAGCCCACCACGAAGGTCGAGCGGATCGTGATGTCGGGGGCGATCGACCGCCAGTTGCGCAGCCGCTCCAGCACCTTGGCGTCGTTCGCCGGGCGCTTCATCCGCTTCAGCACGGCGGGCGCGGCATGTTGGAAGGGGATGTCGAGGTAAGGCAGCACCAGCCCCTCGGCCATCAGCGGGATGACATGATCGACGTGCGGGTAGGGGTAGACGTAATGCAGCCGCACCCATGCCCCCAGCTTGCCCAGCTCGCGCGACAGATCGGTCATGTGCGCCCGCACCTCGCCGCCGCCCTTGAGCGGGTAGCTGGCATGGCGCAGGTCGAGGCCGTAAGCCGACGTATCCTGGCTGATGACGAGCAGTTCGCGCGTCCCCGCCGCGACCAGCTTCTCCGCCTCGCGCAGGATCGCG
This sequence comes from Sphingomonas naphthae, assembly GCF_028607085.1. Classification (NCBI taxonomy): domain Bacteria; kingdom Pseudomonadati; phylum Pseudomonadota; class Alphaproteobacteria; order Sphingomonadales; family Sphingomonadaceae; genus Sphingomonas; species Sphingomonas naphthae. The sequence continues at coordinate 2,421,745 of NZ_CP117411.1, read as the reverse complement.
TCCGGCCGCCGGCTGACCAGGTCGCCGCGCAGCGCCGGGATGATGCAGAAGGAGCAGCGGTGGTTGCAGCCTTCCGAAATCTTCAGATAGCTGTAGTGGCGCGGGGTGAGCTTCAGCTCGGTCGCGGGCACCAGATCGAGGAAGGCCGACGGCGGCATCGGCGCCGCCTCGTGCACCGCCCCCACCACTTCTTCATATTGGTGCGCGCCGGTCACGGCCAGCACGCCGGGGAAGCGGGTGCGGATGACCTCGGCTTCCTTGCCCATGCAGCCCGTCACGATCACGCGCCCATTCTCGGCGATGGCCTCGCCGATCGCCTCCAGGCTTTCCTCCTTGGCGCTGTCGAGGAAGCCGCAGGTGTTGACCAGCACCACGTCCGCCCCCGCATAGTCGGCCGACATGGCATAGCCGTCGGCGCGCAGCTTGGTGAGGATGCGCTCGCTGTCGACCAGATTCTTGGGACAGCCGAGCGAGACCATGCCGACTTTCGGCGGGGAGGGGAGTATCGTTGCCATGAAGGCGCGCCACATAGTCCTTTACGCGGCTTTTTGCGAGAGGGCGGCTTGCGGGCGCATCGGGGCCGCGCGACAAGCGGGGATAAGAGGACTCGGGAGGGGCATGGGGATGCGCAAGCTGGTGATCGCGCTGGGCGTCGCGACGATGATGGTCGCGGGCGGCTATGAGGTGGCGGCGCAGGTGATGCCGGCCATGGCCAAGCCGGCGATCCTGCCCGCCGAGCCGATCGATTACGGCAATAGCGCCAACTGGCTCTGCCGCCCCGATATCGCGGGCGATGCCTGCCGGGTCGATCTCGATTCGATGCAGGTCAACGGCAGGGGCGAGCGCAAGCTCCAACCGTTCAAGCCCGCCATCGATCCCGGCATCGACTGTTTCTACGTCTATCCCACCGTCTCGAACGACCGGACCATGTATAGCGACATGGTGCCCGACAATGCCGAGAAGACAGTGGTGGTGGCACAGGCGGCGCGCTTCGCCAGCCAGTGCCGCGTGTTCGCGCCGGTCTATCGCCAGTTCACCTTGCCGGCGCTGATCTGGGCGATGTCGGGCGGCGGTCTGCCCACCGATCCGCGCAATTACGACGACGTGAAGGCCGCGTGGAACTGGTATCTGGAGCATGAGAACAAGGGGCGCGGTGTCGTTCTGATCGGCCATAGCCAGGGATCGATCCTGCTCCGCCAGCTGATGCGGGAGGAGATCGACGGCAAGCCGATCCAGCGCCGGCTGGTCTCGGCGCTGCTGGCCGGCAATCTCGACCTGACGGTGAAGAAGGGGCGCGACCGGGGCGGCAGCTTCCAGTCGATCCCGCTGTGCCGGCGCGAGGGGCAGACCGGCTGCGTCGTCGCCTGGTCCACCTATCCCGAAACCGCGCCCGCCACGCGAATGTTCGGCAGCAGCACCGATGGCGGCAAGCTGGTGGGTGCGTGCGTCAACCCCGCCGCGCTGTCGGGCGGGCGCGGCAAGCTCAAGACCTATATGCGCAAGCCCTCGATGGCGCCGGCGGGCGATCCGCCCTTCGTCGAGGCGACCGGCCAGCTGACGGCCGAATGTGTCACTGACGAGGCGGGCTCCACCCTGCGGGTGCGGGTGGAGGAGACGCCCTTGAAGCCGCTGATCGAGAAATATGTCGTCGTCGAACGCGCCGGGCCTAGCTGGGGTGTCCATTCGAAGGATATCAATCTCGTCGAGGGCAACCTCCTCGACGTCGTCGAGGCGCAGGCGCGGCGGTGGACGCGGCGATAGTTTCTTTCGTCATTGCGAGCGCAGCGAAGCAATCCAGCCTATCGTCCGGCCACGACCGTCGCCACTGGATTGCTTCGCTGCGCTCGCAATGACGAGATTTACGCCTGCGATACCCTCGGCGTCGCCATCAGGATCAGCATCGCCACCAGCGCCGATCCCGCCGCGATCACGAACGCCGCCGCCGGGAAATGCACCGGCGCGGCGGGGCTCGTGAAATAGGCCAGCGCCGGATTGAACACGAGCGGCGCCAGGATCGAGGCGAGCGCGCCGAGGCTGCCGTTGAAGCCCGACAGTTCGCCCTGCTGGTCGGCCGGCACCCGGCGCGACATCAGGCCCGAGATCGAGGGCATGACGAAGCTCTGCACCGCCGACAGGACGAGGATCGGCCACACCATCCAGCTTTCGTCGGACAGGCTGTAGAGGATGAAGGCACAGGCCGCCCCGCCCATGCCGATCATCGCCGTCCGCCGCTCGCCGAAGCGCTTCACCACCCGGCCGACGATCAGCATCTGGCACAGCGCCATCAGGATGCCCGACAGCGCCAGTGACGCGCCGACCATGCCGGCCGACCAACCGAAGCGCAGCATCGTGTAGAAGGCCCAGGTCGTCGGATAGACCATGTGGGCGAAGAACCAGAACAGGCTGACCGACGCCAGCGGCAGCAGCGAGGGAATACGGCCGAGCGAGAGGATCGCGCCCAGCGGATTGGCGCGCTTCCACTCGAAGGCGCGGCGCCGGTCCTTGGGAAGTGTTTCGGGAAACAGGAACAGCGCCAGCACGAAATTGATCGCGGCGAGGCCGGCGGCGGCATGGAAGGGCGCGCGCGGCCCCAGTTCGCCCAGCAACCCGCCGATCGCCGGCCCCATCACGAAACCGATGCCGAAGGCGGCGCCCATCATGCCATAGTAACGCGCCCGCTCCTCGGGCCGGCTGATATCCGCCAGCGCGGCGCCAGCCGGGCCGAAGGAGGCGCCGAACAGCCCGGCCAGCCCCCGGCCGAGGAACAGCCAGCCCAGCGTCGGCGCGAAGCCCGTGAGCGCATAATCGATCGCGAAGCCGCCGAGCGACGCCAGCACCACCGTCCGCCGCCCGAACCGATCGCCCAGATTGCCCGCGATCGGCCCGGTCACGAACTGCACGGCGGCATAGATCAGCGCCAGCCACCCCCCGATCCACGCCGCTTCGGAGAGCGTGACATGGCCCAGCCGCATGATGATGCCGGGCAGCACCGGCAACACGATGCCGAAGCCGATCGCGTCGATCAGCACCGTCAGCAGCACGACATGCGCCGTCCACCGTGTCGCCACGGCGGGCGGGGCGGCGGGGGGCGGCGGCGCTGTCGTCACGCGGGGACGGGCGGGGTCGCGGGGAGGGGGATGGCGGGCCAGTGATACAGGTGAATCATGGGAGCCTCTCCTTATTAGAGGCGAGGCTAGGCGAGGTTTCGGACGGGGGGAAGCCCGTCTTGATTCGTCGCACCGGCGCAGGCCGGGGCCGCCGGATGCCGGGGGCGAGGATTGTGGCAGCCGATGGCGGCCCCGGCCTGCGCCGGGGCGACGTGCTGGGCTCAGCCCGCTTGCTCCGCGTCCAGGAACGCCGTCACCGCGCCCAGATCGACATCGCGCGCCAGATAGGTCCGGCCGATGCCGTGGGTGAGGAGGAAGGGGAGTTTGCCGCCCTCCATCTTCTTGTCGTGCGCCATGTGCGCCACCAGTGCCGCGCCGTCGCCGGTGACGCCCGCCGCCGCGAGGGTCGCGGGCAGGCCGGCGGCCTCCAGATGGGCTGACACCCGCGCGGCGTCGTCGGCTGGGCACAGGCCCTGGGCGGCCGAGAAGCGGAACGCCAGCGCCATGCCGCACGCCACCGCCTCGCCGTGGAGCAGGCGATCGGAAAAGCCGGTGTCCGCCTCCAGCGCATGGCCGAAGGTGTGGCCGAGGTTGAGCAGCGCGCGGGTGCCGCTCGTCTCGCGCTCGTCCGCGGCGACCACGCGGGCCTTGGCGGCGACCGAGACGGCGATGGCGTGGGTGCGCGCCGCCGGCTCGCCCGCGATCAGCGCCGCGCCGTTCGCCTCGCACCAGTCGAAGAAGGCGGGATCGTCGATCAGGCCATATTTCACGACCTCGGCGTAGCCGGCGCGCACCTCGCGTACCGGCAAAGTATCCAGCACGGTCGGGTCGATCAGCACCAGCGCCGGCTGGTGGAAGGCTCCGACCAGATTCTTGCCCGCCGCCGTGTTGATCGCCGTCTTGCCGCCAACCGAACTGTCGACCTGCGCCAGAAGGGTCGTCGGCACCTGCACGAAGCGGCAGCCGCGTTTCAGGATCGAGGCGGCGAAGCCCACCAGATCGCCGATCACCCCGCCGCCCAGCGCCACGACATGGTCGCTCCGCTCGACGCCCAGCGCCAGCAGGCGATCGGTCAGTTCGGCCAGCATCGCCCAGCTCTTGGTGCCCTCGCCCGCCGGCAGCACGATCGGCTCGACGGCCACGTCGCCCAGCCCGGCGATCAGGCGCGGCAATTGCGCTTCGGCCACCCGCGCGTCCGTCACCACCACCAGCCGGCCGGCGCGGGCCAGCGGGGCGAGATGCTCGCCCGCCCGGTCGAGCAGGCCGTCCGCGATACGGATGGGATAAGCGCGGGCGCCGAGGCCGACCTCGATCGTCTTCATGGGGTCAGGGCCTCCAGGATGGCGTCCACCGCCGCGTCGTGCGGCAGGGGCTGGCTGCGGATGTGGATATGCGCCTGCGCGTAGATCGGGTCGCGCACGGCGGCCAGCTCGCGCAGCACGACGCGGGGATCCTTGTCCTTCAACAAAGGCCGCGAACCGTCGCGCCGGCCGACCCGCTCGACCAGCACCTCGATATCGGCGTTGAGCCACACGGCGGTGGCGCGCGCCATGATGAGCGCGCGGGTCTCGTCGTTGATGAAGGCGCCGCCGCCGGTCGCGATCACGCGGGGGCGGCCGTCGATCAGCCGGGCGACCACACGCCGCTCGCCGTCGCGGAACTGCGCCTCGCCGTGGCGGGCGAACATCTCGGTGATGCTGCATCCCGCCGCGCGCTCGATCTCGTGATCGGCATCGACGAAGGGCAGGCGGAGGCGCGCCGCGAGCCGCTTGCCGACGGTCGATTTGCCCACGCCCATCATGCCCACCAGCACGATCGACTTCGCGATCTGCGGCAAGGGACGATTGGGTCGCGGGGTGGGGCTGTGCTGCATCGCGGGCGGCGCTATACACAGGCCGCCTGTTGTGGGCAAAGCAGCTTGATTGTGAATCGGAGTAGAGCCTCAGATGTCGCGTGCCACCATCGTCCTGATCGTCGTCGTGCTGGCGATCGTCGCCGCCGTCATCGGCCTGGCCAGCGTCAACACCGAGGTTCCGGTGGCCCCCATCGAGCAGGCTGTGCAGAATGACGTCGCCGCGTAAAAAGAGGTTCGGATTGCTGGCAGCGGGTATCGCGTTCGTCGCGGTGCCGTTGGCCAGTGTCGCCATCGGCCAGCAGCAGGCGCCCGAATCGCTGCTGCCGCCCGGTTTCGGCCAACCCGCGCCCGCTCCGGTGCCGGGGGCACCCGCCGCGCCCACGGTCGCCCAGCCTTCCGGCCCGGTCGTCGCCCCGCCGCCGCCCGCCCGCATCGACGAAATCGGCTCGCTCATCGCGCAGCTGGGCGACGAAGGCGCGCCCACCGAAGACCCCGATGCCGACGTCGATCTCGCCGAACGCGAGATGCCCGAGGCGGTGCGGCGCGACGTGAAGCTCGTCGGCATGACGCGCGGCTATGGCGAGGATGCGTTCGGCAATGCCGATGGCCGCTTCCTCACGACCCTGATGAACCGGATGGACGCGCCAATCGCCTCGCGCTGGATGGAGATCGCGCTGCGCCGCGCCCTCCTCACACGGGCGGGCACGCCGGCACGGGTGGAGGATGCCGATTGGGTCGCGGGGCGCGCCAATTTGCTGCTCCGGCTGGGCGAGGCGGACGCCGCCCGCGCGCTGGTGCAGGCGGTGGACGTGCAGGATTTCACCCCCGCGTTGCGCGCCGCCGCGATCGGCGCGGCGCTCGCCACGTCGGACCCGGAGGGGCTCTGCCCGCTCAGCGACGGCGCCGAGAAGGTCGACGGCCGCGCGATGTGGCCGATGGTCCGCGCCATGTGCACCTCGCTGTCGGGCGAGACGGCCGATGCCAGCGTCTTCCCGCGCCACAATGGCGGGCTGCGGCCGATCGATATCCAGGTGGCCGAAAAGGTCGTCGGCGCGGGGCCGATCAGCCGCCGCGTGATCGTGCTCGACTGGACGCTGGTGGACAGCCTGACCGACTGGCGCTTCGGCCTCGCCAGCGCGACCGGCGTGGTCGTGCCGGATGACGTGCTGGCCCGATCGGCGCCACGCTACCGCGCCTTCGCCGCCCGCGCGCCGATGCTGCCGCTCGCCAACCGGCTGACCTTCGCCCGGACGGCGGCGGTGCTGGGCGTGCTGTCGAGCCAGGATCTGGTCGATCTCTATGGCCAGTCGCTGGAGGCGCAGGGCGAGTTCGACAGCGAGAGCCCCGGCGGCCTGCTCCGCACGGCTTATGTCGGCGACGACGATGCCGCGAAGCTGGCGGCGCTGCGCACCTTGTGGAAGGGCGACACGCCCGAGGCGACCTATGCGGCGCAGATCCTTACCGCCCGCGCCGCCGCGCGGATCGCGCCGGCGAGCGCTGCGGCGGGCGACATCGCCCCGCTGATCGCGGCAATGCTGGCGGCAGGGCTCGATCATCAGGCCGAGCGGTTCGCGGCCGTCGCCACCTCGGCCACCGGGGCTGACGGCGACCGGGCATGGGCGATGCTGGCGACCGGCGTGGTGCGCGGGCTGGTGCCCGTCACCCGCGCGCGGGTCGAGGCGTTCGTCGAGAATGCCGGCACCGATGCCGAAAGCGGCGGCCCGCACCGCAGCCGGATGCTGGTCGCGGCGCTGGCCGGGCTGGAGAGGTTGTCGGGTGACGATCTCAATCAGGTGGCGGGCGCCGTCGGCCTCAACCTCGCCCGCCAGAGCGGCTGGAGCGCGGCGATCGACCGGGCGGCGGCGCGCGGCGAGAAGGGCACGGTGCTGCTGCTGGCGGCGGTGGCGATGCAGACGTCCGACTGGCGCGGCGTGCCCCCGGCCGAATTCCTCCACCTGATCCGCGCGCTGCGCCGCGTCGATCTGGACGGCGAGGCGCGGATGATCGCGGCGGAGGCGATGGCGCGGTTGTGAGGGCTAAGGTGCCCTTGTGCTCCGGCGAAGGCCGGAGCCCAGGGTTACGGATCGCAGCATGTGTGGCCCCTGGGCTCCGGCCTTCGCCGGAGCACGGGGTCGCCTGGGGCAGGCAATGAGCGAAGACCCCGCCCTCATTGATCGCTTCCTCGAAATGATGGCCGCCGAGGCCGGCGCCGCTCGCAACACGCTGGCCGCCTACCGCACCGATCTGGTTACCGCCTCCACCGTCCTCCACGGCCGGCTGGGCGCGGCCGCCCCCGCCGATCTCCAGCGCCTCGCCGGCGGGTGGGACGAACTCGCCCGCTCCACCGTCTCGCGAAAGGCCTCGGCGCTGCGCCGCTTCTTCGGCTTCCTCGCCGAAGAGGGCCTGCGCGCCGACGACCCGTCCGATGCGCTGCCCCGGCCGGGCGCCGGGCGGCCGCTGCCCAAGATCCTCGGCCACAGTGATGTCGATCGCCTCTTCGCCGAGATCGAGGATCGTCGCGCCCGCGACGAGACGCCGCAGACCCTGCGCCTGTCGGCCTTCATCGAATTGCTTTACGGCTCTGGCCTGCGCGCCAGCGAACTGGTGTCGCTGCCGCGCCATGCCTTCCGCCGCGACCAGCCCTTCCTGATCCTGCGCGGCAAGGGCGGGCGCGAGCGGCTCGTCCCCGTCTCCGATCGCGCGCGGGCGGCGGTGGCGGCGTGGGCAGCCCATGTGGCGGAGGACCAGCCGTGGCTGTTCCCCTCTGGCAAGAGCCATATGAGTCGGGTGCGGCTGTTCCAGCTCGTCAAGGCGCTGGCGGCCGACGCCGGCGTGCCGCCCGATCGGGTCAGCCCCCACGTCCTGCGCCACGCCTTCGCCACCCATCTGCTGGAAGGCGGCGCCGACCTCCGCGCCCTCCAGACGATGCTCGGCCACGCCGACATCGCGACGACCGAAATCTACACCCATGTCGATAGCAGCCGGCTGATCGAGCTGGTCAACAGCCGCCACCCGCTGAACGATGCGAAGATGAAGCGGCGCGACCCTTGATCCCCCCGGCCATTCGGCCCACATGGCGGCCATGCTGATCGAGACCGAAACCACCCCCAATCCCTCCACGCTGAAGTTCCTGCCGGGGCAGGCGGTGATGGAGGCGGGCACCCGCGATTTCGCCACGCCGGAGGAAGCGGAGATTTCGCCGCTGGCCGAGGCGATCTTCTCGCTGGGCGACGTCGAGGGCGTGTTCTTCGGGCGCGATTTCGTGTCGGTCACCGCCGCCCCCGGCGTCGAGTGGCGCACGCTCAAGCCCGATGTGCTGGGCGTGATGCTCGATCATTTCTCGTCGCACGCGCCGCTGTTCCGCCCCGGATCGGCGGGCGGGATCGAGATCGCCGACGACGAGGTGCTGACCGACGATCCGGCCGACGCCGAGATCGTCGCCCAGATCAAGGAACTGATCGAGACCCGCATCCGTCCGGCGGTGGCGCGCGACGGTGGCGATATCGTTTATCGCGGCTTCGATCGCGGCACGGTCTATCTGGCGATGCAGGGCGCCTGCTCGGGCTGCCCCTCCTCCTCGGCGACGCTGAAGCAGGGCATCGAGCAGCTGCTCAAACATTATGTGCCCGAGGTGAGCGACGTCCGCGCCGCCTGATCGTCCCGCCTTTTCTGGAGAGCCCGCCTTGGCCGAACCCTTGCCTGACGCCGCCCTCGATCGGCTGTTCCGCACGTCGCGCAGCTACAACGGCTATCTCGATACGCCGGTCGCCGAGAGCGACCTCCGCGCCATCTACGATCTGATGAAGTTCGGGCCGACGGCGGCCAACCAGCAGCCCGTCCGCATCGTCTGGTGCGTCAGCCAGGAGGCCAAGGACAGGCTCGCCGCCTGCGCCAGCGCCACCAACGCCGCCAAGATCAGCAAGGCGCCGGTCGCGGTGGTGCTGGGCATGGACCTGGAATTCTACGAGAAGCTCCACAAGACCTTTCCCCATACCGACGCCAAGGCGTGGTTCATGAAGAAGGACGGCACGCCTAACGAGGCGGCGGTCGAGGAATCGGCCTTTCGCAATTCCTCGTTGCAGGGCGCCTATTTTCTGCTCGCCGCGCGCGCGGTGGGGCTAGACGTGGGGCCGATGTCGGGCTTCGACGCCGCCAAGGTGGACGCGGCCTTCTTCGCCGGCCAGCCGGTGAAGGTGAATTTCATCGCCACGCTCGGCCATGGCGATCCGGCCAGCATCTTCGATCGGCTGCCGCGCCTCGATTTCGAGGAAGCGACCCGCATTGCGTGACGGATGCTGACGCTCGCGATCGAGACGGCGACGGCGGCCTGCTCGGTCGCTTTGTTCGACGGACCCGATCTGATCGCCGAGCGCCATGAGATCGTCGGGCGTGGCCATGCCGAACGGCTCGTTCCCGCCATCGGCGAACTGATCGCGGAGGCGGGGCGCCGGCCCGGGGCGATCCTCGTCGATTGCGGGCCGGGCAGCTTCACCGGCGTGCGCGTCGGTCTCGCCGCCGCGCGTGGCCTGGGGCTGGCGTGGGGCGTGCCGGTCGCCGGCTTCTCCGCGCTCGCCTTGCTGGCGGTGGAGGCGGGCGATGTCGCCACCGTCGCGGTCGCGATCCCCGGCGGGCATGGCGAATTGTTCGTCCAGCGATTCGCGTGCCGGCCGCTCGCGCCGCTCACCGATCTCGCCTCGCTGCTGCCGGCCGATGCCGCCGTCGCCATGGTCGACGATCGGGTGATCGGCCCCGCCGCGCCCGCGCTGGTGGCGGCGCGCGGGGCAGGGGAGGCGCTCGATCGCTGGCCCCGCGCCGCCGACGCCCGCCTGTTGCCCGAGGCGCTGCGCACCCTGCCGCCCTCGCCGATCTACGGCCGCGCGCCCGACGCGAAGCTGCCGGGCGGGGTGGCGGCATGAGCGGCGGCCTGCTGATCCGCGAGGGCGGCACCGCCGATCTCGGCGAGGCGATGGTCACCATGGTCGAGGGCTTCCCCGCCACCTTCGGCGAGGCGTGGACGCTGCCGCAGCTGGAGGGCGCCTTCAGCCTGCCTGGCGTCACGCTCCTGCTGGCGCGGATGGACGACCAGCCGGCGGGCTTCGCCCTGATCCGCACGGTGCTGGACGAGGCCGAACTGCTGCTGCTGGCGGTGCGCCCCGGCCAGCGCCGGCGCGGCATCGCCCGTTCGCTGCTGACCGCCGTGTTCGGCGCGGCGGTGACGCTGAAGGCGACCCACCTCCATCTCGAGGTGCGCGACGGCAATCCCGCGCGCATCCTCTACGAGAGCGCGGGTCTCGGCGAAGTCGGCCGCCGCCGGGCCTATTATCGCGGCAATGACGGGTCGGTGCACGACGCCATTACGCTGTCACGCCGGCTGGATAGCTGAGTTGGGGTTGCATCGCCGGGTGGCGGCTCTAGGTTACGGACCAACAACAGCGGGATGGGCATGAGCCGCAAGATCGACATCGAACAGCTTTGCGCGGAAAAGGGCCTGCGCATCACCGAACAGCGCCGCGTGATCGCGCGCGTGCTGTCGGAGGCGGAGGATCATCCCGACGTGGAGGCGCTGCACGTCCGCGCCGCCGCGATCGACCCCGGCATCTCGATCGCCACCGTCTATCGCACGGTGCGGCTGTTCGAGGAAGCGGGCATCCTCGACCGCCACGATTTCGGCGACGGCCGTGCCCGCTACGAGGCGGCGCCCGAGCATCACCACGATCATCTCATCAACGTCGAGACCGGGCAGGTGATCGAGTTCGTCGACGCCGAGCTGGAAGCCTTGCAGAAGCGCATCGCCGAGAAGCTGGGCTTCCGCCTGGTCGATCACCGGATGGAACTCTACGGCGTCGCGCTCGACCGCAAGGATTGAGGCGTTGAGCGGGCGGGTCGCGAAAGCGCGGCGGCTGGCGCGAATCGTGGCCGCCGTCGCGATGATCCCGCCGCATGTCGCCGGCTGGGCGCTGGCCAAACCCTTCGGCCGCGAGCATCGCTGGACCCGCGCCTTTCTGGGCGCCACCGGCCGCCGGCTGAGCCTGAAGGTCACCACTGAAGGGCAGCGGCTGACGGGGCCGGTGCTGTTCGTTTCCAACCACGTCTCCTGGCTCGATATCCTCGCCCTGGGCGGCGCGACCGGGCCGACGGGCGCCGCTTTTGTCTCGCGCGGCGACGTGCAGAGCTGGCCGCTGATCGGCTTCCTCGCGAAAGTCGGCGGCACCATCTTCATCGATCGCGAGCGGCGCAGCATCGGCCAGCAGACCGACGCGCTCACCCGCGCGCTCGCGAGCGGCCGCCCGGCGATGCTCTTCCCCGAAGGCACCACCGGCGACGGCAAGACGCTGCTGCCCTTCCGCGCCGCTCTGTTCGGTTCTGTCGCGGGCGGCAACGTGCCGATCCAGCCGGTCGCGATCGACTACGGCCCGGCGATGGAGGCGATCGCCTGGGGCGGCGACGAGGGCTTCGGGCCGAACGCCGGCCGGGTGCTGCTGCGCGACGGCAAGCTGCCGGTGACGGTGCGTTTCCTGGCGCCGATCGATCCGGCCGGGCTGGATCGCAAGCAACTGGCGGCGAAGGCACGGGACGCGATCGCGAACGCGCTGGGGATGTCTTAGGGCCTGTTCTCGCGCGACCGACGCGCTTTCATCAGCCGAAATCGCATTGCCTGCACGCTGCCGCCCTCGACCCGCCAAATCCCCGCAATCTCCGCCAGCGGGTCGAGAACGAACCGCCGCACCGCCATCGCCGGATGGGGCACGCTGAGCCCCGGACCGCGCCATCGCCCGCCCGACCACAGCAGCAGATCCACATCGATCACCCGTGCGCCCCAGCGACGGCCCCGCCGCCGCCCGAAGCGCCGCTCGATCCGCTTGACCAAGGCCAGTACGGCGGGTGGGCACAGCGCCGTCTCCACCAGCACCACGGCATTGGCGAAGCGCCGGGCGCTCGGCCCCAGCGGCGCCGTTTCGACTATTCGCGACTGTGCGATCACCCGCAGCCCCTCGGCCGCCAACGCGGCGATGGCAGCGGCCACCACGGCGCGTGGCGCGCCGAAGCGGCCGTGGCGGCGGTTCGAGCCGAGGCCGAGGGCATAGCTTGCGGGCGGCATGGTCCAGCGCCTATCGCGACGGGGTGAACAGCGCCAGCCCAACCGTCGATCCCGCCGCCGCTGCTTGCGTCGGACCGCCCCGCGATTGCCCGCTCTGCCCCCGCCTGGTCGACTTCCGCCAAACCCAACGGGTGGCGCACGCCGATTGGTTCAATGCGCCGGTGCCCGATTTCGGCGACCCGCTGGCGTGGCTGGCGATCGTCGGCCTTGCACCGGGATTGCAGGGCGCCAACCGCACCGGCCGGCCCTTCACCGGCGATGGCGCGGGGCCGCTGCTCTACGACATCCTCGGCCGCCATGGTCTGGCCGAGGGCAGCTATCTGGCCCGTGCCGACGACGGCCTCGCCCTGCGCGGCGCGATGATCGTCAACGCGGTGCGCTGCGTGCCGCCGCAGAACAAGCCGACGCCGGAGGAAATCCGCACCTGCCGCCGCTTTCTGGAAACCTCGCTGGGGGCGTTGCCGAACCTGCGCGTCGTGGTCGCACTCGGCCAGATCGCGCACCAGTCGGCGGTGAAGGCGCTCGGCGGCAAGCTGCCCAAGGCCCGCTTTACCCATGGCGCGGAACATCGCATCCCTGGCGCGCCGCTGCTGATCGATAGCTACCATTGCTCGCGCTACAACCAGAATACCGGCGTGCTGACGGCGGACATGTTCGACGCGATCTTCGCGCGGGCGGTGGAGATCGGTGGCCGCGTGGACTGACGACGTCTCTTCCGGGGCACGTCTATCGCGGCTTCAGCCCGATCTCGCGCGCTTCGATGTCGTAGAGGATCGACCAGATGAGATAGGGCGCCACGCCAAGGAAGAGGCGTGACTGGCGTGCGTCGGCCCGCGTCTCGAACCGCAGCCGCGTGGCCCGATCGCGCTGCCCGAGCAGGATGTCGGCCCGCAGGCCCGCCGCCGGATCGCCGATGACGAGCGCCGCGGCCGTCCGGGGCGGAACGGGGTCGTGCTCGGCGCTGGAGACGATCCGCATGCCCGGCGCGCCTGTGTCGATCTCGGCCTGGCCGCAGATCGCCTCCTCCGGCGCCGGCAGGGCGAGGCAGCCAGTGACATGATTGCCCTCGCCATCGGCCATTTTCACGTGCCTATAGTCCGCAATCTCGGAGTCGTCCGGGTTGAGCACCAATCGACCGGGCGGGCCGCCATCCGGCCTCGGCAGATCGACGATCCAGCGACGGATGCCCAGGCCGCGCAGGGGATTGGGGATCGGGCTGGTCTTCAGCCCGATCCCCATGATCGCCGCAAAGCCCTGCCCGGGGATGCCTTCGCCCTCGATCCCGAAGGCGTCGCCAGTCGCGCGACTGGCATCGCATTGCGGCACCTCTTCCCGGCAATCCACCACGTCGATCCGCTGGATCAGGAGATTGCCGTCGCGTCCGGCGCCAATCCCGATCGGTTGCTCGATCGCCTGCCCGGTAAAGCGTGTGCCGCCATTGTAACTGATGCGGACAGGCCGCCCCTGCGATTTCAGCGCGGCGGGCGGCAGGGCGCGGGGCAGCACGCGCAAACCCGTCGATCCGGTATCCAGCCCCACCTCGACCGGCGCGCCGGCGATGCGGATGGTGATGGCATAACGGCGCACGCCATTGGGCAGGACGACCTCGCGAATGGGTATTTCCACGCGCGCCGACGGCTTCTCGGCGCTGGCGATCGCTGGCGCGAGGAGCGGCAGCATCACTGCCGCTACCAGGAATCTCGTCATGACGTTCTCCTTCAGCGCTTCGGAGCCCGGTGGCAACGCGGTAGCGCCGGCTCAGGTTGCGTCGATCAGGCCACCGAACTGACGCAGCAGGGGTTGCCCCGCGTTGATTCGCTGCCCCTCGGCGATGCCTGCCGCCATCTCATATCCCGGCGGTGCCAGCACCACGATGGTCGAGCCATGCTCGAACCACCCCATTTCCTCGCCGCGCGCCAGCTTGGCATCGAGGGGCGTGGTGCGGGGGCCGCCGTCGCGGATGCTGCGGGTGGTGTCGTGGAAGGTCAGGCGGATGCTGGCGACGAGGATCGCGGCGACCGCCACCAGCATGATCGCGGGGCCGTCGGGCGCAAGGCGGCAGCGGAGAGCGGCGCGCTCGTTCTTGCAGAACAGCCGCTCGACCCGCTTCAGCGCGATCGGGTTCACGTTCCAGCAGTCGCCCGAGATATAGGTCAGCTGCTCCACCGTCAGGTCGGCCGGGGCGTGGAAATGGTGGTACATGCCGGCCGTCAGCCGCAGCGTGACGAAGGTGCCGCCGAGGAAGGGGCGGGCTGCCTCCGCGTCGCCGAGCAAATCGGCCAGCGTGTAGGGGAAGCCCTTGATCTGGTGCACCTCGCCCGCGTCCGACACGCGGCCGTGCGCGCCGACGATCGCGTCGGACGGGCTGGCGAGCATACCGGCCCCCACCGCGAACGGCCGCGCGCCGGGCACCAGCCGGCGGGTGAAGCAATCGTGCATCGATAGGAAGCGCCGCGTCTCGGCATCGGCCAGGTCCACGTCCGAAAACAGGCGCCAGCCCGCGATCGAGGCGCGCGCAACCAGCGGCTGCTCGATCTTGCTGAACCAGCCGAGGAAATTCGTCGCCAGCCGGCGGGGGATGCGGTTGGTGAGGAGGAAATTCAGATCCTCCTGCGCCACGATCCGCGCCAGGGTCGCTCTCACTGTCATAAATCTCTCCGCGAACCGTCATTAGGGCAGGGGGCATGACCAGCGCCCTCGCTCTCCTCGCCGCCGCCGCCGCCGTGGGAACGGCCGGCCTCGCCGCCCCCAAGGCCCATCGCCGCCTGCTGCTTTCCAAATCCAAGCACAAGTCGCTCGGCGGCCATGTGCGGATGGCGAAGCGCTTCGCGGGGCTGGTGCCCTTCATCGATTATGGCGAGGCGCGCTTCTTCACCGCCGACATGGCGCCGGAAGAGGTGGCCGATCGCCGCCGCGCCGGGTTCGAGCGCCTCTCCCTGCTGTTCGCCACGCGCTACCCCAAAAGCCGCGCGCTCACCGCGCGGACGCGTGAGGGCCTGTCCGACCTGCAATTCACCGGCAGTTACCGCGTGCCCTTCCAGTTCAGCCGCATCGTGCGCGAGCGGCTGGGCGTGGGCGCGTTCGTCGAAAGCTCGGCCGGCGTCACGGTCACCGATCTCGACGGCAATGTCTTTTACGACCTCACCGGCTCCTACGGCGTCAACCTGCTCGGCTACGACGCCTACAAGGCGATCATCGCGGAGGCGGGCGAGAAGGTCGGCGCGCTGGGGCCGGTGCTGGGCAGCTATCACCCGATCGTCGCCGACAATGTCGCGCGGCTGCGCGCGCTGTCCGGCCTCGACGAAGTGTCGTTCCACATGTCCGGCACCGAGGCGGTGATGCAGGCGGTGCGGCTGGCGCGCTATCACACCGGGCGCACGCATCTGGTGCGCTTCTGCGGCGCCTATCATGGCTGGTGGGGCGATGTGCAGCCGGGCATCGGCAACCCCATCCCGGCCGACCATACCTACACGCTGGCCGACATGTCCGAGGCGACGCTCCGCACGCTCGCCTCGCGCAAGAATATCGCCTGCGTCCTCATCAACCCGCTCCAGGCGCTCCACATCAATTCGGCCGCCCCGTCGGACAATCTGCTGGTCGACGGCAGCCGTCGCGCCGGGGTCGATCGCGCGGCCTATGCCGAATGGCTGGCGCAGCTCGCCGAGGTCTGCCGCGCCAAGGGCATCGTGCTGATCCTCGACGACGTGTTCACCGGCTTCCGCATCGCCAAGGGCGGCGCGGCCGAATATTTCGGCATCCGGCCCGATCTGGTCACCTATGGCAAGTCGCTCGGCGGCGGGCTGCCGGTGGGCGTGTTGTGCGGCGAGGCGGCGCTGATGAAGCGCTTCCGCCCCGATCGCCCGGCCGACATCTGCTTCGCGCGCGGCACCTTCAACGCCCATCCCTATGTGATGGCCGCCATGAACGGCTTCCTGCGTGAGCTGGAGAAACCCGCCACCGCCGCGCTCTATCAGGGGATGGACGAACGGTGGGCGGGCCGCGCGGAAAGCCTCAACGCGCGCCTCGCGGGCGAGGGGCTCCCGGTGCGCGTCGCCAGCCACACGACGATCTGGACGGTCCTCTACGACGTGCCGTCGCGCTACAACTGGATGCTGCAATATTACCTCCGCGCGCATGGGCTGGCGTTGAGCTGGGTCGGCAGCGGGCGGATCATCTTCAGCCTGAACTACAGCGACGCGGACTTCGCCGAAGTCGCCGACCGCTTCGTCTCGGCCGCCAAGGAAATGGCGGCGGACGGCTGGTGGTGGACCCCGGAGGGCGCCAGCAACAAGGCGATCCGGCGGGGGATATTGAAGGAGATGATCGCGAAGCGGCTGGGGCGGTTGGGCTGAGGAACCGCCGTGCTGCTGCGAAAGCAGGAGCCCAGGGTGTCTGACCGCTGCGCCCGGTAACCCTGTGCTCCTGCTTTCGCAGGAGCACAAAGGAGTTCAGCCCCGCGCCATCTCGTGATGATCGAACCGCTCGCCTTTCAGCAGGCGGATCGGCGCGGTGCGGTAGAGTTTGAAGTCGTTGAACGGATCGGTGACGATCTTGCACGCCCACGTCAGGCCGGTGCCCACGTCGCGGATGAAGAACAGCTGGATCGTGCGGAACGCCAGCCCGCCCGCGCCCAGCGCCAGCCACATCAGGCCGACATGGCGCAGGAAGCCCATCGGGCCGGGCAGCGGATCGAACACGCCCCAGAGCGTCGGGCTCACCAGCAGCAGCAGCGGCGACAGCGCCCAGATGCTCATGAAGACCACCTTGCGGACGAGGTTGTAGCCGACCTTCACCTCCTCCTTATATTCGTGGCTGGCCTGATTGACGTGATCGTAGCCCTTGGGCTCGAAGAAGAAGTGGCCCGCCTGCCGGCTCGTCATCGCCACGCCCCATGCCAGCAGGCTGGCGATGGCGGGATCGTGGAACAGCAGGATGTAGGCGACGATGAACGTCGTCGCCGACAGGAAGTGCAGGCTCTGGTTGACCAGGCTATGGTGGTAATAGCGATGGTCGTCCCAGCGCTGTTCGGCGAGCGACGCGCGGAAGGTCGCGATCTTGCCCTGCGTCATCATGGGCTGTGTCATGGTCAGGCGTCCTTGGTCTTGCGGAAGCGCACGAGGGCGAAATGGCCGAGCGGCGGCAGCGCGCGGCGCTCGATCAGCTCCACCTGCGAGGTGCGGGCATCCCAGTCGGCATAGCGCTCCCACGGGAAATCGGTGCGGAAGCCGAGGCGGCTGGTGACGGGCATCAGCGCCTTCTCGATCGAGCCGCGCATCCCGATATTCGCGCCGACGCGGGTGGTGATGATGATCTCGCCGCCGGGGCGCAGCACGCGGACGAATTCGTCGAGCGCGCGCTCGGGATCGGGGATGGCGGTGATGACATATTGCGCCACCACCACGTCGAAACTGTCGTCCTCGAACGGCAGCGCCTCGGCGTCCATCACGTCGAGCGCATCGACGTTGGCGAGGCCGAGCGCCTTGACCCGCTGGCGGGCCTTCTCGAGGATCTGGGGCGAGATATCGATGCCGTGCAGGCGGCAGTTGTGGCCGTAGCCGGGCAGCGAGATGCCGGTGCCGACGCCGACCTCCAGCACCTTGCCGCCGATGCGGTTGGCGGCGACGATCGCGTCGCTGCGGCCACGGCGGAACACGGGTCCGAAGACCAGATCGTAGATCGGCGCCCATCTGTCATAGGCGGCGGCCACGTTCCGCGTCTGCATCAAGGTTGCCATCGTCGACTCCTGTAAGCGGGTCCAAAGCCCATGGAACGGCTTCCGGTCAAAATGGCGAATGATTGATGCCATTATTATGACAGTCGGTAAAAAGGCAGGCCATCACAGTCCTGCAACATAAGTGACACCGGCCTATCATTATCATGGCGTAGGGGATGCACAGTCCAAAGGCTCGGGGAGCAAGTGATGGCATCCTTACCCAAGCTGCCGCCCGTGGCGCGCAAAACGCCCGTGCCCGCCAATTCCAACCGCAAATCGCCGCCGCTGCCGGCGTGGCTGCTCGACATGGAGGGGCAGGAGGAGCCTGAGCCGAAGCAGGGCGGCCGCCAGCGCACCCGCTATCGCACCGTCTGGATCTCCGACATCCACCTCGGCACGCCGGGGTGCAGCGCGGAATTGCTGCTCGATTTCCTCAAGTCGATCGAGTGCGAGACGCTCTATCTGGTCGGCGACATCATCGATGCGTGGCAGTTGAAGCGTGGCTGGTATTGGCCGGCCCGCCATAACGACGTCGTCCGCCGCATCCTCAAGATGGCCAAGCGCGGCACGCACGTCGTCTATATTCCCGGCAATCACGACGAGATGCTGCGCGACTATGCCGGCCTGAACTTCGGCGATGTCGAGATCGCGCTGGAGTGGGTCCACGAGACGGCCGACGGACGGCGCCTGCTGGTGCTGCATGGCGACGTGTTCGACAGCGTGGTGATGTACGCCAGGTGGCTCGCCTTCCTGGGCGACCATGCCTACACCTTGCTGCTGAAGGCCAATACGGTCGTCAACGTGATCCGCCGCCGCTTCGACATGCCTTATTGGTCGCTCGCCGCGCACCTCAAGAAGAAGGTGAAGAACGCGGTCGCCTTCATCTCGCGCTTCGAGGAAGCGGTCGCCCATGCCGCCGCCGATCGCCATGTCGACGGCGTCGTCTGCGGCCACATCCACTTTGCCGAGATCCGCCAGTTCGGCGACATAACCTATTACAACGATGGCGACTGGGTGGAGAGCTGCACCGCGCTGGTCGAGCATGCCGATGGCGCGATCGAGGTGATCGACTGGGCCGCGCTCACCTTCGCCAGGACCGCACGCAGCGTGGTGGATACCGCCGAAGCGACCCCGCGCGAACTCGAACCGGCATGAGGATCGCGCTCGTCTCGGATGCGTGGGCGCCGCAGGTCAACGGCGTCGTCCGCACCCTGACGACGACGGTGGGGCGGCTGCGCGCGCGCGGCCATGTCGTCGAGACGATCACGCCCGATGGTTTTCGCACCGTCCCGTGCCCCAGTTACCCCGAAATCCGCCTCGCCATCGGCTGCACGCGCGGCGTGGGGGAGCGGCTTCAGGCCTTCCGCGCGGACGCGGTGCATATCGCCACCGAGGGGCCGCTCGGCTGGGCGGCGCGCGGCTGGTGCGTCGATCGGGCGATGCCCTTCTCCACCTCCTTCCACACCCGCTTCCCCGATTATGTCGCGATGCGGACCCCGCTCAAGGCGGAATGGCTGTGGCGGGTGGTGCGCCGATTCCACGCGCCCGCCTCGTCGATCCTCGTCGCGACCGATACGCTGCGGCGCGAGCTGGCGGGGCAGGGCCTGACGCAGACGAACCTCTGGTCGCGCGGTGCCGACCTCACCCTCTTCTCGCCCCACACCGCCCCGCATGTGGCGCTGGCGGAACTGCCGGGCCCGATCCTGCTCCATGTCGGCCGGGTAGCGGTGGAAAAGAATATCGCCGCCTTCCTGTCGGCCGACGTGCCCGGCACCAAGATCGTCGTCGGCGACGGCCCGGCGCGGGCGATGCTGGAGGCGACCTATCCGCAGGCGCGCTTCCTCGGCGCATTGCACGGGGGGGCGCTGGCCTCGGCCTATGCGGCGGCCGACGTTCTAGTATTCCCCAGCCGCACCGACACCTTCGGGCTGGTGATGATCGAGGCGCTGGCGAGCGGCGTGCCCGTCGCCGCCTATCCGGTGCCCGGCCCGCTCGACATATTGGGCGCGGACGGCCGGGGCGGGCAGGGCGCCCCGATCGGCGCGCTCGACGACGACCTCGCCACCGCCATCACCCGCGCCCTCCCGCTCGATCGCGCCGTCTGCGCGGCGGAGGGCCGCCGCTACAGCTGGGATGCCTGCACCGACCAGTTCCTCACCGGCCTCCGCCCGATCGGCCGTGGCTTTGCCGTCGCGGCGTGAGCAACGCCGCCACTCGCGCGCCGTTCGTCCCGAGCGAAGTCGAGGGATGGCCCCAAACGCTTCGTCCAGCCGCACGTCCCTTGACTACGCTCGGGACGAACGGGCAGTTGGCTGGGAGCCCCGCCCGCGCACCCCGCGTTGACGCTGGCGCGCACAAGCCCTAGTCCCGCGCCCATGGCAGCTTTTCTGGATTTCGAGCGCCCGCTGGCCGAATTGCAGGCACGGATCGCCGAGCTTCGCGACACCGCCGAGGGTGGATCGATCGACATCGCCGGCGAGATCGCCCGACTCGAGGCCAAGTCGGACAAGATGCTGCGTGACTGCTACGCCAGGCTCACGCCATGGCAGAAGACGCAGGTCGCGCGGCACCCCGAGCGGCCGCATCTGAAACATTATCTGGCGGGCTTCGTCGCGGATTTCATGCCGCTGGCGGGCGACCGCGCCTTTTCGGACGATCTGGCGATCATGGGCGGGCTCGGCCGGATCGGCGGGCGCCGCGTGGTCGTGATCGGCCATGAGAAGGGCGACGACACCGCCACCCGCATCCGCCACAATTTCGGCATGGCCAAGCCCGAGGGCTATCGCAAGGCGATCCGCCTGATGCAGCTGGCCGATCGCTTCCGCCTGCCGGTGGTTACCCTGGTGGACACGTCCGGCGCCTTCCCCGGCATCCAGGCCGAGGAGCGCGGCCAGGCCGAGGCGATCGCTCGTTCGACCGAGCAATGCCTCGCGCTCGGCGTGCCGATGATCGCGGCGATCGTGGGCGAGGGCGGCTCCGGCGGCGCGGTGGCGCTGGCGGCGGCGAACCGCGTGCTGATGTTCGAACATGCCGTCTATTCGGTGATCTCGCCCGAGGGCGCTTCCTCGATCCTATGGCGCACCGCCGACAAGGCGCCCGACGCCGCCGAGGCGATGAAGGTGACCGCGCAGGATCTGGCGAAGCTCGGCGTGATCGACCGTATCGTCCCCGAACCGCTCGGCGGCGCCCACCGCGACCCCGCCACCGCCATCGCCGCGCTGGGCCAGGCGATCGGCGAGGAACTGGATTCGCTCGGCAACCTGCCCGCCACCGCCGTCCGCGAACAGCGCCGCGAAAAATTCCTGCGCATCGGGTGAGTTTGTAAAATCCTCCCCTGCAAGGGGAGGGGGACCATCGGCGCAGCCGATGGTGGAGGGGTGATCCGCTCTCGAGAGCACGATACCCCTCCGTCAGCCCTGACGGCCTGCCACCTCCCCTTGCAGGGGAGGATTTTCAAACAGACACAAAAAAGCCGGTGGCAGGCTTCCCCCTGCCACCGGCCTCCTGTCGTCGGGCGTCACGCGTGAGGCGTGTCGCCGTCGGGATCAGCCCAGCTTGTTGCCGACCGTGTTGAAGGTCGTGCCGAGCTTCGTGCCCAGGCTCTGCATCGCGCCGATTGCGGCGACGGCGATGAGGGCGGCGATCAGGCCGTACTCGATCGCGGTGGCGCCCTTGGAATCCTTGAGCATCTTGATGAACTTCATGAACCTAACTCCTTGCCTTGTGCCCGCCGCCCCGCTCCGGCGGTTAAGCTGTCATCGCTTTAGATCGGGTGCTCTTGCCAAACCGTTAAAAGCGCACCGATTCGTTCATTAGGAATTACCCCGCGTTCACCACCTTGTCGGTCATGTTGCCCCACATGCCGCCGGAGGACGTGCCCAGCGACGAGGCCCCGCCGACCAGCGCCAGCACGATCAGCGCCACGATCAGCCCATATTCGATCGCCGTCGCGCCCTTTTCGTCCCGCGCGATCCGTTCGTCCTTCCTGTCCATGCCCGTCGCTCCCGCTTGACCTGATCCTGGCCAAAGGGGACTAGCGATGCATGGTTAAGGAAATGATAGGATGACCGCGCTTCTGCCGGTGGTCGCGGTGGCGCTGGTCGATCGCGACGGTCGGGTGTTGCTCCAGCAGCGGCCCGAGGGCAAGGCGATGGCCGGCCTGTGGGAATTCCCGGGCGGCAAGATCGACCCCGGCGAGACGCCCGAGGCGGCGCTGGTGCGCGAACTGCGCGAGGAACTCGGCATCGACGTCGCCGAAGCCTGCCTCGCGCCCGCCACCTTCGCCAGCGCCACGTTGGGCGAGAAGCATCTCCTGTTGCTGCTCTACGTCTGCCGCAAATGGACCGGCCAGCCCGCGCCGCTGGAGGGCGGCGCGCTGCGCTGGGTGCGGGTAGTGGAGATGCACGCCTTGCCCATGCCACCGGCCGACAAGCCGCTGATCGGCCTGCTGGAGGCCCTGCTGTAGCCGGCCATCAACCGGCGCCCTTGGCCTTGCCCCATTCGCGTGCGACCGTGTAGCCGAGATAGCCGGTGCCGAAGAGCGCATAGAGTGGTTCCGGAATGGCGGCGAGATAAGCGGCGATCCCCCGCGTGATCGCCTCGGCCGCCGCCGGCCGGATTGCGGCGAGCAGGCCTACGGGCAGCGCACCGAGCAGTAACGCATACATGACATACAGAAACGTCGGCCGCGCCCGCGCCGTCCAGCGATCGGCGGCGGTCTCGATGTCGGGGGAATTGGTCGGCATGGGTCTGCTCCCGGTCAACGCGAGCCTTTCCTTTATGCAGGAACCGGGGCTGTAGGACAGCGATTTTTCCGAGCGAGGGGCTGCTTCGGTGCTGTCGATCCAACACGAACCGCTCTGCCCACGACGGTATCCGGTCTAGGAGGGCAGGGGCTTGGCCGGCGACGATCCGGCCGGTTGGCGCGTGTCCGCCCCGCCGCTCACAACCACCCGTTCGCGCGGGCCATTCGCCCCGCCTCGATCCGGTTGCCCGCGCCCAGCTTCGACGCCGCTTCGGACAGATAGTTGCGCACCGTGCCCGGCGAGAGGCCCAGGCGGCGGGCGATGTCCTTGTTCGACAGCCCTTCTTCGGCCAGGCGTAGCGTATCTCGCTCGCGATCGGTCAGCGGATCGGTGCCGATTTCCCAGGCGGCGGCGGCGAGATCGGCCGGGATCGCCCGGCCCCCGGCGGCGACGGTGCGGATCGCGGCGGCCAGATCGTCGACCGGCGCGTCCTTCAGCAGATAGCCGCGCACCCCGGCGCCGCGGGCGCGGGCGAGATAGCCGGGGCGGGCGAAGGTGGTGACGATCACCACGCCGGTGCGCGGCGCCTCGGCCGCGACCGCTTGGGCCAGATCGAGGCCCGTGCGGCCGGGCATCTCGATATCGGTCAACAGGATATCGGGCGAGAGCGCGCGGACGAGATCGAGCGCCGCATCGCCATCGGCGGCGCGGCCGACGATCGCGAAATCGGCCTCCAGCGCCAGCAGCGCGGCGATCGCGCCCAGCACCAGCGCCTGATCCTCGGCGATGACGATGCGGATCGGGGTCATGTCGGCACGCTCGCCTCGAGGCGGATACCGGGGAGACCGGCCGACAGCCGGAGCGAACCGCCCGCCGCCACCAGCCGCTGGCGCATGCCGGTCAGCCCGTTGCCCTCGCGGAAGGACAGGCCGATCCCGTCATCCTCGACCACCAGCCGCGCCGCGCCCGGCCCGGCGGCGATGGCGATCGCGCAGCGCCGCGCGCCGGCGTGGCGGATCACGTTCGTCACCGCCTCGCGCAAGGTCATCGCGAGGACGGCGCCGGCGTCGGCGGGGATGTCGCCGGGGTCGCCGGTCAGCACCGGCTCGACACCGGCGGTGCGCAGCGCATGGATCGAGGCCGAAGCCTCCTGCGTCAGCCCGCCGCCGCTCTGCCCGGCCAGTGCCGCGCGCACCTCGGCCAGCCCCGCCCGCGCCGCCGCACCGATCGCATCCACCTCCGACCGGGCCGCGCCGATGTCGCGATCGAGCATCCGCCCGGCGAGATCGGCCTTCAGCGCCACCAAGGTGAGCGTCCGGCCGACGACGTCATGCAGGTCGCGCGCGATCCGCTCGCGCTCGGCGATGCCGGCGAGGCGGCGGACCTCCTCCTGCGTCGCCAGCAGCGCCTGGGTGCGGCGGTAGAAGGCCTCGCGCGATATGGTGCCGCCGCCGGTCATCACGATCAGCACCACGCCGGGCAACCACCAGAAGACGGGCTGCCCGAACCACAGGCCGACGATCGCGGTGACGGTGGCGATCGCCGCGATGCCCGCCACCGCGATCCGGGGTGGCCGCACCCGGCCCATCTCGGCCGCGCCATAGATCGCGAATGTCGTCCAGTTGACGGGCAGCGGCGCCAGCGCGATCCCGATCGCTGTGATCGCCACGCAGACCGCCGCGCGCCGTATCCCCTCCAGCCGATGCGCCAGGAAATAGAGCGGCAGGAAGGCGGCGAGGGCGAGCCCGGTCCAGAGCAACGTCGCGGTGCCGGGCGGCATCCACAGCCACGGCAGCGGCAGGAAGACGAGGTAGCCCAGCCACGGCCACGGCCCCTCCCACCATCGCTCGCCGGCCGTCCGCATGGCGACAGTGTCGCGGGATCGGGGCGTGCCGGTCAAGCCGGGCTCCGCCGCCACCCCGACCAGGCCCACACGGCGCCCGCCAGCGTGATCGCGGCCACGGCGGCGGCATGGGCGACGGGCGAGCCGATCGTCTCGGCGCCCATGATGGCGCGGGCGAGCTGGCTGAGGTGATAGGAGGGTGTTACCTCGCCCAGCGTCCGCATCCAGCCGGGCAGCACCGAACTGGGAATCCACAGCCCGCCCAGCACCGATCCGCCGAGAAACAGCGCGTTGGCGATGGCGACCGCTCCCTTCCCGCTCATCCGCATCCCCACGCCGAAGCCGATCAGCGCGAAGGGGATGGCGGCGGCGAGATGCAGGATCGTCAGCCGCGCCCAGATGGCCGCCGACAGTCGCACTCCGGCGACGAGCGCCAGCGCATCGATCAGGATCAGGGCGATCGCCGTCGTCATGATCGTCGCCGCCAGTTTCGCCACGACATAGGCGCCGGCCGGCATCGGCGACACGCGCTTCAGCTCGATCAGGCCCTGCTCGCGCTCCATCGCGACGCCCGCGCCGAAGCCGAATAGCGCCGGCCCGGTCGCCGCGAACACGCCATAGCCTGCGAGCATCGCCGCGACATAGGCCGGGGATGGCGACCGGGCGACGGCCATGGAGAACAGCCCGAAGAAGGCCGCCGGGGTCAGCACGGTCGGCAGCAGGAATTGCGGCAGGCGCGACGTGCGCTTCAGTTCGGCGATCACCTCGCGGCGCCAGACGCCGGATGGTGCGGCGAGGGTGGCGGCGGTCATGCGGCGATCCTTTCGTCGCGCGGGGCCAGCAGCGTGGCGATGGCGTCCTCCAGCGTGGCGTCGGCGACGCGCAGGTCGCTCAGGCCGGGATCGGTGTCGAGCAGCGCCCGCACCGCGACCGTCGCATCGCTCGCGACGATGCGCAGTTCGGCCCCCTCCATCGCCGCCTCGCGCACGGCGGGCAGCAGGCCGACGGCGTGGGGCGTCAGGCTCGTGCGGCAGCGGATCACCGACCCGCCGGCCCGCGCGCGCAACGCCGCCGGCGTGTCGTCGGCGACGATGCGGCCGGCCTCCATCACGACGATCCGGTCGGCCAGCGCATCGGCTTCCGCCAGGTCGTGGCTGGTCAGCAGCACGGCGGCACCGTCGTCGGCCATCGCCCGCACCGTGCCCCACAGGATGCGGGCCGAGGCGCGATCCATCGCGGCGGTCGGCTCGTCGAGGACGAGCATGTCGGGCCGGCCGCAGAGCGCCAGCGCATAATGGACGCGCCGCGCCTGCCCGCCGGACAGAGCGCCGCAGCGCCGCTCGGCCAGATCGCTCAGGCCCGCCAGCGCCAGCGTTTCGGAAACGGGGCGCGGATCGGGATAATAGCCGGCTTGAAGCGTCACCACCTCGCCGATGGTCAGCACGTCAGGCAGGCCGGCGCTCTGTAGCATGACGCCCAGCCGTCGCCGCGCGGCCGGCCGCCGGGGATCGAGGCCGAACAGCGTCGCTTCCCCAGCGTCCGGCGCGATCCGCCCGGTCAGCAGGGACACCGAGGTCGTCTTGCCGGCGCCGTTCGGCCCCAGCAACGCCGTCACCGCGCCGGCCCGGATACCGAGATCGAGCCCGTCCAGCACCGGCCGACCACCCAGCCGCTTCGACACGCCCGTCAGGCGCGCCACATCCGCAAGATCGCCGATCATCGTGCGATCTCCGGGATGCACGGCGGGCACGGAATGGTGCGTCCGGTCGGGGACGTATCGACGGGAGCAATGACAAGAGGCTGCATGGGATCGGCCCTTTCGATTGGACCTGCCTTTTGCGCTCCCGCTGTCATCTCGCGTAGTGACAGATGTCACGTCGGCTGGTCGATCCGCTGCTGGCGGCGGGGGCCGAGGGCGGCAGCGGTGTCGCGGTCGATGCGCGCCTCTCCACCCGCTTCCGGCCAAACACCTCGACCAACCAACAACCTTCGGAGCATCGGATATTTTTCAGCGCACGGTGACCGATCCTGTGTGATGGGCGAATAAGCCATCATGCGGCTGAACCTGCTTTCGAGAATGATCTCCAGGCCATCGCCCGGATCGGTGCGAGGCGGGCATGAGCGGCCCTCGCTGACGGCACCGGATGACTGGGGTGGCCTGATGGCGGCCGCGCAGGATGGCCATGGCGGCGCCTATCGCCGCCTGCTCGGTGAAGTCGCTGTCTGGCTGAACCGCTATTTTCAGCGACGGCTTCCGCCCGGCGATGTCGATGATGCCGTGCAGGAGACGTTGCTCGCCATCCACCGGCGGCGTCATACTTATGATCCGCAGCATCCGTTCGGTCCGTGGCTGGCGGCGATCGCCAAGCATAAATGGATCGATCAGTTGCGCACGCTGGGGCGACGCCCGGCGGACGCGCTGCCCGAAACCCTTTCGGTCGAGGATCATGAGGCATCGGTCATCAGCAGTTCGGTTCTCGCCAATCTGCTCGGAGAGCTTCGCCCCGCTCAGGCGCGGGCGATCCTGCTGGTCAAGGTGCAGGGCTACAGCATCGAGGAGGCCTCGCGGGAGACCGGCCTGTCCTCGTCCGCCATCAAGATGAACATCCACCGCGGGCTCGCGCGCCTGACGGCGTTCCTGGAGAATACCCCCGATGTCGAGTGACTCCCTGGTCCTGGATCTGTCCGCCGATCTCGTGCCCGTCCGACGCCGGCATATGCTGCGCGAGGGGGGCTTGATCGGGGCGCTCGGCGCGGCCGAACTGGCGATATTCCTTGGGCTGGGCGCAATGCGCCCGGACATGGGGCATATGGCCATGTCGCCCTATCTGCTGTGGCGGGTGGGGAGTCTCGCGGTTCTGGCCGGGATTGCCTGCACCGTCGCGATCCGGTCCTTTTCGCCGACGTCCCGCCCCCGCGTGGGCGTGATGCTGGCCTGCGCCTTGGCGGTCGTCGCCATGATGGGCGGCGCCATCGTAGTCCCCGCCGGCTTGAGCGGCCGATCCCTGCTGGAGCGCCTCGCCCCGGCCAGCGGCATCATGTGCGCCGGATCGATCTTCGTGCTGTCGCTGCCGATCGTGGCGATGCTGGGCGCGCTGATGCGGCGGGCGGCGCCCACCCAACCCAGGCTCAGCGCGCTCGCGTCGGGCATCGCCGCGGGCAGCGTCGGGGCGTTCGTCTTCGCCTTCTGCTGCCCCTTCAACGATCCGCTCTATGTCGTGGTCTGGTATTCGCTGGGCTGTGCCGCCGTCGCCGGCGCGGCCCGCTGGCGATTGCCCAGACGCTTCCGACTGTAGCGCCCTCCATCGCCGCGGCTGTCTCGGGGCAGCCGCATCATACCGACCCACCAGCATCACGGCACTCGGCTTCCGGGATCGGAAACCCGCGCCTGCACCAGCGAAAAGGAACCTGCCATGACGATCTCCACCGATGCCCCGGTTTCAAACCGGAACTGGCTCAAGACCTATTATTATCTGCGGTTCGCCGTCGCCGCCATCTGGGTGGCGCTGGCCTTCACGATCGGCCGGAGCGTGCCGTCGCTGGCGGCCGCCATGCTCGTCGCCTATCCCGCCTGGGATGCTCTTGCGAACTATCTCGATGCCGGCCGAAGCGGCGGTCTGCTCCGGAACAAGAGCCAGATGCTGAATGTCGTCGTCAGCATCGCGACGGCGATCGCGGTCGCCGCCACGCTCGGGCACGGTATGCACGCGGTTCTCCAGGTATTCGGGGCCTGGGCCATCCTGTCGGGCCTGTTTCAGCTCATCACCGGCGTCCGGCGCTGGCGGTCTTATGGCGCGCAATGGGCGATGATCCTCAGCGGCGCCCAGTCCGGTCTGGCGGGCGGACATATGCTCCACAAGGCTGCCGGCGTTGCGCCTGTCAGCATCGCCGACATCGCGCCTTATGCCGCGTTCGGCGCTTTCTACTTCCTCGTTTCGGCGATTTCGCTGACCATCGGCGACCTCCGCCGCCGCTCGAAGGCGGTCGCGATCTAGGCCGCGAGGGCGCACGGGAACCTACCGGCGTGTAGCGCCCGACTTGCTCGTGCGGCACGATCCATCTTCATCAGTACGGAATCGACATCCCAGATGCGCCTTGCCTTTCTTGCTCTCGCCGTGCCGGCCTTGCTGGGCACGACCACGCCCGAAACGCGGTTCGCCGTGACGCTGCCTGCCGGTTTGGGCGATGATCCGGCCGGACGGCTTCTGCTGTTCGCCGAGCCCGCGACGCCGGAGAACATGAAGGCGGCCGGGGTGGATACCGATGCTTCCGGCCGCGACGGCGTGTCTGTCGCGGCACGCGATATCGCCGGTTTCGGCCCGGCCCGGCGCGTCACGATCGATGCGGGGGAGACGGCTTTCCCCAAGGATTTCGCCACCACACTGAAGGGCGAATATCGCGTGCAGGCCGTGCTCGATCGTAACGGCGACTATAATTATGCGGGCCGTGGCGCCGGAGATCTCGTGTCGAAGGTCGTCACGGTTCAATTCCCGCTGACGGCCATGCCCTCGATACCGCTCGATCACGCGCTGCCGCCCGAAACCGGTCAATTCGATACGACGGGCCTATCCCCACGGGCGGCCGAGCAGATCATTGCATCGCGCCCGCATCTGCACGAGGAGCGCATCGCTTCGCCCGCGCTCACGCGCTTTCGCGGCACGCCGCAGTCGGTGATGGCCTGGGTTCTGACGCCACCCGGATACGACCCCCGGTCGCTGACGCGATACCCGACCGTCTACACCGCCAACGGCTTCGGCACGACGCACAAGCTCGACGGGCAATTGCTGTCGAAGATCTGGCATCTCATGGAAACGGGGGTCATCCCACCGATGATCTGGGTGTCGCCCGACTTCAGCACGCCCACCGGCACGACCGAATTCGCCGACAGCGTGAACAACGGCCCCTGGGGTCAGGCGCTGGTCGACGAGATCATTCCCGCGCTCGAGGCCAGATACCGGATGGACGCCAAACCCTCCGGCCGCTTCCTGACGGGCCACAGTTCGGGCGGCTGGTTCGCGCTGTGGGCGATGGTGCGATATCCGGCGATGTTCGGCGGCAGCTGGCCGACCTCGCCGGACCCCGTCGATTTCCACGATTTCATCGGCGTCGATCTCTACGCGCCGGGGGCGAACATGTACCGTGATGCGCAAGGTGCGCCCCGTCCGCTCGAACGCGGCCATGGCGGGGTGCAGACGACGATCGAGACGAGCGCGAGGCTCGAGACGATCCTCGGCCACGACGGTGGTCAGTTGCGCTCGTTCGACTGGGTGTTCTCGCCGCGCCGCGCCGATGGCACCCCCGCCTTCCTGTTCGATCGCGAGAGTGGGGCTGTCGATCCGGCCGTCGCGGCCTATTGGCGCGACCATTTCGACATCGCGCATCTGATAGAAACGCAATGGCCCCGGCTGAAGCCCGATCTCGACGGCAAGATCCACGTCGCCGTCGGCACGGCGGATTCCTATTATCTCGATGGCGCGGCGCACCGGCTCGAGGCCGTCATCCGCAAGGTGGGCGGCCGGGCCGATTTCACATTCGTGCCGGGCGCTAGCCACAGCATGGGCGAAGTGTATGCGCGCGGCGAGGACCGCAACGCGTTGTGGAAGGATATGACCCGCGCGATGGATGCGATCGCGCATTATCGCCGGGCAGGCGGCCGCTAAACGGCTCTTACCCCGCCAGCGCCATATCGATCGCCGCTGCGGCATGGATCGCCGTCGTATCGAACAAGGGAATCGGGCTGTCCTCGGGGCGAATCAGCAGCATGATTTCGGTGCATCCCAGGATGATGGCCTCCGCGCCGGCCTCGACCAGGCGGGCGATGACGGCGCGATAGGCATCCCGCGAGGCCGGGACGATCCTCCCGCTGACCAGTTCGTCATAGATCACACGGTGGACCGTGGCGCGATCCTCGTCGTCGGGAATGATGACGTGCAGTCCGTGCTGATCGGCGAGCCGCCCCCTGTAAAAGTCCTGTTCCATCGTGAAGGCCGTACCGAGCAGGCCGACCTTGTGGTGGCCTGCCGCCGTGATGCGTTCCGCCGTCGGATCGGCGATGTGGAGGAGGGGGATGCCCACCGCCGCCTGCACGGCGGGCGCCATGAGGTGCATGGTGTTGGTGCAGATGAGCAGCATTTCGGCGCCGCCGGCCTCGAGCCGCCGCGCGGCATCCACCATGCGACGGGTGAGGCCGTCCCAGTCGCCGCGATGCTGAAGCGTCTCGATCTCCGAAAAGTCGAACGACCAGAGGATGCAGCGCGCGGATGCGGTCGGCCCGAGCCGATCGCGGACACCCTCGTTGAGAATGCGATAATATTCGGCCGAACTCTCCCAGCTCATGCCGCCGATCAGGCCGATCATCCGCATGGTTCACCCCTCAGGATGCGAAGCTGGTGGAACGCGACAGCACATCCCACGCAGCCATTTCCGCCTTCATCGCGTCGATCTTGGTTTCGACGAGGCCCAGCGCATCATCGCCCAGGAACAATCGTGTCGGCGGATGATCCGCCTCGACCAGGGCGAGCAGAGCCGCCGCCGCTTTCGCGGGATCGCCGGGCTGCCTGCCGTCCTTGGCATGCCGCCCGGCGCGAATCGGATCCATGACGGCATCATAATCCGGGATGCTGCGGGGGGCACGATCCATCGACCGCCCCGCCCAGTCGGTACGGAACTGGCCGGGCGCCAGGGCCGTGACCCGGATGCCGAACCCCGCCACCTCCTTGCCGAGCGCCTCGGAAATGCCCTCCAGCGCGAACTTGCTGCCGCAATAATAAGCGATTCCCGGCATCGTGATGAACCCGCCCATCGAGGTGACGTTGACGATATGGCCACGCCGCCGTTCGCGCATCCCCGGCAGCACCGCCTTCATCAGCGCGACTGGACCGAACACATTGGCGGCGAACTGCCGCTGGAGATCATCCATGGAGGATTCCTCCAGAATACCCTCATGGCCATAGCCGGCGTTGTTCACCAGCACGTCGACCGGCCCGGCCTGTTGTTCGGCAGCGGCCACGGCCGCGTTTATCGCGTCGAAGTTCGTCACATCGAGCAGAAGCGGGTGGGCACGATCCGGTGCGAGCGCCGCGAAGGCTTCGGCATCGTCCGCGCGTCGCACCGTGCCGATCACCCGATGGCCGGCCGCCAGCGCGCCTTCGGCGAAGGCCCGGCCGAGACCCGAACTCACGCCGGAAATAAGGAAAGTCCGGGATGGGGTGACCATGATACAACTCCGCGCTGGCTCGGTAATTATATCATGATATAGATACGGCGGTGACAGGAAACAAGATGGAAGCGCCCGCCGGTGTGCGTGGAGAGCCGTTGCGCCGGCGCGTCCTCGACGCGGCGGAGCAATTGCTTCGGCAGGGCAGGGCTGATTTCTCGATGCGGGATCTCGCCGCCGAAGCCGCGGTCAGCTTTGCCACGCCATTCAACCAGTTCGGCAGCAAGGCCGCGATCATGCACGCCCTGTCCGGCCGGCGCATCGACACGATGGAGGCGCGCTACGCTGCCGTGCCGCGCCGCGAAAAGGCGCCCGGGCGCGTGCTGCTGGCGATGGAAATAGCGGCGACGGTGATGGTGGAGGCGCCCGAGGTCAACCGAACGGTGATGGGATGGCTCGGCGCTTCCAGTGGCGCGTCCGGCCAGGCCCTGACCCGCTCGACCGCCTTATGGGCCGTGGCGTTGGGCGCGGGCGACGGGCTGCACGCCGCACGAAGAGCGCAGGCGCTCCGCGACCTCCCCGGCCAACTGGCCATCGCCTTTCGCGGCGTGCTGTCGTTCTGGACGGCGGGAGAGATCGGCGACGAGGCGCTTGCCGAGAAGGCCCGCGACATAGCGAAGGCCCTGTTGCTCGGCCTTGCCGAAGAGCGGCACATGGGCTCGTAGCTGGACGACAGAACGACCCCGCAGGTAGATGCCGGCGAGCCATTCGCGTTGGCGGACCTGCGCGTGATTTTCAGCCTGGTCGCGCCAGATAGTATCGCTCGCAAGCGCCTGCCACAATGCCCGAGGACGGCTGCCTGAGGGCGCGTTGGAATAGCAGATGCGGGGGCCGCAATCTGCCGCGCCATCGGCATCTGGTGCATTGCTCTGGCGGCGCCGCTGTCAGCTTTCCAGCGGCCAATTGTCGATGACATCGACGAAGCGGGACAGCCAGGCGTTGGTCTGGTGTCCGTCGACGACGCGGTGGTCGATCGTGAGCGACACATAGGCCATCGGCCGGATCTGGATGGTATCGACGCCGCCCACCTCGCGCACGACCACGCGCTTCTCCAGCTTGCCGACGCCCAGGATGGCGGATTGCGGCTGGCTGATGATGATCGGGATCGCGACGAGCGAACCCGACACGCCATGGTTGGAGATGGTGAAGGTGCCGCCGCGCATGTCGGCGGGCTGGAGGCGATCGCCCCGGGCCTTGGCGGTCAGCTCTCCCAGCCGCGCGGCGATGCCGCGGAGCGAGAGTTCCTGCGCCTTGTGGACGACGGGCACGACGAGACCCTTGTCGCCGAGGGCGGTGCCGATCCCGATATTGACGTCGCCGAAGATGTCGAGCCGGTCGTCGTACCAGCGGGAGTTGATCGCCGGCGCGGCGCGCATCGCCTCGACACAGGCGGCGATGAAATACGCGGTGAAGGTCAGGCCGATGCCGTCCTTCTCGAACGCCGCCTTGTGCTTGCGGCGATGCGCCATGATCGCGGAGAAATCGGCCTCGAACACGGCCGTTACGTGCGGGGCGACCGTCACCGAGTTCAGCATGTTCTCTGCGATGGCGAGCCGCATCCGGTTGTGCGGGATCGACTGGACAGCGCCGGAGACCGGGGCGGGGGAGGGCGGCGCCGCGATCCGCTCGGGGACAGGCGCGGAGACGGGCTCCGCCGGCGCCTGCGCGCGCGTCGCGACGGCGCGATCGACGTCGGCACGGGTGATGCGGCCGTTGCGGCCGGTGCCCTCGATACGCGCCGGGTCGATCGCCGCTTCCTTGACCGCGCGGCGGACGGCCGGCGACAGAGCGGTGTTGCGCTCGCCGGTCGGCTGCGGGGGCACAGGCGCCGGGCGGGGCGCTTCGACCGGCGCCGCCACGGGCGCCGACTGGGCCGCCTGCGCGACGCCGAGCCGACCCAGCAAGGCGCCCGGAAGCGCCTCGGCGTCCGTATCGAGCAGGATTTCGGTCAGCACGCCCGCCGCCGGAGACGGCACCTCCTGCGTGACCTTGTCGGTCTCGAGTTCGACCAGCGGGTCGTTGATCGCGACCGTGTCGCCGATCTTCTTCAGCCACGATCGCACGATCGCCTTGGTGCCTTCCTGCTCGCTCGGCACGAGGATGTCGGTCATGTTCAGAACCCCACCAATTCTTCGATCTTGGCGCGGATGCGCGCCACCGAGGGGACAGCCCAGTCGAGCAGCACCGGATTATGCGGGCTGGGGATGTCGGGCATCGTCAGCCGGGCGACGGGCGCGTCGAGATCCATGAAGGCCTTGTCCGCCACGACGGCGGCGATCTCGGCGCCGAAGCCGGCGGTCTGCAAATCCTCATGCACGATCAGGCAGCGCCGCGTGCGGCGGACCGAGGCCAGGACGGCGTCCGAATCCCACGGCATCAGCGTGCGAAGATCGATCACGTCGGCGGACAGGCCCTCGGCGGCCTCCTCGCAACGATGGACCATCGCCCCCCAGGTGACGATCGTGATGTCGTCGCCCGATCGGGTGGTGCGCGCCTTGCCGAAGGGCAGGGCGAAATCGTCGCCCGGCCAGGGGCGGCGCGCCCAGCTATGGTCGAGCATGTTGCGATGCTCGAAGAAGATCACCGGATCGTTGCCGCGCAGCGACGACCGCAACAGCCCGACGGCATCCTCCGCGTTCGACGGCACCGCGACCTTCCAGCCGGGCGTATGGACGAAGGCCACCTCGTTGGTCTGGCTGTGCCACGGGTCGCCGCACTTGAAATAGCCGCCGGGGATGCGCAGCACCATCGGCGCGGCGAAGCGGTTGTTGGTGCGCCAGCGCATCGAGCCGCAATCGTTGATCTGCTCGGTGGCCGGCTCGGCATATTTGCGGAACTGGATCTCGGGCACGGGCATCAACCCCGCCAGCGCCATGCCGACCGCGCGGCCGATGATCCCTTCCTCGGACAGGCTGGTGTCGAACACGCGCCCCTCGCCATATTTGTCCTGGAGGCCGAGCGTCACGGCGTGGACGCCGCCCTTGGGGCCAACATCCTCGCCGAACACCACGACGCGATCGTTCAGCGACAT
The DNA here is from genome assembly GCF_028607085.1 of Sphingomonas naphthae. Taxonomy (NCBI): domain Bacteria; kingdom Pseudomonadati; phylum Pseudomonadota; class Alphaproteobacteria; order Sphingomonadales; family Sphingomonadaceae; genus Sphingomonas; species Sphingomonas naphthae. The sequence goes on along the minus strand of NZ_CP117411.1, from coordinate 2,387,136 downwards.
CTCCTGATCGAGCACGCGGCGGATGGCGGTGACCATGTTGATCCGCTGGCCTTCCGGGGCGGCTTCGGCGGTCGTGGCGGGCGCCGTATAGCCGTGGGTCCACTGGCCGCCGACCGCCTGCATCGTGCCGGCCTCGTGAAAGACGTGGCGGATGACCGTCTCGGGATCGGCGGGCGGGCGCGCCTCGGCCTCCTCGCGCGCGGTTTCGGCGGCGGCTTCGGCACGGGCCTTGATCTCGGTCCACTCCGCCTCGTCGATCAGCGCGGGGACGAGGTAGGATTCGAGCTTGGGCAACGGGTCGCGCGCCCATTCCGCCGCGACGAATTCCTCGGACTTGTAGGTCTGCGTATCCTGGAAGCTATGGCCCTGGAGGCGCGGCACCGTCAGGCGCAGCAGCACCGGCCCGCGCCGCTCGCGCACATGCGCCATCGCCTCGTCGATCAACCGCGAGGCTTCGGCGGGCTCGGTGCCGTCGCCGGACAGGATCGTGAGGCCCTGCCAGCCGGAGAGGTTGCGGCTGATATCGCCGCCCGGTGTCTGGTAGGTCGAGGGCACGGAGATGCCGTAGCCATTGTCCTCGATGTAGAAGAGCATCGGCAGCTTCTGGGTCGTGGCGATCGTCAACGCCGCCCAGAAGCCGTTGGTCGCGACCGAGGCCTCGCCGCCCAGCACCACGGCGATCGCATCGTCGTAAGTGTCGTCCTTCAGCACGGTGCGATAATATTCGATCGCCTGCGCCCAGCCGGCCGTCGGCGTATATTGCGCGCCGACCCCGCCGCACATCGGCAAGGCGGAGGCGCCCCGCGGATTGGGATAGTTGAACACCACGCCGATATCCCGGCCGTCCGAGTAGCCGCCGGATCGCCCCATCGACGAGGACAGCGCATCGACCAGTGGCACGCCCAGCGAGAGAAGCATCGGCCGAGAGCGATAATAGCCGCAGGTCGCATCATTGGCGCGATCGAGCCGCTGGCCGAGCAGCACCTGCGCCATGTCGTGGCCACGCGCGGAGAATTGGTACAGCACCTTCTTCTCGGGGACGAGGCGTTGCTCCTCCATCGCATCCAGCGCACGCGAGAGATGGACGGTATAGGCGACCGCGCGCCAGTCGCGATCCGCGCCGGGCGCGTTGCGCTTCAACCCATGTGAATCGGCCGCAGACCGTTCGGGCGTGATCGCCACCTCCATGCAGAACCGCTCCCCTATAATTAATTAGCCGTCCGGTCGGACGATTATTTGTTAGTCGAATGGCGTCTGGCGCGCCAGTGAAAATTTATGATTATAAAACATTGTCTTAATACGATTTCACACAGGATCATCAATCCGAGATACAATCGAAAAAGGTGATCGTTCGTTCAAGCTCGGCCGAATTTTGATGACCCTGAAACCGAATATCCGCGCGTGTCCGATGATGTTTATTTTACGCACCAACCGTGCAAAGCCATCATGCGGCAAAATGCAAAATTATTGCGCCAATATGCACATCACGCCGAAGGATCGGGTGGTAGCTGTCCCTCACAATTATAAGTCTTCGGGAGATGGATGGCTATGAAAGCGGAACTGCGGCGCCGGCGTCGTGCGATCGTTTGGGCGATGATGGCGGGTGGAGCGGTGGCGCCGTTGCACGCGCAAGTCGCAAGCCCTGAGCGCGGTGCTTCCCGCCCGGATGCGGGAGCGGAACTGGGCGAGATCGTCGTTACCGCACGCAAGCGTGCTGAGACTTTGCAGAATGTCCCGATCTCCGCCGCTGTCGTGACGGGCGCGGCCATTTCCAATCAGGGTATCAGTACCATCCAGGATCTGACCCGCACCACGCCGGGCGTCCAGCTCAGCCAGGGTACGGTCGCCAACCGGCAGATCGTGCGCGGCATCGGTTCGGGCGACAATCCGGCGTTCGAGCAGTCGGTCGGCACTTTCATCGACGATATCTACCATGGCCGCTCGCGCTCTTCGGAAGGGGCATTGTTCGATGTCGAGCGGGTGGAGGTCCTGAAGGGGCCGCAGACCACCTATTTCGGGGCGAACGCCATCGCCGGCGCGCTCAACGTCGTCACGCGCGATCCGCGCGACACATTCTCGGGCGATATCCGCGCGCTCTACACGCCGGTCTTCCGGGGTTATCAGATCGAGGCGGGCGTGGACGTGCCGGCGACCGAGACGCTGTCGATCAGGCTCGCGGGGCAGGCGAATGGCGGCCGGGGCTGGATCTATGACACGGCGACCGGCCAGCATGTGCCGCGCACGCGCAATTATGCCGGTCGCGCCACCCTGTTGTGGAAACCTTCCGACGTGCTGACCGTGCGTCTCAAGGCGCAACATGGCGACTCGCGGCAACAGGGCGGCCTGCCGATCGTGCGTGGCGAATGCCCGCCATCGGCGGTGTTCGGGCCGCCGACGGGCTTCTGTCTGGCGGCGATCAACGCCGGCGCCTCGCCGGCCTCGGCCGATTTCGAGCGCGCCAGTTCGGCGGGGCAACGCATCCGGCTGAAGACGGATGATTTCGTCGGCACGGTCACCATCGACGCCGGCCGTTTCACGGTGACCTCCGTGACCGGGTACAATCGGTACAATTACGATCTGCGATCCGATCTCGATACGACCCCGCTGCCGCTTCTCGGCCTCCAGAACCCTGAGAAATACCGCCAGTTCAGCCAGGAGATGCGGATCACTTCCGACGCGAGCGGGCCGATCGAATATCTGGCAGGCGTCTATTACCAGCACAGCCGGCTGAACCCGCGCCAGATCCTCACCTATGGCTTCCTGACCCCGGCGATCACCGCCAATCCCGGGCTCGCGGCACTCCGGCCCTATCTGCCGCTGGCGATCGACAACGCCTATGAGGAAGAGGCCGATACCCATTCCATGTTCGGCGCGCTGACGTGGAAGCCGGCGCCGGGCCTTCAGGCGACCGGCGCGGTGCGCTATTCTCTGGTGGACAAGGATTTCACGCGCACGATCGGGCTGGGCACGGGTTCCTTCGCATATGCCATGCCGATCGCGCTGCCGGCCAACGTGGCGCCGGTGGGCGCCGCCTTCGCCGCCGGGGGCGGGCTGGCCGTCGTGGGCAGCACGGCTCTCCGCCGCACCGACGATCATCTGTCGCGATCGGTGAGCATCCAATATGAGCCGAGCCGCGATCTCATGCTGTACGGCCGTTACGACAATGGCTTCAAATCGGGCGGCTTCAACGGCATCGACCAGACCAGCACGGCTGCGCTTCTTTCCTTCGCGCCGGAAAAGGTGAACGCCTTCGAGGCCGGCGCCAAGACGCGCTGGCTGGATGGGCGGGCGACCTTCAACGTCGCGCTGTTCCGCTCCAAGTTCAGCGACCTGCAATTGTCGGGCATCGCGCCGACCAGCAACGGGGCCTTCGTCAATCGGGTCCAGAATGCGGGTGGCGCCGTATCGCGCGGTATCGAGGTGGAGACGTCGCTGCGGCTGCTCGACAGCCTCCGCATGTCGCTCTCCGGCGCCTATCTCGACGCGTATTACACCCGCTACGCCAACGCGACGCCGACCGCGCAGCAGACGTTGCAGGGCCTGCGCTTCCAGGATCTGTCGGGTGCGCGGCCACCGCTGGCGCCCAAATGGTCGGGCAATTGGACGATCGATTATCAACTGCCGATCACCGATGGCCTCAAGCTGCGGCTGACGAACACCTTGTTCTATAAGAGCGGCGTGTTCCTCAATCCCAACAACGATCCTTTTGCCTACCAGCGGGGCTATGCGCGGGAGGATCTGACGATCGCGCTGGCCAGCGACCAGGGCTGGGAGGTGGCGGTGATCGGCAAGAATCTGACCGACCACACCATCCGCAGCTTCGGCGCGCCGGTGCCGACGAGCCTCGGCAGCTACGTGTACATCACCGAACCGCCCCGCAACGTCTCGATACAGCTGAAATATGCCTTCTGAGGCCGGGGTGGCGCCCTCGCCCAAGGCCTGCACGCTGAACGTCCCGGATTTCCGCTTTGCGGACGGGACGGCACTGGCCAATCTCCATCTGTCCTACTGGACGATGGGAACGCTCGCGCCGGGGCGGGATAACGCCATGCTGCTCTGCCACGGTGCCAGCGGCGGCAAGGATTGGGCGCTGCCATATTGCCAGCCGGGCGGGGCATTCGATCCCGACCGGCATTTCCTGATCTCGATCGATATGCCGGGGGGCGGGGGATCCTCCCGGCGCGGCAGCGACCCGGCCTTTCCGGCCGAATATGCCATCGGTGACATGGGTACGGCGGTCGTCGCCCTGCTGGACGCGCTCGGTATCGAGCAGGCCCGCGGCTTCGCGGGGGCATCGATGGCGAGCCTGATCGGGATCGATCTCGCCTATCGCTACCCCGATCGCATCGGCGCGCTGGCGCTGTGGACCGGGGCCCACCGGTCGGACGGCTTCGTCCGTGGCGTCGCCGATGCGTTGCGCGGTGTGCTGGCGCTGGATCAGACGCCGGCCGGGTTCCGCGCCGCCGCCGCCGCCTTTCTGCCCGCGCTCTACGGCCGGCGGACGGTGGCGGAGATGGCGGCCGCCGACGTCGCCGCGCTGCTCGACATGATCGCCGCGCAATGGGCGCAATCGTGGCGGGCCGACGAATTGTCGGCGCGCTATCGCGCGGTCGGCCATTGCGATCTCGCGCGGGTGCATGGCGGCATCGACCAGCTCGCCACTGGTATCCGCTGCCCCCTGCTGTTCCTGCAATCGACCAGCGATCAGGTGTTCGATCTCGCCGAAGTCGAGCGCTTCGTCGGGCAAGTGCCGTTCGCAACACTCAAGGTGATCGAAACCGGCATGGGCCATCTGGCGCCGTTCGCGCCGCCGGGTAGCGCCGAGTTCACCTTCTTCGATCAGAATACCGCACGCTTCTGGCAGGACACCGCCCCATGCTGACCGACATGCCCGCCGCCGCCTCGGCGGGGGCCGCCACCATCGGCGCGCGACTGGACGCCCTGCCGACCACGCCCTTCCACCGCCGGCTGGCGGTGGCCGTGAGCTTCGGGCTGCTGGTCGACGGCATCGACGTCTATCTCACCGGCGGCGTCACCGCAGCGCTCGTGCGAGATGGCACGGCGACGATGAAGGGCGCGGGGGCGATCGCGATCGCGACGGCCGTCGGGCTGGCCATCGGCGGCTTCGTCAGCGGCCAGCTGGCGGATCGGGTCGGCCGGCGCTGGACGATGCGGGCGACCCTGCTGCTCGTCCTGATCGGCGGCATCGGCGCCGCCCTGTCCACGTCACTTCCGCATCTGCTGGCCTTCCGCTGCCTCACGGCGATCGGGCTGGGGGGCGAGACGATCCTGGGCTACGGGATGATGAGCGAGTTCGCCCCGCCGGCACGACGGGGGCGCTGGCTCGCCCTGCTCGGCCTTGTCGCGAATTGCGGGATGCCGCTGGCGCTGGCGATCGGATATTTCGTGTTGCCGCTGCCGGATGGCTGGCGCTGGATGCTGGCCATTCCCGCCGCGCTGGCGGTCGGCGTGTTCGCGGTGCGCTGGTCGCTGCCGGAATCGCCCCGCTGGCTGGAGACACGCGGTCGCGGGGACGAGGCTCGACGCATCGTGACGGCCATCGAGGCACAGGCAACGTCGCGCGGCGGCATCGCTCCGCAACCGGCCGCACCGCCCCTCGCGGGCCCCTTGCAGGGCGGCACCAACGGGCGCCGCCTGGCGGCCGCGATCGCCGTCAACATCGCAATCATGAGCGCCATCTTCGGCTTCGTATCGTGGCTGCCGACTTTCTTCGCCTCCTCGGGCCGCGACATCGCCGGATCGGCGCTGTTCGCCGGAATCCTGTCGCTGGGTGCCCCGGTGGGAACGGCGATCGGGCTCGTCATCACCGACCGGATCGAGCGCAAATGGGGGGTCGTGGTGACGGCGATCAGCGCGGTCCTGCTGGGCAGCGTCTATGCCTTTGCCACGAGTGACGCGGCGATCATCGGTCTCGGCCTGCTCGTCATCACGAACATCTACATCTTCGGCACGCTCGGCGTCGTCGGCTACGTTCCCGAGCTGTTTCCCACCGCCACCCGGATGCGGGCGATGGGGATCGCGGCGACCCTGGGCCGCATGGTCGTGATGGTTCTGCCCTTCGCGATCGTGCCGCTGTTCGAACGGTGGGGGCAGATGGGCGTGCTCGCGATGATCGGTGCGATCCTGCTGGCGGCGGCGGCGATCGTGGCGCGTTACGGCGTCGTCACGCGCGGCCGGTCGCTGGAGGCGCTGTGATGTCGCGGCCGATGACGATCCGCCAGCATGACGATCATGTCGAGATCGTGCCGCCCCCGAGCGCCATCGCCGCGTTCGACCCGCTCGTCGCGCAGGCCCGGCGGCCGGTCGACACCTTGCCTTCCGTCGCCGAGATGCGCGCGGGCGCAATCGCCTTCGGGCGGGGGCCGCTGGCCCGGTCGGCGGGCGAAGGGGGGCGGGCCGAGGACGTCGACGCCGCCGGCCTGCCCTCCATGTGGTTTCACCCGCCGACGGCGTCGCGCGGGATGGTCGCCCTGTATCTTCACGGGGGCGGCTACGTCTGCGGCAGTGTTGCGGCGCAGGCCGGCACCGCCGCCGCCATCGCCGAGGCTTTGTCGATGCCGCTGCTGGCTCTGGGCTATCGGCAGGCGCCCGAACATCCCTATCCGCAGGCCGGCGAGGATGCCTGGGCGGGCTTCCGCTGGCTGCGCGCCCGAACCGACGCACCCATCCTCCTGATTGGCGATTCCGCCGGTGCCTATCTGGCTCTCGCGACCGCCGCGCGCGCGGCGCGGGCCGGCACGCCCGCGATCGGTGCGATCGCCTGCTCCGGCTGGTTCGATCTCGCCATGCGGGCGGCCAGCTGGGAAGCGAACGAGGCGCGCGATATCGTCTCGATGGCGATGGGGCGGATGTTCATCGGCCATTACCTCGCCGATCAGATCAGCGTGCCGGACGGCGCGCTGCTGGGCGATGCCGAGCTTGCTCTGCTGCCGCCCACGCTCATCCAGGTCGGCGGGCATGAGATGGCGCTCGACGATTCCTTCGACATCGCGGCACGGGCTCGCGGTCTCGGGCGCGAGGTCGCGCTGGAAGTCTATGCCGGCATGCCGCACAATTTCATGAAGTTCGCCGGGCCGGCCGGCGATTGCGCGGTGGCGCGCATCGGCGAGTGGGCGGCGCGCCTGTCCGCCTAGGCTGAGCGCCGCGCCTTGCGCCAGGCGCTCGGCGTCATGGCATAGGTTGTCCGGAACCAGCGTGAGAAGACGCTCGTGCTGGAGAAGCCGAGCTGGTCGGCCACGTCGGCGAGCGGCCAGTTCCAGCCGCAGAATTTCTCGGCAAGGTGCTGCCGTGTCTCCTGAAGCAGCGACGAATAGGTCTTTCCCAAGGCAGCGAGGCGGCGGCCGAGCGTGGCCCGGTCCATCGCGAGATGCCGCGCCACCCGCGCCGACGAGCATCGCCCGGTCGGCAACATTGCGGCGATCAGCCCGGACACGGTTTCGGCGAAATCGCCGCGCGATCCATTCTCCAGCGCGCGCACATAGCTTTCGGCATGTTGCCGCAGCATCGGCGGGCTGTGCGAAATCTGCCGCCGCAGATCGGCCGAGGTCAGGATCAGTCCGTCCAGGCTCATGCCGAACTCGACCGGGCAGCCGAAAACCTGCTTTTGCGGCAATGGGTTGCCGGGCGCGGGGTGTGAGAAATAGACGGCGGCGGGCGACCAGTCCTTGCCGATCAGCCAGCGCAGGGTCTGCAATACCCCGCACAACATCATCTCCGTGGTCTGCGGCGTGCCGGCCATCGCGGCGGCAACCACAAGGCTCCCCCTCAGAATCGGAAAGTCGTCGGCTTCATCGAGGCTGATCCGCATGCTGCGCGAATGGACGTGCAGATAGCTCTGCAACGACCGCAACGCGCTTCGGACATCTGGCTCCTCGTGCAGCAGCAGATTCAGCGGGCCGAGATCGGGCACGCCGCGGGCGAGCGCCAGCCGGATCCCGAAATCCGTAACGCCCGCTTTCATGGCGGCGAGTTCGATCGCCTCTGTGGCGCGGGATGCCGACACCTGCATGTTCGGCACGATCAGGCATCGTGGATCGAGCCCGACGCATTCCAGCAATTCGGTCGGGTCCAGTCCGAGCGACCGTACCGTGGCCGAGTAGGACGACAGGATGACGTTCGGGATGAGGTGAACGGGTGAGTCGGTGGTCGACAGGCGCATCTGGCACCCGATATCACCTTATCGGCGCAAGGCGCATGCCTCGACGATCTGGTCCGTGGGTGCTGTCAGTCTAACGCGAACCGCTCTCCACATGATTATGTTCGGTCTATGAGAGCAGATGTCTAGGTGTTTGATCCCACGGTTTGATGGTGCGATCCTTTCGCTGAAATGGAAGGAAGCCGTATGGGACAAGTTCGTCATGGGTGCGCCACGACCACGCACGCCGTCCGAGCAGCAATACAGCGATCGCAAGCTTCGCTCGCGACGCTGAGCCGGGAGTTGGAGGACGTCAGAGCCAGACCGGTTCATCGTCAATCCGATCCACCAGATGCCGAGACTGAACACCTAGTCGCGTCCCAAGACGCCTCCCACCGCTTCGCGGACCTTGGCGATCCCAAATCGCCAGGCTTGGGCGACATCGACATGCGGCATGGCGGGTATCTCGTCGGGATCGACGACAGCGTGCAGCACGGTCGGGCCGGGCGCGGCGAGGAAGTCGCGGACGGTGGTCAGCAACGTGGCTGGATCGCGCGCGGTGTAGCCGGTCGCGCCGCAGGCCCGCGCGAAGGCGGCGAAGTCCATGTTGGGAAAGCTCGCGCCATCGGCGGCCGGCACGCCGGCGCCTTCCATCTCGAGATGCACCAAGCCCCAGCGTCTGTTGTCGTAAACGACCACCTTGATCGGCAATTTGTGTTCGACCGCCGTCATGAACTCGCCGATCAGCATCGTGAAGCCGCCGTCGCCGCTGTGGAGGATCACCTGCCGGTTGCGATCGAGTGCCGCCACACCGTTGGCGAGGCCGAGGCCGGTGCCGACGGCGGCGTTGTTGAACGATCCGGTGATGCGCTGGCGGCCGGTCTGCCGCATCCAGTTGGCGGCCCACAGCGTCACTTCGCCCGTATCGGTGACGAACACCGCATCGTCGTCGGCCGCGTCGCTGATGGCGCGGGCTACCGCCTGCGGATGAATGCGGTCGGCGCTGCGGGCGGGATCGGCCTTCTCATCGAGCATTTCGTCCCATTCGCGGCGCGCCGCGCTGGCCTTGGCGAAGAAGGCGCCATCCTCGCGTTGGGCAAGGCGGTCGAGCAGCATCGTCAGGGCCGGACGGACCGAGCCGACGATGCCGAGGGCGATCGGTGCCCTGCGGCCGAGAGCGAAGGCGCGTTCGTCGATCTGAACGACGTTGCCGTGCCGCGGCAGGAAGTCGCCATACGGATAATCGGTACCGAGCATGAGGAGAAGATCGGCTTCCTTCACGGCATCGACCCCTGCGCGGCTGCCGATCATTCCCACGCCGCCGATCCAGTGCGGATCGCGATAGGACAGCAGTTCCTGCGCCCGGTAGCTATGCATCAACGGAGCCTTCAGCCGATCGGACAAACGGACTAGCTCCGCTTCGGACCCACGGCAGCCCGCACCACAGAAGACCGCGACGGTCTTCGCCCTGTCGATCAGAGCCAAAGCGGCGGCGATGTCATCGGCCGCCGGTGCGATCTCTGGACGGGGGCGCAGGGTGGCGAGGCTCGGCACCGAATGCGGCACCTTGGCCGAAAAGACGTCGGGCGGAATGTTGAGATGCGCTACCCCGCGCGCGCCATAGGCTTCGGCGATCGCCTGATGGAATACGGCCGGTGCCTGGGCGGCCGCGGCTACGGTCTGGGTGTAGACCGCCACATCGCGGAACAGCAGGTCAGGCGTGTCCTCCTGTAGATAATCGGTGCCGCGCAGATTGGAGGGGACGCCACCCGATATGGCCAGCACCGGGGCATGGTCCTTGCGGGCTTCGTAGAGCCCCGCGACGAGATGGTTGCCGCCGGGGCCGGTGGTCCCGCAGCAGACGCCGAGTTTGCCGGTCAGCTTGGCCTGACCTGCCGCCGCCAGCGCCGCGCCTTCTTCATGGCGGACGCCGATCCACTCGATGCGATCCTGCCGGCGGATTGCATCGGTGAACGGGTTGAGCGCGTCACCGACGATCCCGAACACTTGACGGACGCCGATTTCGGCCAGGGTTTCGACGAGCAATTCGGCGACGGTGAGGGACATGGAATACGCTCCGCTACAGGGATCATCGAATGCCCAGAACGCGCAAGCGCCGCTTTCGTGCTGGCACGCGATGGGGATCTGGCGCATTTTTGCCCGCGTCGGATGGCCGCCCTGGCCGAACTCGACGATCCTGGCGCGGAAACGGGCAGATCGCCGGACGTCCATGGTTCAGCAATCCGCGCGAAATGCGGCAGATGCCGACCTCGGCTACGACAGGCCATATTTGGCTGGGTTCCAGCGCCGAAATGGGTCGTCAGGCGGATCATTTCGGCTCTCGATCGTTATCGGGTCGGATCGATTGAAGGGGCGATATCATCGTACGCGGGGTTCACGGGGCTCTGATCGCCGTCGCGCTGTTGATAAGCGGCTGCAACCGGCGGCAATCGGCGTTGACGCCCTTTGGCGTCGAGGCTGCCGCCACGCTTCGCCTGAGCCTTGTGCTGCTGATCGGCGCGGTTGCGATCGTCGTCGCCATGCTGGTGCTCATGCGGCATGCGATCCGCACGCCGGGCGGGCGGCTGACCCATCATCAGGGAATGCGGTTGGTGCTGTGGCTGGGTGGGATCATCCCCACGATCCTGCTGCTCGCGCTGCTGATCTGGTCGCTGCCGGCGATGCGGCCGCTGCCCGTCAAGCCCGATACGCTGCGGATCGCCGTTGAGGGCGAGCAATTCTGGTGGCGGGTGACCTATCGGCCGGCGGGTGCCGCCCCGGTCGAGAGCGCCAACGAATTGAGGGTGCCGGTGGGGCGGACGGTCGAGCTGAAGCTGACAGCCGGCGATGTGATCCATAGTTTGTGGGTGCCGGGGCTGGCCGGCAAGATGGACATGATCCCCGGCCGCACCAACAGCCTCGTCGTCCGCGCTACGAAACCGGGGCGGTTTCGCGGCGTGTGCACCGAATTCTGCGGGCTTTCCCATGCACTGATGGCGTTCGACGTGGTTGCGATGGAGCCGGCGGCGTTCGACGGCTGGCTCGCCGGCCAGCGGCGGCCGGCGGTGTCGGGCGATGCCCTCTTCGCGCGCCATGGTTGCAACGGCTGTCACGCCATCCGGGGCGCGGGGCAGGGCGGGGCGATCGGCCCGGATCTAACCCATTTCGGCGCGCGGGCCAGTCTTGCCGCAGGCGTGCTGCCGATGACGACGGCCAATGTGGCGGGCTTCATCCGCCATCCCGAAAAGACCAAGCCCGGCGTGCGGATGCCCGCCTTCCCGCACATGCCCGAGGCCGATGCGCTGGCGCTCGCCCGAACCCTACAGGGGCTGAAATGACCGCGCCCGCCGCCGCCGACCATCTCGACCAGAACGATCCCGCCATCCGCGCCGCGCAGGAGGCGCGGCTGCGCGAAGTGTGGAAGCCGCCATCGGGCTGGTTCTTCCGCTGGACCGACGTGAACAACAACCGGGTCGGCGTGTGGTACACGCTCACCGCCTTCGCCTTCATGCTGTTCGCCGGTGTGCTGGCGCTCGTCATGCGGGCGCAGCTGGCGGTGCCGGAGAATGATCTGGTCTCCGCCAACACCTTCAACCAGCTGTTCACCCTGCACGGCTCGATGATGATGTTCCTGTTCGCGGTGCCGATGTTCGAGGCGGTCTCGATCATCCTGCTGCCGCAGCTGCTCGGCGCGCGCGACCTGCCGTTCCCGCGCCTGTCGGCCTTCGGTTACTGGTCGTTCCTGATCGGCGGCGTGTTCGTCGGCGGATCGATCTTCTTCAACGCCGCGCCCGATGGCGGCTGGTTCATGTACCCGCCGCTCACCACCCGCACCGACCTTTCGGGGCTGGGCGCCGACATCTGGATGCTGGGCCTCAGCTTCATCGAAGTGTCTTCGGTGGCGGCGGCGGTGGAGCTGATCGTCGGCGTGCTGAAATGCCGCCCGCCGGGGATGCGGCTCAACCTGATGCCGCTCTATGCGTGGTATATCCTGGTCGTCGCGGTGATGATCCTGTTCGCCTTCCCGCCGCTGATCGCGGGGGACGTGCTGTTCGAAATGGAGCGGCTGCTGGGCTGGCCCTTCTTCGACGCGGCCAGGGGCGGCGATCCCCTGCTGTGGCAGCACCTGTTCTGGATCTTCGGTCACCCGGAAGTCTATATCGTTTTCCTGCCCTCGATCGCCCTGTTCGCGATGCTGATCCCGACCTTCGCGCAGCGGCATCTGCTCGGCTATCCGTGGATTGTGCTGGCGGCGGTGGGCACCGCCTTCCTGTCGTTCGGCCTGTGGGTCCACCATATGTTTGCCACCGGCCTGCCCAAGATCAGCCTGGCCTTCTTCTCGGCCGCGTCGGAAGCGGTGGCGATCCCGACCGGTATCCAGATCTTCGTCTTCATCGCGACGCTCTGGGCCGGGCGGGTCGTCTGGTCGACGCCCTTGCTGTACGCGGTCGGCTCGCTCGCGATCTTCACGATCGGCGGGCTGACCGGCGTGATGGTCGCGGTGGCACCCTTCGACTGGCAGGCGCACGACACCTATTTCATCGTCGCCCACCTCCATTACGTGCTGATCGGCGGCACGCTGCTGCCGCTGTTCGGCGGGCTTTATTATTATTGGCCGCTGGTGACGGGGAAGAAGCTCTCCGACCGGATCGGGCGGATCGCTTTCTGGGTGATGTTCGCGGGCGCCAATCTCGCCTTCTTCCCGATGCACCTGTCGGGTCTGGCGGGGATGCCGCGCCGGGTGTTCACCTATCCGGCGGAGCTGGGGCTGGGCGGGCTCAACATGGCCTCGACGATCGGCGCCTATCTGTTCGCGGGCGGGGTGTTGCTGGTCGTGATCGATCTGGCGCTCTCGCCGGCACGGCCCAAGGGCCCGCGCAACCCGTGGAACGCCGGCACGCTCGAATGGCTGGCGCATCCCGAGGACGAAAGCTGGGGTATCCGCTCGGTCCCCCTGATCGAGAGCCGCTATCCCATCTGGGACCAGAAGGATTTCGTCGCCAAGGTGGATGAAGGCCGCTTCTTCCTGCCCGATGCGGAGGAGGGCCGGCGCGAGACGATCGTGACATCGGTGCTCGACGCGCGGCCGATCCAGGTCGCCCGGTTGGGCACGCCCAGCGTCATCCCGATGCTGACGGCCATCGCGCTGGGCAGCGTGTTCATCCTGACGACCTATCACCTCTATTGGCTGGCGCTGGCGGGCGGGGTGGCGACGCTCGCCTGCGTGCTGACCTGGCTGTGGACCGGCACCGCCGAAATCCCCGAGAAACCGTGCAAGGCGATCGGCCGTGGGCTGACCGTGCCGCTCTACCTCTCCGGTCCCTCGGCGAGCGGGTGGTGGGCGATGTTCATCACCATGCTGGCCGACGCGACCGCCTTCTCGGGGCTGGTGTTCGGTTATTATTTCTACTGGACGATCCACCCCGATTTCCCGCCGCCCGACGCGGCCGGGCCGGGGGTGTTCTGGCCGGTCGCGGCGATCGGGCTGACCGTGGCGAGCTGGGGCGCGACGGTGGTGGCGCGCGAGGTGCACGCTCGCGGTGGCGTCGCGGTGGCGCGGGCGCTGCTGCGCTTCGGGGTGATGGCGACGCTCGCCAGCCTCGCGGCCGGGCTGGCCGGGCCGTGGACCACCGGGCTCGACCCCAACTCGCACGTCTACCCCGCGATCGTGTGGGTGCTGGCGATCTGGACGGCGGCCCATGCCGGCATCGGCGCGATCTGCCAGAGCTACACGCTGGCGCGCAGCCTGGCCGGCAGGATGACGCCCGAATATGACGCCGATCTGCGCAACATCACCGTCTACATGCACTTCCTCGCGCTGACCGCGCTGGTCGCGTATTGTACGATCGGGCTGTTCCCCGAGGTGGCCTCGTGAGGCGGTGGCGGCAGCGGGCGCATCGCAAGGTGCGCGGGCTGAGCGTCACCTTGTGGACGCTGATCGTGCCGCCGACCACCTGGGCCGGGCATTTCCTCTTCTCCTACCTGTGGGCCGCGCTGATGTGCGCCAAGGTGGGCGAGTTCGCGCGCTTCCCCACTTTGTTCGCGGTCGGCACGGTCGTCGCGCTCGTCATCATCCTCGCCGCCGGGCGGATCGCGCAGATTCAGGCGCATATGGAGGGCGATGCCGCCCCGCACGATTCCGGCACCGAGATCGACCGCCTACGCTTCCTCGCCATGGCGACCCTGCTGCTGGCCGGGTTGAGCTTCATCGGCGTGATCTTCACCGCGCTGCCGGTGCTGTTCCTCACGGATTGCCGATGACCCGGCGGGCGAGTCTCGTCGCCGGCGCGCTGCTCCTGCCGCTCGGCTGGATCGCGGCGGCGGCGGGCGGCATGACCGGGCATATGGCTGGGCACATGATCGCGGTCGCGGTGGCGGCGCCGCTGATCGCCTGGGGGCTGGGCGACACGCGCGCCGATCCCGCCGCGCGCTGGCCGCGCCTCCTCACGCCGATGGCGATGATGCTGGTGGAGGCGGCGGTGGTGTGGGGCTGGCACCTGCCGGCGCTGCGGGCGCTGGCCGATGCGGGCGGGCCGTGGCTGATCGTCGAGCAGGCGATGTTCCTCGCGGCCGGGCTGGCGTTGTGGAGCGCGGTCCTCGGCGCGGGGCGCGACCGTCGCGCGGCCGGGATCGGCGCGCTGCTGCTGACATCGATGCACATGACCTTGCTGGGCGCCCTCATCGGCCTCGCGCCGCGCCCGCTCTATGGCCATGCTCACGGGCTGGAGGATCAGCAGATCGGCGGGGTGGTGATGCTGATGGTGGGCGCGGCGAGCTATTTCATCGGCGGCCTCGCGATGCTGGCGACCCTCTTGCGGACGAAGGGAGCGCCGGCATGACGATCCGCCTGACATGGAAGCGGATCGGCGCGACCCTGCTGGCGCTGGCGCTCGCGGGGCTGGCGTTCACCTGGTCCGGGCTGTTCAACGTCGCCGCCTCGACAGGCCATTGGGCGGTGACCGACTGGGCGCTCCACTGGGTGATGCGCAATTCGGTGCGCACCCACGCCGCCCTGACCGCTCCAGCCGATCCGCGATCGGACGAGGGGCTGGTGAGCGCCGCCGGCCACTTCGCCAACGCCTGTGCGGTCTGCCATGGCGCCCCCGGCGTGCGTCCGTCCCCGGCGATGCAGGCCGCGACCCCGCCCGCGCCCGATCTCGCGATCAACGCGCGGCAATGGAGCGACAAGCAGCTGTTCTGGATCATCCGCCATGGCGTGAAATACACCGGCATGCCGGCCTGGCCCGCCGACCGGCCAGACGAGGTCCGCCGCATGGTCGCCTTCGTCCGCCGCCTGCCATCGATGAGCCCGGCCGAGTACCGCGCTTTGACGCGGCAGGGGCCGACGCCGAACCCCGCACTCGCCAGCTGCGCCGGCTGTCACGGAAGTGACGGTCGCGGACGCGGCCAGCCGGACATACCCGTCCTGGGCGGCCAGCAGCCCGCCTATCTCCTCGCCACGCTGCGTGGATATGCGACGGGCACACGGCACAGCGCCGTCATGCGGACGGCGGTTGCGCCGCTCGACGATGCGGAACTGACAGCGCTCGCCCGCCATTTCGCGGCGCTTCCGGGGTTGGGCGCGGCGACGCCGACCGAGAATGCCGCCGCGCGCCGGATCGTGGAGCGGGGAATGCCCACCGCCCAGCTGCCGGCCTGCGCCAGTTGCCACATGGCGGGCAAATCCTATCCCGTCATCGCCGGCCAGCGGGCCAGCTATATCGCGAACCGCCTTCGCCAGTGGCGCGGCGACGAAAATGTCGTCGACGCGCGCAAGAGCCCCGCCACCATGGCCGTCATCGCACGTCGAATACCGGAAGAGATGATCGATCCCCTCGCGGCCTATCTGACGGGTGGCTCCAAGGCAGATAATCGCCCGGACCCGGAGAACGGCGGTCGGCGTTGAGCAGCGGACACTTTCCGGGAGTATGGAATGCTTGCGACGTTTCTCATGGGCCTCGTCGGTGGCCAGCGCGCGATGACCCCTTTGGCGACGGTGGCGATCGCCGCCGCGCGTGGGGAACTGGCGGAGGACAATGGCGCGCCGAAGCTGCTCGGCCATCCCGTCGTCGCGGCGGGCGCGCTGGCGCTGGCGATAGGCGAGATGGCGGGTGACAAGCAGAAGACCGCCCCGAATAGGATCGTGCCGATCGGCCTGGCAGCGCGCTTCGTAACCTCGGCGGTCGCCGGGATGGCGCTGGCGCCCCGCCGGCATCGGTGGCTAGCAGCGGCGATCGGCGGGGCGACGGCTGTCGTCGCCTCCTATCCCGGTTGGCGAATGCGGATGGCGGCGTTGGCCCGCCATGGCCAGTCTCCGACCGGTTTCGCGGAGGATGCGATGGTGATCGCATCGGCGGCCGCCATCGCGCGGAACCGGCCGGCGCTGGCCGTCGCATAGGTGCGCGGGCCGACGCTCCTCCTGATGCTGGCGCTGGCCGGTTGCTCGGCCTTGCCGAAAGACCCTGAGCGCACGGCGGAGCGAGTGTCGGAAAACCACCGGTTCACGGTCGGCACCGGGCTCAAGGCGGATGACCGGCCGGAGACGCGGCGGCTTCTGGGCGTCTTGTCTCACGATATGCGCGCGACGCCCTCGATCCGGGCAGGCGAGCTTGAGCCCATGCTGGCCGCGCTCAAGCAGGGGCGCACCGACCTTGTCGTCGCCTGGTTCGACGAGGCAACGCCCTGGCAGGCCCGCGTGACGCTCGGCCCGCCGCTGGCGCGCGTTCGGACGACCGACGATACGGCCCTCGAACTCCGCGCCGCCATGCGCAACGGCGAGAACCGCTGGATCATGGCGGTCGAGCGCGCCAGCCGCCGGGTGGCGACGGAGCGCGCCTCGTGACTACGATCGTGGACGCGCTGCCGGACGAGCAGCGCGCGGTGATGACCCGCGCGATCCATCTGGAATATTGGAACATCGGCTGGACGATCAGCATCGTCGTGGCGATGGGGCTGGTCCTCGGCCAGTCGCAGACGATGAAGACGGCCTGGATCGAGGATACGCTCGGGCTGGTGCCGCCGCTGATGTTCCTGCTTGCGGCGCATGTCGAGCGGCACTGGAAGCCATCGCGTCGCTTCCCCTTCGGCTTTCACCGGGTGAACAGCCTCGGTTTCTTCGTCGCCGCCATCTCGCTGGCAACGGTGGGGAGCGTGCTGCTGTGGGATTCGGCGTCCACCCTGCTCGCGGCCGAGCATGCGACCGTTGGATCGGTACGCCTGTTTGGCAGGGACATATGGCTGGGATGGCTGATGCTGGCGGCCCAGCTCTATTCGCTGATACCGCCGATGATCATCGGCCGTAAGGAATTGCCCCTCGCCGAGGCGTTGAACGACAAACTGCTGCACACCGATGCGCTGATGAACAAGGCGAACTGGCTGACGGGGGCGGCCGGGATTGCCGGGGTGCTGGGTCTCGGGCTCGGCTGGTGGTGGGCGGATTCGCTCGCGGCGGCAATCATCTCGATCGACGTGATTCACGACGGCATCTCCGCCTTCCGCGCGGCGACCGCCGAACTGGTCGATGGCGCGCCCCGCGAGCAATCGGGTAACGACCTTTCGGCCGAAGCGGAGGCGTTGCGGCGGGAACTGGAACGGCGTTTTCCGGGAGCCGACGTCAGGATGCGCGAGACGGGCCGGCTGATCCGGGCGGAGGTCTGTGGTGTTCCCGCGCCCGTCGAGCCGATCGATCTCGGCGAACTATGGCCTGGTCGATCGGAAACGGCCTGGCGGTTGGACGCCGTCAGCTTTTCAGCTTGGTGACGTTGATGTCAGGCTGGCTTGAATATCATTAAGGCCATCCCCATACCATCCACTTGGATGGTATGGGGTTTCGGATGGACGGCAAGGCACGCATCGACAGCGAGAAAATCACGATCAATCTCGGCTTCGTCGATCTCGGGCATATCGACCTGCTCGTCGGTGATGGCTTCTATGCGAACCGGTCCGATTTCATCCGGACCGCGATCCGCAGCCATCTCGAGCGACATGGAGAGGTTGCGCGCAAGGCCATCGTTCGCAAGCAACTCGATCTTGGCATCAGCCTCTACGGCAAAGCAGATCTGGAGGCGGTGCGGGCATCGGGCGACATGCTCGATATCCGCGTCCTGGGGCTCGCCACCATCGCCAGCGATGTCTCGCCCGAACTCGCCAGAGCCACCATCCGCTCGCTGAGCGTCCTCGGTGCCCTTCACGCCAGCGCCCCCGTCAAGGCTGCGCTGGCGGACCGCATGACGTGACGCCGGCGCCCTCGCTCTCAAGGACCATCCTATGACGATCACGAATATCTCTATGGCCGAGGCGTTGCGGCTGACCCGCAGCGGCAAGCTGGGGGAAGCAACCGCCGTGCTTGGGCGATCCCTTGCCGGGCGCGCGCCGCTCAAACCGGCGCCCGCCGCCGGCCCGGAAGCGATCGACCCGGCGACGATCGACATCGCGCCCGATCGGGTGACGATCGCGCGGCGCCAACGAACGGCGGAGGCGCACGCTCGGCCCGAGCGCGCCGCACAGCCCGCGTCGGCATCCGGTCGCTTCGAGGAGCGGTTCTACGCCGGGCCGGCGGGGCGGCTGGGCTATCGGCTGTATCGGCCGATCCATGCCCGACCCGGCATGCCGCTGGTGGTCATGCTCCACGGCTGCACCCAGTCGCCCGAGGATTTCGCGCGGGGCACACGGATGAACGCGCTGGCCGACCGGCATGGCTTCCTCGTCGCCTATCCCGGCCAGAGCAAGGCGGCGAACATGCAGAAATGCTGGAACTGGTTTCAGCCGGGCGACCAGCAGCGTGATCGCGGCGAGCCCGCCCTGATCGCGGGCATCACCCGCGAGGTGATCGCGGCCGAGCAGGCCGATCCGACCCGTGTCTACGTCGCCGGCCTGTCGGCGGGTGGCGCGGCGGCCGCGATCATGGGGGCCGCTTATCCCGATCTCTACGCCGCGATCGGCGTCCATTCGGGGCTTGCCTGTGGCGCGGCGCGGGATCTGCCGAGCGCCTTGGCCGCGATGCGCGGCGGCGCGGCGGGGGCGACGACCGCCGGTGGCCGGTTCGTGCCCGTCATTACCTTCCATGGCGACCGCGACACGACGGTGAATGAAGCCAATGCCGATGAGATCGTGGCGGCGGCGTCGACGATGGCGGGCGTTGCGCTGGAACGGCGTGTCGAGACAGGCCGGACGGCGGGGCGTGCCTTCACCCGCACGACAGCGACCGGTCCTGACGGAGCCATCCTGATCGAGCGATGGACCCTGCATGGCGCCGGCCACGCCTGGGCTGGCGGTGACCCGGCCGGCACCTATGCCGATGCGGCCGGACCCGACGCATCGGCCGAAATGCTGCGCTTCTTCCTGAGCCATCGATCGTAGGTCTCGGTGGGGTTGCGGCGCCACCTGAGCCCGGTCACGCGCCGCTGTAATGCCCGCCGACAGGAACCGCGTCGCGCTCCGGTCGTTAGAACATAACAAGAACTAACGTGAGGCTGCAATGACCGGGACGCTGCACAATCCAAAGCTCGATGAGCATCCAGCCTCGAATGCTGATAAGGCGCCCGATAATTGGGTATCGGGCGACGATCCGATGACCGGCGCCCAGGCATCTTACCTGACCACCCTCTCGGAAGAGGCGGGTGTCGAGCCGCCGCCCGCCGATCTCACCAAGGCCGATGCCTCGAAGAGGATCGATGAGCTTAAAGCCCAGCTGGAGCTGCCATAACGGGCGAGGCGCTGCCGCTGGTGCGGCCCACAGGGTATATGAGGCCCTCATGCCCTCGGCATGGCGGCGTATCCACCGCTGCGGGGAGGGCGCTGAACGGGAGGAGGGGAGTTCCGCTTCCACGCTGATGTTGGGCTTGCCTCGCGTGTCGATGACGGGTGCGGCGCAACCAGACCCCTGTCCGGCTCGTTGGCCCTGCATATCCCCTAAAAGAAGACAGGAGCTTGCATGTTCGGACGCAAGGACAAGGTGCGCTATGCCGTCGTCGGTGGCGGTCAGATTTCGCAGCAGGCGTTCATGCCTGGCATCGCCCGCACCGACAATTCCGTGCTGGCGGCGCTCGTGACGGGTGATCCCGCCAAGGCGGATGACCTCGCCAGCCAGTACAAGATCAAGGCATGGGCCTACGACCAGTATGACACGTTGCTTCGCTCCGGCGAGATCGACGCGGTCTATGTCGCGACCCCCAATGCGCTCCATACGCCCTATGTCATCGCCGCCCTCGACGCCGGTGTGCACGTCCTGCTGGAGAAGCCGGCGACCGCAAGCCTGGCGGACGCCGAGGAGATCGTTTCCGCCGAGAAGCGATCAGGCGCCAAGCTGATGGTCGCTTACCGGCTGCATCACGAACCGGCCACGGTGGAAATGGTGACGCGCGCGCGGAGGGGGGACTTTGGCGATCTGCGCTTTTTCAGCGCGACGTTTGCCCAGAATGTCGCCGAGGAGAATTCGCGTGGCCACAATGGCTATTGGGGAGGGCCCGTGCCGGATATGGGCACCTATCCGCTCAACGCCGTCCGAAACCTGTTCGGGCTGGAGCCGACCTCGGTTCACGCCATAGGCACGAAGACGGCGGGCCGCAGGTTCAATTTTCACGACACGGTGGCGGTGACCCTGCAATTTCCCGGCGACCGGCTCGCGCAGTTCACGGTGAGTTACGCCACCGCGCCGGCAGAGCGTTTCACGCTCGTGGGCACAAAGGCGACGATCGACGCGTCTCCGTGCTTCATGTTCGGCCCGAAGATCGGCATCTCCTATGTGGAAACCACTGCGGACGGCAGCGAGACGCACAGCTTTGATCCGGTCGAGCAGTTCGGGAACGAGACGCAATATTTCTCCGACTGCATCCTCAACGACCGTCAGCCGGAGGCCGACGCCGAAGAGGGCTGGCTCGACATGCGCGTTCTCGCGGCGATCGAACGGTCGCTTGAAACCGGTGGCGTCGTGACGCTGGAGCCCGTGCACCGCAGCCGCGGTATCGAACCCGAGCAAGCCCTTCACCTCAAGCCGGCGAAGGAGCCGAGCGAGGAGAGGCTGATCAGCGTCATTCCGCAGTCTGCCTGATCGTGACGGCACTGCCGGACAGGGCGCGTCAAGCCATCGGCGATCGGTCGCCGGCGGCGCTTATGTCGACAAGGCGGGTCGACGGATACCTTCCCCTTGAGGATTACGGGGCGCTCGGCGACGGCCGCACCGTAGCCCTGTCCGGGTCGGACGGTTCGATCGACTGGCTGTGCGTCCCGAACCTGGACTCACCGCCCTTGTTCGACAGACTGCTGGACCCTGACGAGGGGGGCCGCTTCTCGATAACGCCGAGCGAGCCGTTCGACGTCGAGCAGCGCTATCGGCCGAACAGCAACGTGTTCGAGACGGTCTTCACGACCGCCTCGGGCCGCGCGAAGATGACGGAGTCGATCAACAGCGGGACCGCCGGCCGGCTCCCGTGGGTCGAGCTTGCGCGCCGGATCGACGGCCTGGACGGCATCGTTCGGTTCGATATCGAGATGCGGCCGGGCCGGCGTGCGCACACGGCCAGCCCATACCAGTCGCACATCGGCAAACATTCGATCTTCCACGTCGGCGATGTGCTGGGCCTGTTTCTCCATTCGGAAGGCGTGGAGGTCGAGCGCCGAGACGATGCCGTTGCCGGATCGCTGAGTGTCGGCCCGGGCCAACGCGAGGTTGTCGCGGTCGTGGCGGGCGAAGGGGAACCCCTTGTCGTACCGCCGATCAACGAGATCGACGAAAGGATCGACCTCTCGGACGCCGAGTGGCGCACCTGGGCCGAGCGTATCGCGTATCGCGGCGACAGGCGCGCCGAGTTCATTCGCAGCGTGCTCGCGCTCAAGCTGCTGCTGTTTTCGCCATCGGGTGCGATCGCGGCGGCGGCGACGACATCGCTGCCCGAAGGCATTGGTGGCGCCAAGAATTACGATTATCGATATGCCTGGGTCCGCGACGCGGGTTACACGATCAAGGCATTTCTGGCGGCGGGCGCCCAGCCGGAGGCGAAGGCCGCCTTCACCTGGCTCCTGAAACGGCTGGCGGAACACGGCGATCGCGTATGCTACACGCTTGGCGGCGATCTCGTGCCGGAGGTCACCGAAATCGACGTGCCGGGATATCGCGGTTCGCGTCCGGTCCGCACGGGCAATGGCGCGACCGCGCAAAGCCAGCACGGCGTCTATGGCGATATCTTCGAGACGGCAGCGCGCTTCGTCGACTGCGGCAATATCCTCGATTCGTCTAGCGCCGAGACGCTGTCCCACCTTGCCGACCGCTGCGCCGACAGCTGGCGGCGGAAGGATTCCGGCATTTGGGAATTGGAACAGGCCGAACATTATACCATGTCGAAGGTCAGCTGCTGGCAGGCGCTCGCGCGCGCCGTCGAGCTAGCCGATCAGGGACAACTGCCGACGACCTGTCGGGACCGATGGGCGCGGGAACGGGACAGGATCGAGAGCTGGATCGGCGAGAATTGCTGGTCGGATCAAAAGCGGGCGTTCGTCCTGCATCCCGGCACGGAGCGCCTCGATGCCTCGCTCGCCCTGATGGTTCGCTTCGGCTTCGACGGCCCCGAACGACTGGTCAGCACCATGGACGCGATCGACCGCGAACTCGGGGCGGGGCCTTGGCACTATCGGTATAGCGACGTGTCCGAAGAGGAAGGCTGCTTCCTCGCCTGCACGTTCTGGATGATCGAGGCACGCTTCCTCCTCGGTCAACGCGCGCAGGCGGAGGAGATGCTCGCGAAATTGGACGACACGATCGGACGGGGTGTCGGTATCCTTTCCGAGATGGTCGATCCGCGAAACGGCGCCTTTCTCGGCAACCTGCCGCAGGGTCTCTCGCACCTGGCTCACGTCATGGCGCTCGATGGCCTCGTAGCCGCAAGCGAATGCGTTAGATGAAAGTCCCGACGGGTGGCGGCGCAGGCGCGGCCTTCGCTGGGAGGCCTTTTCAGGGTTGGCAATCGAAAATTGGGCGCTCGTCCTCGAGTTTTGAGCGCCCGAGGTATTCGAAGGGACGGGTTTCCCCGCCCCCGAGTGTCAATCGAGCAAAGTGGCGGGCACGTTGTCACCATTCTCAGCCAAGGCCATCACAGCCTTGTGAGGAGCGATATTCTGTTCGGCGCTAGGTCTGACAATCGACAAGATGGCGTTCGAGGTTGAAGTGGTTGTGGACGTTGGCGTGGACCAGGCGAACTTCTGGAGCGTCTTCATTCGCCGGAATCTCAGCATTGCCCGCTCTCGTCGTCGGAAGGGCTGGTGGCTGTTCTCTGCGCGGTTGTTCGCCCAGTGGCCGATCTCCTGCTTCTCGGCATTGCCCAAGTCGTTCATCGCCGCGCGATAGGAGCGCAAACCGTCGGTAGTGATGGCCTCCGGTGAGGCATCCCGCCGTGCTATTGGCTGGTTCCTGACGTCCGGTGCAATTGCTCTGACAGAGTCATCCTGAGCGGGGCCGACAGGACTTTTTTTCACAAGCCTCACTCGATCGCTCATTCGCTGGCCTCATCAGTAGCTGAACAAGCCGCCGAGTTTGCAGTCGACTCAAGCCACCGTGAACGTCGTTCTGGGGGTCAAGGCGATACGATCGCCCGTCCGTCGGCCAAGATGCGACCATCTCGCCAACGCAAGGCGGACGACATGCTCGATGCGCCCAACTCTTAATTTGAGGCGTTGAGTGCGACGGCTTGGGAGAGACAATGTGTGCCATGTTCTGATTATCGAAGACGAGGCGCTCATCGCACTCGACCTAGAAGATCTTCTCCAACGGAACGGCGCTCAGAGCTTCAGTTTCGCGGATAGCCAGCAAGGCGCGATCGAGGAGTCCCGCATCAATCGCCCCGACTTCATCCTGTCGGATGTCGCGTTGACGGAAGGGACCGGGCCACTCGCGGTCGAGGCAATCCGCAGCGAACTCGGTGCGATCCCGGTCATCTTCGTCACGGCAACTCCAGAAGCTTGCTCGCCATGCGCCCCGCCGGGAAAGGTATTTCGCAAGCCGCTCGATCGGCCGGCGATCGGTGCCGCTTTCCGGCGAATGCGGGCCGCCTAGGATCGACACGTCGATTCGATCAGCGGCATCGTGAAGGTGAATCTGGTTTCATCGACGTCTGAGTTGACGTTCAACGAACCGCCATGCGCCTTCGCGATCTCGGACGCGATGTGCAGACCAAGTCCGAGTCCGACCTTGTGCGAGCGGCCGTCACCGCGAAAGAACGGCTGAAAGAGCCGCTTCATCGTCGCTTCGGCGATAGGCTTGCCGCCATTGGCCACGGCGATTTCGAGAACACCGTCGCGGGTCTGCGCGCGGACGATGATCGGCTCTCCCTTCGCTCCATGAGCGATCGCGTTTCCCAGTAGATTGGACAGCAATTGCCCGAGCCGCACCCGATCGCAGCCTACCGGCTCGTCGACCGCGAAGCGCGCGTCGATCATCCTGTCCGGATTGACCGAGGCCAGCTCGGCGACGACTTGTTCAAGGACCGGCGTCAGCGCGAACTGGGCGTCGCGGGCCAGGATGATCCCGCCACCGAGCCGCCCGCGCGCGAAATCGAGCACATTGTCGATCAGGTCCGACGCGCGGATCACGCTTCCCTGCATCAGGGTAAGGATTTGCCGGCCCCGGGGCGTCACCGTTTCCCGCTCCGTCAGCAGCCGGACGCCGCTGCTGATCGATGCCAGCGGATTGCGTAAATCGTGCCCGAGCACGGCGATGAACTGCTCCCGCAGTTCGGATGTCTCGCGCTCGGCCGCGGCGGCCCGTTCAGTCGCATCGGCGGCATCCACCAGCGCGCGTTCGTATCGGCGGCGTTCGGTCGCGCGGAACACGGTGAGCCGCGTGAACAGCAGACCGCCCGCGGCATCACGCCGCTCCGCCGCATTGACGAGGCACGGGACTTTCGTCCGGGCGCGCCCGATCAAATCCATCGCCACCTCGTCGACGAAGCCCTGCAAGCGAAGCAGCGGCGCCACGTTGGTCTCGAAAAAGATGCGCGACGGTACGCTCATGATCTCCTGCAGCCGGCACCCGACCAGGTCGGCGCGCGTGGAGCCGATCCAGTCCGCGATCCGCTGGTTCGCGTGGCCGATCACGCCGTCTGCCGACAGCGACAGATAACCGCATGGCGCGGTATCGAAGAGGTCTTCGAAATCCTCCAGCGGCGCCACCGGAGCAGGCGCGTGATCAGACAAAGGCGCGGATCGCGGTGATGACATCCTGCGGCGCGCTCAGGTTGGGACAATGGCCCGTGGCGTCGAGCATGACCAGTTTACTGCCAGTTATGTGATCGTGAACATATTCGCCGACCTCCTTCGGTGCGATCGAATCGTCCCGGCATTGCAGGATCAAGGTGCGCGCCGACACCCTTGGCAGATCGGCACGATTATCCGACGTGAAGGTGACCCTCGCGAAGTGCTTTGCGATCGCAGGATCAGTCCGGCAGAAACTGTTCGCCAGTTCCTCGCCCAAGTCCGGACGATCCGGGTTGCCCATGATCACCGGTGCCATCGTCGCTGACCAACCGAGATGATTGTCGGCGAGAGATTCGAGGAGGTCATCGATATCGGTCGAGGCAAAACCACCGCGATACCCGTCGTCGTCGATATAGCGGGGCGAAGGGCAGACCAGGACGAGCTCGGAAAACAGACGCGGGGCAGCCAGCGACGCGAGTACACCGATCATCGCGCTGACCGAGTGACCGACGAACACCGCATTCTCCAGCCCCAGGTCGCGCCCGATATCGACGATGTCGTCGGCGTAACCTTGCAGGCTCGCATATCTGTCGGCGTCGAAGGCCGACAGATCGGAGCCGCCCGCCCCGACATGATCGAACAGCACGGTGCGGAATTCCGCGTCGAACGCGGGCTGCACGAACCGCCACATGTTCTGGTCGCAGCCGAAACCATGCGCGAACATCATAGCTCGATCGCCGTGCCCCGCGATCTTCACGTTGTTTCGCTGCACCGCCGACACGCCAAATCCCCCGCGCTGCCGACTGGCAACGTAACTGGCGAAAATCTAACGCGCTTTTGCGAGCAAAAGATAGCTGCCTTGAAGGTGCCGTCGCACTTACGGGGGTGGCGGCTGGGCTGGGTTGATGATTCAAGCTCCATGAAGGGAGCGGTGAATGAGCCAGCGTCGGTACGAACTGGCGGACTTCCGGCTCATGGCGCCGTTCCGGCAGCCCGACCGATACATCGCCACGTTGCTCCGACAAGCCCGATCAGCCCGACCACGCACCGCCCAGCGATCGGAATGATGCCACCGCTGCACGAGCGGACTCGGTTCGGGCCTGGGCCAGCGCGTCGCGCGTGGCGAGCAGGCGCGTATCTGCGTCCAGCACTTCGATCAGGCTGACGACGCCGCCCTTGTAAGCCGCCATCGACGATTGTTGGGCACGGGCCAGCGCGACTTCGCCGCCGGCCAGGGTGCGCTGCTGATCCTCCCGGTTTACCAGCGCAGAGAAGCTGTTCTCCACGTCCTCGGATGCACGCAGCACGGACAGGCGATAGGCGGCCAGTGCCTCGGCGTTCCGTCCGCGTGCGACCTTGATCTCCGCATCGACGCGGCCGAAATCGAACAGTCGCCAGCGCAGGCCGGCCACGCCCTGGGCCTGCGTCGCGCCGCCGGTGAACAAGGCGGCCGGGCCGGTCGCGGCCGTGCCGATCAGGCCGGTCAGCGATAGTTTCGGGAAATATTCGGAGATGGCCGATCCGATGCGGGCGTTGGACGCGGCCAGCCGGCGCTCGGCGACGATAAGGTCCGGGCGACGGCGCAGGAGATCGGCCGGGCTGCCAATGTCGGCGATGGCGGGTGCGGCGGGAATGACAGCGTGCCGAGACAGCTGCGCGCGATAGGTGCCCGGCTGTGCCCCCATCAGGACGTCCAGCGCATTGAGCGCGCTGTCGAGCGCGATGGTGAGGACGGGCACGCCGCCCTGCACCTGCGCGAGCACCCCTTCGGCCTGCCGCAGCTGAAGTTCGGCCGCGACGCCCTTTCGATATTGGAGGCCGATCGTGTCGACCAGACGCCGCTGCGTCGCGACCTGCTCGTTCGCGACCGACAGCCGCGCCTGCAGGCCTCGGATCATGATGTAGGTATCGGCGACCTGTGCGGCGACCGACAGGCGCGCGGCGGCGACGCCCGCCTGCGAGGCCTGATAGTCGGCCGCAGCCGCCTCCCGGTCCCGCCGCAGACCGCCGAAGAGGTCTATCTCCCAGCTCGCGCCAAGATTGGCCTCATACGCCTCCTGGTTGCGGTTCGCCCCGAAGGCCGTGAGCTGACGGCCCTGCAACGTCTCGCCGGAAAGCCGCAGCGCCGCCGCCGAGCCGGCGACCGTGCCGGAGGGAAGCAGCGCCGCGTCGGCGGCGCGCAGGCCGGCGCGCGCCTGCGTCACGCGGGAGACGGCCTGCGCGATGTCCAGATTCTGATCGAGCGCCTTGGCGACGAGATCCGTCATCATGGGATCGCCGAACATCCCCCACCATGCGGTCTTTTCCGGCATGGTGCCGGCCGGCAAGGGCGTCCGCGCTTCGATGGCCGCCGTGCCCAGAAAAGTCGGAGGCGCCGCCAGTACGGGCCGGTGATAATCCGGGCCGACCGCACAGCCGGCGAGCATGGCCGACGCGAGGAGCAGCGGCAGGGATCCGGAAAGGCGCATGGGAACCTCGCAGTCGGACGAGAAGATGACCAGTGACCGATATACGTTATGGTCACTCGTTGTCAATCTGATACGCGATCGTTATGTGGGAAGGCATGAGCGTTCTGAAAGCCAGTGCCGCCGCCGGACAGCGCGGCCCCGTCGATCACGACATACGCAGCCAGATTGTCGAGGCGGCGGATGAACATTTCAGCCATTATGGCTATGGCAAGACGACCGTGGCGGATCTCGCCAAGGCGATCGGTTTCTCCAAGGCCTATATCTACAAATTCTTCGATTCGAAGCAGGCGATCGGCGAGGCGATCTGTGCGCGCTGCCTGGGCTCGATCATGGAGACGGTCGATGAGGCGGTCGCCGGCGGCAAGTCGGCTACGGACAAAATCCGGCGGCTGTTCAACACGATATCCGCTCTCAGCGTGGAATTGTTCTTCAGCGATCGCAAGCTCTACGACATCGCGGCCTATTCCTGCGCGGAGCGCTGGCCTTCGTCCGAGGCCTATGTGGCCCGCGTCGAGGCGATGCTGACCGCCATCATCCGCGAGGGTCGCGAGGCCGGCGAGTTCGAGCGAAAGACGCCGATCGACGAAGCGGCACGCGCGATCATGATGGCTTTCCAGCCGTTCATGAACCCGATGATGCTCCAGTACAATCTGGATGCCGTGCCGGACGGCGCGAACGAGGTCGTGAGCCTCGTCCTGCGGAGCCTGGCACCCTAAAAAACGACGTGTGACTAATTGACATAATAGTCACTCGTCGTCATTTGAGCGCGACCCAGCGAAGGGACGCGACTCATGGCCACCTTCTTCGATACCGTTCCTGTCCGGCTTCTGGCGGCGTCGCCGCTCGCCCTGGCGCTGGTCGCCTGCGGCGAGGCGCCCGCCGATCCGCGCGTCGGCGCGCCACTCGTCCGCGTGGGGACGGCGGGCGGCGCGGCGAACCGGACTCAGGATTATACCGGCGTCGTCTCGGCGCGCGTGCAAAGCAACATCGGCTTCCGTGTGTCGGGCAAGGTGATCGAGCGGCTGGTGGATGCGGGGCAGAGCGTGCGGCGCGGCCAGCCGTTGATGCGGATCGACCGCACCGATCTGGCGCTCGCCACCGTCGCGCAGTCCGGGGTGGTCGAGGCGGCACGCGCCCGCTTCCTGCAGGCGGCCGCCGACGAGAAGAGGTATCGCGACCTCGTCTCCGCCGGTGCCGTTTCCGCGTCGGCCTACGATCAGGCGAAGGCCACCGCCGATGCGGCGAAGGCGCAGCTCGACGCCGCGGTGGCGCAGGCCGGGGTGGCACGCAACGAGGCGGGCTATGCGGTACTGCTGGCCGATGCGGACGGCGTCGTCGTCGAGACCCTGGCCGAGCCGGGGCAGGTGGTGACGGCTGGGCAGACCGTGGTCCGCCTCGCCCGCTCCGGCCCACGAGAGGCGACGATCGGCCTGCCCGAGACGATCCGCCCCGCGATCGGATCGACGGCCGCCGCGGCCGTCTTCAACGCGCCACACCCGGGCACGGCGCGGCTGCGTCAGCTTTCGAACGCCGCCGATCCGCTGACCCGCACCTATGAAGCGCGCTACGTGCTGGAGGGGGCTGCGGCCGGCGCACCGCTGGGCGCCACCGTCACCATAAGCCTGCCGTCCGCCAACGCGGGCACGGCGCTGGAGGTGCCGCTTTCGGCGCTCTTGGATACCGGCAAGGGGCCGGGCGTGTGGGTGGTATCGGGCAAGCCCGCTAAGGTCGACTGGCGCCCCGTGCGGGTGGCCCGAATCGGTGAGGAAGCCGCGACCGTCACCGGCGGCCTGCGCCCCGGCGAGCGCTTCGTGGCCTTGGGCGCACATCTGCTCCATCCGGGCGAGGCGGTGCGTGTCGCCGATCAGGTCGCGTCGCGATGAGCGGCTTCAATCTCTCCGCGCTGGCGGTGCGCGAGCGCGCCGTCACCCTGTTCCTCATCATCGCCGTCTCGGCGGCGGGGTTGTTCGCTTTCCTGAGCCTCGGCCGGGCCGAGGATCCGAGCTTCACGATCAAGGCGATGACGTTCGTCACCACCTGGCCGGGCGCCACCGCGCAGGAGATGCAGGATCAGGTGGCCGAACCGCTGGAAAAGCGGATGCAGGAGCTGAAATGGTATGATCGGGCAGAGACGTTCACGCGGCCCGGTCTCGCCTTCACCACCGTCACGCTGAAAGATCCGACCCCGCCCGCCGAAGTGCCGGCGGAGTTCTACCAGGCCCGCAAGAAGCTGGGCGACGAGGCGGCGAAGCTGCCGCGCGGCGTGCAGGGGCCCTTCGTCAACGACGAATATGGCGACGTCACCTTCGCGCTCTACGCGCTGAAGGCGAAGGGCGAGCCGCAGCGCCTGCTGGTCCGCCAGGCCGAGCAGTTGCGTCAGCGCCTGCTGCATGTGCCGGGCGTCAAGAAGGTCAATATCATCGGCGAGCGGCCGGAGCGGATCTATCTGGATTTCTCCTATGCCCGCCTCGCCAATCTCGGCGTGTCGGCGCGCGACGTGTTCGCCGCGCTCAACGATCGCAACGTCCTGACGCCAGCCGGGTCGATCGATACGGACGGCCCGCAGGTGCAGGTACGCCTCGATGGCGCGCTCGACGATCTGGAGAAGATCAAGGATACGCCCATCGTCGCCAACGGCCGTACGCTGAAGCTGTCCGACATCGCCGACGTGAAACGAGGGTATGAGGACCCCGCCACCTTCCTGATCCGCAACGACGGTGAGCCCGCGCTGATCCTCGGCGTGGTGATGAAGGAGCGGTATAATGGCCTCCAGCTTGGCAAGGATCTGGAGAAGGAGGCATCGGCCATCTCCGCCGAAATGCCGCTCGGTCTCTCCTTCACGAAGATTACCGATCAGGCGGTGAACATCGCCGAGGCCTATGACGAATTCATGCTGAAATTCTTCGTGGCGCTGGCCGTGGTGATTGCGGTGAGTCTGCTCAGCCTGGGGTGGCGCACCGGCATCGTCGTTGCGATGGCCGTGCCGCTGACGCTGGCGAGCGTGTTCGTCATCATGCTGGCGACGGGCCGCGATTTCGATCGGATCACGCTCGGCGCGCTGATCCTTTCGCTGGGCCTGCTGGTGGATGACGCGATCATCATCATCGAGACGATCGTGGTGAAGATGGAGGAGGGCTATGACCGCATCTCCGCTGCGACCTATGCGTGGGGCCATACGGCCGCGCCGATGCTGGCGGGTACGCTCGTCACCGTCATCGGCCTGATGCCGGTCGGCTTCGCTAAATCGAGCGCCGGCGAATATGCGGGCAACATCTTCTGGGTGGTGGGCTTCGCGCTGCTGGCCTCGTGGGTGGTGGCGGTGGTGTTCACGCCCTATCTCGGGGTGAAGCTTTTGCCCGATATCGCGAAGGTCGAAGGCGGACATACCGCCATCTACGGCACGCCCCGCTACGAACGGCTGCGCGCCGCGATTGGCTGGACGGTGGACAACAAGCGCAAGGTGGCGGTCAGCGTGGTCGCGCTCTTCTTCGCGGCGATCTTCTTCATGGGCTTCGTGAAACAGCAATTCTTCCCGATCTCGGATCGGCCCGAAGTGCTGGTCGAGGTGCAGATGCCGGAGGGCACCAGCATCGAGACGACGGCCGCCGCGACCGTCCGGATGGAGGATTGGCTCCGCAAGCAGCCGGAGGCGAAGATCGTCACAAGCTATGTGGGGCAGGGCGCGCCGCGCTTCTTCCTGGCGATGGCGCCCGAGCTTCCCGATCCCTCTTTTGCCAAGATCGTCATCCTGACGCCCGACGAAAAGTCGCGCGAGGCGTTGAAGCATCGCGTGCGCGAGGTCGCGGCGGCAGGGCTCGTTCCGGGTGCCCGCATCCGCGCGACGCAGATCGTGTTCGGTCCCTATTCGCCTTTCCCGGTCGCCTTCCGCGTGATGGGGCCGGACGAGGGCAAGGTGCGCGCCATCGCCGATCAGGTGCGGCAGGTGATGCTGAAGAATGCCGACATGCGGCAGGTGAACACCGATTGGGGCGAGCGGGTGCCGACCGTGCATTTCGTGCTGGACCAGGATCGCCTGCGCGCGATCGGCCTCAGCTCGCGCGATGCGTCCCAGCAGCTCCAGTTCCTGCTGACGGGTGTGTCGGTAACGCAGGTGCGCGAGGATATCCGGGCGGTGGATGTGGTCGCGCGCAGCGCGGGACCAGATCGGCTGGACCCGGCGAAGCTCAGCGCCTTCACGCTTACGGGCAGCGCGGGGCAGCGGGTGCCGCTCGATCAGATCGGCAAGGCTGAGGTGCGGATGGAGGATCCGATCCTCCGGCGACGCGATCGCTACACGACGATTACGGTGCGTGGCGACATCGGCGAGGCGGTCCAGCCGCCGGACGTATCGACGAGGATCATCGCGGAGATCCAGCCGATCGTCGCCGCGCTTCCCGCCGGCTACAAGATCGAGACGGCCGCCGCACTGGAAGAAGCGGGCAAGGCGAATGTCGCGCTGGCCAAGGTGTTTCCGCTGATGATCGTCCTGATGATGGTCGTCATCATCTTCCAGGTCCGTTCGCTGTCCGGAATGGCGATGGTGCTGCTCACAGCCCCGCTGGCGTTGGTTGGCGTGGTGCCGACCCTGCTGATCTTCAACCAGCCGTTCGGCTTCAACGCGATCCTGGCGATGATCGCGCTGGCCGGGATCATCATGCGCAACACGCTGATCCTGATCGGCCAGATCCACCAGAACGAGGCGGACGGGCTCGACCCCTATCACGCTGTGGTCGAAGCGACGGTGCAGCGCGCGCGGCCGGTGATCCTTACCGCGCTGGCGGCGGTGCTGGCGTTCATCCCGCTGACCTTCTCGGTCTTCTGGGGTTCGCTCGCGTTCACGCTCATCGGCGGCACCATCGGCGGCACGGCGCTGACGCTCGTGTTCCTGCCGGCACTCTACGCCCTCTGGTATCGGATCAGGCCGAAAGCCGCCGGATCCGCGCCGCGCCCTTATTCCGAAGGAGCAACACTATGACCCAGGGTACTGCGCTGATCACCGGCGCTTCCACCGGCATCGGCGCCGTCTATGCCGATCGGCTGGCGAAGCGCGGCCATGATCTCATCCTCGTGGCGCGCGACAAGGCGCGGCTCGATGCGCTGGCGGAGCGGCTGCGGAACGAGAACGGCGTGAACGTGGACGTCCTCCCCGCCGACCTCGCCGATGCCACCCAACTCGCGACGGTCGAAGCGCGTGTCGCCGGTGACGAGACCCTTACGCTGCTGGTGAACAATGCCGGCATCTCGCTGTCCGGCACGCTCGTCGACACGCCGACGGAGATGGTCGCGCGGCTGATAGCGATCAACGTCACCGCGCCGACCTTGCTGGCTGGCGCAGCCGCCAAGGCGTTCCTCGGGCGATCGCGCGGCGGGATCATCAACCTCTCCTCGGTGCTCGCGCTGGCGCCTGAGATGTTCGACGCGACCTATAGCGCCACCAAGGCCTTCATCCTCAATCTCAGCCAGGGGCTGGCCAAGGAGGTCGCCGATCGCGGTGTGCGGGTGCAGGCCGTCCTGCCGGGCGCGACGCGCACCGAAATCTGGGCGCGATCCGGCAAGGATGTCGATGCCTTTCCGCCGGACTTCGTGATGGACGCCGGCGATCTGGTGGATGCTGCGCTGGTGGGCTTCGATCGCGGCGAGGTCGTGACCATTCCGCCCTTGGCGGATGAGGAGCAGTGGCAGACTATGCAGGCGGCGCGTCTCGTCATGGCGAATGGCCTCTCGCGGCGGGAGGTCGCGCCTCGATACAGGGCGATTTAGATCCTGCTGTCGTTGGCCTCCGGCGCTTGTCCGAGCTGGACCGGCGATCACGACAGGAGTTGAAGTCGGCGGCCAGCCCCCACCCGATCGTTCTCCTGATCTCGTTGACGCCGGCCTCGGTCGCGAACGGGAACTGCCGATCGGGTTTATCAAGGCGTGTGATCAGCGACGCGCTTGATAGTCGGACCATTATAGTCGGAAATTCAGCACGCCGGTGCGGCCCCCCGAAAGCGATCGCTTTCCCGGCGGCGGCGTTTCGACCGCTCAACCATCCCATCGGAATTTGATCCGGAAACGGAGGTCAACCCTGCATGATGTCGCGTATGCGCTGCGCCAGCGCGTCCATGGCGAATGGCTTGGTGACGAGCGCCATGTTGGGCGCGAGCTGGCCGTTGCCAAAAACCGCATTCTCCGCGTAGCCGGTGATGAACAATATCCTGAGATCAGGTTTCAGGCTTAACGCGGCGTCGGCGACCTGGCGCCCGTTCAAGCCTCCGGGCAGACCGACGTCCGTGATCAACAGGTCTATACGAGGGGCCGACTGGAGCGCCCGAAGCGCACTCGATCCGTCGAACGCCTCGATCACATCGTAACCGAGTTCCTCCGCGATCTCGACCACGAGCATTCGCACCGTGGGTTCGTCATCCACGACCAGAACCTTTCCGGTGCCCTTTGACGTCGGTTCAACTTCGTCTCGCGTCTCCGCCAGCTGATCCATCGTATCAGGGTCGTCGTCTGTCACATGGCGCGGCAGGTAGATGCACATGGTCGTGCCCATGCCGACCTCGCTGTAGACGCGGACATGACCACCAGACTGCTTCGCAAAGCCGTAGATCATCGAGAGACCGAGGCCCGTGCCTTCACCCAGGGGTTTGGTCGTAAAGAACGGGTCGAAAGCCTTGGCGAGGACATCGGGCGTCATGCCCGTTCCCGTATCGGTCACGCAGATCGAGATGTACTGGCCAGCCTCCAGGTCGCGCTCGCGCGCGGCGCGCTCGTCGAGCCACTTGTTCGCCGTTTCGATCGTGATGCGTCCTCCGCCCGGCATCGCGTCGCGAGCGTTGATGCACAGATTGATGATGGCATTCTCGAGCTGGTTGGGATCCACGAGCGTGGTCCAGACCCCGGCCTTTCCGACCGTCTCCACTTCCACCTGTGGACCGACCGTCCGCCGGATCAACTCCTCCACGTCGAATATCAGGCGATTGACGTTGGTGGGCTTGGGGTCGAGCGTCTGCCGACGCGAGAAAGCGAGCAGCCGGTGCGTTAGGGCTGCCGCGCGACGTACCGCTCCCTGAGCCGACACCGAATAGCGCTCGAGTTCGTTCACGCGACCTTGGGCGATCCGAACCTGCATCATCTCCAGCGCGCCCGAGATGCCCGTCAGCAGATTGTTGAAGTCGTGGGCCAGCCCTCCGGTCAGCTGTCCGACCGCCTCCATCTTTTGCGACTGCCGCAACGCGTCCTCCGCGCGGTCGCGCTCGGCGGCGGTTACCTCCACCTCCTCGACGAGCCGGTCGCGGTCCTGCTCGAGTCTGCGCTCCACATCCTTGCGGACGCTGACATCGAGCATCGCGCCGACCATCCGAATCGGCGCGCCGGCCTGGTCACGAAGCACATAGCCGCGGTCCAGCACGTCAGCGTAGGTGCCATCCGCACGGGCAAATCGATATTCGTCGCTCCAGTCGCTGCCGCCGCCGTCGATGACGGAATGGATGCTCGCGTCGATGCGTGCGCGATCATCCGGATGGATGTGGGCGATCCACCATTCTCCGGTTGGTTCGACCTCTGCGACCGGGTGTCCGTAGACATCCTGCAACGCTACGTTCCAAGTGACGTAATTCTCTCGGAAATCCCAGTCCCAGACGGCGTCGTTGGTGGCGCGACCCGCGAGCCTGAGACGCTCCTCGGTCTCGCGCAGGGTGCGGCGGGCGATACGATCGGCGGTCACGTCCTGGACGGTGCCGATCAGCCTGACGGGCTCATCGCCGTCGAACAGGGCGATCCCCTGCGCATGGATGTGGCGCTCGACGCCATCCTCGATGCCGACCGTTCGATACTCCGTGTCGAACAGCCGGCTGCCGGCGGGATCGAGGGCCGCGACGACTGCGGAATCTGCTGCCTCGCGGTCGTCGGGGTGCAGCCCCGCTAGGAAGGCGGCCTCGTAGGTGATTGGGGCGTCGGGGCTCAGTCCGAACAGTTCCTTGCACCGGACGTCCCATTCAAGTGCGCCGGTGCGCGGCCAATAGTCGAACTGGCCCATGCGCGCCGCCCGCGTGGCCAGCTCCAGTTTCTCCTGGCTCGTCTCCAGCCGCTCACGGTCGGACCTTGCTTCGGTCACGTCCGTCGCGGTGCCGAACCACTCGACGATCTCGCCCCGTTCGTCGAGGATCGGCACGGCGCGAGAGACCGTCCAACCGATCGCTCCGTCGGCCTGCCTGACGCGATGCTCCAGGTTGAAGGGGGCTTTTTTGCGAATTGCCTCCTCGATGGCCCGCATCACCAAGGGCCGCTCCTCCTGTGGAATATATTCGTCGATCCATCTGACGGAGGGCGAACTCGTGTCAGCGAGGAATCCGCGGCCGTCGAGCTGGCGCATCTCCTGCCAGTCCGCGCTCATCTGGTAGATCACGTCCGATGTGGCTGCGATCAGCGCCCGGAGCTTGTCTTCGCCCGCGCGGATCGTTTCCGCATCGCTCGCTCTCGTGCGGGCGTCGGCGAACTTCTGCGTAGTGTCGACGGCAACGTCGAGGATCC
The DNA here is from genome assembly GCF_028607085.1 of Sphingomonas naphthae. Taxonomy (NCBI): domain Bacteria; kingdom Pseudomonadati; phylum Pseudomonadota; class Alphaproteobacteria; order Sphingomonadales; family Sphingomonadaceae; genus Sphingomonas; species Sphingomonas naphthae. The sequence goes on along the minus strand of NZ_CP117411.1, from coordinate 2,350,815 downwards.
CCGCGATCTCACCTTTATCGTCCCGCAATGGGCTGTAGGAGAAGCTCCACCATGTGTCCTCATCATGGCCCTTGCGGGTCATGATCAGGTGCATATCTTCGATCGCGACCGTCTCGCCGGCCATGGCGCGATCGACCAGTGGGCCTATCTGCGGCCATACCTCAGACCAAACGTCCTGCATCGGCTTGCCCAGCGCCCAGGGGTGCCGGCTGCCGAGGAATGGAGCGTAGGCGTCGTTGTACAGGAACGTCTGGTCCGGCCCCCAAGTCATGAACATGGCGAAGCGGGAGCCGAGGATCATATCCACAGCGGCGCGAAGCGAAACGGGCCAATCGGTCCGCGCACCGAGCGGCGACCGCTCCCACGCGAAACTCCCGATCGCCGTCGCCATCTCGTCTGCCGTGGAGGGAAGAGGAGGGAAGATCGAAGCCATGCCTATGGGATAGCCCGGGAAACGCCGCCCGTCAGGCGGATATTGCTCAACATTCATCGAACGACGATGGCATCCGGGGTGACGTGTTCCCCTGAAACTCCGCCAGTCTGAGCTAGAGTCCTTCATTGAGGAGGACGAAGATGAAGCGCAGCAGGTTTAGCGAGGAGCAGATAATAGCGGTCTTGCGTGAGCAGGAAGCTGGGTCATCGACGGCGGACGTATGCCGCAAGCACGGGGTGAGCAGCGCGACCTTCTACAAGTGGAAGGCGACCTATGGCGGCATGGACGTGTCGCAGGCGCGCAAGCTGAAGGTGCTGGAGGATGAGAACGCGCGGCTGAAACGGCTGCTGGCGGATGCCATGCTCGACAATGCGGTGCTGAAAGAGGTTGCCTCAAAAAACTGGTGAGGCCTGCCGCTCGCCGGAGGGCTGTCGAAGATGTTCGGCAGACCTTCGGCATCAGCGAGTGGATCGATCGTCGATGCGCTATGCGCATCGGCGTGGTGATGATGGCGACCTGCGGTCGCGTCTTCGCGAGATCGCGCTTGAGCGTCGTCGGTTCGGCTACCGACGGCTAGGGATCATGCTGGCTCGCGAGGGAATCGTCATGAACCACAAGAAGCTGCTGCGGCTGTATCGCGAGGAGAACCTGCGCGTGCGGCGTCGCCGGGGCCGGAAGCGAGCGATGGGAACGCGGGCACCGATGACGCTGCCGCAAGGGCCGAACCAGCGCTGGAGCCTGGACTTCGTCAGCGACACGCTGGTGTGCAGCAGACGTATCCGCATCCTTGCCGTCGTCGACGACTTCACACGCGAGAACCTCGCGCTAGTCGTCGATACGTCGCTGTCGGGCGCTCGTGTGGCGCGCGAGCTGGATGCGATTATCGCAGTTCGCGGCAGGCCGCTGATGATCGTGAGCGATAACGGCACCGAGCTGACCAGCCTGGCGATCCTGCGCTGGGCACAGGACCGGCAGATCGAGTGGCATTACATCGCGCCGGGCAAGCCGCAGCAGAACGGCTACGTCGAGAGCTTTAATGGTCGCTTGCGCGACGAATGCTTGAACGAGACGCTGTTCGCGTCCCTGAGCCATGCGCGGTCGGTGCTACGGTCGTGGCGCGACGACTACAACAATGTGTGGCCGCATAGCGGTATAGGCGGGCTAACCCCCGCCGATGCTGCAAGGCGCGTTGCGCAAACCCACCCGTCAGGGCACCCTGGCAACCCCGGACTCTACTTATGAGTGGAGGAGCTTTGGGGAGCACGTCAGAGCGCAAACCGTCAGTCGTGACGGCCTCCGGTGAACCGTGGCGCTTCAGTGCCTCTTCATGAAGATGAGAGCCGCATCCTTGTCGCGGGTCTTGGTAATGTCGCTCTCGAGTACCTCGCCCTCGTGATCCACGGCTCGCCAGAGGTAGACCATCTCACCGTTGAGCTTCACGTACATCTCATCCAGATGCCATCGCCAATGTCGGAAGCCGCGCATACGACTTACTCGCTGGCGGCGGATGTCGCCTGCGAACATCGGACCGAAGCGATTCCACCAGTGCCGCACCGTTTCATGCAAATGTCGATCCCGCGCTCGAACAGCAGGTCTTCGACGTTCCTCAAGCTAAGCGGGAAGCGGACGTACATCATCACCACGAGACGGATCACCTCGGGTGATGAATTGAAGTAGCGAAATGGGCTGGGCGGCTTGCGATGGCGAGGCATCTCGCCGTGCTACCGGGCAGTCCCTAACGTCCGGTACACATGCTCTGACAGAGTCCGCCGCTGCGCGCGGAAAGGCCGGACATCTCTTATCCCCTATGGGTTGGCTAACGCGAACCATTCGCATGTTGCCCGAGCCGGATAACGCGAAGCATTCTTAGGTCCGGAGCGGAGGTCGAACACTTGGGAATTGTATAGAAACGCCAATCTCGGCGCGCGGCCACCCTCCGTCTAGCGCGCGGCGGCGACGATGCCGTCGAGATGGGCCAGCCAATGGCCGGCGGCGACCCGCGCGCGATGGTGCGACAGCAGGGCGGCAGCGGCGACCGGATCGACGGGGCCGGCGGCCAGGGTGGCTTCGATCGCTTCGGCCAAGGCGGCGGCGTTCGCCGTCGCGATCCGGCCGAAGCTGGGGTGACGGAGCATGTCGTCGATCGCGGGGCTTGACCGGGTCGTGACGACCGGCACGCCGGCGGCCAGCGCTTCGATCAGCGCGGCGGGATAGCCTTCGTAGCGCGATGGCGAGAGGAGGGCGGTGGCCTGCGCGAGGAAGGGCGCGATGTCCGGCACATGGCCGGCGAAGCGGATGCGGCCGGCGGCGGGGGATGCGGCGGCCCGCGCTTCGAGCATGGCCCGTTGCGCGCCGTCGCCGACGATGACGAGGTCGATATCCTTGCGGCGGAGGGCGGCGAAGGCGTCGATCGCGAGCGCGACGTTCTTCTGGGGGACGAGGCGGCCGGCGACGAGCAGGGTTCGCCGTGCGGGCCGTGGCGCCGGCGGGGGCACAGCATCCGGCAGGATCGGTTCGGCCAGTGCCGTGATATCCCGTCGGCCCAGAGCGCGGCCGGCCTCCTCGGCCAAGGTCGGCGACATGGCGACGAGGTGGTCGATCCGGCGAAAGGCGAGCCGGGCGGCCATCGCGGCCAGCCGATCGAGCGGTGCGAAGCCGCTCGCGGGCGCGACGGGGTTGCTGATCTTCAGGAGCAGCGGCGGGAGCGGGTGGCGCGCCGCCCGGCGCAACGCGAGCATCACGGGCAGATGGAAATTGCCGGGGGCGACGAGGATATCGAAGCGGCCGGGCGGCATCATCGTCGCCAGTGCGCGCCCCAGCCGCCAGCGCGAGGTGGGGCTACGCGGGATCGGGGGATCGACCGGCACGATCGCGACGGCGGGATCGACCAGCGCCAGCGCCGGGCCGGCGGCATGGCCGCACAGGATCGTCACCGCGCGCCCGGCGGCGGCCCAGTGATTGGCGAGGCGGATGGCGATCCGTTCGGTGCCGCCCGCCGGAAAATCATGCAGGACGAGCGCGATCGATCGCGCCCGTGGCTCAGAAATCGACATCCACGCCGATCCTGAGGGTGCGCGGTCGCTGCGGCACCACTTGCAGCCCCTTGGCGACATCGAAGGGGTTGCCGAGTGCGAAGCGGCTCGCCGTGGAGTTCAGCATATTGTCCATGTCGATCGACAGGCCAAGCCGGCCGCGCACCAGCCGCACGCCGGCATTGGTCTCGAAATAGCCACCCTGACGCAGATCCAGTTCGGGGCCGACACCCAGGCGGGAGCGCCCGATATAGCGCAGGTTGGCGGCACCGCTCAGCGCCCAGCGCGAGGCCAGCGGCAGCGAATAGGCCAGGCCCATACGCCCGCTCAGCCGGGCGATGTTCGGCAGATCGGACGCTTCTTCCGCCTCGAAACCGGCGGCCGGGGTGGTGAGGCGGCTGTCGTTGAACGCGATCGCGCCGTCGATCGACAGCCGCCGCACCGGCCGCCACGCCCCGCGCGCCTCGGCCGAAAAGATGCGGCCGTTGCCGATGTTGGCGGTGTAGGGCAGGCCGCCCATGTCGACCAGATCGGCCTGGATCGTTTCCCACCGCACATAGGACAGGCTGGCGCTCGCATCGAAGCGCCCGGCGCCGGGCCGCCCCAGCCGGGCACCGATTTCGTAGAGCGCCAGGCTGTCGCCGGTGAAGCGGGCGATGCTGGCGTTGGCGGCGATCGTCTGGGAGAGGCCGCCGGCGCGGAAGCCCTCCTGATAGCGGGCGTAGGCGGTGGCGCGGCCGGAGAGCGTCCATTGCAGCGCGAGCGAGGGCAGGACGGTCACCTCCGTCCGCTTGGCGTCGATCTCGCCGATCGGCTGCTGGTCGAGCGCCTCGCCGACGAGCCGCGACACCTCGACCCGCCCACCGACCGTCGCGAGCAGGTTGCGGCGCAGCGCGAGTGTGCCCTCGGCGAACAGCGCGCCTTGGGTCGCTGCGTTGGACACGCCCTGAATGCGCGGCGGATCGGGCAAGGCGCCGAGCGCGCGGGTCAGCTTTTCCTGATCGTGGACGACGTTGACGCCGACGAGCCAGCCGGTGCCGTCCGGCCGATGGCGGCTCAGGCGGTTCTCGCTGGTGAAGAGCGCGATCCGGTTGTCCTGCACGAAGGCGGTCGGGTGGGCGGCGTCGGGCGAGAAATCGTAGATCGATTCCACCTTGTGCCGCACCGCCCCGTTGGCGGAGAGCAGTTTCAGGTCGCCCCAGCTCTTCTCGATCGTGACGCCGGCGAGCAGGAAATCATTGTCGAACGGCTGCGCGATCACGTTCGATCGTTCGAGCTTGGGCAGCGGGCGCTGGGCATATTGCCCGTCGGCGGTGGCGATATTCTGGATCGCGCCGTTCAGTTCGACCGACCAGTCGTTCCCCGGCTCGATGCGCAGCGCGGCGCGGCCGCCATCCGATTGGGTGCGGTTCACGTTGCGCAGCCCGCGCCCGACATCGTCGATATAACCGCCCGCCACCGTGTGGAACGCCATCCCGCGCAGGCCGATCGTGCCGGGCAGGATCGGTGCGTTGACCATGCCCGCCAGATCGCCGCCGCCCTGTCCGCGCGACGCCAGCGACAGCCCGGCCGACGCCTTGCCCGACCAGTCGCTCATGCGCACCGGCTCGGGCACGATGCGCATGATCCCGCCGAGCGACCCCGCGCCGTAAAGCGTGCCCTGCGGCCCCTCCAGCACCTCGATCGCGCGCACGTCGTAGAGTTCGATATCCGGGTCGGGCGCGTTGTAGTTGAGGCGGATCTCGCCGAGATACTGGCCCACGGTCGCCTGCGTCGGCCCGTTGAAGCTGGAATCGGCCACGCCGCGAATGAACAATTTGTTGCGGCCGGGGCCGAGGTGGGTCGAGGACAGGCTCGGCAGGCGGGCGAGGACGGCGGCGGTGCCCTGTCCCGCGTGCACCGCCGACAGGTCCGCGCCGCCGATGACGAAGGCGCTGCCGGGATAGGTCCGCTCGATCGCCGGGCGCTTGCTGGCGGTGATGACGATATCCAGCGCAAGGGCCGGCTCGGCGGGCGCTGGCGGGGGCGGGGCGGGGCGATGCGGCGGCGGGGATTTGCCGCGCGGCGCCGGCTCGATGCGCCACGTGACGGCATCGATCCGCACCACGCGCACCGGCAGGCCCCGCACCAGCCGCGCCAGCGCCTCGCCCGCCTGATAGCGGCCACGCAGCCGGCGGGTGGGCAGCATCAGCAATGTCGGATCGGTGAAGCCGACCGAAATGCCCGTCTGCGCCGCCAGGATCGGCAGCATCCGCCCAAGCGTACCCGCGCTCACGTCCACGCGGGACGGCGCCGCCGCCGCCCATGCGGGGCTGGCGAGGGCGAGGCCGATCGCGATCCGGCCGAAGCGGTCGATCCTAATGGGCCGCCCCGTCGTTCGCCATCAGCCGCCAGCCCCCGCCGGAGGGCACCACCTTTACGCCCAGCAGCGCCTCCAGCTGGCGCTTCAGGACGGCGGGGGGGGTGCCGCGCAGGGTGATGCCGCCGGTGAAGCGCCGGCCCGACGTGGAGGGATCGGCGAAGACGGGCCGGCCGGTCGATCGCGCGATGTCGGCGGCGACGGTGGCATAATCGGCCGATCGATAGAGCAGCCGGCCCGATCGCCACGCGCCGACCGCCCCGGCATCGACATCGCTCACCTCGACGAGGCGGCTGCTGTCCGATGCGCGCAGCGAGCGGCCCGCGTTGAGCGCGACCGCCACGCCGGCCGGATCGTACAGCACCTCGCCCTCGGCTACCGCCACGCGCAGCCCGCGCGCGTCGCGCTGGATGTTGAAGGTGGTGCCGACGTCGCGGATCACCACCTGGCCCGTCGCCACCTCGAACGGGGCAAGCGGATCGTGGACCACCGCGAACACCGCCTCGCCGCGATCCAGCCGCGCCCAGCGCGGTTGCGATCGATCGAGGGTGAGCGTCGTGCCGCCGTTGAGGGCGATGCGCGTGCCGTCGGGCAGGGTGCGTTGCACCTGCTGGCCGGGCGCCGTCGCGATGCGATAGGTCGTGTCGGCCGGCATCAGGGAGGGCACCGCCACCGCGACGGCGATCGCCGCCGCGAGGCTGCCGATGGCGTAACGCCGCCATGCGGACCGGCGGGGCGCCGGCAACGGGCGTGGGGTGGGAACCGCGCCAGTGACCGCGCCCGCTGCGTCATGCGTGTCCAGCGCCGCTTCATAGGCGGCATTGTGCGTCGGGTGCGCCTCCAGCCATGCCATCAGGCCCGCCCAGTCGGCGAAGGCCGGATCGCGGCTGCGCGCGACCCACAGAGCGGCGGCGTCGAGCGTGGCGTCGTCGGGAACCGGCAGGGTCATGCCTCCTCCCGAATGCGCATGAGGGCACGATAGGCTTTCTGAAGATGCTTTTCGACAGCGCTGAGGCTGATGCCGTCGTCCGCCGCGATCTGGCGCTGCTCGACCCCGTCGATCCGGAACCGATGGAAGATCGAGCGGGTGCGTTCGCCCAGATCGCTCAGCGCCCGGTCGGCGCGCGACAGCGTTTCGCGCGCGGCCAGGGCATGGTCGGCCGGCGCGGCATCGCCACCGCCCACGGCATCGATCCACGACGCCTCCCGCTTCGATCGGCGCGCCGAGGCGCGGTGGCGATCGTGCATCAGATTGTCGGCCATCCGCAGCAGATAGCCGAGGGGGTCGGCGATCGGGCCGGCGGGGCGGGCGGTGCCGAGCTTCAGCCAGATATCCTGCAACACATCCTCGGCATCGCCGCCAGCGCCGCGCGCGCGCAGGAAGCGCAGGATCATCGGGCGATGGGCGAGAAGCACGGCCTCCAGGCCGCTCGCGCCATCCCCGTTTTCCGCATCGGCCATGCTCCGCCGATAGCCGCCGGCCGCGGCGCCATCAACGCGCGAAGCTGTCATCTTGGATGTCTATCGGCCTGCATGAAGGTCGGACGGCAGCGACGCGGCCGACCCGCACGGCCGCCGGTGGATTTTTTTGCGGGTGTGCTCCCTCGGCGTCGTCTGGCCCCCGGTTGGATCGGGAGTGTGACATGCGTGACGATGGCGGGGACACGGCGAACCGGCGGCGATTGATCGCCTCGATCCACGATGTCTGCCCGGCCTATGCCGACCAGACCGAGCGGCTGGCGGACATCCTGACCGAGACGATGGGCACCGCCCGCTTCGCCATGCTGGTGGTGCCGCATCATTGGGCCGGCGCCAGCCTCGATGCCGATCCCGTCCTGCGCAGCCGGCTGCGGCAATGGGCCGATCAGGGCGTGGAGATGTTCCTCCACGGCTTCACCCATCGCGACGACACCCGCCACGCGCCGGGCCTCGCCGCATGGAAGGCGCGGGCGATGACGGCGCGCGAGGGCGAATTCCTCGGGCTCGACCAGATCGATGCCGAACACAGGATGCGCGACGGGCTCGACATGGTCGAGCAGGCGATCGGCCGGCCGGTGGCGGGCTTCGTCGCGCCCGCATGGCTCTACAGCGCCGGCACGCGCGAGGCGATGCGCCGGGTGCGCTTTCGGATCACCGAGGATCATCTGCGCGTGTGGGATCCGGTCGGCGGCGCCACCCTGGCGCGGGGGCCGGTCGTCACCTGGGCCAGTCGCAGCCGGATGCGCACGGCCAGCTCGCTCGGCGTGGCGGCGCTCGCCCGCGCCACCTTCGGGCCCCTGCCGACGGTGCGCGTCGCGGTGCATCCGGGCGACGTTGCCAAGCCCGAGATCGTCGCCAGCATCCGCCGCACGCTGGGCCATTTCGCCGCCCGGCGTGCGCCCTCCCGCTACGCCGATCTGCGGCCGGCCGTGGCGCCCGATCGCCGGATCGTGACGGCGTGATGCGGGTGTGCGGCGCCTGTGGCGTCTGGCCACGAACGTCCCGGCCGGAGACCCCGCCTTGCCGCCACTGACCGCCCCTTGGAGCCCCCCTTTGGCCGCCGATCCGTCGGCCGCCGCCGGGATCGTCGAGCCCGCCTCGCTCATCGTCCGCCGCAGCCTGTCGCAGCGGTTGGCGGGGCCGATTATCTCGCTCGCTGTGCTGGCGATGGCGGTCTATCAGATCGGCGAGGTCGATCCCGCGCGCATCTGGCGGCTGATGCCGGCCGGCCCGGCCTTCTGGCTGCTGTTCATGGCGACCTATCTGGCGCCGGTCGCGGCCGACTGGCTGATCTTCCGCCGGCTGTGGCGGATACCGGCATCGGGCGTGGTGCCGCTGCTGCGCAAATATGTCGGCAACGAAATCCTGCTCGGCTATATCGGCGAGGTCTATTTCTACGCCTGGGCGCGGCGCCGCAGCGCCATGGTCGCGGCCCCCTTCGGCGCCATCAAGGATGTCGCCGTCACGTCGGCGCTGGCCGGCAATGGCGTGACCTTGGTGATGCTGGCGCTGGCCGCGCCCTTCTACGATCTGATCGGGATCGGCGCCAACGGGCGGCTGGTGATGCTGTCAATCGGCGTGATCCTGGCGACTTCGCTGGCGGCCTTCGTGGTGCGCAAGCGGCTGTTCGCGCTCGACCACGCCGACATAATGTTCGTGAGTGCGGTGCATGTCGCGCGCATCCTGATCGTGCTCGGCCTGTCCGCCGCGATGTGGCACATCGCGCTGCCGGTGGTCGCCTTGCCCTGGTGGCTGCTGCTGGCGACGGTGCGGATGCTGCTCTCGCGCCTGCCGCTGGTGCCCAACAAGGATGTCGTCTTCGCCGGGCTGGCGGTGTTCCTCGTCGGCCATGACGGGGAGATTTCGGCGCTGATGGCGCTGATGGGCTCGCTCATGCTGACGGTCCACATCCTGCTCGGCATCGCGGCGTCGGCGGTGGATCTGCTCGGTGGGGAGGGGCGCCGGTGAGCGTGGCGCTGCTCCCGCTGGCGCTCATGGCCAGCCTGCCTTCCACGCCGATGCTCGGCATCGCCGAAGGGCGGTGTCGCGGCGAGGCGCAGGAGACCGCCTTGCTGATCGACGTCCGCGGCCTGAAGGATCGGCAGGGCCATCTGAAGGCCGAACTCTATCCGCCCAACGACGAGGATTTCCTGGCCGACGACAATATCCTGCTCGCGGCGGGCAAGACCTTCCGCCGGGCCGAGATGGCGGTGCCGCAGCGCGGGCCGGTGTCGCTGTGCCTGCGCCTGCCGGGGCCGGGCGTCTATGCTTTGTCGCTGCTCCACGATCGCGACGCCAACCGCAAATTCGGCCTGTCGATCGACGGCATCGGCTTCGCCAACAATCCCCGGCTCGGCCTGTCCAAGCCGTCCGCCCGCCAGGTGGCCTTCACCGCCGGCCCCGGCACCACGAGGATATCGGTCACCATGAACTATCGCCGGGGCCTCTTCTCCTTCGGGCCGATCGAGGCCGTGCGATGAAGATCGTCGATGTCTGCGCCTTCTACGCGCCCGGCGGCGGCGGGGTGCGAACCTATGTCGATCGCAAGCTCGCCGCCGCCGCCGCGCGGGGGCACGAGATGATCGTGATCGCGCCGGGGCAGGAGGATGCGATCGAGGTGCGCGGGCCGGCCTCGCGCATCCGCTGGCTGCGGTCGCCGTCCTTCCCGCTCGATCGCACCTATCGCTATTTCGCCGATCGCCGCGCGCTCCATGCCGCGCTTGGCGAGGAGCGGCCCGATATCGTCGAAGTCTCCTCGCCGTGGCGCAGCGCCTCGATGGTGGCGGATTGGCCGGGCGATGCCCGCCGCGCGCTGATCGCCCATGCCGATCCGCTGTCGGCCTATGCCTATCGATGGTTCGGCGGCGTGGCGGATCGGGCGACGATCGATCGCGCGTTCGACTGGTATTGGCGCCATCTGCGCCGGCTGGATACCCGGTTCGACATGGTCGTCAGCGCCAGCGAGAGCCTGTCGCAGCGCCTGCGCGAAGGCGGGCTGCGCACCGTCGTCACCAATCCGATGGGGGTGGAGGCGGGCCTCTTCTCGCCGAGCTTGCGCGACGAGGGGCTGCGCGCCGATCTGCTCGCCCGCTGCGGCCTGCCGCCGCACGCCACGCTGCTGATCGGCGTCGGCCGGCACGCACTCGAAAAGCGCTGGCCGATGCTGGCGCGCGCCACCACCCGTGCCGCCGCGCAGGTGCCGGTCGGTCTGGTCATCGTCGGCGATGGCCATGCCCGGCGCAGCGCCGCGCAGGCGGTGGGCGAAAATCCGCACATCCGCCTGCTGGCGCCGATCCGCGACCGCGCCCGGCTCGCCCGGCTGATGGCGAGCGCCGACGCGCTGATCCACGGCTGCGAGGCGGAGACCTTCTGCTTCGCGGCGGCCGAGGCGATCGCCTCCGGCCTGCCCGTGATCGCGCCCGATCTGGGCGGCGCGGGCGATCATGCGCGGCGGGCGGGCGGCCTGCTCTACCGCTCGGCCGACGAAAAGGACGCCGCCGACGCGATCGTGCGGTTCGCGCGGGAACGCGATCGCATCGCGCGCCCGGCCTCGCCGATCCGCACGATGGACCAGCATTTCGACGATCTCTTCCTGGCCTATGCCGGGGCGCCGCGATCGGCGGCGGCATGACGCCGCTGGTCATCACGCGGGCCGGCCCGGAGATCGAGGATGCCGCCATGCCCGCGCACGACGCGGTGCCCGTGGCGCGGCCCCGTTCGGCGACGCAGGCCTGCAATTGCATGAGGCTGATCGGCCTCTTCCTGATCTGGGCGAGCCGCAACGCGCATCGGCCCTGAGTGTGACCACAGCAACATTGGGATGTTACAACATCCCTTCGCCCGGCGAGCGGCTATCATCCCGCCGTGCCGCAGTTCGGGACAGGGTGATGATATTGGCTTCCGCTTTCGATGCGCGGCGCGTGGTGCGTGGCCTGCCTGCTGCGTTCGCGATGCTTCTGGGCGGTTGCGCCGCCTATGCGCCGCTCCCGCTCGATACGGCAGCGCCGCCGCTCGCGACCGCGCCGCCGTTCACGGGGCCGCTGACGATCGCGTTGGCGGTCGATCGCGCGCTGGCCGACAATCCCGATCTGCGCGCGGCGCGGATGAAACATGGCGTGGCGCAGGCGCAGCGGGTGCAGGCGGGCGTGCTGCCCAATCCCTCGCTGGCGGGCGCCATCCTGCCGTTGCTCTCCGGCGCGGGCACGGTGCCGGCGTGGAACATCGCGCTCAGCCAGGATATAAAATCGCTCATCACCTATCGGTCGAAGCGCCGCGCGGCCCAGGATGCGGCGGCCCAGGTCGATGCCGATATCCTCTGGCAGGAATGGCAGGTCGCCGGGCAGGCGCGGCAGATCACGCTCGACCTGATCGAAGGCGAACGCACCCGCCCGCTGCTGCTCGACGCCTTCGCGCTGCTGCGTGAGCGCAACCGGGTGATGCGGCAGGCGCTGGCGGCGGGGGATGCCACGCTGGTGACGGCGTCGCCCTCGCTGGTGGCGTTCGGCGCGGCCCGCACCGCGCTCGACCAGCTCGATCAGAAGCAGCTGCAGCTGCGCCATCAGCTCAACGCGCTGCTGGGGTTGGCGCCGGACGTGATGCTGCCGCTCGCCGCGCAGGCCGATCTGCCGCCGTTCGATCCCGTGTCGATTCGTGCCGACCTCGCCACTCTGGCGGATCGCCGCCCCGATCTGCTGGCGCTGCAGCTGGGCTATCAGGCGCAGGAGGAGGCGGTGCGGCAGGCGATCCTGATGCAATTCCCCGATCTGGTGCTGGGCGGCAGCGTCGCCAGCGACAACAGCAAGGTCATCAACGGCGGCCCGCAGGCGACGATCGGCCTGCCGATATTCGATCGCAATCAGGGCAATATCGCGATCGCCCGCGCGACCCGCGCGCAGCTCCGCGCCGAATATGCCGCCCGGATCGCCGCGACCGAGGGCGAGGTGCGGGCCCTGCTGGCGCAACGCGAGCAGCTCGCCGCGCAACTGGCGGTCGCCCGGCGCGACCTGCCGGCGATCCGCACCGCCGCGCAGCGCGCCAGCGCGGCCTTCGGCGACAATCTGCTCGACGAGCGCGCCTATGTCGATCTCGTCATCCAGCGCTTCACCCGGGAGCAGGAAATCGCCGCGCTCGACCTCGCGCTGCGCGACCGAGAGGTCGCCATCCAGACGCTCATCGGCGCGGGCCTGCCCGCCGCCTCGACCATCGTACCGCCCGGAGCATCGCAATGACCCCCCGTCCCCGGATCGCCGGCCTCGCCGGGCTCCTGCTGCTCGGCGGATGCGGCCAGAGCAACACCGCCGCCCCGCCCGAGCCCAGCACGCTGGTGACGGTCGAGATGCCCCGGCAGGGCAGCCGCCCGCTCCAGATCATGGCCTACGGATCGATCGGGCCGGCGCGGGATGGCGGATCGGATACCGTCAGCATGGCGCAGCCGGGGCAGGTGACCGATCTGATGGTCACGCCGGGCGCGCCGGTCCGTCGCGGGCAGCCTTTGCTGCGTTTCACGCTCAGCCCCACCGCGCTCGGCGCCTATCAGCAGGCCGCCACCGCGCTGGAGGCCGCCCGGACGCAGAGGGCGACCACCGCGCGCCTATTCGGCCAGCAACTGGCGACCCGCGATCAGGTGGCGGCCAGCGACAAGGCGGTCAGCGACGCGCAGACCGCCCTGGCCGCCCTGCGGAAGGAAGGCGCCGGCGCGGCCGAACAGATCGTTCGCGCGCCTTATGACGGCATCGTCACCACCATCGCCGCCACCCAGGGCGATCGCACCGCGGCGGGACAGGCGCTGCTCACCATCGCCAGCGGCCGGAAGCTCGTGGCCACGGTCGGCGTGCCGTCCGCCGATGTGGCGCGAATGAAGGCGGGCCAGTCCGCCGACGTGACGCCCCTCGCCGGTGGCGGAACCCTGGCGGCGACGGTCACCCGCGTCGGCGCTACCCTCAATCCCAGGACCCGGCTGATCGACGTGGACCTCGGCGTCGCGCCGGGCGTCGCCGTGAATGGCGAGGCGGTGCGGGCCGCCATCCGCACCGGCGCGGCGTCCGGCTGGGTCGTGCCCCATCGCGCCGTCGTCACCGCCAGCGGCCAGCCCCATCTGTTGCAGGTGGTGAACGGCAAGGCCGCCGCCGTGCCGGTCTCGATCCTTTCGACCGGGAGCGACGCCGATGTCGTGGCCGGGCCGGTCCACCGCCATCGCCCGATCATCATCGACGGCGCCTATCAGGTTGGGGCGGGTGGCGCCGTGCGCTGGGTCCGCGACCGGTGAGCCTGCGCGCCTTCCTCGCCGATCAGTCGCGCGCGATCATCGTGGTGGCGCTCGCCTGCACGCTCGCCGGCGTGGTGGCGGCCTTCTCGCTGCCGATCGGCCTGTTCCCGCAGGTCGCCTTTCCCCGCGTCGTCGTCGATCTGGACGCGGGCAGCCGCCCCGCCGACCAGACCGCAGCACTGGTCACGCGCCCGGTCGAGGAGGCCGTGCGGACGGTGCCCGGCGTGCAGAACGTCCGTTCCGAAACGACGCGCGGATCGGCGCCGATCTCGATCGATTTCGGCTGGGGCCGCGACATGACGGCGGAGACGCTGTCGGTGGATACCGCCGTCGGCCGCATCCTCGCCTCGCTGCCGCCGGGCACGGCCTATAATGTCCGGCGGATGGACCCCACGGTCTTTCCGATCATCTCCTATGCGCTGGTCTCGGATACGGCGAGCCCAACCGCGCTGCAGGATTTCGCCCGCTATCAGGTCACGCCCTTGCTCTCGTCGATCGTCGGCCTGTCGCGCGTGTCGGTGCAGGGCGGCGACACGGCCGAGGTGCAGGTGCTGGCCGATCCCGCGCGGCTGGCCGATCACAATCTCTCGATGGCCGATCTCGCTACCGCGATCCGCAACGGCAATGTGCTGAGCACGGCGGGGCAGATCCAGGATCGCGGGCGGCTGTCGCTGGTGGTGGTCGATCGATCGGTCACCACCGCGCAGGGCATTCGCGATATCGTCGTGCTGGCCGATCCGGCCGGCGTCGTGCGCGTCGGCGATGTCGCGACGGTGCAGGATGGGGCGATGCCGCAATGGCTGCGGATCGTGGAGGATGGCCGCCCGGCGGTCCTGTTCAACGTCTACGAACAGCCCGACGGCAATGCCGTGCGGATCGCGCACGAGGTTGCCCAGCGGCTGGCGACGCTGAAGCTGCCGGCGGGCGTCCGGCTGGTGAACTGGTACGACCAGAGCGAACTCGTCACGCAATCCGTCGCCAGCGTGCGCGATGCGGTGCTGATCGGGCTTTTGCTCGCGGCGGGCGTGCTGCTGCTGTTCCTGCGCAGCTGGCGCGTCACGCTGGTCGCCGCGATCGTCGTTCCCGCGACCCTCGCGGCGACCGTGCTGGTGCTGGCGCTGCTCGGCATGAGCTTCAATATCATGACCCTGGGCGGGATCGCCGCCGCCGTCGGCCTGCTGATCGACGACGTCATCGTCATGATCGAGCATATCGCCCGCCGCGCCGGCGAAAGCGACGGGGCGAGCCCGGCGCCGGGCGATGCCGCCGTGTTGCCGGCGGCGCGCGAATTCCTGGCGCCGCTCACCGGCTCCAGCCTCGCCACGCTCATCGTGTTCGTGCCGCTGTCCTTCCTGAGCGGCGTTACCGGCGCTTTCTCCAAGGCGCTGTCGCTCACGATGGCGGCGGCGCTGGCGATATCCTGGGCGATGACGGCGTTCGTCGTACCGCTGCTCGTCCGCCGCCTCGTCGATTTCACCCGCTGGCACGATCCGGGCACGGCCGGGCAGGGCTGGCTCGCGCGGGCCCACGATCGCGGCCTCGACGGGCTGTTCGCGCGGCCGTGGATCCTGGCTGTCGCGGTGCTGCCGCTGCTGGTGGGCGGCTATCTCGCCTACGCCGCCGTGCCGACCGGCTTCATGCCCAAGGTCGACGAGGGCGGGTTCATCATGGATTATTACACCGCGCCCGGCACGTCGCTGCAGGAATCCGGCCGGCAGGTCGGCCAGATCGACGCGATCCTGCGCGCCAATCCGCAGGTCGCCACCTTCTCGCGCCGGCTCGGCACGGGCCTCGGCGGCGATCTCGGCCAGAGCTATCATGGCGACTATTTCATCCGCCTGAAGCCGGGCCACAGCCAATCGACCGAAGAGGTGATGGCGCAAACGCTGGCGGATGCCGAGGCCGGGGTGCCGGGCGTCTCGATCGAGACCGCGCAGCTGATGGAGGATCTGATCGGCGATCTTGTCTCGGTGCCCCAGCCGATCGAGATCAAGCTGTACGCGACGGACCCCTCGGTCCTGCCCGCCGAGGCCGAGAAACTGGCGGCGCGCATCGGCCGCATCGCCGGCGTGGTCGAGGTGAAGAGCGGCATCCGGCTGGCCGGCGACGCGCTCGACGTGCGGATCGATCCGGTGCGCGCCGGCAATGAGGGGATGACGCCGGCCGACATCCAGACGGCGCTCAACGACGCGCTCACCGGCGCGGTCGCCACCTCGCTGCCGCAGGCCGCCAAGGTGATCGACGTGCGCGTGCGGCTGTCGAACGCCACCACGCTGAGCGAGGCCGAGCTGGCGGCCCTGCCGCTGCGCGCCGCCGACGGCCATCTCGTCGCGCTGTCGCAGGTCGCCACCGTCGTGCCGGTGACCGGGCAGGCGCAGGTCTCGCGCGAAAATCTCGCGCCGATGGTGGCCGTCACCGGTCGCATCCAGGGGCGCGGGCTGGGCGCCGCCGTGAGCGACGTGACGAAATTGCTCGACACGCCGGGCACCCTGTCGCCGGGGGTCCGCTACGAACTGGGCGGGCTGTACCAGCAGCAGCAGATCGCCTTTTCCGGCCTCGTCAAGGTGTTCGCGGCGGCGCTGGTGGCCGAATTCGTGCTGCTCCTCATTCTCTACCGCCGCTTCGCCATCCCGGCGATCATCATCGCCACCTCGCTCCTGTCCACCGCTGCCGTGTTCGCGGCGCTCTGGCTGACGGGCGTCGAACTCAACATCACGGCGCTGATGGGGATGACGATGATCATCGGCATCGGCACCGAAATGGCGATCTTCTACGTCTCCGAATATGAAGCGCTCGCCCGCGTCATGCCCCGCGCCGCCGCCCTGCGCGAAGCCAGCCGCAACCGCCTCCGCCCGATCACCATGACCACGCTCGCCGCCATCCTCACATTGCTGCCGCTGGCGCTTGCGATCGGGAAGGGATCGGGCATCCAGCAACCCCTCGCGATCTCGATCATCGCCGGGCTGCTGCTGCAATATCCGCTGGTGCTGCTGGCGATGCCCGCCATGCTCAAGCTCTCGGATGCCGGGGGCGCGCGGTAATGTGTCCGATCAGCTTCGGCGTATCGGGGCGCATCATCGGTGCGCGGTGCCCAGCGTGATCCTGATGGTCAAGCCTCCCTCATGCCGCCCGACGGTGCTGTCAGTCTAATGCGAACCGCTCTCCCCACGATGGTAGTCAGTCTATGAGGGCAGGGCCTAGCTGACGAGTATCTGCCACTCCGCCAGGGCGGCGGAGCGACGGTCCTTGTAGGTCTGACGATCGACGAGGTGGCGTTCGAGGTTGAAGCGGTTGTGGACGTTGGCGTGGACCGAGGCGAACTTCTGAAGTGTCTTCATTCGCCGGAATCTCACCATCGCCCGCGCTCGTCGTCGAAAGGGGAGGTGACTGTTCTCGACGCGGTTGTTCGTCCAGCGACCGACCTCTTGCTTTTCGGCATTGCCCAGGTCGTTCATCGCCGCGTGATAGGAGCGCAGACCATCGGTGGTAATGGCCTCCGGTGACCCGTGGCGCTTCAGCGCCTTCCTCATGAAAGTAAGCGCCGCATCCTTGTCGCGGGTCTTGGTAATGTCGCTCTCGGGCACCTCGCCCTCGTGATCGACGGCGTGCCAGAGGTAGACCATCTCACCATTCAGCTTCACGTACATCTCGTCCAGGTGCCACCGCCAATGTCGGAAGCCGCGCATACGGCTCACTCGCTGGCGGCGGATGTCGCCCGCGAACATCGGCCCGAAGCGGTTCCACCAGTGCCGCACCGTTTCGTGGCAGATGTCGATACCGCGCTCGAACAGCAGGTCTTCGACGTTCCTCAGGCTCAGCAGGAAGCGGACATACATCATCACCACCAAGCGGATCACCTCGGGTGACGAGTTGAAATAGCGGAACGGGCTGGGTGGCTTGCGATGGCGAGGCATCTCGCGGTGCTACCGGGCACTCGCTAATTTCCGGTGCATTTGCTTTGACAGAGCCCAACGGGACGTCGAAGCAAAATATCTCAAACTTCGTCAGCGGCCTGAAGAGCCTGCCGATCCGCTACACACTCCAATAGCCGCATGCCGCCCCTGTCTCACACGAGGGACGGCGTTCTGAGAGTGATGGCTGCCGCGAGATACTGGCCCATCGCGTCGGGATCGGCCATCAGCCGGCGGCCCCAGGCGAGGCTGCGCTCCAGTTCGGTTTCGTCGTGCGAATGGAACACCAGGTTCATGCTCCTTACCGATATCGGCGAGGTCTGTTGGGTGAATACCGCCCGCCGCGCATCGGAATAGCGATCCAGGATCGTGTCGTCCGCCCTGCCGCTTAGGACCGCGACGAGCGCCTCGCAAAGCGCGAAACCGTCGAGCATCCCGCCCATCAGGCCGAGGCCGCTCGTCGGATTGGTCACATGGGCGGCGTCGCCCGCCAGCAGGACGCGGCCCACACGGTAGGTCGGCGCCGTGCGCTGGTGCATATTGTAGGGCGTCCAGGCCGCGAGGTCGAAATCCTTGCTGCCGGGCAGGATTTCCTCGATGAAACGGGTGATCCGCTTCTCCATACCTTCGTGGGGAAGGCTGGCATCCTCGGCGAAGGTAACACGCCACAGGTCGTCGCCGGCGATCTTCGCGACGATGGCGCCGAATTCGGGATCGATCAGATATCCCGACAGCCATCCATGACTGTCGAAATCATAGTGGATATTGGTTGCCACGAAGCGATGCGGGAAGGTGATACCGGCGAAGGGCAGGTCCAGGCTCTTGCGAACCGCGCTACGACCACCGTCACAACCGATCAGCCACGGCGCGACGATTTCGACAGGGCCTTCAGGGCTCTCGGCGGACACCACGATGGCTTCCGGCGTCTGGCGAAGCCCGGTGAACGCGGTCGACCATCGGATCGTGATATTGTCGATCCGGGCGATATGGCCGAGGACGACATCCGAAAGTCGATCCTGCCCGAGCGTCAGGCCGTAGGCGCGATCGGTGTAGGGACGAAGCGCGGAGAAATCGAAGACGATCGTTTCCCCGGTTCGGCGGACGCGCCAGCTCCTGGCATCGTCGCGCAGACCTGCGGCGAGGAGATCATCGAGAACCCCCAGTTTCTCAAGATCCGCGAAGACCGCCCAGGTGTAGCTCATCGCGCGTGGCGCGGTGTTCACCCCCGGTGCGGCATCGATCACCTCCACGTCGAACCCCGCGCGACCGAGGCCCAAGGCGGTCAGAAGGCCGACGGGTCCGGCGCCGACAATCGTCACATCGGTCACGGGCACTCTCTCCTCAAGGTCTGGCGCGTCTTGCGCTATGGTATGGGGCCTATCACCGCTCGCCGGCTTCTCACGATGCCGTCACGCGCAAGAGGTACATGCACGTAGTGGAACAGCTTGATCTGAACCTGCTGTACGCCTTGGAAGCGCTGCTCGCCGAGGGCAGCGTCGGGAATGCGGCGGTGCGACTGGGGCGCAGCCCGCCGGCCATGAGCCGCGCGCTTGCCCGGCTGCGGCGTGCTCTGGCGGATCCGCTTCTGGTGAGGGCAGGGGGGCGTCTCGTCCTGACGCCGCGCGCGATGGCGTTGCGGCCCGAGGTTGCGGATATGCTGGTCCGGCTACGATCGTTGATGGAACCGGCGATCTTCGACCCATCGACGCTTCGCCGGCGCTTCATCGTCCAGACCAACGAGGATCTGGCCGCGATCCTCGGTGCGCCACTGGTCCAGGCCCTCAATGCCGTCGCCGACGGCGTGGCGGTGCAATTCGTGTCGAGCGCCGGCGATCATCCGGACCCTCTTCGAACTGGTTCGGTGGATGTCGAGTTGGGACCGGACATCAGCGATCACCCTGAAACCAGACGGCGAATCGTCTTCCGAAATCCGCATGTCGGCGTGGCGCGGGGCGATCATCCCCTGTTCGACCAGGTGCTCACGCCCGCGACATTCGTCCATTACGATCATGTCGTGCGGGTGGAGCGCGGCTGTACGGAGGGTGCGATCGATCGATCGTTGCGCAGCCTGGGCCTGAACCGGAGAGCCGTGCTGGGGGTTCCGAGCGCGACGGCGGCGATGCTCACGGCCTCCACTTCGGACCTGCTCGCCAGCGCCCCCTTGGGGCTGGCGCGATGGCTGCAACGGGCGATCCCGGTCCGCCTCTTCCGTCTGCCCGTCGAGGTTCCGGATATCACCGTCGCGCTGGGGTGGCATCCGCGCCAGCACGACGACCCCGGTCATCGCTGGTTTCGATCGATCCTGCTGAACGTATGTGGCGACGTGTATAGCGAAGCGCGCCAGCGGGCGTCCCTGGGAGCGCTCGACGTCACGCCCTGAACACCCGGCCGGCGATCCGTTCGGCTATTTCGGCCAAGGCTTCGGTAGGGTGCTGTTCGGGGGTAGGACGGTTGGTCATGCGGGAAACGGACAGCGCCGCGCGGATCGTACCGGCCGCGTCCCGGATGGGCACCGCATGGCAGACCAGATCGTCCTGTATCTCCCGATCGTCCGCGGCAAAGCCTTGCTCCCGCGCGTGCATGAGTTCGCGGCGAAGGCTGGCCGGCGACGTGATCGTTCGCTCGGTCAGGGGTATGAAGCTGCCATCGGCGAGATAGGCGTCCAGCGCCGCATCCGGAAGGCCGCCCAGCAACACCTTGCCGATCGCCGAACAATAACCCTCCAGCCGCATACCCTCACGGGTGAACAGCCTCGGGCCGCCGCCATGGGCCTTGGCGATATAGAGCACCATATCCCCGTCCCAGACGCCGAGATGGATCGATGTGCGCCGTTCGCGCGCAAACCGGCGCATCAGTGGCAGGGCGACCGAGCGGATGGTCGCGATATCGTCGCCTTGCCCCGCCATCGCCCGCAATGCGAGCCCGGCGACGCGGCGGCCCCGTCCGGCTTGCACCAGCAAGCCCTCGCGCTCGAAGGGGATCAACCAGCGTTGGGCGGTCGATAGCGGCACGCCCTGCCGATGTGCGAGGGTACGCAGCGAACTGGACCCGCGATCGGCGACGACTGCCTTGAACAGGCCCAATGCGCGGCCGAGGCTGCTATCGATTGTTTCCACGATTGCCTCACTATATGAGGCAATCGGTACATCGCAACCTTTCCGTCGGCCCGCCGTCGCCCTATCCCGATCGGCAAGGAAGGATGTCGATCATGACCCACCAGAATTTGGCCGAGCGGCTACGAGCCGCTTACCGCGAAGGCGCGGTGCCGCCCCTTCGCGATGGGTTGGAGCCGACCGATGCCGCCGGGGCCTATGCCGTACAGGCGATCAACACGCGCTTTTGGCGAGATGCCGGGCGGGTCGTCGTCGGCCGAAAGGTCGGGCTCACCGCGCGGGCTGTACAAGCGCAACTGGGCGTCGATCAGCCCGATTTCGGTGTTCTATTCGCCGACATGCGGATCGACGATGGCGGGGTGCTGCTCGCCTCGGCCGCGTTGCAGCCCAAGGCGGAGGCCGAGATCGCCTTCGTGCTGGGCAAGGATCTCGACAAGACGGATGCGATCGCCAGCGACGTCGCGGCGGCGGTGGCGCAGGCCGTGCCGGCGATCGAGATCGTCGATAGCCGCATCGCGGACTGGAAGATCACCTTCGCCGATACAGTAGCCGATAACGGCTCGTCGGCCTTCTTCGTGCTGGGGGAGGGGGGCAAATCGCTCGACGGGCTGGACCTCTACACGTGCGGCATGGTGCTGGAGGTTAATGGCGCGGTAGCCTCGCTGGGCGCCGGTGCGGCCTGCCTCGGTCATCCGCTCGAAGCCGCGGCCTGGCTGGCGCGAACATTGGCGACGGCGGGCGAGCCGCTGCGTGCGGGCGATATCGTGCTGACCGGCGCACTCGGGCCGATGGTGGCGCTCACCCCCGGCGACGTCATCGAAGCCAAGATCGGCGGCCTCGGCACCGTCTCCTTCCGATATGAGGACGATCGCGCATGAGCGGCAAGATGAAGGTGGCGATCATCGGATCGGGCAACATCGGCACCGATCTGATGATAAAGATCATGCGTAATTCGGACGTGCTGGAAATGGGCGCCTTCGTCGGCATCGATCCCGAGTCCGATGGCCTCAAGCGCGCCGAGCGAATGGGCGTCTCGATCACGGCGGAGGGGATCGACGGTCTCACGGCGTTGCCGGTATGGCCCGAGATTGGCATCGTCTTCGACGCGACATCGGCCGGTGCGCACCAGCGGCACAATGCCGTGGTGAAGGCAGCCGGCAAGGTGATGGTGGACCTTACCCCGGCGGCGATCGGCCCCTATGTCATCCCGGTCGTCAACGGCGACACGCATCTCGACGCACAGAACGTCAACATGGTTACCTGCGGCGGGCAGGCGACCATCCCGATCGTGGCGGCCGTGTCGTCGGTGGCGACGGTCCATTATGCCGAGATCGTGGCATCCATCTCCTCGAAGAGCGCAGGCCCCGGCACGCGCGCCAATATCGACGAGTTCACCGAAACGACGTCGAAGGGCATCGAGGAGGTGGGTGGTGCGGCCAAGGGCAAGGCGATCATCATCCTGAACCCGGCCGAGCCACCGATGATGATGCGCGATACGGTGTTCACCTTGTCATCGGGCGCCGACGAAGATGCGATCCGCGCGGCGGTCGAGGCGATGGTGGCGCGGGTCAACGCTTATGTCCCCGGCTACCGGTTGAAGCAGCAAGTGCAGTTCGAACGCTTCGGATCGAACAATCCGGTGGTGATTCCCGGTTACGGCCGGTTCGAGGGGGTCAAGACGACGGTGTTCCTCGAAGTCGAGGGCGCGGCCCATTATCTGCCGGCCTATGCGGGCAACCTCGATATCATGACTTCGGCCGGCCTGCGTACCGCCGAGAAGATCGCGCTGCGCCACATCGAGAAGGAGGCCGCGTGATGGCATTCGATCCGGCGACCAAGCTCTACATCCAGGACGTGACGCTGCGCGACGGCATGCACGCCGTCCGCCATCAATATGGCCTCGATCATGTCCGTGCGATTGCCAGGGCGCTCGATGAGGCGAAGGTCGATGCGATCGAGGTGTCGCACGGCGACGGTCTCAACGGATCGTCGTTCAACTACGGCTTCGGTGCGCATACCGATTGGGAATGGATTGAGGCCGTCGCCGAGGTGCTGGACCATTCGATCCTGACCACCCTGTTGATCCCTGGCATCGGCACGATCGAGGAATTGCGCCATGCCTACAAACTGGGCGTCCGCTCGGTCCGCATCGCGACGCATTGCACCGAGGCCGATATCTCGAAGCAGCATATCGCCGCCGCGCGCGATCTGGGCATGGATACGATCGGCTTTCTGATGATGAGCCACATGCTGGAGCCGGACGCGTTGGCGCAGCAGGCCAAGCTCATGGAGAGCTATGGCGCGACCTGTGTCTATGTCACCGACAGTGGCGGCGCGATGGACATGGACGATTATCGTGCCCGTTGTGAGGCTTATGATCGGGTGCTCAAGCCCGAAACCCAGCGCGGCATCCACGCCCACCACAATCTGTCGTTGGGCGTCGCCAACTCGATCGTCGGCGTGCAGGCCGGCGCGATCCGTATCGACGCAAGCCTGGCGGGCATGGGCGCCGGCGCGGGCAATGCGCCGTTGGAGGTCTTCATCGCCGCCGCCGAGCGCAAAGGCTGGAACCACGGCTGCGATCTCTACAAGCTGATGGATGCGGCCGAGGAACTCGTCCGGCCGCTGCAGGATCGCCCGGTCCGCGTAGACCGGGAAACCCTCAGCCTCGGCTATGCCGGCGTCTATTCCAGCTTCCTGCGCCACGCCGAGAAGGCAAGCGCGGATCATGGTGTCGATACGCGCCAGATTCTTGTCGAACTCGGCCGTCGTCGGATGGTCGGCGGCCAGGAGGACATGATCGTCGATGTCGCGCTCGATCTTGCCGGTCAATCGGTCTGATCGGCGTGCGCCTAGGCGTCCTTGGTCTTGATCCGGCGACGGCGGGCGAGATAGTCGAAAGCGAGGGTGAGATGATCGTCCAGCGCCTGCTCGGCCCCGTCGGCGTCGCGTTCGCGGATCCGATCCGTGACGAGGCGGCGGCCGGCGACGAAGGCCGGCGTGATGTACAGATCGGCCTGGCGCAGCAATGTCGTCACCGTGCTGGTGAGCGATGCGATCAGGAAGGCCAGGATATCGTTGTGCGCGGCGACACCGAGCAATTCATAATAGCGGCCGACCGTCACGATCGCGGGGATCATTCCTTCCCGCGCGTAGATTTCTTCCAACTCGTCCACATTCTGGTCGAGCGCGACGATGTCCGACAGCGTCGAGCGTTCGCAGGCGGCCCGAACGGCCAGCTTCAAAAGCGCCGATCGAACCTCGACCAGCCTGTCGAATTCCACATTGGAAAGGAACATCAGGTCGTGCAGCGAACGCGACAGTCCATCGGGGCCACCTTCGCTGATGTAGGCACCACCGTTGGCGCCCGTGCCGAGCGTCAGGACTCCGGACATTTCGAGCGAGCGCAGCGCCTCGCGGATCGCCGACCGGCTGACGCCAAGCTGTTGAGAGAGATCGCGCTCGGACGGTAGCCGATCGCCCGGCTTGATTCGGCCGGCTGCCAGTTCGGCACGAATCCGATCGCTGACGAGTTCGAAAAGCCGCGGTTGCCTCGCTTTTACTGGTCTTGCCCGCAGGGGGGTCTGGCCCATCAATACACTCCGATAGATTGCGGAGAGCATCGCTGCCGCCGCCTGTCGCCAGATAGGACCGGGACGTGGGCGGCTGCAAACCTTTTGCGTGGTGGAAAGGCGGGGTGGGTCAGCAGGTCAGCACGATCCTGACAGGCCCAGACCGCTTGGCCATCGCGGCGTGGGCCTTTGTCAGATGGTCGGCATCCAGCGGCCAGATCATGTCCGGCGGTGGCGGCTGCAGCCGGCGATCGTCGATCAACTGGCCGATATGGCCGAGCGCCCGATGCTGTCGGATCATGTCCCGCCGATACAGGCCCCGATTGAACACACCTTCGGTGACGAGACGACCGCCCTTGGCCACCAGCGGTGCAAGCTCGATGCTGCCACCCCGATCGATCGCGCAGATCGCGCCATAGGGAGCCAGAGCGCCGACGAGCCCCGGCCAGCTGGTCGCGTCCGTCAGCATCGACAGGATACGTTCGGGCCGCGACAATCCCTGCGCTTTGAGTTGATCCGCGATCTTGCCGGCATAGCTGACGACGGCATCGGCACCGGCATCGCGGACCATCTGCTGGCTGCGCGCGTCACCGGCGGCCGCGATCACGTCATGCGGCGACAGAGCTTTGGCGATCTGGATGGCGGCGATCGCGACCCGCCCGGAGCCGCCCGCGACGAGCAGGGTTCCCGCAGGCCCGTCCCAGGCATCCAGCGCGTCGCCGAGTGCCTCATAAGCCGTCAGATAGGCGAGGGGGACGGTCGCGGCATTGGCGAAGGACAAGGTGGCGGGCTTCGGCCCGGCCAAGCGCTCATCGACCAGCTGGTATTCTGCATTGCCGCCGGGTCGTGTCGGCGAGCCGGCATAGAAGATCGCGTCGCCGGGCTTGAAGAGGCTTGCCGCCTCGCCAACGGCGACCACTTCCCCTGCCACGTCATAGCCGAGAACCATCGGCGGGCCCGCGGCGTCGGCACCGCGACGATATTGGGCCAGATCGACCGGATTGACGCTGACGGCGTGAACCTTGACCAGCAGATCATGCCCCGTCGCCTCCGGGCGGGGGAGATCGAAGGCGGCGACATACGCCTCGTCACCGATCGCGCGTGGCGCATGATGGCCGATCGCGCGCATCATGCGGCCCTCACCGTTTCGGCGATGGCCCCGGCGGCGATCTGCGCGGCGATCCAGTCGTCGTCGTAGCCGAGCCGTTGCAGGACGGCCCGACTGTGTTCTCCCACCATCGGCGGCGGCAGGCCCTCGCTGGGGCTCCAGCGCGTCGGTTGCACGCCCGGCACGCGGGCGACCGGCAGGCGGCCGAACGCGGCGGTTTCGACCCAGTCGCAGGCGCCGGTGTCCTGCACATGCGGCTCATCGAGCCACTCGCCGTAGTTGCGCACCCGCTCGGCCATCACGCCATCGGCGGCCAGGCGGCCCAGTATCTGCTCGGAGGGATGCTTGCGGAATTCGACGCGAAGCACGGCATTGATCTCGTCAAGATAGTCGAGCCGGTGGTTGGGGGTCGGCCAGCGGGGATCGGCGGCAAGGTCCGGGCAATCGAGCGCCTTGCAGACCGACGCGAAATGCGAGGCACGCATGCCGTTAATGACGATGAAGCCATCCGCCGTCTCGTACATCCCGGACGGCACGTAGAGCGGCGGCGACTTTCCGCCCGTCTCGACCCATTCCATGATCTTGGCCGACTGATAGGCAGCCGCCGCCTGCACCATGTTGATATCGAGGCAGGCACCCTCGCCAAACCGGATCTGTCTCAGCACGGCGGCCCCGATCGCCTGGTTGGCGTAGAGGCCGGTCAGCACATCGACGACCGGCATCAGCAGGCGATGTGGCCGGCCGTCATCCTGCTTGGCCATCGTCATGAAGCCCGAATAGGCCTGGATCAGATTATCGGTAGCGGGACGGCGCGACTGGGGGCCCGACTGGCCGAAGCCGGATATCGAGGCATAGACGATCTTCGGATTGGTCGACGACACCGCTTTGTAGGACAGGCCCAGCCGATCGATGACGCCGGGGCGAAAGCTCTCGAGCATGATATCGCATTGGTCCGCCAGCCGCCTTGCGACCGCGAGCCCGGCTTCGGACTTGAGATCGAGCGCGATCGACCGTTTACCCCAATTGTTGGCGAGGTAATTCACCGATTCCCGATTGATCGAGCGGCCGAGAACCCGGCCCCAGTCGCCTTCTACAGGTTCCAGCTTGAGAACATCCGCCCCGTGGGCGGCCAGCAGCATCGTCGCGTAAGGCCCTGCGATTCCCTGCGTAAGATCGAGAACCTTTAGACCTTCATACGCCTTATGATTGCTCATCACTCACCCTGATTCCGTTGCTCGCGATGCGGCGGATTGCAGGATGGTCCTACCGTTCTCAATCGAATGGATCAAGCCACTCTCACAATGTGCGGGCAATGATGATCTTCATGATCTCGCTCGATCCACCATAGACCCGACATACCCGAGCGTCACGATAGAGGCGGGCGATCGGATAGTCCTCGACATAGCCGTAGCCACCATGAAACTGGAGGCATTGATCGACCGTCCGGCCCAGCAGTTCGGTCGTGTAGAGCTTGCACATCGCCGCTGTGGCGTTGTCGAGTGCGTCGGCGGCCTGCTGTTCGATGCAATGATTCAGGAACACGCGAGCCAGGGTCGCTTCGGTCTTTAGTTCGGCGAGACGAAACTGAGTGTTCTGGAAATCCAGGATCGGCTGGCCGAAGGCCTTGCGATTGCGGGTATAATCCAGCGTCGTCGTCATTGCCGCCTCGACGTTGGCGAGCGCAACGGTCGATATGACCAGCCGTTCACGGGGCAATTCGGTCATCATCTGTCGAAAACCCTGCCCCTCGACCGCGCCCAGAAGGTTCGCCGCAGGAACCCATACGTCGTCGAAGAACATCTCGGACGTGTCGGCGGCGTCCTGGCCGATCTTCTTGAGCTTGCGTCCACGCCGGAAGCCGGGCGCATCGTCGGTCTCGACGATCAGAAGCGAAACGCCGCGCGCCTTGGCGCCGGGGTCGGTCTTGGCGGCGACGACGATGAAATTGCCGCCCTGGCCGTTGGAGATGAAGGTCTTGGCGCCGTTGATGCGATAGCCGTCTCCATCCCGCGCCGCCGTGGTGCGGATCTGCTGCACGTCCGAGCCGGTGCCGGGCTCGCTCATCGCGATCGCCGCGCGCAATTCACCCGAACACAGCCGGGGAAGCCAGCGCCGCTTCTGCTCGTCCGTACCGTGCTTCAGGACATATGGCGTCACCACGCCATTGTGGCCGGTGACGTAGAAGCCGGAGACATCGTGGCGCACGACTTCTTCGAAGATGACGATGTCATGGCGGAAATCGCCGCCACCGCCGCCATACTCGGAGGGGATCGAAACGCCGAGCAGTCCAGCCTCCGCGGCCTCTTTCCAGAAACCGATCTCAACCTGCCCGTCGGCCCGCCATTTAGCGCTCCGCTCGGGCGGAACGTGCCGTGTGAAGAAACGCGCCACGCTGTCGCGAAAGGCTTCGATCTCCGGCTCGCGCATCAGTGCGGAGACGGGAAGGCCGAGACTGTTCATTCTGCTCTCCTTTGATCCGCGTCTAGCGCGCGGTGATGGACGAAGCGGCCGGTCAGGCGGCTTCGGCCTCCAACATGGCGACGACCTCCTCATGCTGATGCGCGCTTTCGCCCAGCAGGGCGGCATTACAGCGCGCCCTTTTGTAGAAGAGGTGGTTCTTCATTTCCCAGGTGAAGCCGATCGCACCGAACACCTGAATGTTGCGATGGGTCGCGTTGCGATAGGTGTCGCTGGCATAGGCCTGCGCCATTGCGGCGGCCAGAGACGCTCGCGGGTCGCGATTGTCGAGTGCCCAGGCGGCATATTGGACGCCGACATCGGCCAGTTCCACCTGTCCCGCGATCTCGGCCAGCTGGTGCTTGATCGCCTGGAACTGGCCGATCGGCTTGCCGAAGGCACGGCGCTGTTTGGCATATTCCACCGCCTCGTCGAGAACGGCGTGGCTGCCGGCCGCGCTCTCGGCGGCCAGGTATAGATACAGCCGGTCACGGACGTCGGGCCATGCCGCGTCCCATCCACCTTCGAGGCGTTCGGCCGGCGTCGCCGAAAAGCGAACGATGGCCACCTTGCGCGTGATGTCGCGCCAGTCGACCTGTTCGACCGCCAGGCCGGCCGCGTCGGCATCGACGACGAAGGCGCGACGCTCACCATCGAGAACGGCGATGCAGACGATCCTGTCGGCTTCGGGCGCGTCCACCACGAAGTGGCTCTCGCCCTCAAGGATATAGCCATCCGCGCTGGGGGTCGCCCGAACCGAGGGGATCGCGCCATGAAATCCCGTGGCATCGGCGGCGGCCAGGGCAAGACGGCATTGGCCGGCCGCCACCGGCCCGAGCAGCCGGTCACGCTGCTCGTCCGATCCCGCAGCGGTGATCGCCCAGGTGCCGGCCAGCGTACCCAGCAGCGCAACGGGTGCGACGGTACGGCCGATTTCGCCCACGACCATCACCAGATCCAGCAGGCTCATGCCGAGCCCACCCGCGCTTTCCGGGACGGCAAGAGCAGGCCAGCCGAGCCCGGCGACCTTGGCCCAGAGACTCTCCCGATCGATGGCGTCGGCGGTGGAGCCCGGCACCAGCAGCGGTGCCAGGTCAATCTCGTTCGTCAGGAAATCGGCGGCCGCGTCACGCAGCGCCAGATTGTCGTCGCTCAGGTTGAAATTCATCGTATCTCTCCGTCAGGCGGCGGCGCGGCGGGTGCGGTCGAACGGCAGCTTGATGTCGGGATCATCCTCACGCGGGAGACCCAGGATTCGTTCGGAAACGGCGTTCTTCAGGATTTCCTGCGTGCCCACGCCCAACGTGCCGGCCGGCGCGAACCAGTAAGCGTAATCCCAGTTGGAGAAGCGGCCGAAGTGCTTGTCCGGAAGCGGCAGCACGTCGGGGTTGCGGATCATGCCCGCAGGCCCCTGGCTGCGCTTGGCCAGGTCCGAGATGGCCTGACCGTGCGGCGAG
Source organism: Sphingomonas naphthae (assembly GCF_028607085.1). NCBI lineage: Bacteria > Pseudomonadati > Pseudomonadota > Alphaproteobacteria > Sphingomonadales > Sphingomonadaceae > Sphingomonas > Sphingomonas naphthae. Next base: position 2,321,629 of record NZ_CP117411.1, on the reverse strand, counting down.
GCGATCATCTTGCCGAAGCTGCCCTCGGGGCCGGCCGGCCGGCCGTTGATCTTGTTGCTCAGGTGGCGCGCGCTCATCAGGCGCAGCATCTCGCCCTCGACATAGAGGCGCCCGGCTTCACCGCGGATAACGGGATCCTTGATGCGGCCAGTGGCGATCAGCCCGTCGAGCAATTCGCGCGCGGTCGGCCCGCCGCCCCAGATGGCGCCAGGCTTGGTCATGCTCTGCCGTTCAGTTTGCAACTGCTCCAGCGTGATCCGCCAGCCGTCTCCTTCCTCCCCCAGGCGCCGGCTCACCGGAATTCGGACTTCATCGAGGAAGACCTCGCAATATTCGCTTTCCTCGCCCGACATATCCACGATCGGCCGGACGGTGACGCCCGGCGTCTTCATGTCGATCACGAACTGGGTGAGGCCCTTGTGCTTGGGAGCGGTGGAATCGGTTCGTGCCAGCAACACGCCATGTGAGGCGATATTGGCCGAGGAGTTCCAGATCTTCTGCCCGTTGACGACATATTCGTCGCCCTCGCGCCGAGCGGTCGTACGCAGACCGGCCAGATCGGAGCCACCCGAGGGCTCCGAGAAGAGCATGCACCAGCGTGCTTCGCAGCGCAGCGCCGGCGGTAGCAGTTCTTTCCGCTGGTCGTCCGTTCCCCATTTCAGGAGCGACTGGCCGCACTGGTTGATCGCGATGAGGTTGAACGTCATCGGATGGGCGATGCCGGCGCGGGCATATTCCTGCTCGAGGACGATCATCGTCTCGGGATCCGCCGAAATTCCCCAGGGTGCCGGCCAATTGGGGGCGGTGTATCCCCGCTCCGCGAGTTGGGCGTAGCTCGCACCGGGGTGGTCCTCGAAAAAGCTGCGTATTTCGATGCGTCGGGGATCATCTTCGGCTGGAAGCGTGAAATCCATCGTCCGTCCTTTCGTGAGACTTCAAATTCAGTGCCAGGTCGATCCGCCATCGACTGCAATGTCCTGTCCGGTGATCCAGCGGCCCTGATCGCCGCAGAGGAACAGACACAAAGCGGCGATGTCCTGCGCATCGCCGGCCCGCCCCATCGGCGAGAAGCCGCGCAGAAATTCCTGCCACCGCTCGCCCCGGCCGAGATCGTCGACGCGGGCCGTATCGACGATGCCGGGCAGGATCGCGTTGACGCGGATCGCGTGCGGCGCGAGTTCCATCGCAAGGACGCGGGACAGCGTGTTCATCGCAGCCTTCGAGGAGGCGTAAGCTGCGGTGCCGGCGTTGGCGAGGCGAGATGCGACGGAGGAGATATTGACGATCGCGCCACCCTCCGCGCGATCGATCATTGCCCGCCCCGCCGCCTGCGCCATCAGGAATGTGCCATCGACGTTCACCCGATGGACGCGCCGCCATTCGTCGAACGGTAGATCGATCGCTGGCCCGCGATCGGCGCCCCGCGCCGCGCCGGCGTTGTTCACAAGGATGTCGAGCCGGCCGAGACGGGCGATTGTCTGCGCGATCGCATCCGCGCTGTCGGCGGGATCGGCGATGTCGGCGACGATCGTCGTGGCCGTCCCGCCACGGCTAACGATCTCGTCGGCAACGCTGTCGATGTCGCGCCAGCCACGCGCCTTCTCGTCATCGGGAAATGTATCGGGATCGCGGCCGGTACCGATCAACGCGACGGCGGCCCCGGCATCCGCGAATGCCATGGCGATCGCGCGACCGATGCTGCGTCGGCGCCCGGCGCCCGTGACCAGGGCCACCTTGCCGTCGAGCCTTGCTTGCGTCTCGGCCATCGCCTGCTTCGCCTCCCGCTTGTCCGACTCGTTGAAACATGGTCAGACCGTTTTGTTAGAACGATAGTTTTAGCGTGTCGAGGGCGAAATCGCTATGTCAGGGCACATGACGCCGTCGCGGGAGGTACAGGGCATGATTGAAGGCGGGGATACGCGATCCCGTATCAAATCGGCGGCACAGCGGCTGTTCGCCGAGCGTGGGATCGAGGCGGTGACCGTGCGCCAGATCGCGGCGGCGGCCGATGCCCGCAATGTCGGATCGCTAAGCTATTATTTCGGCTCGAAGGAAGGGCTTATCAGCGAGTTGGTCGCCGACTATTTCATGACAGTTCATGTGCGATGGACTGAAGGGCTGGACGCTCTACAGCGGCGGACAAGCCCCGCGTCGGTTCGCGAGGTGGTGGAGATCATCGTGCGCGCCCGTCCGCGCGCCGAGGCCGGCACGGAAACGGCGTTGCGGTTCATGGCGAGCATGCTGTTCACGCGGCGCCACATGCTGAACCTCATCATGTCCGACATGCGCTACGAGGTGTTCGCGGGCCTGACCGATCATCTCCGACGCGCGCGGCCGGATATACCGCGTGAGACGATGCAGCAGCGCCTGATCTTCCTGGCCTGGTATCTGGTTTCGGTGCTGAGCGCCCTGGAGGCGCATCATGCCACGGGGCGGCCCAGCGACGTGTGGGATGCGCGCGATCCGCTGGAGAACATCGTACTGACCGGCGCCGCCATCATCGAGGCGCCCATTGCCTGAAGGCCGCTATTTGGCAGGCTGGCGCAACGCGACATGGGCCGCTCCGACCCGACGATGGGCAAGCAGGGCCTTCAACGCCGTGGAAGTCGCATTGGCCTCGTCCAGCAGCCATTGGCGCACGGCCGCAACCGCCGGCCCGTCAACGCGACCACCGTGGCACACCAGATGATGTGGCACGTCGAAGCGGAGCGCGAAGTCGAACGGCATCACCAGTCGCGCCTGCTGAAGATCCTCGACTAGGAAGAAGGGGTTCGCAAGCGCGATTCCGCTGCTGCTGCGTGCCGCCTGAAGCGTCTGCCCCAGGGTGTCGAGCCGGAGCCGGCGCATGTCGGCCAGAGCGGGAGCGCCAAGCGCCGTCAGCAGCGCTTCCCACAATTGCCGCTCGCGACGGGCATGGAGGAGCAGGTGGTGGGTAATGTCGGCTGGCGTCCGCAAAGGCGGTTCGCCATCGCGCAACTCGGGCGTACATACCAATGTCGCGAGCGTATCGAACAGGTGATCCGATGGATGGGCACCGATATCCTGAGGAAAGACCGTGATCCAGATGTCGGCTTCCCGGTCGCTGATCGGATTTCCGGGTTTCGATACGGTCACGTCGAGGTCGATATCTGGATGAGCCTGCCGGAACCCGGTTAGTCGCTGGGCGAGCCATTCGGTCGTAAAGGTGGGATAGGCCACCAGCCGAACCCGTCGTGGGGCGGTTTCGTCCATCAGCGCGTGACCGGCACGCTCGATCTGCGCGAAGGCGGCGTGAATCTCAGTGAGATAGGCCTGGCCCGGTCCGGTCGGCACGACACCGCTTCGTCGCCGATGGAGCAGGCCTTTCCCGAAATGGGCTTCGAGCAGCGAGACGTGACGGCTGACCGCCGCCACCGACACCTGAAGCTCGTGCGCCGCAGCCGTCAGGCTGCCTCGTCGGCCTGCCGCTTCGAATGCCCGCAACGCATTCAGGGAGGGCAATCTGCGCGTCATGAGCTTCCAAAGCGGCTGGGTCGGAATATCATCTGGTTTAACCTCAAGTTAAAGCAGGCTTGCCGCGATTGGCAATCCCGCATCGTTCCGCCGGGGCCTAGACGGTGCGGACACAGAGAGAGGATGCGCGGGATGAACGCACGATGCTGAGGGAAACCGGGGATTTGCCGGCACGAACCGACGTGCTGATCCTGGGGGCAGGCATTGCCGGTCATTGTGCGGCGCTCGCCGCGGCCGAGGCGGGCGCCGAGGTGTTGTTGCTGGAAAAAAGCGGCCAACCGGGAGGGAGTTCGGCGATCGCCGGAGGCGGCTTCGCCTTTTGCGGCACCGATCTGCAAGCTGCCGCCGGTATCTCGGACGATATCGCCGCCTATCGCGCAGACCTGTTCGCGAGCGGCCGGGGCAAGAACAATCCGGTGCTCGTGGATGCGTTTCTGCACAACCAACTGGCCGCCTATGGTTTGCTGCGGGCGTCGGGCGTGAAATTCGCTCTTCATCCCAAGAACACGCGTCTGCACATGACGGGCACAAGTCGGGCGGTGACGCATCTTCACATGGCGGTGCAGGCGCATCCCCAGATCACCTTCTTCTCGCGATCGACGGGCATCCGGTTGCACCGCACCGCAGATCGGCGGGTCGATGCCGCACACATCCTCTACGGCGATCAGGAAGCTATCGTGCAGGCCGCAGGCGGCGTGATCCTCGCGACCGGTGGCTTTTCGCGCTCCCGCGAGCTTCTCGCCATCTACGCGCCGGAACTGGCGGGCGGTGTTAAGCATGGCGGGGTGGGCAACACCGGCGACGGCCTCGTCATGGCGAGCGACCTCGGGGCCAGCCATGCCGATCTGGGCCACGTCACCGGTTCGTTCGGCGGCGGTATCCGCAACTACCCCAACGTCGTCGAGGCGAGCAACGAGGTGCCGCCCTTGATCTTCTCCTTCCTGGAAGGGGGGATGATGGTCAACCGAGACGGGGTCCGCTTCTGCGACGAAGGGCAAAGCTACAAGCGGGTGAGCGCTGATGGGATGAAGCAGCCGGGCGGGCTCGGTTTCCAGATCTTCGACGAACGGCTGATGGCCAAATCGCTCGATGACACGTCGGTCAACAATTATCGTGAAGGCGTTGTCGGCGGCTATATCCAGACCGCTGGCAGCATCGCGGAACTCGCGGCGACCGTCGGGATCGATCCGATGGTGCTGGTCCAGACGATCGACCGCTATAACCGCGACGCGCGGGCCGGCCATGACACGGAGTTCGGCCGGAAAACCGGGCTTCGCCCGATCGACCAGCCGCCTTTCTACATTGCCGCGACCGCCAACGCTATCACCTCGACATACGGTGGCATCGTCACCGACGAGAGGATGGCGGTGCTCGACTGGTTCGGCGAGCGGATCGAGGGCCTGTATGCCGCCGGCGAGGTCGTCGGCGGATTCCACGGTGCCGGCTATTACAGCGCCTCCTCGCTCGCCTCCTCGGCGACGTTCGGAATGCTCGCCGGCCGTGCCGCCGCGCGTGCCGTGGTCGAGCCGCTGCTCGCCGGCGCCATCGTCTGACAACATTTCGCTAAGGGATTGCGCGGGGATGAAGCAGATCGATTATGATGTCGTGATCGCGGGGGCGGGGCCGGTCGGCCTCACGCTGGCGATCGATCTCGGCCAGCGTGGCGTGCGGTGCCTGATCGTCGAGCGTGATCCGACGACGGGGCCGTGGCCCAAGATGGATCGGTCTAACGCGCGGACGATGGAGATCTTTCGCCGGCTCGGTTTCGCGGATCGGGTGCGCGCGCTCGGCTATCCGCCCGAAGCGTCGATGGACGTGTTCATCACGACGCGCCTTGTCGATCCGCCGCTGGCGCACTTCCATTACCCATCGGTCGGCGCGTTCCGGCAGGAAATCGCCGCCAACAAGGGGCTGGGCAGCCCGCTCGAACCCTACCAGTTGGTTTCGCAGAACAAGCTGGAGCCGCTTCTCAAGCAGATCGCCGAAGCGACGCCGAACGTGACGGTGCGCTATGCTTGTGCGCTGGCGGCCTTCGATCAGGATGCGCAGGGGGTCGATGTGCGGCTGGAACCGCTGGACGACGATCCGGAAACAGTGCGCGCCCGCTATCTCGCCGGGTGCGACGGCGGTGCCAGCCTGGTGCGCAAGGCGCTCGGCATCAAGCTGTCCGGCAGCGGCGGGCTTCAGGACATGCGCCAGATCTGCTTCCGGTCGAAGGAACTCTACGATCGCATCCCGATCGGCCAGGGGCGTCATTATTATTTCGCCGACACCACCAGCGCGTCGCTGATCGTCCAGGGCGATCGCGAGGAGTTCACGATCAACGCCTCGCTGCCGGACGACGCCGATTTCCGCCAGGAAGTGCTCGATCGGGTCGGATTTCCCTTCGATTTCGAGATATTGAACGTCGGGCGCTGGCGGCTGCACCTGCTGGTCGCGGATCGCTATCGGGATGGGCGGGTGTTCATCGTCGGCGACGCCGCGCATCTGGTGATCCCGACAGGCGGGCTGGGCATGAACACCGGGATCGGGGACGCCGTGGACCTCGGCTGGAAGCTCGCCGGTGCGGTTCAGGGTTGGGGTGGGGAAGCCCTGCTGGACAGTTACGAGGCCGAACGCAGACCAATCGGCCTGCGCAACCGCGATGCCTCCGGGTGGGCCGCATCCGGCATGGGCATCTGGCGAAAGGCCGTGACGCCGATCATTCGGGAAGACACGCCGGAGGCTGCCGCTGTCCGTGACACGGTCACCGAACTGGCCGTCGCCCACCATCGGCGCGTTCATGATATGGTGGGAGTGGAACTCGGCTATTCCTATGCCGGCTCGCCTCTGATCGAAGCCGAGACCGGCGAACCGCAAAGGTGGGACACGATCGTCTATCGCCCCGATGCCGCCCCCGGCGTCCGCATCCCGCATATCTGGCTGGCGGACGGCCGGGCGATGCAGGATGTGATGGGGCCGGGCTATACCTTGCTCGACCTCCAAGGGAAGACGCCGACAGCGAGCCTTGAAACGGCCTTCGCCGATGTCGGGGCGCCGCTGGATGTCGTCCGGCTGGATAATCCGTTTGTGCGCGAGGCCTATGGCTGCGGGCTGCTGCTGGTGCGGCCGGACCTGCACATCGCGTGGCGGGGAGACGCGTTGCCCATCGATAGTCGGCGGCTGGTCGATCGCGTTACCGGCCGCGTGCTCGACATGATCGCAAGCGCGGCATGATGACGGCGGATGCGACAACGTCGGCGCAGGAAACCTTGCGGCGCTGGAACAGGGCGATCCGAGCCAAGGAGCTCGACGGCCTTCGGGCCATGATGACCGACGATGTCGTGATCGAACTGCCCTTCAACGAATCCGGCCGGACCGAACAAGGCTTCTTCCGGGTCTATCGGGGCCGCGATGCGTGCGTGGATTTCTGGCGAGAAGCCTTTGCGCAGGAAGGTCGGGTCAATCGCTCGACGGAGATCGAGACGAGCGTCACCGCCGATGGTGCGCGCATTTTCGTGGAGTTTCAGGGCGATGTGACGATGCAGTCCGGTCGTGCCTACCGCAATCGATACGTGATGCGGTTCGATCTGGTCGATGGCCGAATTTCGCGCCTGCGCGAATATTATAACCCGATCCAGTCCGCCTATGCCTTTGGCAGGCCGGTGGCGGGCCGGTTCCATATCGACGCTCTGTAATCTCTTTGGCTTGCCCATTATAATCATGACGATTAAGCATGGACCGACCATTTGATGCTGGAGATGATGTGGACAGTCCGGGAGAAATGCTGATCGATCTGACGGAACGGATCGTCGGCGACCGCGCCGCCGCTGCCGATTTCCGCCCCGGGGCGACCGATGGACGAGGCTTCGGCCTCATGATGGAAGCGGGTATACCGCTCGCGCTGGCGTCTGAAGAAAGCGGCGGCTTTGCGCTGTCGCCTTCGGAAGTGCTGCCGCTCCTCCGGGCGGTAGGCGGATACACCGGCATCTTGCCGATCGCCGAAACACTCCATGCCAACTGGCTGCTGTCGCTCGTCGGTCTGGAACTCGTCGGGGCCGCCATCGCGCCGACCCCGGAGCAGATATCGGTGACACGCGAGGCCGCCGGCTTCCGTGCCGGCGGCCGGCTGGGTCGCGTGCCGTGGAGCCGCAATGTCGATCGCGTTCTGGCATTCGCCACGATCGATGCCGCACCCTGTCTGGTGTCGATCGCGACGACGGATATCGTTACGGCGGCTACCGGGAGCAGCCTTTCCGGAGAACCGCGGGACGATCTCGTGGTGGATGTCGTGCTTGGGGAGGCGGATGTCGTGCCCTTGCCCGCCGGATTCGACGGCTGGACGTGGCGCGCTGTCGGCGCCGCGATCCGGTGCCAACTGATCGCCGGTGCGGCCGCGCGGCTTTTGCAGCAGACCGTCCAATATGTCGGCGAACGGCGCCAGTTCGGCCAGCCGTTGGCCAAGTTTCAGGCGATTCAGCAACAATTGGCGATCGTGGCGGGAGAAGTGTCGGCTGCCGTCGCGGCGGCGGACAGCGCGGCTCAGGGCTTTGGCGCGCAGGCCGACGTCGTTGCGATCGCCGCTGCCAAGGTCCGCTGCGGCGAGGCGGCCGGCATCATCGCCCCGATCGTGCACCAGGTGCACGGCGCGATCGGCTTCACCGAGGAACACATGCTCCATCGGCTGACCAAGCAATTGTGGACCTGGCGGGACGAATATGGCTCGGAAACGCTGTGGGCCGACTGGCTGGGGCGATGGGTCTTGAGCGCATCGCAGGATGGCCTGTGGCCGGTGCTCGTGTCGATGGACGCGGAGGTGGCCCGTGGCTGATCTCCTCCATTTCCCGCCGCCGCCGCCGCTCGCCGCAGCAGATCTCCGGCAGGAGGTCCGCGACTTCCTGCGCGAGACGATCGGCGATCGCCAGGCCCGCGACCGGGCCCTGTCCTGGACGGGGCACGACAAGGCATTCAGCCGAAAGCTGGGCGAGCGCGGCTGGATCGCGATGACCTGGCCCAAGAAATATGGCGGGCATGAGCGCAGCGCGCTCGAGCGCTATGTGGTGATGGAGGAAATGCTGGCGGCGGGAGCGCCGGTCGCCGCGCACTGGATCGCCGACCGACAGAGCGGGCCGCTGATCCTGAAGGACGGCAGCGAAGCGCAGCGGCAGGCCATCCTGCCGCGCATAGCGGCCGGCGAATGCTTCTTCTGCATCGGCATGAGCGAGCCCGATTCCGGCTCGGATCTGGCGGCGGTGCGGACCCGTGCGGTCGAGGTGGAAGGCGGCTTCCGCATCAACGGCACCAAGCTGTGGACCAGCGGCGCGCATTATTCCCATTACATGATCCTGTTGTGCCGCACCGACGGCGGTGTCGAAGCGCGTCACGCCGGGATGAGTCAGTTCCTGGTCGATCTGACGACCCCGGGCATCACCATCCGGCCGATCGTCGACATGACCGGGGCGCATCATTTCAACGAGGTGTCGTTCGAGGACGTGTTCCTGCCGGCCGATGCGATCATCGGCAAGCGGGGCGATGGCTGGAACCAGGTGATGAGCGAACTCGCCTTCGAGCGGAGCGGGCCGGAGCGCTTCCTGTCGTCGTTCGAACTGCTCGATCAATTGGTGCGCGTGCTGTCGCGCAGCCCCGATGGGCAGGCTGCCGGGGCGATCGGCCGGATCGTGGCGCGGGTAATGACCCTGCGCCGCATGTCCCAGTCTGTTGCCGGCATGCTCCAGCGGGGCGAAAATCCAATGCTCCAGGCATCGATCGTGAAGGATCTTGGCGCCAGTTTCGAGCAGCAGATACCCGAGATCGCGCGTCAACTGGTCGATGTCGAGCCCGACGAGGGCAGCGCGAAGGACTTCGCGGCGGTCATGGCGATCACCCTGCTCAATGCCCCGGCCTGGTCGCTTAGGGGGGGCACACGGGAAATCCTGCGTGGCATCATCGCGCGCGGCCTTGGCCTGCGCTGAGACCTGATTTGGAGGAAGACATGTCCGAAGCCCTCGTTCTGGCGGAAACCGACGCCGGTATCCGCACGCTGACCCTCAATCAGCCGACGCTGCGCAATCCGATCTCCGACCTTCCGACCGTGGATGCCGTGGTCGATGCGCTACATGCTGCCGATCAGGATCCCGAGGTTCGGGTCGTCATCTTGACCGGGGCGGGCAGCGCCTTTTCCACCGGCGGCAATCTGAAGGCGATGCACGAGGGCAGGGGCCCGCAGGGCGCCACCCCGTCTGAGACGGTCAGCAACTATCGTCGGGGCATCCAACGCATTCCTCTGGCGTTCGCCGCAATCGACGTCCCGGTCGTCGCGGCGGTCAACGGTCCGGCCATTGGTGCCGGCTGCGATCTGGCGTGCATGTGCGACGTGCGGATCGCCGGTCGCAGCGCGCGATTTGCCGAGAGCTTCGTGAAATTGGGCATCGTGCCCGGCGATGGCGGCGCTTGGCTGCTGCGCCGCATCGTGGGCGAATCCAAGGCGATGGAATTGTCGCTCACCGGGGAAATCATCGATGCCGAGGAGGCTTGGCGCCTCGGCCTGGTGTCCAAGGTGGTCGACGATGCGGAATTGATGGCGGCGGCGCGGTCGGTCGCCGCTGCGATCGCGGCCAATCCGCCGGTCGCGGTGCGCCTGACCAAGCGGCTCATCCGGCAGGCGCAGACCGCCGATCTGCCGTCGCTGCTCGACGCTTCCGCCTCCGCACAGGCCATAGCGCATGAAACGCAGGATCATGCCGAGGCGATTACCGCCTTCATCGAAAAGCGGGCGCCGGTGTTCACCGGCCGCTGATGTGAGCGGCGGGCAGCGCCTATCCCATGAAAGTGCCGCCGTTCACGTCGAGCACGGCGCCGGTCATGTAAGCGGCGCCGTCCGATACCAGAAAGGCGACGGTTGCGGCGAGTTCGCGCACGTCGCCGGCACGACCGGCCGGGATCGCGGCCAAGGTCCGCGAGGCGACCGCAGGGTCCGTTTCCATGGCCATGCCCGCGTCGAAGCGGCCCGCGGCGATGGCGTTGACGGTGATACCGTGCGGCGCCAGCTCATAAGCGGCTTTCCGCGTGAGGCCGATCAGCCCCGCCTTGGTGACCGCATAGGCGACATCCCCCGCCTCCATGCCTGTGCGCCCCGCCCGTGAACTGATGTTGACGATCCGGCCCCAGCCTTTGTCACGCATGCCCGGCGCGAATTGCTGGGTCAGCAGGAAGGCGGCGGACAGGTTGACTGCAACCGCATGATTCCATTCCGTCAGCGTCATGTCGTCCAGCAGAACGGGACCGCCCGGTCGACGCACGGCCAAGCCCGCATTGTTGACCAGGATATGGATCGAACCTGCCTCCGCCAGAATGCGGCGGCCCGCAGCGATCACCGCATCACCATCGGCAAGGTCGGGGCGTTCGATCCACACCGTCGCCCCTGTCGCCCGCAATTCTTCGGCCAGACCTTCAATGTCGCCGTGGCGGCCCAAAAGGACGAGCGGATGGCCATCCGCGGCCAAACGACGCGCGATGGCCTGCCCGAACCCGCCGCTGGCGCCGGTTACCACAGCGGTTTTCCCATTCTGCATCATCGTAGATTTGTCCCGTAAATGCGCCGCCGACAGCGCCGATAAGAAGGAGAGAATTCATGCCGAGCGACATGTTGGAGGTGATCCGCGGCGAGGGCTTCGCGACCGTCGCGTTCAACCGGCCGGAGCGCCTGAACGCGCTGTTGCCCGAGATGCTGGCGGCATTCGATGAGGCGATGGCCGATCTCGATGCCGATCCCTCTGTCGAAGTCGTGATCCTGACGGGGCGCGGGCGGGCATTCTGCGCCGGCCTCGATGTCGACATGCTGAAAGCCCATGGTTCGATCGCCATCGCGGGTTTCAATCCGGCCAGGACGATCAGCGCATGGCGTGGCCCGGTGATCGCGGCGATTAACGGGCCGGCGGTGACCGGCGGTTTCGAGATCACCGTGGCGTGCGACATCATCCTGGCAGCGGAGAGCGCGCGCTTCGTGGACACCCACTCGCGGGTGGGGCTCTTTCCGGGATGGGGTCTTTCGGCCCGGCTTCAGCGCGCGATCGGCATCTACCGCGCCAAGGAACTCGAGCTGACGGGCCGCTCGCTGTCCGCGCGGGAGGCGGCGGACTGGGGGCTCGCCAACCGGGTGGTGCCCGATGCGGACCTGCTCGATATCGCGGAGGCGATGGCCCTGTCGATCGTGAGCGGCGTGAAGGGGATCGCGGCACCCACCAAGGAATTGATCGACGGGGGCAGCCTGCTGCCTCTCGAAGGCGCCCTGGCGTATGAGCGGGATTTCGCGAAGCGCAACCGGGAGCGGGCAGGGGGCGACCTTCGGTTCGATCATGTCGGGTCGAGCCGGGCACACGCCGGCTAGGTGGTTCGCGCGACACGCGATTTCTTGACACCTGCCGGGCGCCAAGGTGATAGGCCTATGCACGATGCGCGACCTGTCCGAACGACCTTTGACTCTGCCCCAGCGCAAGCAGGATGCCCGCGAGGCATTGTTGCAGGCGGGCAGCGAGTTGATGAGCGAGCGCGACGAGATCGATATCCCGTTGAGCGACATCGCCGCTCGGGCGAGCGTCAATTCGGCACTCGTGAAATATTATTTCGGCAACAAGGACGGCTTTCTGCTCGCCCTGCTCGATCGCGACGTGGGCACGGCCATCCGCGATCTCAACCTGCTTCAGGCCGGGCCGGAAAGCGCGACGCGCAAGCTGACGACCCATCTTTCGGGGATCATTCGCGTCTATCAGCGCTATCCCTATATCAACCGCCTGATCCGGGGTGCCTTCAACCGGGTCGATGCCGAGGCGCAAAAGGAGGTTGCGCGCCGCGTCGTGCTGCCGATCCGCAACTTCTATCGCACCATCCTGGAAGAGGGACATCGCAACGGCGAGTTCCGCAAGATCGACCCCAATCTCTTCTACCTGACCACGATCGGCGCATGCGATCAGCTTTTTTCGAGCCGGGGCGTATTGCCTCACCTCCAACCCGATGTTTCGATCGACGAACTGCGGCGGGAATATACCGACCATGTCGTGGCGCTGATCCTTCAGGGGATCAGCGCCACGACGAGTGCGGACTGATATCACCTGCGGCGGCATAGACCGTCGCGCAGCACCACGACATCCCGATCCGCGACACGGCAGTTGAAACGGATGTCGCTGCCTTCGTCCCACAAATCGAAGCTCAGCCGGTCACCCGGATAGACGGGTGCGGAAAAGCGGGCGTCGAGGGACATGAGCGACTCGGGCGCGACCCCCGCACGAACCAGCGCCCGACAGACCATTCCATACGTGCACAGGCCATGCAGGATGGGGCGTTCGAACCCGACGCGACGCGCCACCTCGGGATCGGCGTGCAGCGGATTGCGATCGCCGTTGAGACGATAGAGCAACGCCGCATCGGGACGCGTGTCCAGCGTGACCGTTCGATCCGCTGGGCGCACGGGATCGCCATGTGCCGCATTGAAAGGGCAGCCCGCGCTGCCGATGCCGCCGATCTCGCGTGCGAGGACAATCATGTCGAAGGTGAACAGCGGCGCATCGTCGATTGCCAGGCGCGCCTCCGTGCGAAGCTCGACGAACGCGCCTTTCGTCGGCCCGCGATCAGCGATCGACATCACCGACGCATCGGCCAAGAGGGCGCCTTGCGCCGGAAGTGGACGATGAACTGCCAGACGCTGGCCGGCATGCAGCACCTGCGGCAGCGACAGGCCGGTCTTCTGCAGAATTCCGGTCGAGGCCAGTACGACGGCCATCGTTGGCACCGTATGCAGCCCGACCCCTTCATAGACAAAGCGATGATCGACGGGATCGACCGGGTCCATGCCGAAACCGAGGCTCAGGGCGTAGAGCAGGGTGTCCCGCTCATCCCATTGCCGCTGCCAGCCCCGCACCTTGGTTTCGAGCAAGTCCGCCAGTTTCATCGCTATCCTCGCCCGCCGCAACCCTTAACCGGGATATCGCGATGGTATGAGCATTGCTATAGACCATCGTTATTCGTTCGATTAGAAATAAACAGACCAATCGGAGAGACAAGATGCTGATGGCGAGTCCCGCTGCCCCCCAATCCGCGTCCGGAGGGGGCGTCCGGCCGATCGCGCCCCAGGCGTGGTATATCGTCGGCATTCTGACATTCCTGATCGGCCTGTCGTTTCTCGATCGCTACATATTGGCGCTGGTGGCACAGCCGGTGATCCGCGATCTTCATCTGACCGACGCGCAGATGGCGATGCTGATTGGCCCGGGCTTTGCCGTCGTTTATGCGCTCAGCGGCGTACCCTTGGCGCACATCATCGATCGCAAACGCCGCAAGCCGGTGCTGATCTTCGGCGTCGCCATCTGGAGCGCGCTGACGATCGCCGCCGGTTTCGCCGAATCCTTCACGACGCTGCTGATCTGCCGCACCGGCGTCGCGATCGGTGAAGCTGTCATGACGCCGGCCGCCGTATCGCTGATCGCCGATCTGTTCCCGCGCGAACGGCGTGGCCCGCCGACATCGACGTTCACATCGATGATAAGCCTCATGAACATGGGCTCGTTCTTGGTAGGATCGGGTGCGCTCGCGGTCGGCGGCTATCTGGTGGCCCATGTGGGTCTGGCCGAATGGCGCTGGGCGCTGATCCTCGTCGGCATCCCCGGCTTTCTCGCCATCGCCCTGATGCTCTTCACCGTTCGCGAACCCGAGCGGCAGATCGACGCGACCGACGAGCATACGCGATCGGATTTCGGCAGCTTCGTCGATTATCTGCGGCGGCATTGGAAGCTATGGGTGCCGCTCTATGCCGGCACCGCGCTGTTCGCGACTTGCTCGATGGGCGCGGTGGCCTGGATGCCCACTTTGCTCGTGCGCGGGCACGGTCTGTCGCCGGCCGAAGCGGGGGCACGGATCGGCGCGGTCGGGGCCTTCGCGGGTCTCTTCGGCGCCTTCGTCTGGCCTTACCTGTCCCGCCGGCTCGATGGGCGTGGCACCGTCGGGCGAGGTGTGCTGCCGGCGATGGCGGCGGCTTGCCTCGTCCTGCTGCCGATCATGCTGTTCGGTTACACGATGCACAGCACGTTGATCGCGCTGGTCGCGGTCGGCTTCGGGCAGATCGCGTTCGCCGCCGCCGGCGTGATGCCGCCGCTCGCCGTCCAGATTTTCGGCCCGAGCCTGATGCGCGCCCGCCTTTCGGCATTGAGCCTGATGGTCATGCACCTCGTCGCGTCCACGTCCGGCCCCTATGCCGTGACGGTTTTTGCCGCGCGCTGGCCGGGCGATCCGCTCGCGTTAGGCAAGGCGCTCGGCACACTCGGCACGATCTGCCTGCCGCTGGCAGCGGCGTGCTACCTGTTCGGTGCCTGGACGTGGCGCAGGGAGCAGAAAGCGCGAGCGGCCACCGCAGCGGTCGTTACCGCCTGACGGCGCGACGCACAGCCAGGTCTGAAAGGATTGCGCCATGTACATGCCGCCCGGCACCAAGCTGAAGCTCGACGCGCGTGACGAATATACCCACGAGCCGGAAGCAGCCTCCAACTACAACGAAAGCATGTATTTCAACGCATTCGATAGCCGGCAAGGCATCGGCTGTTGGATGCGGATCGGTAACCGACCCAATGAAGGCCATGCAGAGATGACATGCTGCGTCTATCTGCCGGACGGTCGGGTCGGCTTCATGTTCGCCCGTCCTGCCATCATCGACAACAAGGCACTGGCGGCGGCAGGCATGCGCTTCGAGGTTGTCGAGCCGCTTCGGTGCCATCGCGTCACCTACTCGGGTGAACTGCTGATCATGGATGATCCGCTCGCGATGGCCGATCCGAGTTCGGCCTTCAAACGCTATCCAAAACGGGCCGCGTCGATCGATCTCATCTTCACCGGCGTATCGCCGATGCATGGCGGTGAGATCGTGGATGCGGACGGCTCGCCGATCGAGCTCGATCCCGAAACCTCTGTCTATCGCGGCCATACCGAGCAGATGATGGCCGTCACGGGCCGGATCGTGGTCGATGGCCTGGGTTATGATGTCTCCCAAGGGACGGGCTACCGCGACAAGAGTTGGGGGCCGCGTTTCTGGCATAGCTTCTTCTGGTACAAATGGCTGCCGGTCACCTTCTCGCCCACGTTCGCCGCCCTGCTGTCGATCAAGGGCGATCCCGCCGGCGGTCCGAACCGGGTGAGCGGTAACGTGCTGGACGGCGACCATTTCGATCCAATCGTCGCAGGAAAGATCGATGTCGATTATGCACCCGCCTATCTGCCCAAGACGTTGACCGCCCGTTTTCGGACGGCGCGCCGCGATTACGTCATGACGGCCGAGGTGCTGGCCACCGTGCCGTTGCGCCATCGCCGGCCCGGACAGGACGATCGCTATGTCCGCATTACCGAGAGCATGAGCCGCTACCAGTGCGACGACCATGAAACCTTGGGGATGACCGAATTCACCGACCTTGTCGTCGGCGGCATCCCCATCTCGGAAAAAAAGACGCCGGCGGCCGCCTGATCACCTATCCGCGAGGTTCAGTCATGAGTGTTTTCAAGGGGCTCAAGGTCATCGACGCCGCGAGCTTCATCGCCGCGCCCGGAGCCGCCACGATCCTGTCGGACTTCGGTGCCGAGGTCGTCAAGATCGAGCCGCCCGTGGTGGGCGATGGCCTCCGCAAGGTGTTCGGGGCGCCCAATCAGGCAATCGCGGACCACAATTTCATCTGGACGATGGCGGCGCGCAATCGCCGGGGGCTGGCGCTCGATCTCAAATCGCCCGATGCGGCACCGATCGTCGAGGCGCTGGTGCGCGAAGCGGACGTCTTCATCACCAATCTGCCGCTGCGCCAGCGGCCCCGCCTGGGCATCGATTACGCGCAGCTGGCGGCGATCAACCCCCGTCTGATCTATGCCTCTTTCACGGGATATGGCGAGCGCGGTGCCGAGATGCACAAGCCGGGCTTCGACGCGCAGGCCTTTTGGGCGCGCAGCGGCCTCGCCGATCTGGTTCGGCCCGACGCGGAGGGGCCGCCGGCCGCGGCCGCCAACGGTATGGGCGATCAGCCTTCCGGGGTAAGCCTCTATGCCGCCATCGTCACCGCGCTGTATCGGCGGTCGCAGACGGGGGAGGGGGGGATGGTCGAAAGCTCGCTCATCGCCAACGGTGCGTGGGCCAACGCCATGTCGATCCAGGCCGCGCTGGTCGGCGGCGATGTCGTCTATCGGCAACCGCGCGAGACGCCGCGGAACGCGCTCACGAACATGTATGCCTGTGCCGATGGCCGCTGGTTCATCGTCAGCCTGATCGCCGAGGATAAGGCGTGGCCGTCCTTCATCGAGATATTGGGTGTGCCCGAACTGGCGCAGGATGCACGCTTCGCCACCCGCCCGGCCCGCCATGCCAACGCCGCCGCGCTGACCCGCATCCTCGATGGGCTGTTCGCTATCCGGCCCAGCGATGAATGGCAGACGGTGTTCGAGGCGGCGGGGCACACGGTGGGCGTCGTCGCCCGCAGCGGCGATGCGCTTCACGATCTCCAGATGCGGGAGGCGGGTGCCATCATCGAGGGTGATGCGAACTTTGAAGCGAAGCTCACTATCGACAGCCCCTTCCACATCGACGGCCTCGATAAGACCAAGCCACGATCAGCACCGGAAATCGGACAGGACACGGACGCGATCCTTGCCGGTCTGGGCTTCGCGCCGCCGCAGATCGCCGAATGGCGCGCGCGAGGCGTCGTCGCCTGAACGACCGCGAGGTCAGGCGATCTCCACCACCACCTTGCCCAGCGCTCGGCCGGCGGCCACCTCGGCAAGTGCGTCGGCGGCCTTTTCGAGCGGATAGCGGGCGCTGATCCGTGGCGAAAGGCCGCCGCTCGCGACACCATCGATCACATCGTCCATCACCATGCGATACAGGTCGGGGCGCTGCTCGACGGCGGTGCCCCAATGAACCCCGATCAGTTCGGCATTCTTCAAAAGAGGCAGGTTCAGTGGCAGGGCAGGGATGGTTCCGCGCGCGAAACCGATGACGAGGTGGCGGCCATACCAGCCGAGGGCGCGGAAGGCCGCCTCGCTCAATTCGCTGCCGACCGGATCGTAGATCACGTCGATGCCGTTCGACCCGGCGATCTCCCGGGCACGCACCTTCACATCCTCCCGGCTGTAATCGATGGTCTCGTCCGCACCGAGATTGCGGGCCAACGCAAGCTTTTCAGGGGAGGATGCTGCGGCGATCACGCGCGCGCCCATTCGTTTGCCGAGATCGATCGCGGCCGTGCCGACTCCACCGCCCGCGCCCAGCACCAACAGGGTTTCCCCCGCCTGCAACCGCCCCCGATCGCGGAGGGCATGCAGCGTCGTGCCATAGGTCAGCGGCATGGCGGCGGCGGTCGCAAAGGATACGGTTTCAGGCAGGAGCGAGCAGCGCGTCTCGGCGGCGATGACATATTCCGCGAAGGTGCCACCGCGATCGAGCGACGAACATACCCGATCGCCGGCGCGGAAGCGGACCACGCCGTCCCCGACGCTATCCACCACGCCTGCCACCTCCAGGCCGGGGATGAAGGGCGGCTGCCGGTTTTTCTGATATTTGTTGGCGATGTGCAGCACATCCGGGAAGTTCACAGCTGCCGCGTGGGCGCGGATGCGAACCTCCCCGCAGCCCGGTTCAGGCACGGGCATATCCTTGAGGACGACCACGTCGGGCGTGCCGAAATGCTCGCAGACGATCGCCCGCATTTTCACTCTCCTTCGTTCGATCGGCGTTGCGCCTGAAGCAGCCGCAATGTGGCGTAACCCGGCTGATCGATCCCAATTTCCGCCTCGGCCGTCAGCAACAGATGCTCGAGAAGGGCGGGATCGTCGATCGCGATGCCACCGCCGGCAATACGGTCGCACAGCATCGCGTCGAGCGCCGATATGTTTCCTTCCGCCCCCAGCAGCGGCCGCACGCGCTCCGTAGCGGCCCGATCGACATTCGGGCCCTGGGCGATCTCCCGGCCGACAAGGTCCAGGCTGTTGGCGGCGACCAGCGCATGATAGCGACCGGCGCCTGCGAGTTGGCTGCCGGCCATGTCCCGCAGGAACGTGGCAATCACCGCGACCAGCTCGGATGCCGTTGGCGACGTGCGGCTCATTGCAGTCTCCCGGTCAAGAGCATCATCAGGTCCAGCTCGGTTTCGGATACGCGCCGGCCGATCGATGCTCGCTCGACCGTGCGGTCGCCCGTCCGGAATTCGGCGGCGAAATTGAGGCAACCGATGCCCCACGCCAGCGTGCCGAACAGGATCCAGAAATCGATGCGCCGTGGATCGACGGCAGGCCCGCCAGCAGCGACATAAGCGTCGAGAAGATCGTCGCGCGTGCCGAAGCCCCCGGCCTCGCGATTGAGATGGCCGAACCGCCATGAGGGCACGCACAGCCATCCCAGATCCTCGATCGGATCGCCCGTGTGCGCCAATTCCCAGTCGAGAACGGCGGCGATCCCGTCCGCATCGATGATCAGATTGCCATTGCGGAAATCGCCGTGGCACAAGCGGCGCACGGCATCGACCGGCGTCCGTTCGCCGAGCCAGCGAAACGCCAGTTCGAAAATCGGCCGGCGTTCGCCGATCCGGTCATAGCGTGCCCGCAATGCTTCCACTCTCTGCGCGGCCGTCTGCTCCTGCAGCGGCGGAAGCTCGTCGAGCGGGATGGCGTGGATCGCGGCGAGAATCGCGCCACTCTGAGCCGCCAGCAACGGCCTCGCGGCGCGATAGGCATCTTCACGCAGGATTTTCTTGGGGATGGTTTCGCCGAAGACACGGCGGCTGATAAAGCCGGCGCCGAGTTCGTCGGCTGCCGTCAGAACGTGAACTACATCGGGAACGGGGATCGCGCTCCGCGCGGCGCGGCGCATCAAGGCTGCCTCGGCCGTAAGCCCCGCCGATGTTTCGCGCAACTTGTCCTGACCGTTGGGCGAGCGACGCAAGATCAGGTCGTCGCGCAGCCCATCGCGCGTTGCGGACATCAGCCAGGTTTCCTGGCTCGCGCCACCCGACAGGCGATCGCATCCCAACATGACGAAACCGAGACGCGCGGCGATCTCAGCGACGCGCTCGGAAAAGGGCTTTTCACTCTCCATCGATCTCCCCTTTTTGAGGACTTCGTATATCGATTAACGATGGTAGGTCCAATCAATTCGAGATAGGGTGACGGCTACAACAAGAGGAGAGGTCGCATGGCGACAGGGATCGTTACGGCGCGTGATGGACATATTCTCACGGTCACGCTGGATCGGCCCCACGTGTTGAACGCGCTCGACACTCCGGCATGCGAGGAACTCTCGCGCATCTGGGATGATTTCGTTGCCGATGACGATCTGTGGCTGGCGATCGTGACTGGCACCGGACGGGCCTTCTGCGCCGGGCATGATCTGGCTTCGCGACCTGAAGAGCCGCTTCCGCCCACCGGCTGGGCCGGGCTCGCGCGGCGCGACGACATCGTGAAGCCGATGATCGCGGCGGTGAATGGCCTTGCCTATGGCGGCGGCTGGGAGTTGGCGATGGCTTGCGACATCATCATCGCCGACGAGACGGCGCGCTTCGCCTTGTCCGAGCCGAAGGTCAGTTTCGTCGCGCTGGGCGGCGGGGCGGATGGGCTGGTCAGCCGCCTGCCATGGCATGTCGCGATGGGCTATGCCCTGACAGGTCGTCCGATGGATGCCGCTACCGCGCTGCGCTGGGGCGCCGTGACCGACGTAGCGCCCGCCGGCACCACGCTCGACGTGGCGAAGCAATGGGCGGCGTCCATCCTCGATTGCGCACCGCTTT
Source organism: Sphingomonas naphthae (assembly GCF_028607085.1). Lineage (NCBI taxonomy): Bacteria > Pseudomonadati > Pseudomonadota > Alphaproteobacteria > Sphingomonadales > Sphingomonadaceae > Sphingomonas > Sphingomonas naphthae. Next base: position 2,301,365 of record NZ_CP117411.1, on the reverse strand, counting down.
CCGTGAGGGCGACGAAGGAACTCGCGCTGCTCGCGGCTCGTCCGAGCGCCAGCCGGACGGAGATCAGGCAGGTGTCGGATCGCATCTCGATGGAGACGGCGGCGAGTGACGACCGCGCCGAGGGCCTGCGCGCGTTCGCCGAAAAGCGGCAGCCGCACTGGACTGGTCGCTGAAGGAGAGGAAACGGACATGGAAGGACTCGACGGGAAGGTGGCGGTGGTCACCGGCGCCGCGCGCGGGATCGGGCGGGCGGTCGCCCTACGGCTGGCGCGTGCCGGCGCCGATGTGGCGATCCTGGACATCGATCTCGATGCGGCCCGGCAGTGGAACGAGGCACTGTCGGCCGATACGGTCATGGACGAGGTTCGTGCGCTGGGGCGGCGATCGAGCGGCCTCGCCGTCGATCTGACGCAGCGCGATCGGGTCTTCGATGTGATGCAGGCCGTGGTGTACGATCTCGGTGCGATCGATATCCTGGTGAACGCAGCGGGTGGTTTCGTGACACCGGAGGCGGAAAGCTACGCTTCGTCGGTGTCCGATGCCGACATGCGCATCCTGTTTTCGCTGAATTACGAAAGCGCGGTGCATTGCTGCCAGGCGGCGGTGGGGCACATGCGGACGGCCGGGCGTGGCGGATCGATCGTCAACATATCCTCGCAGGCCGGTTCCTTCCCCCGATCGACCGGCGCGCTGGCGCATTATGGCGCGTCGAAAGCGGCGCTCAACAGCTTCACGCGGACCCTGGCGGGCGAGGTCGGGCCGGACGGCATCCGCGTCAACGCAGTGCTGCCGGGCTATACGATGACCGCGCGGGTCAGCGCCGTTGCCGCCTCGCGCGGCGTCGGCGAGGATCTCGCGGCCGGCTTTCCGCTGCGCCGTTTCGCCCAGCCCGACGACATCGCCAAGGTCGTGAGCTTTTTCGCCAGCGACCTCGCCAGTTTCGTGACGGGCCAGTTGCTGCTGGTGAACGGTGGTGCGACGCTCAGCGCATATTGATTGGATGGATTGCCCCTGAACAGAAAGACGGCGGCGAATTGCTTCGCCGCCGTTTCAGTTGGGGAGTATGGTGCCGTCGCTCCGATGCGGCTCTGTCGTAAATCTAGAATCTGACGCTACCTTGCACGGCGATCTGCCGTCCCCGCGCCACCACGCCGCGCTGCTCGCCGACGACATTGGGAATGCCGGTGCCGCCAGTGCGATCCGCCGCGAAGGTCAGATAATATTTGTTGGTCAGATTGCGGCCGACGAGGGCCACGCGCCAGCGATTGTCCGGCGCGCCGACGCCGACGCTGGCGTTGAAGCGCCAGAAATCCTTCTGGTAGGTGCTCGATGCCATCGTTTCCGAGGCATAATAGCCGCCGCTGTAGAAGGCATCGCCGGTGGTGATGATGCTGAGGTCGCCGACCGGCAGATCCAACGTGAAGCCGGCATTGCCGCTCCAGTCCGGCGAGCGGGCCGGCGCGCGACCGTCGAATACCTGCTGCAAGGTGAGCGCCGTCGTGTTGACGAAGGAGCAATTTGGCGGCGCCACCGCCGTCGCGCGGCTCGTCCCTGCGGCGAAGGCGAAGCCATAGCATTGTCCGGTATAATCCTGATAGCGATTATGGACGTAGGTGACGGCGCTGCGCAGCTGGAGTTCCGGTGTGACGCGGAAATTGCCCTCAAACTCGACCCCGCGCTGCTTCACCTTGCCGGCATTGCCGACGACATAGGCCGTGCGAACCGGATCATAGGAGTTCACCTGAAGATCGGTGAAATCGTAAGCGAAGACCGCCGCCGTGGCACGCAGGCGATTGTCGAAGAAGGTGCCCTTGGCGCCGCCTTCGAAGCCCTTCACCTTCTCCGGCCCGTAATTAACGTCGTCGAGCCGGGTGGCCGTGCTGAACGGCCCCGAGACGGCACCGCCCGACTTGTAACCCGTCTTATATGCCACGTAGAGCGTGTGCCGCGATGTCGGCCGCCACGACAATGTCACTTCCGGCGACACATTGTCCCCCTTGAAACGATCGCGCAGCAGATTGGGCTGAGTCTCGCCGGGGAAGGTGAAGTTGAGCGTGTTGAAGGTGCCCAGGCCGTAGATGGTGCGGTTGTCCGTCGTCTTCTTTTCATGCGTGTAGCGGGCACCGCCGGACAGTTCGAACTGGTCGGTGAGCTTCCACATAAGTTGGCCGAATACCGAAACCGCATCCGCTTTCTGGGTATATTCGGTGCTGTAGCTTTCGATCCGGCCCGAGCTGGCGACATAATTGCCATCGCCGAACTTCACGTCGCCGTTGATGTAGCGTTCGGTGTGGCCATAGAAGCCGCCGATCATGAAGTTGATCGGCCCGGAAAAGTCGCTTGCGAAGCGCAGTTCCTGGCTGAATTCGGTCGATCGATCCGGCGAGGCATTGGCCAGCTGCGAGAAGGTCGTCTGGTCGAGGCCACTCTGCGAGAAGGTCCGCAAGCGATTGAGACCGGTGATCGAGGTGATCGTCGCCGTGTCGAGGGACAAGGTCTGGGTCAGCGAGCTGATGATCGAGTTGAGCGTCGAGAAGGCCTTGCCGTTCTTGCGTCCGTTCAGCATCGCGGCGGCAACGGCGGCGGGGACATCGCCCACCGTCGTGCGGTTATCCTTCACGCATTCGCCATAAGGATCGGCGATGCCACCGAAGCGCGGCTGCGTGCCGATGCACGGCCCGATATTCTGCGAGGCGGAGCCGGCACCATCGTCGCGATAATGGGACGCGAAGACCTTCAGCGAGGCGGTGTAGCTGGTCGAGGGGCGGAATTCGAGCGTGACGCGGCCGAGCAATTCGTTGTTGCCGACGCGGCGGCTGGTGGTGCCCGGTAGGGTCGCGGCGGAGGCTGCGAGCCCGGTCGCTGCACGATAGAAGGGGTTGGCCGTAACTCCCGCGGTATTCCGCATCCAGCCCGCCATGTCGCGATAACGCAGCGCTACGCGGAAACCCAGGGTCTCGCCGAGCGGGCCCGAGATCGCGACATCGTTGACCGTCTCGTCGCCGACGAATTCGTAGGTCGAACTGGCTGATCCCTGCAACGAGGCGGTCGGCCCGGCGGTCTTGATGGAAATCACGCCGCCGTCGGAATTCTTGCCGAAGAACAGCGCCTGCGGCCCCTTCAACACCTCGACCTGGGCCAGATCGAAGAAGCCGAGGAGAGCGATGCGGCCGTTGCTGGTCTGCACGCCGTCGATGGCAACCGACACGGCCTGCTCGAAGCCTGCGGTGTTGGCGGGGCTGCTGATGCCGCGAATGGCGATCGAGCTGCCGCCGTTCGCGCTGAAGGCACCGATGATGACCGATGGGGTCAATTCGCCGATCGACACCAGATCGTTCGCCAGATTGGTCTTGAGCTGCGCCGGCGTCACCACCGAAACCGAGACAGGCACGCTCATCAGCGTTTCACCGCGCTGGCGGGCGGTTACGACGATCTCGCCCTCGGCCGGCGTGTTCGCGGCCGCCGGTTGGGCGGGTGAAGACGGAGCAGCCTGCGGCGCCTGCGCATAGGCAGCGGCCAGCGCGATCGTGTTGCACCCCATCAGGACGGCCCCGCGCAGCAGCGCGCGACGGCGGCCAAAACTTTTATGGTCCATGATCATCCTCTCTGAAACCCGAACTTCAGGCTGGAGGCGCGGCGTGACGGCAGCCCGCCATGCACAGTGCATGGCAGCGAACATGCTGCTGAACTCGTCGTCATTGACGCTGCTCCCTCGACTCCCGCACTTGTTTCTCACGGCGAGTAACAGTGGTTCTACCATTAGGTCTGTCCAAAGCAACCCCTATGTTGCATGAATGGTCGACTACGAGAGGTTGTGGGAGCGGATGATGTCCAGCGATGATCCGAAAGCACCGGCACAATCCGGCCTTGCTCTGGCCGGCATCAAGGTGATCGATTTCACCCATTTCGTCGCCGGGCCGGTCTGTACGATGGAGCTGGCCGATTTCGGGGCTGATGTCGTGAAGGTCGAGAATGGCGAGCGCGGCGACGATTTTCGCAACGTGCGGCCGCCCGAGATCGCCGGCGAGGGGGGCGCCTTCCTCTGGAACAACCGGAACAAGCGCAGCATCGCTCTCGATCTGACGACCGACGCCGGGCAGGCGATCGCGCGTGATCTGGTGCGATCCGCCGACATTCTGGTCGAGAATTATTCGGGCTCGGTCATGGAGCGATTCGGGCTGAGCTACGAGACTGTCAGCACGGACAATCCGGCGCTCATCTACTGTTCGATCTCGGCCTATGGACGAGAAGGGCCGTTGGGCAACAGGCCAGGCTTCGATCAGATCGTCCAGGCGGAAACCGGGCTGATGTCGATCAACGGTGAGCGTGACGGGCCGCCTCTGCTGGTCGGCGTGCCAGTCGTCGATATCACGGCTGGCATGAGCGCGACGAGCGCTGTTCTCGCCGCGCTGTTCGCGCGGCAGCGAACGGGTCGGGGGCAGCGGGTGGACGTGGCGCTGGTCGATCAGGCGGTTTCGTTGCTCGCCTATCGTGCCTACAATTATCTCCTGACCGGGGTCGATCCGCCGCGTACCGGAAATTCCATGCGCATGGCGCCCCCCAGCGCGACCTTCGAAGCGGCGGATGGAACGTTGCTCATATCCTGCCCGAACGATCGCTTGTTTCGCAAATTATGCGCCGCGCTGGGCAGCGATGCGCTTTCTGCTGATCCGCGCTATGCGACGGTGCAACAGCGCGCGCGCCATCACGACGAACTGATCGCCGATCTCGGGCGGATCTTCGCCACCGGGGCTCGATCGATATGGGTCGAGCGCCTGCTCGCGGCTGGCGTGCCTGCCGGCCCCGTCGCGAGCGTGTCGGAGGGGATGGCAAGCGTCGAGGTGGGGTCGCGCGGGCTGATCTCGCAGATACCCCATCCAGCCGGCGGCACGGTGCCCAACATCGCGCCGCCGTACCGCTTGTCGGGCACGCCGATCGCCTCGCCGCGCGCCGCGCCGCGCCATGGGGCGGATGGCGTGGACATCCTGACCGAAGCGTTCGGGTGGGATGCCGCCGCCATCGCCGCCGCCGATGAGGCTGGTGCTTTCGGCCAGGCGGGCCCGCGCGGGCGGGCGGCCTGAGCCATCGTCATTCGCCCGTAAATCGGGCCGCGCGCTTCTCCCGCATGGCAGCGACGCCCTCCGCGAAGTCCGCCGTCTGCTGCATGAGCGGCTGCATCGCCGCCTCGAGCGCCAGAGCCGCCTCAAGTGTCTGGCCGCTGGCGAGGTCGAGTTGCCGCTTGGCCATACCCACCGCCAGTGTCGGGGCCGACGCGAGACTGGCGGCAAATTCCAGGGCACGCGCATCGACCCGGTCGGTATCGATCGCTTCCAGGGCGAGGCCGAGGGCTGCGGCCTCCGACCCGCTGACGAAACGACCGGTGTAGATCAGTTCCTTGGCCCGCATCAGGCCGACCTGCCGGACCAGCAGCATCGAAGCGGCACCGTCCGGCGCCAATCCCAAAGCCTGAAAGCCGAATCGAAACCGGGCGTCGGCGGCCGCGATCACCAGATCGCACGCCAGCGCGAGCGACCAGCCTATACCGATGCAGCTTCCACGCACCGCTGCGACGACCGGCTTGTCGATCGACGAGATCGCCCGGATTAACGCATGGGATCGCCGAACGCGGATCAGGCCATCGGCTGGCGCTCCTCCCATCTCGGCAATGTCGCCGCCCGCGCAAAAATGGCCGCCCGATCCGGTCAGGATCACCGAGCGAACGCCACGGGCCGCTTGCGCCGCAGCGAATGCGTCGACGAGGTCATGGCGCATCGCTGCGGTCAAGGCGTTCCGCGCATCCGGCCGATCAATCCGAATAGTGGCGACGCCGCTCTCCTCACTGTAGCCGATCATTCGTCCAACCCTTTCTTAAGTACGCCAACTCATTGTGTAAAAAAGATAATCTACAGCTCTTGGCATATGGCGAACCATCGCTTGACGCCTCATACGGCAATTCATATAAGTTTGGTAGGACCACCAATCAAATTTGGAGTTACGAACGTCCATGCCGCAGGTTGAGTTCAAGTCTCCAGACGGTGATTCGACCGTCCTCCAGGGAGAGGACGGCTTTTCATTGATGGAGGTGGCGGTTCAGAATGGCGTCGATGGCATCGATGCCGATTGCGGCGGCGCACTTACCTGCGCGACCTGTCATGTCTATGTCGATCCCGAATGGCTCGATCGCCTGCCGCCGATCGAGACGGGTGAGGCGGACATGCTCGAATTCGCGGTCGAGCCGCGCGGCAATTCGCGTCTGTCGTGTCAAATCCGCCTGAGCGCGGCGCTCGACGGGCTGATCGTCGAAATTCCCGTAAGCCAACATTGAACCGAGATCAAAGGTACATCGCCATGGCCGAGGCCGACCCTCTTCTGCCGCGTGACGCGCCCATCGTCCGGGAAGACGTTACGCGCTCCACCTTCCGGGTGGATCGCCGCGCCTTCGTCGATCCCGCGATCCTGAAGCGCGAACGCGATCACATCTTCTCGACCTGCTGGTTATATCTCGGCCACGCATCGGAGCTGAAGCGGCCCAATGATTTTCTGATCCGCAGCGTCGGCGGTCGCGAGCTGGTGTTCAACCGCGATCGGAAGGGGGCCGTTCACGCCTTCTTCAACGTCTGTCCGCATCGCGGCGCGCAGGTCGTGCGTGAGAGCAGTGGCAACGCGATGTCGTTCCGCTGCTTCTACCATGGCTGGTCGTTCAACAATAACGGTCAGTTCGCTTCGCGTTTCGATGCCGAAACCTATCCGGCGGATTTCAATGCCGAGGGCTGCGCCAATCTGCGCTCCGTGCCCCGCCTCGATTCCTATCGCGACCTGTGGTTCGTGAATTTCAGCGCCGAGGGCGAAAGCCTCTCAGACTATCTGGCGGGCGCCAAGGAGATCATCGACCTCGCCGTCGATCATTCCGAAATCGGCATGGAGGTCGTCGGCGGCACGCAGGAATATAGCATCCGCGCGAACTGGAAGCTGCTCGCCGAGAACAGCAACGATGGCTATCATGCCAGCGAGACGCATTCGACCTACATCGACTATCTTGGCGTCTCGACCGGATATGGCGCGCAGGCGCTGCGCAACGCCAAGCCGACGCTCTCGCGCGGCATCGATCTGGGCAATGGCCATGCGGTGATCGAATATGCAGCCGCCTGGGGCCGGCCCGTCGCTCAATCCATCCCGACCTGGGGGGAACATGGCAAGGCGGTGATCGACGCAAAGCGCGCGCGGCTCGAGGAATTGTACGGGCCGGATCGCGCCCGCCGGATCGCACGCGGCAACCGGAACATGGTGATCTTCCCCAACCTGGTCATCAACGACATCATGGCGCTGACGGTGCGCACCTTTTATCCCGAACAGGTCGATGAATTGCACGTCACCGGCTGGGCGCTGGCGCCGGTCGATGAGGATCCGCAGTTCCGCGCATGGCGGCTCGACAATTTCCTCGAATTCCTCGGCCCCGGCGGCTTCGCAACGCCGGACGATGTCGAGGCTCTCGAGTCGGCGCAAAAGGGCTATCGCAATCTCGCCGAGGTGCCGTTCAACGATCTCTCGCGGGGAATGGCGCGCGCCGAAAAGCTGCACGACGACGAGGAGCAGATGCGTGCCTTCTGGCGCGAGTGGAGCCGTCGCGTGGAGGGGGTGGCGTGACCGAGTGGGCTGTGGCGATGACCGATCAGGGGGCGACGGCGTCGCTCGGCCGGGCGGCCTTTGAGGATTTCCTGTTTCACGAAGCGGCGCTGCTCGACGAATGGCGGCTCGACGAGTGGTTCGCCCTGTTCACCGAGGGGGCGACCTACGAGGTGCCGACGGCGGGCGCGCCCGACGGTGCCGATCCGCAAACGACCCTATTCTACATCGCGGACGATTATGCCCGGCTGCAACACCGCATCGATCGGCTGAACAAGCCCGGCGCCCATTCCGAATTCCCACGGTCGAAGGTGATGCGCGTCATCAGCAACGTTCGCATTCTTTCCGAGAATGCCGAAGAGGCGCGGATCGGCTGCTGCTTCGTGACCTATCGTTCGAAGAACGACGTAACCGACGTGTTTCCCGGCCACCACCGCTACCTGCTGCGCAAGACGGCGGACGGGCTGCGGATCGCCGCCAAACGCTCCTACCTCGATCTGACCAATCTGCGCCCTCAGGGCCGGGTCAGCATCATCCTCTAGCGATCTGCAAGGGTCTTATCCGATGGCCGTGGCCGATATTCGATATGTCCGATTGGGCTATGTCGCCCTGAACGTGTCCGATCTTGCCCGGTCGGCCGATTTCTACGAGACGATCGTCGGACTGGAGCGCGTGCCTGCGTCCTCCCCGGACATGGCATTGTTCCGGTGCAGCGATCGCCATCAGGATATCGTATTGTACGAAGGGCCGCCGGGGCTGAAGCGCGTCGCTTGGCAGATGGAGAGCGAGGCCGCCCTGTCGGCGGTGCGTGCAGAGTTCGCGTCGCTCGGGATCGACGTCGTCGAAGTCGGCGCCGCCGACTTGGCCGGGCTCGGCATCGCCCACGCCGTTCGTGCGATCGAGCCGACGACGGGCACCCAGTTCGAATTCTTCACCGAAATCGAGGGTGTTGAGCCCTACCGCATCCGCCACACCAAGATCGCCCAGCTGGGCCATGTCGTCGTGACCACGCCGCAGCGCGAGGACACCGAAATGTTCATGATCGAGCATCTGAACTTCCGCGTGTCGGATCGGGTGGAAGGCGTCGTCGCGTTCATGCGTTGCTTCCCCAATCCTTTTCATCACAGCTTCGGCGTGGGGCAGGCGCAGGGCGACGAGCCGATGTTGCAGCACGTCAATTTCATGGTCACCGAGATTGACGATATCGGCAGGGCGCTCAACCGCCTGAAGCGGCACAATGTGCCGATCGTGTTCGGGCCGGGGCGGCATCCCACATCGGAATCGGTGTTCCTCTACTTCCTCGATCCCGATGGTCTGACGCTCGAATATAGTTTCGGGATGGAGGAGTTTCCCGAAGAGGGTGATCGCGCCCCGCGTGGTTTCCCCCGCGCACTGGAATCGCTCGACACCTGGGGTGGTCGGGCGGAACGCGACTTCGGCAAGGTCGGCCATATCGAACGACCGGCGCGGGCAGGTGAAGCCTGATGGCGCCGCTGGCGGGGCAGGCCGCGATCGTCACGGGTGCCGCAAGCCCGATCGGCCAGGCCACGGCGCGGATGCTCCAGGCCGAAGCTGTCAGCCTTGTTCTGGCGGATATCGATCCGGCGGCGATGGAGGCCGCCGGGTGGCGTGACGGCGAAGGTTGCGCGACGCTCGTCGCGGACCTGTCGCAGCAGGAGGGCGCCGTCGCCCTTGTCGCGCTCGCGCTGGAGCGGTTCGGTCGCCTCGACATCCTGGTCAACAATGCGGGCGGGGGTGTCATCCGGCCGTTCCTCAAGCAATCGCCCAAGACGCTGCATGCGACACTGGATCGCAATCTGTGGACCTGCATCTGGATGTGCCATGCCGCGCTGCCAGCGATGGTCGAGCGCGGATACGGGCGGATCGTGAACGTCGGCGCCGATTCGGTGCGCAACGGCCTGTTGGCGCACGCCGCATACAATGCGGCCAAGGGCGGCATGCATGGCCTGACGACCGGGCTGGCGCGAGAATTCGCCGAGCAGGACATCACCGTCAACACCGTCGCCCCCGCGATGGTGCGCACGCCCTTCGTCGAGCGGGAAACTGCGGCGGGCAATCCCTTCATCAAGGAATTCATCGACGTCATCCCTAAGCGCAGGGCGGCAGAGCCCGACGAGGTGGCGTCGATGATCGTCCATCTCGCGCGCCCGGAATCGGGCTTCGTCACAGGACAGGTCATGAGCGTCAACGGCGGCAGCGCCATGCTATGAGGAGAGAAAGATGAGCGACGTAAGCGAGCGGCCGCCCGTCAACATCGTGGAGGTTCTGAGCGCGAAGATCGCCTATCACGATGTCGGCGAGGGCGACGCGGTCATCATGATCCACGGCGGCGGCCCCGGTGCGACCGGCTACAGCAATTACAGCCGCAACATCGGCCCGCTGTCGCAGTCGAACCGAGTGATCGTGATCGACCTGCCGGGGTATGGCGGCTCCGAGAATCGCGAGATCGAAGGGAGCATCTTCGATGTCCTGTCGGCGGTCGTGATCGGCCTGATGGATGCGCTGGGTATCGCCAAGGCGAGCATCGTCGGCAATTCTCTCGGCGGAGGTACGGCGCTACGAACCGCGATCGATCATCCCGATCGGGTGTCGAAGCTGGTGCTGATGGGGCCGGGCGGTGGCCTGGCGGTTCACTCCAATTTCCCGACCCCCGGCCTGATGGCGATGTTCACTTATTATCTGGGTGACGGGCCGAGCGAGAAGAAGCTGCGCGGCATCATCAAGGAGCTTGTGTACGATCCGTCGCTGATCACGGAGGAGTTGTTCCAGCAGCGGCTCGAGGCGAGCATGCGACCGGACGTGGTGGCCAATCCGCCGCTCAAGCAGCGCAAGGGGCCGTCGGCGATGCGTGACGACCTGTGGCGCGAGCCGCTCTACAAGGTGAAGCAGCCGGTTCTCATCATCTGGGGACGCGAGGACCGGGTGCTGCCGATCGATGCGGCCTTCGTCTATCAGAAGTCCCTGCCCAACGCCGAACTCCATGTCTTCCCGAAATGCGGCCATTGGGCGCAATGGGAGAAGGCCGACCAGTTCAACACGCTCGTCGGCCAGTTCCTGGGTCGCGCCGAGTGACCCAGCGCGCCGGCAGGCTGCCATGACATCCGCGTTGCTGGCCGGTGGGTCGACCGGGCCGATCGACTTCCACACCCATCTGGTTCCGGAGGCTTTTCCGATCGACCCCGAGGGGACAGGGCCCGGCTGGCCCTGCCTTGCCTGTCGCCCGGACGGCAGACGCATTCTCGAGTTCGGCGGTAAACCCTTTCGCCGGCTCGACGCGCGCTCATGGGAGGCGGCCCGGCGCATCGAGGATATGGAGCGACAGGGGGTTTCGGGACAGATCGTTTCGCCGATGCCCGAATTATTCTCCTACAGCTTCTCGCCGGCACGCAGCGCGCTTCTGTGCGATCACGTCAATCACTTCACCGCCAGCCTTGTCGGTATGGATCCGTCGCGTTTCGGCGGGCTGGGCATCGTCACGATGCAGGACGTGCCGACCGCCGTGCGGCAGATCGGTGAAATACGATCACGCTTCGGCCTGATCGGCATCGAGATCGGGAGCAACATCAACGGCGTCTACGCCGGCGATCCGCTATTCGATCCGATCTATCAGGCGGCGGCCGAAGCAGGGCTGATCGTGTTCGTCCACGCCTTCCACCCGTTGTCGGCGGGTAGCGGTGGCCTCCCCGCCGGGCTGACGCCGTTTTTGGGCTTTCCGATCGATGTCGCCCATGCTGCGGCATCCTGCATCGCCCGTGATCTGCCGACGCGCTTTCCCGGCTTGAAGCTTCTGTTCAGCCATGGCGGCGGTGCGCTCGGGGCCATATTGGGCCGGATGGATCGCGGTTACCGCGTGAGAGCCGGCGGCATGGAAGCATTGACGCGGGCGCCCAGCACGGTCGCGCGCGATCTCTTCTACGACAGCAACGTCTATGATCCGGTCTATCTCCGTCATCTCGCGGCCGATTGGGGGCGGGGCCGCACGGTGCTGGGCACGGATTATCCCTACGACATTATGCAGGATGATCCTATGCCGTATCTCATCGAAGCCGGGCTCTCGTCAGATAGCTTGGCCGAGGCGACCCAGGCGCTACTTGCATGACGCACTACAGCATCCTGATCGTGGGTGGCGGGCATGGCGGTGCGCAGGCGGCGGTGGCTTTGCGGCAGGCCAGGTTCGAGGGGGCGATCGCGATCGTCGGTGACGAGCCGGAGCTGCCCTATGAGCGGCCACCGCTGTCGAAGGACTATTTCTCGGGCGAGAAGGCGTTCGAGCGTATCCTGATCCGCCCGCCGGCCTTCTGGGAGGAGCGGCAGGTGGCGATGCTGCTCGGCCGCAAGGTCGTGTCGGTGGATCCCGAGGCGCGGAGCATCACGACGGCGGACGGCGAGACGATCGGCTATGGCGACCTCATCTGGGCGACCGGCGGCAGCCCGCGCAAGCTGACCTGCTCCGGCCACGACCTCATCGGCGTCCACGGCGTGCGCACCCGCGCCGATGTCGATCGGATGACCGGAGAACTGGCCGGCACCACCCGCGTCGTCGTGATCGGCGGCGGCTATATCGGGCTGGAGGCGGCGGCCGTGCTGGCCAAGTTCGGCAAGCAGGTGACGGTGCTGGAGGCGCTCGACCGGGTGCTGGCCCGCGTCGCCGGCGAGCCGCTGTCTCGCTTCTACGAGGCCGAGCATCGCGCCCATGGGGTCGACGTGCGGCTGGGCGCCAAGGTGGAGTGTATCGAGGAGGCCGAGGGCCGGGTCACCGGCGTGCGGCTGGCCGATGGCGAGATCCTGGCCTGCGAGATGGTGATCGTCGGCATCGGCATCATCCCCGCCGTCGAGCCGCTGCTGGCGGCGGGTGCCGAGGGCGGCAATGGCGTCGCGGTCGATGCGCAATGCCGCATCAGCCTGCCGCACATCTACGCCATCGGCGACTGCGCGCTCCACGCCAACGACTTCGCCGGCGACATGCCGATCCGCCTGGAATCGGTCCAGAACGCCAACGATCAGGCGACCGTCGCGGCCAAGACGATCCTGGGGCAGGAGGTCGTCTATCATGCCGTGCCGTGGTTCTGGTCGAACCAATATGACCTGCGCCTCCAGACGGTGGGCCTGTCGACTGGCCATGACGAGGCAGTGCTACGCGGGGATCCGGCGACCCGCAGCTTCTCGATCGTCTATCTGAAGGACGGCAAGGTCATCGCGCTCGACTGCGTCAACGCCACCAAGGATTACGTCCAGGGCAAGGCGCTGGTCGTCGGCGCGGTAGCATTGCCGGCCGAGCGGCTCGCCGACACGAGCGTGGTTCTCAAGGAATTGGCCGCCTCCTGAGCCTCGTTACTCGATTACCGCGCCAACATCGGAGCAGAACCATGCGTGACGTTTTTCTCGTATCCGCCGCGCGGACGGCCATCGGTACGTTCGGCGGATCGCTCAAGGATCAGCAGCCCGGCGAACTGGCCGCAACCGTCGGCAAGGCTGCGATGATTAGGGCGGATGTGGATCCCGCGCTCGTTGGCCATGTCGTCGTCGGCAGCGTGATCCACACCGAACCCCGCGACGCATATGTTTCCCGGATCGCGGCGGTCGGTGCGGGTATTCCGTACGAGACGCCAGCGATGACCGTCGGTCGGCTTTGCGGGTCTGGCCTTCAGGCGATCATTTCCGCGGCGCAATCGATCCTGCTTGGCGATTGCGAGGTGGCGATGGCGGCGGGCGTCGAAGTGATGAGCCGAGCGCCCTATTTCGCGCCCGGCGTGCGGTGGGGCCAGAAGATGGGCGACACGGCGTTGATCGATGGTCTCCTCGGTGCGCTGACCGACCCCTTCCACGTTTATCACATGGGCGTAACCGCTGAGAATGTGGCGAAGCGCTACGGCATCAGCCGCGAGGATCAGGACACCTTGGCCATCGAGAGCCAGAGGCGGGCCGTGCATGCTATTGCGAAAGGCTATTTCCGTGACCAGATCGTGCCGATCGAGATCATGGTGAAGCGCAAGCCGGCGTTGTTCGAAACGGACGAACATGTCCGCATCGACGCAAAACCCGACGATTTCAGCCGCCTGAAGCCGGTTTTCGTAAAGGACGGCGGCACCGTGACGGCCGGAAACGCATCGGGCATCAACGATGGCGCCGCAGCGACGATTCTGGCCAGTGGCGAAGCAGTGCGGGCGCATGGCCTGATGCCGCTAGCGCGGTTGGTCAGCTACGGCCATGCCGGCGTCGATCCGGCGTACATGGGCATCGGTCCGGTACCGGCCACCCGCGCCGCCCTCGCCCGCGCCGGGCTGACGATCGCGGATCTCGACGTGATCGAGTCCAACGAAGCCTTTGCTGCCCAGGCCTGTGCCGTAGCGCGCGAGCTGGGTTTCGATCCGGCCAAGGTCAATCCCAACGGCAGCGGCATCGCACTGGGCCACCCGATCGGCGCGACGGGCGCGATCCTCACAACCAAACTCGTCCACGAATTGAGCCGCAAGGGCGGCCGCTATGGATTGACCACGATGTGCATCGGCGGCGGCCAGGGCATCGCCGCCATCTGGGAGCGAGCCTGATCACGGCTAGCGATCTAACACTACCGTAGGATCAAATGGGCGTCATCTGGTCAGTTCGATAACTCGATCATCCAGGAGAGACAATCCAGTCGACTTCACTGGCGGTTGGAGCGACAGCGTCGGGGCGACTCGCTGGTTGCGGCTTGCCTGATCTCGGGATGATGATCTCGCCGGGACTTCGGTCGGTGGGGCGGCGCGTTGCCGCTCCGCCGGACCGGAGACCATCATGGCCAAGCTCACCGACACCCAGACGATCCTGCTCTCGACCGCCGCCCAGCGCGACGATCGCAACCTCCACCCGCTGCCGCCCGCGATCACCAACCGCTCGCGCGTCACGATGGCGATCACCTCCCTGATAAAGGCGGGGCTGGTCGAGGAACGCGAGACCGGCACCTTCGCCACCGACGCGGGCCTCGCCGCCATTGGCGTCGAGGTGGGGCAGGGTACCGCGCCCGAGAGCGCCGCGCCGGCCAGCCCCGAGGCGGCGGAGCGACCAGCCGTCACCCCAGCCCGCGTCACCAAAATCGACGGCGTCCTGACCCTGCTGCGCCAGCCCGACGGCGCGACCCAGGCCGAACTTATCGCCGTGACAGGCTGGCTGCCGCACACGATGCGGGCGGCGCTCACCGGCCTGCGCAAGAAGGGGTACGCGGTCGAGCGCGGCAAGCGCGACGGCGCCACCTGCTACCAGATCACGGCGGCGGCCTGAGATGGCGACGCTCGATGAGGAGCTGGCGAGCCTCGCGCACATGTCGCCCGCTGACCTGCGCGACCGCTGGACCCGCCTGACCTCGGGGCCGTGCCTCGGATCAGCCCCAGCCTGCTGCGGCTCGCTTTGGCCTGGGAAATCCAGGCCCGGGCGCAAGGCGGGCTCGCCCGCCAGACCCGTCAGCGGCTGGCCCAGATCGGCGCGGCCAAGACCCGCACCCCCCCGGCACGGGCCGGCATGCGGCTGGTACGCGAATGGAACGGGCAGGCCCATGTGGTGACGGTGGGCAAGGATGAGGTGATCCGCTGGGACGGGCGGGAGTGGCGGTCGCTGTCGGAGGTCGCCCGCGCCATCACCGGCACCCGCTGGTCGGGCCCCGCCTTCTTCGGCCTCAAGAAGACAATCGCGGCATGAGGGGTGGAACGCAGGTCCGCTGCGCGATCTACACCCGCAAGTCGAGCGAGGAGGGGCTGGAACAGAGCTTCAACTGGTGCTGTCAGTCTAACGCGAACCGCTCTCCCCACGATGGTGATCGGTCTATGAGGGCAGGGGCCTAGCTGACGAGTATCTGCCACTCCGCCAGGGCGGCGGAGCGGCGTTCCTTGAAGGTCTGGCGATCGATGAGGTGGCGTTCGAGATTGAAGTGATTGTGGACGTTGGCGTGGACCGAGGCGAACTTCTGCAAGGTCTTCATCCGCCTGAACCTGAGCATGGCTCGTTTTCGTCGTCGGAAGGGCAGGTGGCTGTTTTCGACACGGTTGTTCGCCCAGCGGCCGACCTCCTGCTTATCAGCGTTGCCCAGTTCGTTCATCGCTGCGCGGTAGGAGCGCAGGCCGTCCGTAGTGACGGCTTCGGGTGCGCCGTGGCGCCTTAATGCCTTCTTCATGAAGCTGAGAGCTGCTGCCTTATCGCGGGTTTTCGTGATGTAGCTCTCGAGGATCTCACCCTCGTGATCGACGGCGCGCCAAAGGTAGACCATCTCGCCGTTGAGCTTCACGTACATCTCGTCAAGATGCCATCGCCAGTGGCGGAAGCCGCGCATGCGGCTCACCCGCTGGCGGCGGATGTCGCCGGCGAACATCGGCCCGAACCTGTTCCACCAGTGTCGGACCGTCTCGTGACAGATGTCGATGCCGCGCTCGAACAGCAGATCCTCGACGTTCCGCAGCGACAGCGGAAAGCGAATATACATCAGCACAACAAGGCGGATGACTTCTGGTGCTGAATTGAAGCGGCGGAACGGGGAGGGCGGCAGCGCTCTGGATTTGCGGCTCATCCCGACCGGATATCATCTGGCAATCAGCGCTGCCACGTTGGTCTGACAAGGCCCGCCGTTGAGCTTCACGTACATCTCATCGAGATGCCACCGCCAGTGGCGGAAGCCGCGCATATGGCTCACCGGTGCTGTCAGTCTAACGCGAACCGCTCTCCCCACGATGGTATTCGGTCTATGAGGGCAGGGGACTAGCTGGCGAGCGAATGCCACTCCGCCAGGGCGGCGGAGCGACGTTCCTAGTAAGTCTGGCGATCGACGAGGTGGCGTTCGAGGTTGAAATGATTGTGGACGTTGGCGTGGACCGAGGCGAACTTCTGAAGGGTCTTCATTCGCCTGAACTTAGCATCGCCCGCTCTCGTCGTCGGAAGGGCAGGTGGCTGTTCTCGACGCGGTTGTTCGCCCAGCGGCCGATCTTTTGCTTCTCCGCATTGCCCAGGTCGTTCATCGCTGCGCGATAGGAGCGCAGACCATCGGTGGTAATGGCCTCCGGTGACCCGTGGCGCTTCAGCGCCTTCCTCATGAAAGTAAGCGCCGCATCCTTGTCGCGGGTCTTGGTAATGTAGCTCTCGAGCACCTCGCCCTCGTGATCGACGGCGCGCCAGAGGTAGACCATCTCACCATTCAGCTTCACGTACATCTCATCCAGGTGCCTTCGCCAATGGCGAAACCCGCGCATTCGTGAAATACGCTGCTGACGATATCGCCCGCGAACATCGGCCCGGAGCGGTTCCACCAGTGCCGCACCGTTTCATGGCAGATGTCGATCCCGCGTTCGAACAGCAGGTCTTCGACGTTCTTCAAGCTCAGTGGGAAGCGGACATACATCATCACCGCCAAGCGGATCACCACGGGTGATGAGTTGAAATAGCGGAACGGGCTGGGTGGCTTGCGATGGCGAGGCATCTCGCGGTGCTACCGGGCACTCGCTAATTTCCGGTGCATTTGCTTTGACAGAGTCCCAGCGCCAGCAGCTCCTTGTCCCAGCCGGCGTTGAGCGCCAGCTTGTTGTCGGCCAGCACATAGGCTCTGACCTCGGCGGGACTGAGATTGGCCAGGGTCAGTGTCGGCACCTCGGCCATGCCCAATTCGCGCGCGGCCATCACCCGGCCGTGGCCGGCGATGATGGTGCCATCGGGGGTGATCAGTACAGGGTTGGTGAACCCGAACGTGCTGATGCTCTTGGCGATCTGCTTCACCTGCTTCTTCGAATGCGTGCGCGCGTTGCGATCGAAGGGTTTCGACGATCCGACGGCGCGCAGTTCGAACGGCGGTAGCTCCACGACGCACAGTCTCCCGAATAGCCAACATCTGACGGCGGATATTGCGATCTAAGCCACGAAATAGCAAAAAACCGCCCGGATATGCCGGTTTAAGCATGCCCAAATCCGGACACATTTCATCTAAATCACTAAGAATACGAGATAAAATATACGGCGAGGCCAAAAACCGCCCCTTTTCCCAGCATAATTCCCGTTAAACGACGTATTTAGCGGGAATTCAGCGCCTCGAAGACAGCGAATAGCAGTGCCGTTTTGGCAAACCGTACCGCTGCCCCGAGAGGCGGAGAAAGTGTCGTCGGAATGGGGAGTGAGAGAGGGCGAGGGCCCTCTCCGCGCTACGGTCGCAGCGCGAGAATCGCCGGAAATCGGCGCTACAGCCGCAGTACGGCGGCGCTTCTCGTTACTTTGGGGACTGCCTGGCGGAGCGGAATAGATTCGAACTTCGAATACGGCTGGCAGCTAAGGTACGGAAAAACGGGCAAAATTCTTCTAGAACCGGACTACGGAGAAAATTCCCTATTTTCGCGGCCCAAGTTTCGAAATCACCGTACCAAAAACGCTCATTCTCGACACCGCGTCAATTGAAAAATTCAGTAAAAACAACGACTTGATGGCGGAGACGGAGAGATTCGAACTCTCGGTACGGTCTCCCGTACGACGCTTTAGCAAAGCGTTGGTTTCAGCCACTCACCCACGTCTCCGGCTGCGGCGTTGGCGGCTATAGCGAGGTCGTTCGGGGCCTGCAACCGGCTGTGGAGCAATAGCGTTCGGTCGCCGTTCATTGCTGGGCAAGGCCGCATCGCGATAGGGTGGCGCTCAACCGCTTGAGGGGGAGAGTTTATGATCCGGGCGGCAAAGGTGACGATCGGGATGCTGGCGGCGATGGGCCTGGCGGGCACTGCGATGGCGCAGGTTTCGACGATCGATCCCAATCAGGCGGGCCAGCTCGCGGCGCGCCCGGCGACGTCCGCCTCGGCCCCAGCGTCCGCCGCGCGGCAGGATCCGCCGGCTGCCGATGCGGTTTCGGCTCAGGCCGGCGACGCGGCGGCGAGCGGCCAGTCCGCACCGGCGCCCCCGCCGCCCTCCGGCCCCGTTCCCGCCAGCGAGAGCGTCGGAACGACGCCCATGGGGCGGGCGGCGTCGGAGGCATCTGCGGGCGCCACCTATCAGGAAAAGGACATCTTCGAGGCGGCCGAGGGCGTGTTCGGCAAGGGCGCCGAGGGGCTTGCCAAGGTGATCGAGCGGATCATCGGCGATAATGGCCGGCCGGTTGCCTATATCGCGGGCCGCGAGGCGGGCGGGGCGTTTATCGCCGGGCTGCGCTATGGATCGGGCACGATGTTCCACAAGGTGGAGGGGCAGCGGCCGGTCTATTGGACCGGGCCGTCGCTGGGCTTCGACATCGGCGCGAACGGCGCCAAGACCTTCGTGCTGGTCTATAACCTCTACGATTCACAGGAATTGTATCAGCGGTTCCCGGCGGGGGAGGGGGCGGCCTATCTCGTCGGCGGCTTCAACGCGAGCTACCTGCGGCGCGGCGATATCGTGCTGATCCCGATCCGGCTGGGCGTCGGCTGGCGACTGGGCGTGAACGTGGGTTACATGAACTTCACGGAGAAGGGGCGGTGGCTGCCGTTCTGATCGAACGGGCGTCCGCGCTTAGACGCCGTTCGTCCCGAGCGTAGTCGAGGGATGTGCCCCACGTAAAGGTGTCTCGACTTCGCTCGACACGAACGGTTAGGAAAAAGCCGCCGAGGTAGCTGGCGGCTGAAACCCTACCCGAAAACCCGGCGATGTTCGTCCACGCCGCGTTCTTCCAGTGCGATCGCCTGTTCCTGCCAGCGGTCCTGATCGATCGTGCCGGCGGGCGCGCCCACGCGGGATTCCAGCGCGGATTTGCGGTTGGCGTCGAGCGCGATGATGTCGCGGTAGCTGTGGATGCCCTGCTCGTTCAGGCGGCGCTCGCCGACCGGGCCGATGCCGTGGATCAGCGAGAGGTCGTCGGACTTGGCGCGGCCGGTGACGGGTGTTTCCGCCCTCGGATCTAGCGCGGCGACGGGGGCCGCGACCGGCACCGGGCGCGCCTCCAGATCGACGATGCGCGTGTTGAGCGCCGCGATTTCCTGCGCATGGCGCTCGCGTTCGATCGCGCGCTCCTCGCGCTCGGCGGCCAGCGCGCGTTTCCACCTGGCGCCGCCCGATCGCGAGGCGAGGCCCAGCACCCAGCCCAGCACGAGTACCAGAAACAGGATCGCCCATTGGTTGGTGGTAAAGGCCGGCATCACGCTCTCCCGAATACAGTTGGAGGCGTAACGATCCGACCCCGGGACCGTTCCTAGACGATGGTTCAGCCAAGCTGAACCATCGTGGCAGCACCAGCCCGCTCCCCCACCCGGCCACCCAACGGCAGTATCTTATGGGTGGCCGGGTGGGGGAGCGGGCTGGTGCCGCCCGTCAGCGTAGCTGACCTATTTCAGCACATTATCCGAGATCGAGCAGGCCGCCGGCCCCAGGATCACGACGAACAGCACCGGCAGGATGAACAGGATCAGCGGCACGGTCATGATCGCGGGCAGGCGCGCGGCTTTCTCCTCGGCCTTCATCATCCGCTCGTGGCGGAATTCGGCGGCCAGCACGCGGAGCGAGGAGGCGAGCGGCGTGCCGTATTTCTCGGTCTGGATCATCGTCGTCACGACACCGCGCACCGATTCCAGATCGACGCGCTGCGCCAGATTCTCGAAGGCGGTGCGGCGATCGGTCAGGAAGCCCAGTTCGATCGCAGTCAGCGCGAATTCGTCGCCGAGTTCGGGATAGCCCTTGCCCAGCTCGCGTGCGACGCGCTGGAAGGCGGCGTCCACCGTGAGCCCCGCCTCGGCGCAGATCACCAGCAGGTCGAGCGCGTCGGGCAGGCCCTTGCGGATCGCGGCGGTCCGCTTGGTGACCCTGTTCTTCACCCACAGGTCGGGCGCCTTGTAGGTCAGCACCAGCGTCACCGCGACCACGGCGTAGCGTTTGAACGGCCCCCAATCGGGGAACCAATCGATCAGATAGAGGCCGATGATCGTGGTGCCGCCGATCAGCAGCGGCAGCGCGAGCCGGCAAAAGATCACCGCGATCGCCGCATCCTTCGATCGGATGCCGGCGCGGGTGAGCATCAGCTGCGAATGTTTCAGCTGGCTTTCCTGCAACACGCGGAGCGAGGACAGGAAGGTCCGCATCCGATCGGTCGTGAGGCTCGACACGCCGATCTTGGCGCGCCGACGCGAGGCCGAGGCGATGATGCCCGCCTTCAGCTGCTCGCGCCGTTCGTTGAGCGCCTTCACGCGCCGCGCCATCGGGTCGCGCACGGTCATGGCGGCATAGAGCGCCACCAGCAGCGCGAAGACGGCGCCGCCCGCCATCATCGTCGCCACCGCGATCATGTCGATGCCCATCAGGGTCGGGTTCGCGCTCATCGGATCAAATCTCGAAGTTTATCATGCGGGACATGATGAAGACGCCCACGCCCATCCAGCCGAGCCCGCCGAGCCCCACGATCATCAGCCGCTCGTCGTGGAAGAAGCCGTGCATGTAGCCGGGGTTGATGAAGCTGATGAGGCCGAAGACGAGGAACGGCAGCACGCCGATGATCCAGGCCGACGCCTTGGATTCGGACGACATCGCCTTCACCTTCAGCTTCATCTGGCTGCGCTTGCGGAGCACTTCGGCCAGGTTGGAGAGCGTTTCGGCCAGATTGCCGCCGGTCTCGCGCTGGATCGCCAGGCTGATGACGAAGAACTGGAATTCCGCCGTCAGCAGCCGGTCGGCGGTTTCCTGCAAGGCCTGATCCATGGTGCGGCCGATCCGCATCCGATCGGTCACGCCGCGAAACTCGACGCCGACCGGGCCGGGCACTTCGTGGCCGACCACGCCGAGCGTCTCGCCGATCGGCAGGCCGGACCGCAGGCCGCGCACCAGCAGGTCGATCGCGTCGGGGAAACGCGCGGTGAATGCCGCCACGCGCCGCGCGATCAGCTTGCTGACGACGAGATGCGGCAGCCCCACGCCGACGGCGAGGCCGAGCAGGAAGGTGAGGAACAAGGGAAAGCCCTGAAAGCCGAGCGACACCCAGGTGAACAGGGTGAGCCCGCCCGAGGCGATCGAATATTGGGCGAGCGTCCAGGAGCGGCCCGTCATCTCCAGCCGCTGGCGCAGCAGGGCCGGGCGCGGGATCATCCGGCCGAACCAGCTGTCGAGCGAGCTGTTCTGCGGCGTGGCGATGCGGCGCATCTGCACCTCGCCCGTCTCCGGCGCATAGCGCGTGCGGACGCCCTTCAGCCGGCGCTGC
Source organism: Sphingomonas naphthae (assembly GCF_028607085.1). NCBI lineage: Bacteria > Pseudomonadati > Pseudomonadota > Alphaproteobacteria > Sphingomonadales > Sphingomonadaceae > Sphingomonas > Sphingomonas naphthae. Next base: position 2,279,581 of record NZ_CP117411.1, on the reverse strand, counting down.
GCCGCCTTGGCGGGCGTCGGGCCGGAAAAGCCGTAGGCGATCAGGCCGCCGGTCGCCGCCAGCAACAGGAAGATGACGAGCGGGCTCATCAGGGCTTCTTGGCCAGCAGGCTCTTGAAGTCGCCGAGGCGGCCGATCAGCGACTTGCCGTCACCCTTGGCCGCAACCTCGGTATCGCCCGAGGCCGACAGCACGCGCGTCGCGATCGAGGCGAGGGCGTGGCCGAGCTTCGCCGACTTGGCGACCTCGGCCAGCGGCTTGCCCAGCTTCGCCGCCTGGATCGACAGCTTGGTGTCGAGCGGCAGGACGATATCCACCGCGCGCTCGATCGACGCCTCGAAATCCTTGCGGCTGATCTCGCCCCCGGTCGGCGCCACGCGGTTGACGACGACGAGCGGCGTCGAGCGCGGGGCATTGGCCTTCAGCCACGCCAGCACGCGGATCGTGTCGCGGGTTGCGGCCAGCGTGAAATCGGTGACTACCACGGTGACGGCCGCATCGTGCAGCAGCCCCGGATGCTGCACCAGCATGTGGCGCGGCAGATCGACCACGGTGCAGTCGAAGCTCTGGCGCAATTCCTCCTGCAACTGGAAGAAGGCGGAGCCGTCGCCGGTCAGCGGCTGGTTGATCGGTGCCTCGGCCGACAGGACCGAGAGCTTGTCGTTGGCGCGCACCAATGCGCGTTCGAGGAACAGGCCGTCGATGCGGCTGGGGTTCTCGATCGCATCGGTGAGCCCGCGACCCGGCTCCAGATCGAGCGCCAGCGCACCGGTGCCGAAATGCACGTCGAGGTCGAGCAGGGCGGTCGTGCGGGCGTGCGCGTCGCCCAGGCTGTGCGCGAGCGAGGCGGCGACGGTGGTGGCGCCCACGCCGCCGCGCACGCCTATCACGGCGGTCTGCACATGCGGCCGCTCGGTCTCGCCCTCGCCGCCGCGCGGGTTCAGCAATGTGTTCTGCGCGTCGGCGAAGGCTTCCATCAGCGCCGCGCGCGTCAGCGGCTTGGGCAGATAATCGTGCATCCCCGACTGGACGAGGCCGCGATAGAGCTGGATGTCGTTGATCGGCCCGCAGGCGATCACGATCGTCCCCGGCTCGACCACTTCGGCCAGCGCGTCGATATCGACCAGCGGATCGGCCGCGTCGGAGATGTCGACCAGCAGGATAGACGGGCTCGCGGCCACGGCAAGGCCCTGCGCTGCGGCGCGCAGCCCGCCATCGAAGATGCGCTCGTGCGGCCAGCCGAACTCGCTCGCCACCTCGCGCACGATGTGGGAGGCGCTTTCGTCGAACAGATAGGCGCTGAACGGATCACGCACGCCGGCATGGCGCGGGTTGAAATGCGCGGTCACTTGGACGCCCCCGTGGTGACTTTTTCCAGGCCCTTGCTGCCGCTGGCGGGCGTATCGCGCCAGCTCTTGATCCCCTTCGCGGCGACATAGGGGTCGGTCGCGGTGGAGCTTTTCGGCGTGATCAGGTCCATCGGATCGGCGATCATCGCCGCCAGATTGCTGCGGGTCGCGCAGCCATAGTCCGAGGTGGTGGAGGACGTCAGTTCCGTGCCGACCGGGCGGCTCCAGTCCGGGCAGCCGGGGACGCTGGCGACCGCGCCGGTGGCGGTGCGCGTCACCATCGGCACATGGACGCTGTCCACGCCGCGATTTTCGGTGCCCATGCAGCCGCCGAGCGACAAAGCGCCGGCGAGGAGGAGGAAGGGGAGGGGCTTCATGCTCATTCTCTCCGGTGTCACTTGACGACGGGGCGCAGGACGTTGGTGATGGTCGCGCCGCCGGGGCCCGATGCCTTGGCCAGCGCGGCCGAGGTGGCGGCGGTCGGGCCGGCGATGGCGGCGTCGGCGCTGCCGGTACGGTCCGAAAAGGTCGGCGTGGACAGCATCGGCCGGGGCGCCCGCGCGCCGCTCTTGCCGCTCGCGCTCTTGCCCAGCAGGAGCCGCTCGCCGTCGGTCGGCGCGCGATAGCCGTCGGTCGGCAGCGCGATCGATCCGGCCGCGACCGGGCGCACCAGATAGGGCGTGATGATGACGACCAGTTCGGTCTGCTGACGGCGGAAATTGTTCGATCGGAACAGCGCGCCCAGGATCGGCAGGTCGCCCAGAAACGGTGCCTTGTCGGTCGAATTGTTGGTGTTGTTGGAAAGCAGCCCGCCGATCATGAACGACTGGCCCGATCCCAGCTCGATCGTCGTCTCCACCCGGCGCGTGGTGATGCCGGGGATGGTGAAGCCGCTCACCGTCACCGATCCGGCGCTGGACAGCTGCGACACTTCCGGCCGCACGCGCAGCGAGATGCGCCCGTCCGAAAAGACGGTCGGCGTGAAGGACAGGCTGACGCCATATTGCTTATATTCGACCGAGACGGCGCCCAGGCCCTGCGCCAGCGGCACGGGGATCTCACCGCCCGCCAGGAAGCTGGCCGTCTCGCCCGAGATGGCGGTCAGGTTCGGCTCGGCGAGCGTGCTGACGAGGCCGTCGGTCTCGGCGAGGTCGAGCGTGCTGAGGATGTCCAGGCCCATGAACTTGCCGGCGGCACCCAGCATCGTGCTGCCGGCCTTCGGCGCGAAGCTGTAGCCCGTGCTTCCCGCCACTCGACCCAGGGGGTCGCCGGGCTGGACGGTCGAGATCGTGCCCGGATTGCCCCGGCTGATCCCGAAGAGGAAGCCGCCGGACGTGTCGCGGCTCAGCAGGTTCACGCCGATCTGCTTGGCGAGATCGCGGCTGACCTCGGCGATGCGGACCGACAGGTTCACCTGCAACGGCACCGGCGTCTTGAGGCGGGTCACCACCTGCGCGCCCTCGCCGGCCAGCGCCTGCGCGAGACGCTGCGCCTCTTCGATCTCGCCCGGCGAGCTGACGTTGCCGGTCAGCAGGACGAGGCCGTTCATCACCGTCACGCGAATGTCCGAATCGGGCATCGCGATCTTCAGCATCTGGGCGAGCGAGCCGATGTTGGTGCCGACCCGCACGGTGCTGGTCCACACGACGTTGCCGGCGCGATCGGTGGCGGAGACGGTCGTCTCGCCGCCGCTCTTGCCAAAGATGTAGAGCTGGGTCGGGCTCTTCACCTGCACGTCGGCGACCTTGTCGTCGGCGACGAACAGGTCGGCCATGGCGCGCGGCAGATTGACGAGGCGGCCGGCGCCCACCGACAGCGTCGTGTCGGTCGAGGTGCTGGTCATCGACATCATCGCCTGCGGGATCGGCGCGTTGCCGGTCGCGGCCGGCGCGGCGGGGCGCAGCGAGGTGCGGGCGGGGGCCGCCTGTGCGGGCGCCGAGAGGACGGCGGCGATGGCGAGGAGGGAGAGGCGGCGCATCTTATTTGGCTCCGAGCGCGACGACCGAGACCGCATTGCCGCGCGCGACGCGCACGACCGGGCCGGTGGGCTGATAGGCGGGGGCAGGGGCGGCCGGCGCGGGGGCGGGGCCACCCATCGCCATCGGCTGCTGCGCGACCGGGACCGAGCGGCGCTGGAAGCGTGAGACGTCGGCGCCGAGGGTGTAGCTGGTGTCGCTGTCCGACGGGCGGTTGGCAATGGCGAGGATCATGTCCTTCTCCGCCTTGGCGCCGCCGGTCGCCGGCACATCCACCTCGCCGGCGGCGATGGCGCGCTCCAGTTCGGCGGTGTCGTTGGCAAGCGGGCGGAGCGAGAGCGAGAGGGTGCCGATCGACTGGGCGACGGCGATCTTCTCGGCGATGCGCGGCGTGGTCTCCAGCGTGACGGAGGAGAAGGCCGAGACCATCGTCTTGCCCTGCTCGTCGGTCACCTTGTCGGTGCGCTGATCGGTGGCCAGCACGCGCAGGTTGCGGACGATCGTCTCGGAGGCGCGCAACGGCTGGTCGTCACCCGAGGCGGTCACCTGCGAGGCGAGGATCAGATCGACCCGGTCGCCCGGAAACACGAAGCCCGCGACGCCGCTCTGCGCGGAAACCGAGACCGTGACGGCACGCATCCCCGGCCCGAGTGCTGCGGCGAGGAAGCCGCGATCGCCCGGCTTCACCAGCGAACCCTGCGTGATCGGCTGGCCGGCGCTCGTCGCCTGCCGCACGACCGTGCCGACCAGCGTCTGCGCCTCGGACTGGCCACGGATGAAATAGGCCTTTTCGATCAGCTCGGAGGGCCAGGGCTGATAGCGGAAGCTGTCCGGGCCGATGATGGTGCCGACCGGCATGGCGCGGGTCGCGACCAGCACCTCGGGGCCGGTGGGGGCGACCGGGGCCGCCGGCATGGACGCCGCTGCCTGCGGGGTCGCCGATCCCATGAACAGGCTGCGGGCCATCACGGCCGAAACCGCCGCCACCATCAGCGCGCCCACCATCAGCGCAAGCCGTCTCACGTCCATTGTCACGTCCCCGACTGCCGGGATGATCCCGGCGTTCAGGGCGTCATGCGGCCGGGATGGTTAAGATTCGGTTTGCTATGATCGGCAGGGTCGCGACAACGATCGCCACGCCGTAGGGCACTTCGGGCGCCAGCGTGCCCTTGCGGATGCGGTGCGCGACCAGCATCACGATCGAAAGGATGCCGCCCAGCATCGCCATCCACACCAGCATCGTCGCCATCTGCTGCAACGGCAGCCACAGGCCGAGCGCGCCGAGCAGCTTCACGTCGCCCCCGCCGATCAGGTTGAGCGTGAACAACAGGGTGAAGAAGGCGAACACGCCGAGCCCGATCGCGAGCTGCGTAACGATCCCCCACGGATCGAGCCCGCACACGCCCCACCAGACGATCGCGAGCAGCGCGATCGTGATGTTGAGCGGGTTGGAGATGATTCGCGACCGCAGATCCGTCCACGCCGCGCGGGCGAGGAGGAGGGCGAGCAGCGTCAGGCAGGCGATCTGGCCGTATATCATGGGCCAACCCCCTAGACGGCGCGGCTTGCCAAACCGTAACCAGCGGCGATGATTTCCACCGATATCGCGATCATCGGCGCCGGCATGGCGGGCGCCAGCCTCGCCGCCGCCATCGGCGATGCCGCGCGCGTGGTGCTGATCGAGGGGGAGGACCGGCCCGGCCGCCATTCCACCGGGCGCTCGGCCGCGTTCTGGAGCGAAACCTATGGCGGCCCCGCCGTACAGCCGCTCACCCGCGCCTCGGGGCCGTGGCTGGAGAAGCCGCCGGCCGAATATGGCGGCGAGAGCTTCCTCCACCCGCGCGGCGAACTCCACCTCGCCGGCCCCGGCGGCGGCTCCGCGCTGGACGCGCTGGCGGCCGATTTCGCCGGCATGGGCGTCGCGCTGGAGCCCGTCGGGCGCGACCAGTTGGAGGCGATCCTGCCCGGTCTCCGCCCCGGGTTCGATCGCGCGCTGGCCGAACCCACCTGCCGCGACATCGACGTCGGCGCCCTCCACGCCGCCTGCCTTCGGGTCGCAAGGCAGGCTGGCGTAACCCTGCTGTGCGACGCCCCCGTGCGCGGCCTTGCCCGCCAAGACGGCCGTTGGCGCATCGACACGCCCGCCGGCCCGGTAAATGCCGCAATCGTCGTCAACGCAGCCGGCGCCTGGGCGAGCGCGGTTGCGGCCATGGCCGGCGCGCAGCCGATCGCCATCACCCCCTACCGCCGCACCATCGTCCAGCTCCGCATCGATCCCCCGGCCGTGCCCGACATGCCGCTCGTGATGGACGCGCGCGGCGGCTATTATTTCAAGCCCGAGGCCGGCGGCCGCATCTGGCTCTCCCCCCACGACGAAACCGAAGTCGCCGCGCACGACGTCGCCCCCGAGGAAATCGACATGGCGGTGGCGATCGACCGGCTGGAAAAAGTCGTCGACTGGAAAATCCTCGCCCGCGAACACGCCTGGGCCGGCCTCCGCAGCTTCGGCCCCGATCGCGCGCCCGTCTACGGCTTCGACGGACAGGCCCCCGGCGTCTTCTGGTGCGCGGGGCAGGGCGGCTTCGGCATCCAGACCGCGCCTGCGGCGGCGGCGATGGCGGCGGCGCTGGTGCTGGGGCGGACGATGCCGGGCTGGCTGGGCGGAATCGATCCCGACCGCTACGCGCCGACACGCTTCGGCCGCGACGAGTAACAGGATTTTCGTGCTACGAATATTGTAGCGCGATATAATCGTGCTACATTAAAGACGAGGGCCAGGCGAAGGCGATGCGGATCGAGTTCGATACGGCCAAGCGCGACGCCACCCTCGAAGCGCATGGTCTGGATTTCAACGATGTGGCGAAGGTTCTCGGCGGATTTTTCCTGACGAGAATCGATGACCGAAAAGATTATGGCGAGGTTCGGCACATCGTTCTCGGCGCGCTGGATGGCCGGCCCGTCGTGGTCGTCTGGACCCCGCGAGCGGATGCGGTGCGTGTGATCTCGATAAGGATTGCGGACGATGAAGAACGAGAAATCTATTGGCGCGAACGGGATCGATCCCGATGACGCCCCCAAGCTGACGCAAAGCTGGGCCGATGGCGCCGACGCCTTCGTCGGGGAAACACTGGTGCGCCGGGGCCGCCCGAAGCTCGCGCATCCCAAACGCCATGTCTCATTGCGGCTCGACCCGGACGTGCTGGATCATTTTCAGGCGGGCGGCGAGGGGTGGCAGACCCGCGTGAACGATGCCTTGCGGAAGGCGGCCGGGCTCTGACATCGATCGTCGGATAGCCTACCGCTTCCTCGGCGCCTTTCGCGCCAGCGCCCATGCGTGGGACCGTGCGATCAGTGCCGTCACCCGATCGGGATCGTCGGTCGCGTAGCGCACCAGCACGCCCGGCCAGCCGTGATAATGCGGCGTTTCCCAGAAGGTCGCCGGGTCGGTCTCCATCAGCATCGCCTTGGTATCCAGGTCGATGTGCAGCACGAAGCTGCCCGGCTCGCGGCCGGGTGTCACGATCGGGCGGCCGTTGGCCTTCACCGCCGGGTCGCCATAATAGGTCGTGATTTCCGCGCCCGGCAGCGCGGCGGCGATCGCCACCACCATGTCCCAGTCGAGGCTCATCCCCGCCGCTCCGCACGCAGCCGATCCCAATAGGCCAGCCGCTCGCCGATCTTCGCCTCGAAGCCGCGCGGGGTGGGCGCGTAGAAGGTCTGGGCGTCCATCTCGTCGGGCCAGTAATCGTCGCCTGAAAAGGCATCCGGCGCGTCGTGATCGTAGGTATAGCCCTTGCCGTAGCCGACCTGCTTCATCAGCTTGGTCGGCGCGTTCAGGATAGTCTGCGGCGGCATCAGCGATCCGGTATCCTTGGCCGATCGATAAGCCGCCTTCTGCGCCATGTAGACCGCGTTCGATTTGGGCGCCGTCGCCAGATAGATCAACGCCTGCACGATCGCGAGTTCCCCCTCGGGCGATCCGAGGAAGTCATAGGCGTCCTTGGCGGCGAGGCATTGCACCAGCGCCTGCGGATCGGCGAGGCCGATATCCTCGACCGCCATCCGCACCATCCGCCGCAGCAGGAACAAGGGCTCCTCGCCCGCCACCAGCATCCGCGCGAGATAATAGAGCGCCGCCTGCGGATCGGAGCCGCGCACGCTCTTGTGCAGCGCGGAGATGAGGTTGTAATGCCCCTCGCGATCCTTGTCATAGACCGCCATCCGCCGGTGGAGCAGCGCCGCCAGCCCGGCCGGATCGAGGGGGGCGGGCACTTCGATCGAGAACAATGTCTCGGCCTGGTTGAGCAGGAAGCGGCCGTCGCCATCGGCCGAGGCCACCAGCGCGGCGCGCGCTTCGGGCAACATCGGCAGCGGCCGACCCTCGGCCTCCTCGCCGCGCGCCAGCAGCAATTCCAGCGCCTTGCTGTCGAGCCGGTTGAGAATCAGCACCTGCGCGCGGGACAGGAGCGCGGCGTTCAGCTCGAACGACGGATTCTCGGTCGTCGCGCCCACCAAAGTGACCGTGCCGTCCTCGACATAGGGCAGGAAACCATCCTGCTGCGATCGGTTGAAGCGGTGGATCTCGTCCACGAACAACAATGTGCGCTTGCCCGCGCGCGCCGCCTCGCGCGCCTCGGCGAAGACCTTGCGCAGATCGGCCACGCCGGAGAACACCGCCGAGATCGCCGCGAAACGCAGCCCCACCGCATCGGCGAGCAGCCGCGCGATGGTCGTCTTGCCGGTGCCGGGCGGCCCCCACAGGATCATCGACGACAGACGCCCGGCGGCCACCATCCGCCCGATCGCGCCGTCCGGCCCGGTCAGATGCTCCTGCCCCACGACGTCGCCCAGCGTCTGGGGGCGCAGGCGATCGGCCAGCGGCGCGGTTTCGGCGGGGGCGGGGGGCGGGGGATCATCCCCGAACAGATCGGCCATGCCCCCCAGATAGGGTGCGAGAAGACTTTTCGCAAAAGCCTCTTGAAGACTATCAAGATATATCTTAGATGCAGTTCGACATGAAAGGATATCGAATGTTTGGACAAGGTTATTCTCACTGGGTCGGCGGCTTCGGCCATCCCGACCGTGAAGGCGGTCGCGGCGGCCATGGCTTCGGCCGGGGCGGCCCCGAAGGGCGCCATGGGCGCGGCGGCGGCCGGCGCCGGCTGTTCGACGGCGGCGAACTGAAGCTCGTCCTGCTCAGCCTCATCGCCGAGCAGGAGCGCCACGGCTACGATCTGATCCGCGCCATCGAGGAGCGGACCGGCGGCGCCTACGCCCCCAGCCCCGGCGTGGTCTATCCCACGCTCACCCTGCTGGTGGACATGGGCCATATCGAGGAGCGCGAGACGGGCGGCCAGCGCCGGTTGTTCGGCATCAGTGAAGCGGGCAGCGCCTTCCTCGCCGAAAAGGGCGCCGAAGTCGCCGAGCTGTTCGCGCGCATCGATGCGCTCGGCCAGCACAGCGCCCGCACCGATGTCGCCCCGATCAAGCGGGCGGTGGGCAATCTGCGCCAGGTGCTCCAGCACAAGCTGGGCGAGGACAAGCTCGATCGCGACAAGCTCCACGAGATCGTGGCGCTGATCGACGAGGCCGCCGCCAGGATCGAGCGTCTGTGATGGGCGCGGTCACCACCGCCACCGTGGCGACCGCCAACGGCAGCCGCTACCTGCAACAGCTGTGCAAGCATTGGAGCCACAAGTTCGCGGTCGATTTCACGCCAGAGGCGGGGACGATCGCGCTGCCCTTCGGCAAGACAACGCTGGCGGCGACGCCCGAGGCGCTGACCGTGACGATCGACGCGGCCGAGGCGGAGGCCCTGCCACGGGCGAAACAGGTTGTCGCCGAGCATCTCGACCGATTCGCGTTCCGGGAGGCGCCGTTGCCGTTCGAGTGGGTGGACGCCTGAGCCACATCTCGTCGCCCCGGCCTCCGCCGGGGCGACGCGCCACCCTTGCACCGCCGCCGTCACCGGGGCAGGGGGCTCCTTATGCACCTCACCCACGATCCGGCCGCCCCGGCGGCTGCCCCGATCGCCTTCGACGATTTCCTCGCGGTCGACATCCGCGTCGGCACGATCGTCGCGGTCGATCCCTTCCCGGAGGCGCGCAAGCCCGCCTTCAAGCTGACGATCGATTTCGGCCCGACGCTCGGCACCCGCCGGTCGAGCGCGCAGATCACCGCGCTCTACACGCCCGACACACTGGTCGGCCGCCAGGTCGCCGCCGTCGTCAATTTCCCGCCGCGCCAGATCGGCAAATTCCTCTCCGAAGTCCTCACCCTCGGCTTCCCCGACGAGGCCGGCGAGGTCATGCTCGTCTCGCCCGATCGCGCGGTGCCCAACGGCGGGAGGTTGTTTTGATCGTCTCCGGCGGATGCCATTGCGAACTGGTCCGATTCGAGGCGTCGATCACCGACGGCCCGGTCGAGCTGCTCGACTGCGACTGCTCGATCTGCCGCATGACCGGCTATCTCCACCTGATCGTGCCCGAGACGAAGTTCCGGCTGGTCGAGGGCAAGGGCGAGACGACCACCTATCGCTTCGGCAGCGGCAAGGCGCGCCACATCTTCTGCAAGCAGTGCGGCATCAAGAGCTTCTACAAGCCGCGCTCCCACCCCGACGCCATCAGCGTCAACTGGCGCTGCGTGGACGAGGAGGGCCGGCCCGCCGACGTGACGATCGTGCCGTTCGATGGCCGCAATCATCCCGGCGCGGTCGGCTGACGGATTTGGCGTTTTCAGGTTGCTGCGGACCCGTGGCCCCCGCTATCAGCGGGGTTTCATGAGCGTTGCAGTCACCGTCCTTCCGGTCATCCGGCCCTTCGCCATCATCGGGCGGCTCATCCTCGGCCTGCTGGCCGCCGTGGGCCGCACGACGAAATTTGCTCTGAACACGATCCTGCGCGCCTTCACGCCCCCTTATTATCCCGGCCGGTTGCTGGAGCAGATCGCCCATATCGGCTGGTTCTCGCTCCCCGTCGTCGGCCTCACCGCCATCTTCACCGGCGCGGCGCTGGCGCAGCAGATCTACACCGCCGGCTCGCGCTTCTCGGCCACCTCGACCGTGCCGGCCGTGGTGGTGATCGGCATCGTGCGCGAGCTGGGGCCGGTGCTGGTGGGTCTTATGGTGGCCGGCCGCGTCTCCTCGGCGATGGCGGCCGAGATCGGCACGATGAAGGTGACCGAGCAGATCGACGCGCTGACGACCTTGCGCACCGATCCCTATCGCTACCTGATTGCCCCGCGCCTGTTCGCCGCGCTGATCGCCATGCCGATCCTGGTGCTGATCGCCAACGCCATCGGCATCTTCGGCGGCTATTTCCTGGCGGTCTACAAGCTGGGCTTCAATGCCTCCAACTATCTCGCCGTCACGCGCCGCTTCCTTGATGCGGACGATTTCGCGATGGCGCTGATGAAGGCCGGCGTGTTCGGCTTCTTCGTGGCGCTGATGGGCTGCTATCACGGTTATCATACCGAGGGCGGCGCCGCCGGCGTCGGCAACGCGACCCGCAACGCGGTGGTCTCGGCCTTCATCCTGATCCTCGTGTCGAACCTCGTCATCACCGTGGCGGCGTTCGGCTGATGGCGAGCGCGCCCACCCCCAAGATCGCGCTCAACGGCGTCGCCAAGAGCTTCGGCAGCCGCACGATCCTCAACGGCATCGATCTGTCGATCGAGCCGGGAGAATCGATGGCGATCATCGGCCAGTCGGGCAGCGGCAAGTCCGTGACGCTCAAGTGCATCCTCGGCCTCGTCACGCCCGATCGCGGATCGATCCTGATCGACGGCGAGAATGTCGTCGGCCTGCGCGGTCGCGATCAGGAGCGGGTGCGCGCCAAGTTCGGGATGCTGTTCCAGGGCGGTGCGCTGTTCGATTCGCTGCCCGTGTGGCGCAACGTGACCTTCGCGCTCACCCGTGGCCATGCCCGCAACGCGGCCGAAATGCGCAAGATCGCCGAGGAGAATCTCGAGCGGGTCGGCCTCGACAACCGCATCCTCAATCTGCGCCCGTCCGAACTGTCGGGCGGCATGCAGAAGCGGGTCGCGCTCGCCCGCGCCATCGCCCCGCGTCCTGAGATCATCTTCTTTGACGAGCCGACGACCGGCCTCGATCCGATCCGCGCCGATGTCATCAACGATCTCATCGTCAGCCTCGTCGAGGATCTGGGGGTGACGGCGCTCACCATCACCCACGACATGGCCTCGGCGCGCAAGATCGCCCACCGCGTGGCGATGCTCTACGATGGGCGGATCATCTGGCGGGGCCCGCGCGACCGGCTCTACGATACCGGCAACCCTTATGTGGACCAGTTCGTTCAGGGCAAGGCCGATGGGCCTATCCAGTGAGTTGGCCCATCCAGTAAGTAGAGGAGATTTCGCCGATGCTCGGACGCACCGTACCCGATGTGACGCTCAAGACCCGCGTGCGGGACGAATCGATCGGTGGCCCCAACCCCTTCCGCTGGCAGGATCTTTCGACGGCCGACGTGTTTGACGGCAAGCGCGTCGTCGTCTTCGCGCTGCCCGGCGCCTTCACGCCCACCTGCACCACCGAGCAATGCCCGGCCTACGAAATGGCCTATGATAATCTGCGCGCGGCGGGGGCCGACGAGGTCTATTGCCTGTCGGTCAACGACGCCTTCGTGATGTATCAATGGGCCAAGCATCTGGGGCTCAAGAAGACCAAGCTGCTGCCCGATGGCTCGGGCGCCTTCACCCGCCGCATGGGGATGCTCATCAACAAGGACCATCTGGGCTTCGGCAGCCGCAGCTGGCGCTACGCCATGATCGTCGACGACGGCGAGATCGTCGCCTGGTTCGAGGAACCCGGCATCAACGACACCGGCGCCGACGAAGACCCCTATGGCGAAAGCGCGCCCGACAAGGTGCTGGCCTGGATGGAAGAACATCCCAGCCGCTCCGTCGAGAATATCGTCCAGGATTGAGGCTGATTGCAACCGTACTCTTGCGAAGGCAGGAGCCCAGGGTGTCGAAGCGCAGCGCGTGTGACCTTGGGCTCCTGCCTTCGCAGGAGCACTACAGTCGTTAATTTCCTAAACTAGATCAACCCTTTCGCTCCGTTCATCGCGTTATCGATGCGCCACGGAACCCACCCCCAACGCCGCCGTTCTACGCCTGACTTTCATCATCAGGATCGACCGATGGCCACTCGCCCCGTGGACGAGCGCGCGACCCCGCGTGCCTCCCAATTCCTTACCGACAGCTTCCAGCGCGGGCTCGCCCACTGGAACCGCGAGCGCCTCTCCCCGGCCTTCCCCCAGGCCGACTGGCAGAAGATCCTCGACCGCGACGTTCGCATGCTCCGCCTTGAAGGCGGCTTCCTAGAGGAACTCCGCGCCGAGATCGCCGACGAGGCGGCCGCCGTGCCGACCGACGCAGACGGCTTCATCGCCTGGTTCGAAGATCTGAAGGCGACCGGTCCGGGGCAGGGCGATCCGCTGTTCCCGTGGCTTGCCGAGGAAGCCACCCGCGACGAACTCCGATGGTTCTTCGAGCAGGAGGCCGCCGGCGAGGCCGGCTTCGACGATCTCGTCGCGCTGACGCAGGTGAAGCTGCCGACGCTGCCCAAGCTGGAACTGGCGCGGAATTATTGGGACGAGATGGGGCGCGGCAATGCCAAGGGCATGCACGGCCCGATGCTCGACACGCTGGTCGAGACGCTGGCGGTCGATCCCGTGATCGAGAATACCGTGTGGGAAAGCCTGTCGCTCGCCAATGCGATGACCGCGATGGCGACCAGCCGGCGCTATGCCTTCCACTCGGTCGGCGCGCTCGGCGTGATCGAGCTGACCGCCCCCGGCCGCTCCGCCTGCGTCGCCGCCGGCCTCCGCCGCATCGGCCTCACCGATCGCGAGCGCCGCTATTTCGACCTGCACGCCGTTCTCGACGTAAAGCATAGCGCCGACTGGAACCGCGAAGCCATCCGCCCGCTGGTGGAGGGCAATCCGGCGACTGCCACAGCCATGGCCGAGGGCGCCCTGATCCGCCTGACCTGCGGCGCCCGCTGCTTCGATCGCTATCGCGCGCATCTGTGGAAATAACGTCATTGCGAGTGCAGCGAAGCAATCCACCGCCGGACTGGATTGCTTCGCTGCGCTCGCAATGACGAGCGATCAGCTTACCGCTCCACGCAGAGCGCGATGCCCATTCCGCCGCCGATGCACAGGGTCGCGAGACCCTTCTTGGCGTCACGCCGGATCATTTCGTGCAGCAGGGTGGTCAGCACGCGCGCGCCGCTCGCGCCAATGGGATGGCCGATGGCGATCGCGCCGCCGTTGACGTTCACCTTGTCGGGGTCGAGCCCCAGCTCGCGGCCGACGCACAGCGCCTGCGCCGCAAACGCCTCGTTCGCCTCGACCAGATCGAGATCGGCGACCGTCCAGCCGGCCTTCTCCAGCGCCTTGGTCGAAGCCGGGATCGGGCCGATGCCCATCACCGAGGGATCGACGCCCGCCGTCGCCCAGCTCGCCACCCGCGCCAGGATCGGCGCACCGCGCTTTTCGGCCTCCTCGCGCGACATCAGCACCAGCGCGGCGGCACCGTCGTTGATGCCGCTGGCATTGCCGGCGGTGACGCTGCCGTCCTTCTTGAAGGCCGGGCGAAGGCCGGCCATCGCTTCGACGGTCGCACCGTCGCGGATATATTCGTCGCGATCGACCACCACGTCGCCCTTGCGGCCCTTGATCGTGACCGGGGCGATCTCACCGGCGAACTTGCCATCGGCGCGCGCGGCCGACGCCAGCGTCTGCGAGCGGACCGCGAACGCATCCTGATCCTCGCGGCTGATCGCATATTGCTCGGCGACGTTCTCGGCGGTGATGCCCATGTGATATTTGTTGAAGACGTCCGTCAGGCCGTCCTTGATCATCGTGTCGACCAGCTCGACCGAGCCCATCTTCTGCCCGGCGCGCAGTGCCTGCGCATGAACCGACAGCGACATGCTTTCCTGCCCGCCGGCGACGACGATCGTGGCGTCGCCGCACTGGATCGCCTGCGTGGCGAGCGCGACGGCGCGCAGGCCCGAACCGCAGACCTGGTTGAGCCCCCACGCCGGCACTTCCTTCGGCACGCCGGCCGCCATCGATGCCTGCCGCGCGGGGTTCTGGCCCTGACCGGCGGTCAGCACCTGGCCGAGGATCACTTCGGACACTTCCTCGCCCTTCACGCCGGCGTCGGCCAGCGCGGCCTCGATCGCGACGCGGCCCAGTTCATGCGCGGGAACGGTGGCGAAGGCGCCGAGGAAGCTGCCGACGGGGGTGCGGCGGGCGGCGGTGATGACGACGTCGGTCACAGGGCAAAACTCCGATCGGGGGTGATTTGCGGCTTCAATTAGCGATCGGAAGGCAGACGCGCCAGCCACTCCGCCAGCGGTTCCCACAAAGCACGACGCCCGCGCCCGCCGACGATCATGCCGACATGGCCAAGCCCCAGCACCAGCCGCTCGCCGATCGGCGCGGCGCTGGTCGCGGGCACGATCCGGTCGGTGGTGGAAAGAATGTTGAGAACCGGGCAGTCGATGTCGGCCAGCTTCACCGGCGCGCCCGCGACATGCCATTCGCCCTTGCCCGAAAGATCGTCGCCGAACAGCGCGTCGATCAGCTCGAAACCGGCGGCCAGGGTGAGGGGCGGGCCGTCGCTCGCCCAATCCTCCAGCTGCACGAAATCGGCCGCCGCTTCGCTCGCCGGGTCGAGGCCGGCGAACCGCTCGAACTTGCCGACGGTGCGCGCCGGATCGAGTTTCCAGAAGCCGGTCTGCAACACCTCGATCGGAAACAGCCCCAATTGCTGCGCCCCGTCCTCCGCAGCATTGGCCAGATCGGTCAGGCCGATGCGCGACACGTCGGGGAAGCCGGAAAAGCACCAGGGTGCCGCGATCAGGACGAGGCCGGGCAGGGCGCGGCGCGCGGCGGCGGCCACCGCCATCGTCCCGCCCACGCAATAGCCCGCCAGCACCGGCGGTTCAGGCAGCGCGTCGATCAGCGGCAGCAGCAAATGTTCGACATGGCCCGCCAGCGAGAGATCGCGTTCCTCCGGTAGCGGCTCGCCCCAATCGACCAGCATCGGCCGCAGGCCCTGCGTCGCCAGCCACCGCAATAGCGAATTGTGCAGTGAAAGATCGAGGACGCTGGGCGGATTGATGAGCGAGGGCACGAACAGCACCGGTCGCCCTTCACCCCCATAATCGCGGATCCGCGCGCGGCCGACCTGCGCGATCACCGGCGCGGGATCCTGCTTTTCCGGGCGCCCGGCCTGTTGGTAGGCGGCCAGCCCCTTCAGCGCTTTCGCGCGTCGCGCGGGATCGCCATCGGTTTCGCTGCGCAGCATATCCAGGAACAGCGGCAGGGGTCGCGGCCTGTGTTGCGGTGCGGCATCAAAGGGTGCTAGGGGCAGCATAAATCAGGGGAGTTGCGACATGGCGAAAACCGCGGGGACATCCGGCACCGTCATCATCAAGAAATATGCCAACCGTCGCCTCTATAATACGGAGACGTCGAGCTATATCACGCTCGACCATCTGGCACAGATGACTCGGGACGGGCGCGACTTCAAGGTCGTCGATGCCAAGAGCGAGGACGACATCACCCATTCGGTGCTGACGCAGATCATCATGGAAGAGGAAAATCGCGGCCAGACGATGCTGCCGGTCAGCTTCCTGCGCCAGCTGATCTCGCTCTACGGCGATTCCATGCAGTCGATGGTGCCGCAATATCTGGAGGCGTCGATGGAGGCGTTCCGCCGCAACCAGTCGCAATTCCGCCAGGCCATGGAAGGCGCGTTCGGCGGCGGCCCCTTCGCCGAGATCGCCAAGCGCAACATGGAAATGATGGAGGCCGCCGCCCAGGCGTTCCGCCCCGGCGCGGTGCCCGGCGCCTCCGGCGCCAAGCCCGCGCCCACCCCGGCGCCGGCCGCCACGGGCGGCGACGACCTCGCCGCGCTCAAGGCCCAGCTGGCGGCGATGCAGGACAAGATCGACAAGATGGGCCAGTAACGGGCCGCTGTCGGCGCATCATACTGCCGGGACGGCAGGTTGGCCGTCCTGCGGAAGCGATCCAGGCTACCCGGATCTGCCGCTGATCAATGCGGCCGAAGCCTCAGCTCCGCTTGGCGAACGCCATCACCTTGGCGGCCAGCTGCCGCAATTCCTCCATCTCGCGCAGCGAGATGCCGGTGCGCGGCTCGGGATCGAACACGCACAACGTCCCCAGCGCATGGCCGCTCGCCAACACCAGCGGCGCGCCAGCGTAGAAGCGGATGTGGGGATCGTCGGTGACGTTGGGATTGCCCGCGAAGCGGCGGTCGAGCTGCGCGTCGGGCACGATCATCACATGATGGGGGTTCAGGATCGAATGGCCGCAGAAGCTGGTCGATCGCTTCGTCGTGCCCGTGCCGATGCCGTCCGCCGCGATCAGCACCTGATCGTCGCCGGTGATGATCGTCAGCGCGGCCATGCCGGTGTGCAGCGACGCCCGCGCCCGCGCGACGATGTCGTGCAGCCGCAGGCCAATCTCCGGGTACAGCAGGCCGGAGGCGATGACGGCGGTTTCGCGGGCGTCCTCGTCTGCGGTGTAGGCCGGCGCGATGTGGGTCATCAGCATCTTAGGCAATTCTAACGATTTCAAGGTGATGGGCGATTCGAGCAAGGTAGCAGCCGAGCACCGGGAATCCCTCCCTGAACAGTATCCGAATTGGTAATATGCAGATTCCCAAGGAAATCCCCGACGCGCAAGGCCAAAGCGGTGGGCTGAATGGATTATTCCGCCGCCGCAACGTCATGGCCGAATGATCTGCGCACCGCATCCTCGGTGAATACCGCCATAAAGGTTTTGAAATCGTTGCGATGCGGTGGTGGTCCCAGCAGGATTCGAACCTGCGACCTTCGGTTTAGGAAACCGCTGCTCTATCCTGCTGAGCTATGGAACCGTACGGGCCGCTCTATCGACGGGCGGGCCAGGGCTCAAGGGTCGTGTGTGCCGCGCGCCCGTGCCGGGCGGGGTCAATTATCCTGTCCCGGCGCACGCACCGGGAAGGGCAGGGGGGCGACGGGTACGCCTTCGTCATGCAGCGCGCGTGCCTCGTCGATCGAGACTTCGCCGTAGATCGGCGCCTCGTCGCGCTCGCCGAGGTGCATTTCGCGGGCTTCGGTGGCGAAGCGTTTGCCCACGTAAGCCGCGCCCGACAGCATCTTCGCCTGAGTCTCCGCCAAGGTCGCCAACATCGCCTTGACCTGTTCGGGGCTCGGCGGCGGGCCGGGGGGCGTCGGCGGGGAGGGCGCGGTCGTCACGGCCGGTTCGCTGCGCTGCTGGTTGCCCTTGGCGCCCACGAACGGCGCCATCACCGCCTTGGTCACCTCGCCCGCGCCGCACAGGGGGCAGGAGACGAGGCCGCGCGCCTGTTGGTCGTCATAATCGGTCGAGGAGCCGAACCACGCCTCGAACACATGGCCGGCGGGGCAGGCCAGATCGAAGACGATCATGGCGCGATTTCGGCGGGGCCGATGGCCTTGCGATGCTTCACCACCGGCACGCGCGCCGCGACGGCCGCGATCTGGTCGAGGTCGATGTCGCAGAAGGCGAGGCCGGGCTCGGCGTCCATCTCCAGCAGCACCTGCCCCCAAGGGTCGATCACCATCGAATGGCCGTAGGTCTCGCGCTCGTCGGCATGAACGCCGGCCTGCGCCGCCGCGACGACGAAGGCGCCACTCTCGATCGCGCGGGCGCGTTGCAGCACCGACCAATGCGCCCTGCCGGTCGGCACGGTGAAGGCGGCGGGGATGGCGATGATCGCGGCACCCGCGTTGCTCAGCGCCTGGAACAGCAGCGGGAAGCGCAGATCGTAGCAGATGGAAAGGCCCAGCCGGCCCCATGGCGTCTCCGCCACCACGGCCCGGTCGCCGCCGGCATAAGCGGCGGATTCGCGCCAGCTCTCGCCGCTGGGCAGATCGACGTCGAACAGGTGGATCTTGTCATAATGCGCGCGGATCGCGCCGCTGTCGTCGATCACATAGCCGCGGTTGGCCATCCGCCCGCCGTCGCCCTCGCGCACCGCGAGCGAGCCGAGCTGGACCCACAGGCCCGCCTTCGCCGCCGCCGCGCGCACCGCCGCCAGCACGGGATCGTCGGCCTGCGCGTACAGGTTCGGCGCGGCGCGCTTGCGGTCGCGATCGAGCAGGCCGCTCATCTCGGGGGTGAAGAGCATGTCGGCGCCGCCCGCCGACGCGCTCTCGATCGCCGCCACAAGCGCGGCGGCGTTCTCGGCCGGATCGATCCCGGTCCGGGTCTGGAGAACGCCGATCCGCATCAGGCCGCGAGCAGCTCGTCCAGCTTGCCCTGTCGCTCCATCGCGGCGAGATCGTCCGATCCGCCGACATGCGTGTCGCCGATGAACACCTGCGGCACGGTGCGGCCGCCGTTGGCGCGGGCGAGCATCTCGTCGCGCTTGGCACCGCCCATGGTGATGTCATATTCCTCGAACGCCACGCCCTTGTCGGTCAGCAGCTTCTTGGCGCGCGTGCAGTATGGGCAGAACATCTTGGTGTAGATTTCGACCTTGGGCATCGTTTCCATCCTCGTTTCGGTCGGCGGCGTGTCGCCGTCAGCTGTGAAAGTCAACGTCCTGCCCCACGTCCCGTTGCACCCGTGCCCAGGTGACGACCGATACGGACGCAACCCCGGCGCGCTTCAGGGCCTTGGCGCAGGCCGTCGCGGTGGCGCCGGTGGTCAAGACGTCGTCGACCAGCAGCACCGTGCCACCCTTCACTCTAGCGCCCCAGTCTGAGGAAAGGCTGAACGCGCCCCGCACCGTTTCGGCACGCGCCTTGCGGCCGAGGCCGCGCAGCATCGGCGTCGCCTTGTCCCGCCGCAGCAGATCGAGCGCCAAGGTGCCGCCCCGCGCCGCCGCCAGCCGCCGGGCGATCAGCGCCGACTGGTTGTACCCACGCCGCCAGATGCGCCAGCGGTGGAGCGGTACGGGCGCGATCAGCGTATCCGGCCCGATCTCCACCCGCCGCGCCATCTGCCGCGCGACCGTTTCGGCAAGGCCCGTACGCCCGCCATGCTTGAGCCGCAGCGCGATCGCGCGGGCGATCGGGCCATAGGATACGGCGGCGGCCATCCGGTCCCACGGCGGCGGATCGGCGAGGCAGGCGCCGCATTCGCCGCCGGCGGGCGCGATCTCCTGGGTGGCGCCGCAGCGGTGGCAGGCGTCGGCGCCCGCGAAATCGAGCGCGCGCCAGCAATCGGCGCAGAAGTGATGATCCTCGGCCTGGATGCCGCCGCAGCCGGGGCAGCGCGGCGGCAAGGCAAAGGCGAGCACCATCGCCGCCCCGCGCCGTGCGCCGCCCACGATCGATCCCGCCCATGCCATGCCGGCTTGTCCCGCGACGGCGCAGGCGGCACAAGCCCCGCGCCATGGACAACCCCCAGATCTTCGACCCCGCGCTCCGCCGCCTGCGCCGCGACCGCGCCGCGCCCGGATTCGACGACCATGCCTTCCTGATCGACCGGATCATCGAAGGGCTGCTCGACCGGCTCGACATGGTGACGCGCCCGTTCCGCAATGTGCTGGAGATCGGTGGATGGGACGGGCGGCTGACCCGCCAGTTGCAGGCGCGCGGCCTCGGCGTCACCCCGCTGGAGGCCGGCCCGCGCTTCGCCGCCGCGACGGGCGCGCTGCTGGGCGAGGAGGATCGCCCGGCGGTGGCCGAACGCTCGGTCGATCTGGTGATTTCGGCGGGCGTGCTGGATCAGGTCAGCGATCTGCCCGGCGCGCTGGCGCTGGCGCGGCGCGCGCTGCGGCCGGACGGGCTGTTCCTCGCGGCCTTCGCGGGGGCGGGGTCTCTCCCCCAATTGCGCCGCGCGCTGATGGTGGCGGATATCGCGGCGGGGCAGGGGGTGGCGGCGCGGCTCCACCCGCAGATCGACGTGCGCTCGGCGGGCGACCTGCTCGTCCGCGCCGGCTTCGCGCTGCCGGTGGCGGATAGCGAGCCGATCGACGTGGGCTATGCCGATCCGCTGAAACTGATGCGCGACCTGCGCGGCATGGCGTGGACCAGCATGCTGGCCGCCCCGCACCCGCCGCCCCTCACGCGTGGTCGCCTCGCCGCGCTGATCGAGAGCTTTTCCGAAGGGGCCGACGCGGACGGGCGGGTGCGCGAACGGTTCGAGATCGTCTACCTCACCGGCTGGGCGCCCTCGGCCGATCAGCCCAAACCGGCGCGACGCGGATCGGCGACGGCCTCGCTGGCGGCGGCGCTGAAGCCGCGCGACTGAGGATCAGATCAATCCCTTCGCCCGCAGGCTCGTCTGGCCGTGGGCGCCGACGATGACATGGTCGTGGACGGCGATGCCGAGCGGCTTGAGCCCGGCGATGATCTCGCGGGTGAGGGCTATGTCGGCGCGGCTGGGGCTGGGGTCGCCCGAGGGGTGGTTGTGGACGAGGATGATCGCGGCCGAACCGAGATCGAGCGCGCGCTTCACCGCCTCGCGCACATGCACCGCCGCCTGATCGATCGACCCCTGCGACACCAGCTCGTCGCGGATCAGCATGTTCTTCGTATTGAGGTGCAGGACGCGCACCGCCTCGACCGCGCGGTGGGCCATGTCGGCGTGGAGATAATCCTCCAGCGCCTGCCAGTTGGCGAGGATCGGACGCCTGGCAACCTCGGTCTTGAGCAGGCGCAGGGCGGCGGCGCGGGCGATCTTGATCGCGGCGGCGGCGCCTTCGGACAGGCCGGCTTTCTGCAACACATCGGCATCGGCATCGAACAGGCCGCCGAGCCCCCCGAACTCCGCCAGCAGGGAGCGGGCGAGCGGCTTGGTGTCGCGGCGGGGGATGGCGAGGGCAAGGAGATATTCGACCAGCTCGTGATCGAGCAGCGCATCCGGCCCCTGATGGAGCAGCCGGCCGCGCAGCCGCGCGCGATGGCCGCTGGCGTCCTGCCCCGGATCGATCGGTTCCGCGTCGGCCATGATTCCCCCTGCACCGCCGACTTTGCGAATTTTGCGGGGATTGGTCCAGCGGGGACTATAAATTCCTCCCTGAGCTTGCTCGGGGACGGGGACCATTTGCGGAGCAAATGGTGGAGGGGTCCGCGCGCAGCGGGGAACGCGGATACCCCTCCACCACCGGCTGCGCCGGCGGTCCCCCTCCCCAAGCGAGCTTGGGGAGGAACGGCGCTGTATCCCCGGGGTTGAGCCCGGACGCGAAAGGCGGGAAGAGGGTGGGGTGATCGACGAGGATGACGAACAGGCGACGCCGCCCCGGCGCATCGGGCGCTGGATCGCGGGCGGCGCCGTGGGCGTGTTCGCGCTCGGGCTGGCGGTCGGCTGGTCGCAGCGCGAGCCGCTGGCGCGCAATGCGATCGATCGGATGCTGTGGCGGAACGGGGTCGACGGCAGCTATCGCATCGCCCGTTTCGGGGTTTCGAGCCAGACGATCGAGCATGTCTCGCTGGGCGACCCGACCGCGCCCGACCTGACCGCGCGCCGCGCCACCGTCCACCTGCGCTACCGCTTCGGCTGGCCGAGCGTGACGCGGATCGAGGCGGAGGGCGTGCGGCTGCGCGGGCGGATCGTGAAGGGCACGCTCAGCCTCGGGAGCGTCGATCGGCTCCTGCCGTCGGGCGGGGGTCCGTTCGCGCTGCCCGATGTCGCTGTCGACCTGCGCGACGCGGCGATGCGGCTGGAGACGCCGGTTGGCATCGCGCAACTGAGTTTGGCCGGGCGGGGCAATCTGGCGGGCGGGTTTCGCGGCACGCTCGGCGTGGCGATGCCGGTGGCGCTGGCGGCGGGATGCCGGGCGAGCGACGTGGCGGGGCGGCTGCTCTTCACCACGGCGGGCGGCGAGCCGACCCTCGCCGGGCCGGTGCGGAGCGCGAGCCTGGCCTGTGCGGGGGCGACGGTGACGGCGCCCCGGCTGGAGCTGGACGCGACGCTGGCCAAGGCGCTCGACGGCTGGCGCGGGGCGGCGGGCTTCGTGACGGCGGGTGTTTCCGCCGGATCGGTGCGGGCCAAGGCGGCGCGCGGACGGGTGGATTTCAGCGGTACGGCGCAGGCGACCAACGGCGCGATGCGGGTCGCGCTGGACGAGGCGGCGGTGCCCGGCGGGCGTGCGCGGCGGATGGAATTCGACGGCGGCTATCGCTTCACGGGCGGGCGGATCGAGGTCGCGGGCGACGCAAGCCTTGCCGGCGGATCGGCCGATGCGCGGGCCGTTCGGGCGCTGGCGACGGCGGGGGCGGGTTCGCCCGCCGGGCCGGCGCTGGTGGGGCTGGGCCGGGCAATCGAGGCGGCGGCGGGCGCGTTCGGCGGATCGGCGCGGCTGTCGCTGCGGGCGGGCGACGCGCCGTTGCGGCTGGCGATCGAGCGGATCGACCTGAAGGCGGCGAGCGGCGCGGCGCTGGCGGTGCGCGCGCAGGGCCAGCCCGAGGCTGTGATCGTGCAGGGCGGGATACCGCTGCTGCATCTGGCGGGGACGATCACGGGCGGCGGGCTGCCGACGACACGCCTGCTGCTGACCGGCAACCGATCGATCAGCGGCCGCGCCGAGGTGGCGCCGTTCGGCACGGCCGATTCGCGCGTGGCGCTGGCGCCGGTCGCCTTTTCGCGCGCCGAGGGTGGCGCGCTGCGCTTCGCGACCCGGCTGACGCTGGACGGGCCGGTCGCGGACGGGCGGGTCGAGGGGCTGACCCTGCCGGTTGCGGGCGAGGCGGGGGCGCGGGGGCTGTTCGTCAACCGCCAGTGCGAGCGTCTCGGCTTCGCGCGGCTGGCCATCGCGGGGACGGTGTTCCGCCCGGCCAGCCTGCCGCTCTGCCCGATCGGCGCGGCGATGGTGACGCCCGGGGGCGGCGGCGTGCGGATCGCCGGGACGCGGATCCTGGGCGCGGTCGGCAAGGCGCCGTTGGTGCTCGCCTTTGGCACTATCGCCGTGCCGCTCGACCGGCCGGGCTTCACCGCGCAGGGGCTGACGGTGCGGCTGGGCGAAGGGGACGACCCGACCAAGCTCGACCTGCCTACGCTCGATGGGCGATTCTCCCCGGCCGGGATCGCGGGCACCTTCCGCGACGCATCGGGCAAGATCGGCAATGTGCCGCTGCTGCTGTCGGGCGCCGCCGGGGACTGGACCCTGAAGGGTGGGGTGCTGGCGCTGGGCGGCGGGCTGACGGTGGCCGATGCCGGGGCGCCCGCCCGATTCGAGCCTTTGGTGTCGCGCGACGTGACGCTGGAGCTGCGCGGCGGGGTCATCACCGCGTCGGGGCATCTGCTGGAGCCAAAGACGGCGGCGGAGATCGCGGCGGTCAACCTGCGGCACGATCTGGGCAAGGGCGCGGGCGACGCGACGCTGGCGGTCGGCCGGCTGCTGTTCGACGATCGGCTCCAGCCCGAGGCGCTGACCAGGCTGACCCTGGGCGTGATCGCCAACGTGCAGGGCTCGCTCACGGGCGAGGGGCGGATTCGCTGGGATGCCAACGGTGTGTCCAGCGACGGCGATTTCGCCACCGAAGGCGTCGATCTGGCGGCCGCCTTCGGCCCCGTGAAGGGCATCAAGGGGCGCATCCATTTCTCCGATCTGCTCGCGCTCGCCACCCCGCCGGGGCAGGTGGCGACCATCGCCGAGATCAACCCCGGCATCGCCGTGAGCGAAGGCGTCGTCCGCTACCAGCTGCTCCCCGAGCAAAGGGTGAAGGTGGAGGCGGCGCGCTGGCCTTTTTCGGGCGGGGAGCTGGAGCTGGCGCCGACCGAGATGGATTTCGGGCGGCCGGTCGAGCGGCGCATGACCTTCCGGGTGACGGGAATGGATGCCGCCAAGTTCGTGGAACAGTTCGATTTCAAGAATATCGCGGTGACCGGCACGTTCGACGGCAGCCTCCCGATGATCTTCGACGACACGGGCGGGCGGATCGTCGGCGGGCGGCTGACGGTGCGCAAGGCCGGCGGCACCTTGGCCTATGTCGGCGAGCTGTCCAACGCCCAGCTCGGCACGTTCGGCAAGCTCGCCTTCGATGCGCTGAAATCGATGCGCTACGATTCGCTGTCGATCGGGCTGGACGGCGCGCTCGACGGGGATGTCGTGACGCAGGTGTTCTTCGACGGCACCAACGAGACGCCCAAGGCGGCGCGGCGCGGGATCATGGGCCAGTTCAGCAACCTGCCGTTCCGCTTCCGCATCACGATCCGCGCGCCTTTCCGGGGGCTGCTCAATTCGGCCAGTTCGCTCAACGATCCGCGCGGGCTGATCCGGCAGGCGCTGCCCCCGGCGGGCGTGCTGCCCGGATCGGGCGGCGCTTCCGCTTCCCCCACCGTTCAGCCCCCTGTAAGTGAGAATAGACGATGAGGATGCCCATGGAGATACGGATAGGCGGGCTGGGGGTGGCGGCGGCGATGATCGCATCGCCGTTGCTTCTGGCCGGCTGCATCTCGGTCAAGGCGCCCGACAAGCCGATCGAGATCAACCTGAACGTCACCATCCGCCAGGAAGTGGTCGTGTCCTTGCGCGAGAATGTGAAGAATCTCGACCAGCAATATCCGGGAGTGTTCTGACGATGGCGCGGTTTGTGATCGGTTTCGCGGGTCTCCTGCTGATGGCGGGGGGCATCGCGGTGGCGCAGTCCGAGGATGCCGTCGTGGCGCAGGCGCGCGCGGGCGGCGCCGTCGGCGAGCAGGCGGACGGCTATCTCGGCTTCGCCTCGGCCCCCTCGACGGCGGTGCGGCAGGCGGTGGACGCGATCAACATCAAGCGCCGCCAGATCTACACCGACATCGCCGGATCGCAGGGCGCGACCGTGCAGGAGGTGGCCGCCGCGCGTGGCTGCGACCAGCTTGCCAAGCGCGTGGCGCCGGGCGAAGCCTACAAGTCCGGCGCGAACTGGGCGGTGCGCCAGGGCAATGCGCCGGTGCCGTTGCCGGCCGTCTGCAAGTAAACGGATCGGCGATCGCCCCTGTGGGGGCCGGGCGGCCGATCCAAAGATCGGCATGGACACCGGTGTCAGCAGGGCGTAATTTCCAACGGCTGTTTCAGGGCGACGAGTCTGCCGCTGAAAATCGGGAAAAGCGCCGGGGCGATCGAACGCGATCGCCTCCCGCGCTCTCATCCTTTACGCCCATCCCGGTGCGGTTGACTTGTAGGATACCGCTTCCTAAAGGGTCGGCGCCTGGACGGGATAGCCCGCCGGCATGGCCGCACCCCCCGCGTCAGCCCATGAGGGGCAGGCTGGAGGAGACGGACATGGCGGCAGGAGATTCCGAGCGGGATCCCATCGGCGAAGACGCGCGAATCTCCTCGCTGGACAAGCGGTTGAGCGACGCACGCGCCGCCGAGGCGATCAGAAGCGGCAAGGCACGCGACGGTTCCGGCAAGGGCTATGCCCAGGGCAATCGCGTGCTGGCCGAGATGATCGCGGGTCCGGCGGGTGGCGCCTTGCTCGGCTGGTTGTTCGACCGCTGGATGGGGACCGCACCCTGGGCGCTGCTGGTGTTGCTGTTCCTCGGGATCGGCGTCGCCATCAGGAACATCTATCGAATCTCCATGGAGCGCCCGGAGTGAACTTCGGGCGCTTGGACTAAGAAACGGGGCTGAACAGGGGCATGGCGCACGGCGGCAAGATCGACCCGATGCATCAGTTCACGGTCGAACCATTGTTCGGCCAGCATCTGATGGTCGGCGGGTACGACCTCTCCTTCACGAACAGCGCGCTCTGGATGGTGCTGACGCTGGTCGGGTTGTGGGTGTTCATGCTGGGCGGCATGAAGCGCCAGCTGGTGCCCGGCCGCTGGCAGGCCGCCGTCGAGAGCGTGACCGGCTTCATCACCGGCATGATGCACGCCAATATCGGCCCCGAAGGGCGCCGGTTCGTGCCGCTCGTGTTCTCGCTCTTCATGTTCATCCTGCTGTCGAACATCCTCGGCCTCGCGCCGATCGGGGTGGTTCCGGGCGGCCATGCCTTCACCTCGACCAGCCATTTTACCGTGACGGGCACGCTCGCCGTGCTGGCGTTCGGCACCGTGCTGGTGGTGGGCTTCGCCAAACATGGCTTCCACTTCTTCTCGCTGTTCGTGCCGCACGGCACGCCGGTGGTGATGATCCCGCTGATGTTCGTGATCGAGCTGCTCTCCTTCATGATCCGCCCGTTCAGCCTCGCGCTGCGACTGTTCGTGGCGATGACGGCGGGCCACATCCTGCTGAAGGTGCTCGCGGGCTTCGTCATCAACGCCAGCGCCGCCGGCATCGGCTATGGCGTGCTGGTCGGCCTGCCCACCTTCGTGCTGATGGTCGGTATCTCGGCGCTCGAGCTGCTGGTCTGCGCGATCCAGGCCTATGTGTTCGCGCTGCTCACCTCTTTGTACCTGAACGACGCGGTCAACCTTCACTAAGACCGCGCGGTCAAATCGCTTGAAATCAGTTAGATAGGGAGTTTTACGATGGATCCTGTTGCAGCCAAGTTCCTCGGCGCCGGTCTCGCCGCGATCGGTCTCGGCCTCGCCGCGCTCGGCGTGGGTAACGTGTTCGCCTCGTTCCTCGAAGGCGCGCTGCGCAACCCGTCGGCCGCCGACGGCCAGCAGGGCCGCCTGTTCATCGGCTTCGCCGCCGCCGAGCTTCTCGGCCTGCTGGCGTTCGTCGTCGCGATGATCCTGCTGTTCGTCGCCTGAGCCGGATCGCCGGGCGTTCGCGCCCGGCGGCCGTTTGAATTTGCCTAACTCCGTCGAGAGCCGCCGATGCCTCAGATAGAACAGCTTGCGTCCACCTACGCCGGCCAGGTCTTCTGGATGCTGATCGTCTTCGCGCTGATCTATTTCGGGATCGGCAAGGCGATGCTTCCGAAGATCGAATCGACCGTCGAGGGCCGTGAGCGCCGCATCGCCGACGATCTGGCCGCCGCCGAGCGCGCCCAGGCCGAAGCCGATGCCGGCGAGGAAGCCTATCGGGTGCGGATGAACGAGGCGCGAGCCACCTCGCTCGCCCAGAACCAGGATGCCAAGGCCAGGGCCCAGGCCGCGTCGGAGGCCCGCGTCAAGCAGGCCGATGCCGTGCTGGCGGGTGCATCCGCCACGGCCGAAGCCAGCCTCTCGGCGGCGCGGACCGATGCGCTCTCGCACCTGGAAAGCGTCGCGGCCGAGATCACCCAGGATCTGGTCGCGCGTCTCGCCGGCCTGACCGTCTCGACCGACGAGGCCGCCACGGCGGTGCGTCGCGCCGCGACGGCACAATAAGGGCGGCTCGACCATGTCCCATCACACCCCCGCGCTCGCCAACACGATCGACGAGGAGCCGCTGGTCAAGACCCATATGGGCAGCGACGGCATGGCCCCTCACAGCGAGCCGAGCGCGCTTTATCTGAACGGTGCCGGCTGGGTCGCTTTGGCGATGCTGGTGCTGATCGGCCTGATGCTGTGGAAGAAGGTTCCGGCGGCGATCGGCAAGGCGCTCGACAAGAAGATCGCCGGCATTCGCAAGGATCTCGACGAGGCCGCCAAGCTGCGCGCCGAGGCCGAGGCGCTGAAGGCGGAATATCTGAAGAAGTCGGCCGAGGCCGCGAAGGAAGCGGACGACATCCTCGCCCGCGCCGCCACCGAAGCCGAGGCGATCGTCGCCCGCGCCGAGAGCGACGCCTCCGCGCTGATCGAACGCCGCCGCCGCATGGCGGAGGACAAGATCGGCGCCGCCGAACGCGGCGCCATCGCCGAAGTCCGCGCCGAAGCCGCCCGCATCGCGGCGCAAGCCGCCGCCGCGATCCTCACGGAACGCAACGACGCGGTGGCCGACAAGGCGCTGATCGACCGCACGATCTCGGGCATCGGATCGGCACGCCTGAACTGAGGCAGTTCGGCCCGATCGACGACACAGGGGCGCTGCCGGGAACGGTGGCGCCTTTTTCGTTTGCGAGCGTCGACGACGCTAGATTGTGATGAGATGCTCGGAAAGCGCCCGGAAACGGACTTTCGGTACTCTAAAACAGAACGGCTCGCTGGTGGCACCGATGCGATCAAGAAGCGAGCCTGGCCGGTACGTCTCGACCAACATCGGCACGCAACTCTCGATAGCGATCGGAAGGTCGATTTCGGCGATTGCCAACGCCGCCATGCCATCGACCGGGGCAATCGCCGCATCCTGAAGGCATAAACTGTTCAGGGCATCGGCATAGGTCGCGAAGAACGGCCGGAATTCAGGGGGAATTGTTGCGCTCTCGGTGTCGCGAACCCTGATAAGCCAGTCCGGTGCGCTGCCCGCACTCTCGACACCGGTCGTCCAGATATCACCCTGCCGGCCGTGCCGGAAATTGTGAGCATGGTGAGCGAGCATCACGTCGCTGAACAGCCGGGTGCCGACCGCATAGAGCGCGCTGTCGAATATGTTTGCGAGAAACAGGACGGTCGGCTTCGTGGGTGACGCGGCACCGATGCCTGTGACGTACAGTCTCCAGTTGCTCTGGCGAGGCGACGGGAACAGCCGGCGCCCCGATCCCGCCAGAGCAGGGCCAAAATGACCATGCGCGTAGGTGAGTATGGTCAGAATGGTGTGTCCATCGACTTGTACGATCTCCACGCCGGGTGGCACGAGGTCGGCGACGGCTTCTGCCGGTACGACCCAGTTGGCGTAGATAACATCACGGACATCGCTTTCCAGAACTGCGAACGGCAGGCGTTTCATGATGGTGCGAAGCAGGGCCTTGATCGGTCGGGAGTTCGCCAATCGGTTTTGCAATCGACCCATCAAGCCATCGGTCGGCGCGCGAAAAGATGATGCTGCTGCAAAAGGCGAAGGTTCGGTCATGGCCAGTCGATGCCTATGTTGCGCTAGTCGTGAAATCAGAAAAGTTCGTCGAGCATGAGGTGGAAGCGAAGTTTCGCCTGGTCGGGCGCGGCGATGCCATATTGGTCGAAGAGACGTTCGGGCAGGCCACCGCCGAATTCGTGCAGGCAGTTCCACAGGATCGCCAGATCCTGATAGCGATCGGCGATGCCGACCCGGCCGACATCGATCAGCCCGGCGACCGCGCCGTCGATCATCAGGATATTGTCGAGCGAGAAGTCGCCATGGGTGACGACCGGATCGGGGGCGAGCGGCAGCAGGGCCTGCATCGCGTCCCACACCCGTTCGGCGCTCCAGCCGGCGCGGGCCTCGTCGAAATCGTCGAGGTCGATCAGCCCGGCGTCGATCCGCGCGCGGGCGCGGGCAAGGCGATGGGGGTGCGCGCTGGTGAACGGGCAGGTGTCGATCGGGATGGCGTGGAGGCGGCGCAGGAAGGCCGCCAGCGCATCGACGATCGTGTCCGCCGCGCCGGGGTCGTCCTCCAGGCATTGGAAAGCCGTGCGGCCCGGCATCGCGGTAATCAGCAGCCATGCCGCGTCGTCGGTGCGGACGAAGTGGCGGACTTCGGGTACGGGCAGGTGATCGGCCAGCCAGAGCAGCCGTGCCATCTCGTCGGTGATATCCCCGGCAACGCTGGCGGCGCCATGTTTCAGGAACAGATCCGGCGCGCCCGCCTTGCCATGCAGGCGGTAGACGGCCCCACCCGATTCGCCGATCGTGTCGCGCGCCCAAAGATAGAAGTCGAGCGACGCGGCCATGGCATCGGGCAGGGCGGGGGCGGCGCAGGGCGTTTCACGTTCGCTGTCGTCTGCCACCCGTCACTCTCCGTTCCCGCCCCGAGGGGGTATAGCGGCGCCGGCATTTATCCCCAAAGCCGCGCAATCCCGCGCTTGATCGGGGCGGGGCGGCGTGGCTAGGTTCCGGCGGTTTCGCGACGGGGATGAGCGATGCGGGTGCTGCTGGGCATGATGGGGCTGATCGCGGCGGTGGCGGCACCGGCGGCGGCGGCCGACAAGGAAAACCCCCTGCTCGGCGCCTGGGCGCGCGAGGCGGGGCCGGAGCAGGACTGGCAGCCCGGCGATCCGCGCCAGCAGCTCACCTTCACGAGCGACAGCATGGTGATCGGCACCGGCGAGGGCATCGCCCTGCGCGGCTACAGCGTCCACCAGACGACGGTGAAGGCGCAGACGCGCGGCGGCGCGGTCTATCTGTTCCGTATGGCCGGGCCGGATCGCATGTGCATGGTGCCCGCCTGGGGCGGCGCGCGCGGCGACGCGACGAGCCGCTGCTACGTCCGCCGGCAGGTTCGGTACGATCCGACGCTGGTGTGAGGAGCGGGCGCTGTCGCCCGCCCCCGAGCATTCATCCACGACAGGCTGGAGGATCGCCCCCCAGCCCAGGATCAAGCCCTCTTCAGAACATCGTCTCGACGGCCGCGACGGCGGCCGCCGCCCAGAACATAGCCGACAGAACGCAGACGCCAGCCAGGCAGATACCCTTCATTGTCCTCACCCCAAATTCGCTCTGACCCGCCGGAAAAAGTGCCGGGCGGGGGTCGGGTCCGCGATCTGCCTGCGCGGTCCTTGAGAGCAGGACGAAGCCGAAACGACGACTCCACACCCCTCCCGTGAAAAATAATTAACCATGCGGTGAGTCGATTGCCCGGCCGGTTTCGGGCCTGTCCTACAGGCGGATATTCTGCCAACGGAGCAGCGAGCCCAACCTCCGTCCGATCCCCCCGAGGAGAGTCCCCCGATGCCCGATCTGCCCGGTTTCGATGTCGCCGCCTTCGTCGCCGCGACCCTGGCCGAAGATCTGGGCGACAAGGGCGACATCACCTCGGCGGCGGTGATCCCGGCCGATGCGATCTTCGATGGCGTGATGGACAGCCGCGACGCGATCACGGTGGCGGGCCTGCCGATCGCCGAAGCCTTCTTCCGCGCGCTCGATCCCGACGTGCGGCTGGAGCGGCTGGTGCAGGATGGCGACCGGGTGGCGGCCGGCACCGAGCTGCTGCGCCTGCGCGGCAAGGCGCGCGCGCTGCTGACGGCGGAGCGGTCGGCGCTCAACACCGTGCAGCATCTGTCGGGCGTCGCCACTCTGGCCCGCACCTATGTCGATGCGATCCGGGGCACGGGGGCGACCCTGCTCGACACGCGCAAGACCATCCCCGGCCTGCGCCTGCTGGAGAAATACGCCACGCGCATGGGCGGGGCGACCAACCACCGCATGGGCCTGTGGGATGCCGCGATGATCAAGGACAATCATGTCGCGGTGGCGGGCGACATCGGTGAGGCGGTGCGGCGCGCGGTGGTGGCGGGCATCCCCTCGATCATCGTCGAGGTGGATCGGATCGATCAGATCGAGCCGGCGATCGCGGCGGGGGCGACGCATCTGCTGCTCGACAATATGGACCCGCCGACCCTGCGCGGCGCGGTGACCCTGGTGGGGGGGCGCGTGCCGACCGAAGCCTCGGGCGGGGTGAAGCTGGAAACGATCCGCGCCATCGCCGAGACGGGCGTGACCTATATTTCGGTCGGGCGGCTGACCCAGTCGGCGCCGGCCGCCGACATCGGGCTCGACTTCAAGGCGGGCTGAACGGCACATATCCACGGATCGACGGGAGGGCAGGGACATGGTGAAGCGGATGTGGCTCGCGCTGGCGCTGCTGGCGGCGCCCGGGGCGGCGCTGGCGCAGGCCAGCCAGTGCAGCGTGCCGGCGCGGGTGCCGCCCTATCGGGTCGAGGGGCCGACCGCGCAGGAGCCGGCGCGCCGCCTGCCGACCGGCAGCTATACGCTCGCGATCACCTGGTCCCCGCAATATTGCCGCACCCGGCTGCGATCGGCGGCGGATGCCTTCCAGTGCGGCGGGGGCGGGGCGCCGCGTTTCGGCTTCACCCTGCATGGCCTGTGGCCGGACGGCGTCGGCAAGTTGTGGCCGCAATATTGCAAGACCGCGCCGCTGGTGCCCGAAAAGGTGGTGCGCGACATGCTGTGCGCCACGCCCGACGCGCAACTGGTGCAGCATGAATATGCCAAGCACGCCACCTGCATGGGCGTGACCCCGGCGGCCTATTTCGGCCGTTCGCGCGCGCTCTACGCGGGGCTGCGCTACCCCAACATGGACTGGCTGTCGCGCCGGCCGCAGACGGTGGCGAGCTTCTCGCGCTCCTTCGCGCGCGCCAATCCGGGGATGCGGGCGGACATGATCCACCTCAACATCAACCGGCAGGGCTGGCTGGAGGAGGTGTGGCTGTGCCTCGATACCGCCTTCAAGCCCACCGCCTGCCGCCCCGGCGGGCCGCGCCCGACGACGACGGTGAAGATCTGGCGGGGGCGGAAGTAAGGGGAGGACGATAGGGGCCGGCTTGGTCCGAGAGCGAAGCCGGCCCCTTGTCTCTCAATCCTTCGACGGATCCTTGTAGCGGAACGGATCGGTGTCGTTCGGCTGGGTCGGGGTGGTGCCCGCCGGGATCGGCTTGTCGCTGTTCGCGGCCGACAGCAGCACCGACGCCAGGATCACCGCCGCCTGCCGCAGATCGGTCGCGCGCAAATGATCGTAGGTGTCGACGCTCGAATGGTGGGTGCGGCTGCCATAATCCAGCGGGTCCTGAATGAACTGGAAGCCGGGCAGGCCCACCGTCTGCATATAGACGTGGTCGGTGCCGCCGGTCTTGGCCGCCACCACCGATGTCGCGTCGAAGCCCTCGAACGGCGACAGCCAGTCCTTCAGCATCGGTACGGCGGCGAAATTGCCCTCGGTGTAGAGGCCGCGCAGGCGCCCGCCGCCATTGTCGATGTTGAAATAGCCGGCCAGATCGGAATAGCCCGGCAGCTTGGTCACCGGATAGGTGCGGCTGTTGAAGCTCGGCCCCAGCGCCGCTTTCTCCGGGTCGGCATTGAGTGGCCGGGTCGCCAGATGCTGGCGGACATAAGCGTCGGAGCCATGGATACCCTGCTCCTCGCCGGCCCACAAAGCGAAGCGGATCGTGCGCTTCGGCGTCGCGCCGATCGCCTTCAGGATGCGCGCCGCCTCCATGATGATCGCGCTGCCCGCCGCATTGTCGGTGGCGCCGTCGGCCGCCACCCAGCTGTCGAGGTGGGCGCCGGCCATCACATAGCCCGCCTTCGGGTCGCTGCCCGGCAGGTCGGCCAGCACGTTATAGGCCTTGGTGTCGGTATCGACGAAATGGACGTTGGAATTGATCTCCAGCGTCACCGGCCCGGTCTTGGCGAGGCGGGCGAGACGGCGATAATCCTCGGCGGCGATCTCCACGCCGGGCAGCGCGGCGGTGTCGCCCACCTGATAGCGATAGCCCTCGCCATGGACGAGGCCGTTGTCGCGATAGGACATGCGCGCCCACGCCACCGCGCCCTCGGCCTTCAGGAAGGCGTCCAGCTTGCGCGGCCACACGGTGCGCTCATAGCGCGGCTTGTCGAAATCGGGGTCGAGATCGGGCTGCTCGACCTTGTTGATCCTGGTGATGTCGTCGCGGGTCAGTCGCTTGAACGGCGCGGCGGCCTCGTCGTCCTTGGCGGGCGCCGGATAGGTCACCAGCACGATCTTGCCGGCCAGCTTGCCGCGCCACTCGGCGAAGTCGCGCTCCTTGGCCATCGGCGCCACGATGATCGGCGCCGAGAGCGTGCCCGTCGTCGCCGGCGTCCAGGCGATCGGGATCGAGCGCAGGGTGATCGGCCGGGGGCTCACCATCCGCACGCTGGCATTCTCGATCCACCAGCCGCGCCCGAACTCGAACCCTTCGAGGTGGACGTTGGAAAGACCCCAGCCCTTGAACTGTCCCTGCGTCCATTTCTCCGCCTCGCGCATGGCGGGCGAATTGGTCATGCGTCCGCCGATCCGGTCGGTCAGATAGGCGGCGGTCTGCATCACCTGGCTGTGCTGAAAGCTCTGGTCGGCGATCCTGTTGATCGTCGGCGCATCGAGCGGCGCGGCGACGGCCGGCGCCACGAGCGCGGTGGAGGCGAGGGCGGCGATCAGGGTGTTGAGGCGCATGAGGGAAAAGGGTTCCTCCGAATCGGGCTGTACCGCTGACATAAGGCAGTCCAGCCGCTGGAGGACAGCATTGAATGCGGCAGGATCGTACCGCTGTTCGACTGGATACCCTATGCCGGCACGTTCGCTCCCGATCGGGAAGGCGCGCCCCGATGCTCAGACGTGGGCGATCTCGTCCGCGTCGGTCTCGCAGGTGACGCCGACTTCGCCGGTTTCCTCGACCTGGCGGTAGAGTTGGGCCTGCCGGGCGCGCATATCGTCGCCCACGGCGTCCAGATCGATCCGGCCCTTGGCATGGGCTTCCTTGGCGTCGGCGAAGAGGTCTTCATCCTCCTCGTCGATATGGTGGATCGTTTCCTCGCCCAGCACATGCACCTTGGACTTGAACAGTTCCTCCGTGCCCTTGAGCTGCTCCAGTTCGGCGATGATGCGCTTGCCGGAGGCATGTTCGACGATCCCTTCATCCACCTCGTCGGCGCCGATTACGGGCTTCAGCGCTGGATAGAGAATTTCCTCCTCGATCGTCATGTGGACGGTGAGGCGCAGGCAGAGTTCGTCGGCGACAGCCTTCAGATCGGCGCCCTCGGCTTTCTCCGCGCGATCGAACAGCTTGCGGAAGATCCGATGCTCTTCCTTGAGGAGCGCGATCGCCTTGGGGTCGTCGTCCAGCACGCGATGGTCACCCTGCGTGTTGCGCGCCTCATATTTGCCGGCCATGTCGAATTCCTCAGGTTAGGTCGCGACAAGAACGGCGCGTGCGGGCGGCAAGTTCCCCGCGCTCGATACGGGCTGGCCGGCCTTGTTCCGGCAAGGTCACCCCACGCTCACCAGCCGCGCGATATCCACCGTCTGGCCGCCGCGCCGCAGTTCCACCGTCAGGCGGGGGGCGCCGTTGCCCATCCGGCCGAGGGGGCTGCCCTGGACGATCGTATCGCCCACTCGCACCGCGACCACGGCGAGGTCGGTGACGAGGCTGTTCCAGCCGCCGCCATGATCGATGATGACGACCTGGCCATAGCCCTTGAACGGCCCGGCGAAGGACACGCGGCCGCCGGCGGGGGCCACCACCTGCGCGCCGGGGGCGGTGGCGATGGTGAGGCCGCGGGTGCGGATGCCGGCCGAATTGGTCTCGCCCAGGCCGGTGACGAGCTGGCCGATGGCGGGGATGCGATAGGCCGGGCGGGCGGCATTGCCCGCCACGGGCTCGGGCGCGGGCGGGGGGCTGGCGACCGCGCCGGGCAGCGCCGGGCGCAGCAGCGGGCCGGGCAGCGAGGCGAGGCGTTCGCGCACCGACGCCTGATCGTTCATCTGATCGACCAGCGCGGTCAGGTCGCGCGCCTTTTCGGCCAGACCCTGCGCGCGCTCCTGTTCCAGCATGGCGGAATCGGCGAGGCTGGCGGATCGGGCGCGGATCTGCGCCTCGGCGCGGGCCAGCTCGACCCGGCGGGCGCCCAGCGCGGCGCGCTCCTGCCGCAGCGAGAGGATGCCCGATTCGGCCGCCGCGCGGAGGCGTTCGTTCTCGGTCAGCGCGGCGCGCAAGTCGGCGGTGCGGCGCTCGATCTCGGGCGTGGCGGCGCCGATCAGCGCGCGGACGTGGACGACGTCGCGCAGCGAGCCGGGCTCCACCAGGGTCATCGCCGCCGGGCGCCGCGCCATCGTCTCCAGCGCGCCCAGAACGCGGGTCAGCGGCGCCTGTCGTCGGGCGAGTTCGTCGCGCTGGCGGTGGCGCTCGCGCTCGATCAGGCGCAGCCGCGTCTCGGCCAGCGCGATCCGCGCCTCGCCCGCCTGCACGCTGGCGGCGATGGCGGCGGCGTTGGCGCGGATGCGATCGGCGTCGTTGGTCGCCTTAGCTGCGGCGGCGGCGAGCAGCCGCGCGCGATTGCCGGCCGAGGCGGCGGCGCGATTGGCCGAGGCCAGCGCCGCCCGCTCGTTGGCCGCCTGCGCCGCGCCGCCGACGACCAGCATCGCGCCCAAAGCGGCGATGATCCCAATCCGCCGCATCAGCCTTCGCGGTGATAGGGATGGTTGGCGAGGATGCTGGTCGCGCGCCAGAGCTGTTCGGCCAGCATGGCGCGCGCCATCAGGTGCGGCCAGGTCGCCGCGCCGAAGGCCAGCAGCAGATCGGCGTCGGCGCGCTGTTCGTCGTCGTGCCCGTCGGCCGCGCCGATCAGGAAGCGGGCCTCGCGGCGGCCGTCATCGCGCCAGCGGCCGAGCATCTCGGCGAAGGCCATCGAGGGGAGTTGCCTGCCCTTCTCGTCGAGCAGGATGCGGACCGTGCCGGGCTCGATCGGCGGCATCCGGCCGCCCGTATCGGGCAGCTCGGTGGATTTCACCGGCCAGGAAATGCGCTTGAGGTAGCGATCGACAAGCTCCGCCTCCGGCCCGCGACCGATCTTACCCCGCGCCACGATGTGGAGCAGCAAGGAGCGTCAGGCGGTGCCGACGGCGGGGCTGGGCGAATCGCCGAAGCCCCACATCCGCTCCAGATTGTAGAAGCTGCGGACCTCGGGCCGGAACAGGTGGATGATGATGTCGCCGGCGTCGATCAGCACCCAGTCCGCGCTGGGCAGACCCTCGATGCGCGAGCTGCGGCCGGTCTCGGCCTTGATCCGCTCGACCAGCTTCATCGCCATCGAGGCGACCTGGCGGGTCGATCGGCCGGAGGCGATCACCATATGGTCGGCGAAGCTCGATTTGCCCGCGAGCGGGATCGAGACGGTCTCGACCGCCTGGTCGTCATCCAGGGACGAGAGCACCAGCCGGTGCAGGGTCTCGACGGAATCGGCGCCGGGGATGCCGCGGTCGGAGACGGCGGCTAACGGGGTAGGGGTGGGCAAGTAACCTCCTCATGGATGGGCCGGCGCGTCACGCGATCGCGCAGGCCCCTTGTTTCGACAGACAGATGCCAGTCCGGATCGCGCGCGCGCAGGGCGGTGGCGGAGCGTGGGTCGGGGCGGAAGCGCAGCAGCACGATCGCCGGCGGTCTCCAACTCGTCCAGTTCCTCGCCTGGGCTCGCGGCCGGACGGCGGACCGCAGCCAGCCCATCGCCTTCGCGGCATGGGCTGCCCGATCATACTCCGGTCGGGCGATTACCGCAATCGGCACGAGGCGGGCGATTTCCCGCCATTTCCGCCATTCGTGAAACTGCGCCAGATTGTCCGCGCCCATGATCCACACGAAGCGGCGGTTCGGATAACGGCGGATCAGCCGCCGGATCGTATCGACGGTGTAGCGCGTGCCGAGGTGCTGCTCGATCGCGGTCGGCCGGATCGGGGCGTTGCGGGCCATGCGATGGGTCGAGGCGAGGCGGGCGGGCAGGGGCGCCATGCCGGCTTTCGGCTTCAGCGGATTGCCGGGCGAGACGAGCCACCACATCTCCCCCAGCCCCAGCGCGCGGATCGCGAACAGGCTGATCGATCGATGCCCGCCATGCGCCGGGTTGAAGGAGCCGCCGAGCAGGCCGGTAGGGGTCATTCGGGGAATGTGCGCCAGTCCTCGGCGGCGTGGTGGACGCGGAGGATATCCAGCCGCTCCCCGATCACGCGATAGAGCAGGACGTAGTTGGTGCCGCGCACCGTCCACTTGCGCGCGGCGGTATCCTCCAGCCGCTGCCCGGCGTGGGGCATTCCCGTGAGGAACGCGGCGGCACTGTGGATGCGGAGCAACATGGCATCGGCAGATTCTTCGGAATATTGCGCCCAATAATCATCGGTCACGCCAAGGTCCGCTTCGGCCGGACCCGTCCAGACGATCCGCATCAATGCGCGGACTTCGCCGCCCGACGCGCCCGGACCCTCGCGACGATATCCTCATGCGGGATCACGTCGCCGCGATCGGCCGCGTCGATCCCCTCCTGCACGAAGGCGAGGAAATCGGCCTCCTTCTCGGCAGCGCGCTGGATGGCGTGCGCGGCGAACCACGCCCGGCTGCGGCCCTGCGCCTTGGCGACCTTGTCGACCAAGGCCATTGTTTCCTCGTCGAGGCGGGCGGTGATGACGGCGGTCTTGCTCATGGCATCAATGTATCGCTTGTATACAGGCGATACAAGCGGCGATCACGGCCGGGT
This sequence comes from Sphingomonas naphthae, assembly GCF_028607085.1. NCBI lineage: Bacteria > Pseudomonadati > Pseudomonadota > Alphaproteobacteria > Sphingomonadales > Sphingomonadaceae > Sphingomonas > Sphingomonas naphthae. Next base: position 2,241,355 of record NZ_CP117411.1, on the reverse strand, counting down.
CTGGCCCGTTCCGCGCACCTGCCATTTGTAGGTCGTCAGCCCCTCCAGCGCGACCGGGCCGCGCGCGTGGAGGCGGCCGGTGGAGATGCCGATCTCCGCGCCCAGCCCGAACTCGCCGCCGTCGGCGAACTGGGTAGAGGCGTTCCACATCACGATCGCCGAATCGACCGTGTCGAGGAAGCGTTCGGCGACCGCCTCGTCCTCGGTGACGATCGCGTCGGTGTGGTGCGATCCATGGACGGCGATATGCGCCATCGCCCCCTCGACGCCATCGACCAGCGCCACCGCGCAGATCGCGTCGAGATATTCGGTATCCCAATCCTCCCCCGTCGCCGCCGTCACGCGATCGTCGACCGCCTGCGCGGCCACGTCGCCGCGCAGCGCGCAGCCGGCGTCGATCAGCGCTGCCAGCACGGGCGCGGGATCGGCATAGGCGCGGTCGATCAGCAGGGTCTCGGTCGCGCCGCACACGCCGGTGCGGCGCATCTTGGCGTTCACCGCAAGCGTGGCGGCTTTCTCCGGGTCGGCGGCGGCGTCGATATAGAGGTGGTTGATGCCGTCGAGATGCGCCAGCACCGGCACCCGTGCCTCGGCCTGCACCCGCGCGACCAGCCCCTTGCCGCCGCGCGGCACGATGATGTCGATCAGGCCGGAGGCGGTCAGCATCGCGCCCACCGCCGCGCGATCGGTCGTCGGCACCAGTTGCACCGCGTCGGTCGGCAGGCCGGCATCGGCCAGCCCGGCGGCCAGCGCGGTGTGGAGCGCGCGATTGGTCTCGACCGCTTCGGAGCCGCCGCGCAGGATCGCGGCATTGCCCGCCATCAGCGCCAGCGCCCCGGCGTCCACCGTCACGTTGGGCCGGCTTTCATAGATAATGCCGATCACGCCCAGCGGCACGCGCACCCGGCGCAGCACCAGGCCGTTCGGCCGCTCGCGCTCGTCGATGATCTCGCCGACCGGATCGGGCAGGCCGGCCACATCGTCCAGCGCGGTGGCGATGCCGCCCAGCCGGTCGGGGTTCAGGATAAGCCGGTCGATCATCGCGTCCGACAGCCCGGCGCCGCGCGCGCGGGCGACGTCCTCGGCGTTGGCGGAGAGGATCGCGGTCTCGGCGGCGCGGATGCGTGTCGCGGCGGCGCGCAGCGCGGCGGCCTTGGACGCGGTCGGCGCGGCGGCCATCACCAGCGCCGCTTCGCGTGCCCGTGCGCCCATCGACGCGATCAGCTTGGTGGGATGCTCGCTCATGGTCGCGCCGGTAGCATGATGCACCGCAGCGGAACAGGCTTGGCGAAGCGCCATCGGCTGGGGCAGGATGCGCGGAGGCATCGCTGGGGTGAGCGGATGAGCGACGGTATCGACGACCTAGGGACGATCGTGACGGGCGGCCTCGTCGCGCGGACCTTCTCGGGCAAGGCGGGCGCGGCGGGCGGCGGTCCGCTGCCCAACGACAAGCATCATTCCGACGGGCATGGCGCCTGCCTCAATTGCGGCACGCCGCTGGTGGGCGCGCATTGCCACGCCTGCGGCCAGCCCGGTCATCTCCACAAGGACGCCACCGGCCTGCTCCACGATATCGCCCATGGCGTGTTCCATTTCGAGGGGCGGACCTGGCACACGCTGCCGCTGCTCGCCACCAAGCCCGGCCACCTCACCCGCCGCTATATCGATGGCGAGCGGGTGAAATTCGTCTCGCCGATGGCGCTGTTCCTGTTCTCGGTCTTTCTGATGTTCGCGGTCGTCTCCAACCTCGCCTGGACGGGCACCGGCAAGGGCGGGGTCGAGAAGAATTTCATCAACGAAACCGCCAAGGGCATGGCCAAGGCGCGCGAGAATACCGTCGGCGAACTCTCCGCGCTGGAACAGGCGCGCAGCGTCGCCACCACCGATGCCCAGCGCGCACGCATCGACGCGCAGATCGCCGACACGAAGAAATCGATCAAGGCGATCGAGACGATCGGCGGCATGGCCGGCACCGCCAAGGCCACCGCCCAGCCCGAACGCGAGGAGAAGGTCGGCCTCAACACCGGCATCTCCTGGCTCGATCAGTCGCTCCGCCACGCCAGCGAGAATCCCGAGTTGCTCGCCTACAAGATCAAGTCGTCCGCCTATAAATATAGCTGGGCGCTGATCCCGATCTCGCTGCCCTTCATCTGGATGATGTTCCTGTTCCGCCGCGGCGTCGGCCTCTACGACCACGCCATCTTCGCGACCTATTCGCTGGCGGCGATGAGCCTGCTGGTGGTGGTGCTGGTGGTGCTGAGCTGGATCGGTGTGGCGAAATGGGTGCTGTGGACCGCCTTCTCGATCCTGCCGCCGATCCACATGTATAAGCAGCTGAAATATGGCTACGGCCTCGGCCGCTTCGGCGCGACATGGCGGACCTTCACGCTGCTGATGATAACCACGATCACGAGCAGCCTGTTCGTGTCGATGCTGTTCTACATGGGGACGGCGCATTGAGGGGGGCTTCGATAAAAGGCCGCCCGTACAGGGACACGAATTTTTTGGGGTAGCTGCCGCCGGGCGCCCGGCCTAGCCCCCGAGGGGTATGAACACGCAGGTGAACGACGGCTTCGGGGCGCTGACCGAAAAGGAGAAGCAGACCCTGCGCCTGATGGTGCGCGGTCATGACGCGAAGTCGATCGCCCGCAGCCTCGGCCTTTCGGTCCACACGATCAACGAGCGGTTGCGCGACGCACGGCGCAAGATGGCGGTGTCGAGCAGCCGCGAGGCGGCGCGTCTGTTGCTCGAGGCGGAAGGGGACGGCACGGTTCCGCCGACCCCCCAATCGTTTGGGGACACGGAAATCGGGGGAGACGGGGCCGAACCCCGGATGGATCAGGACGACGCGCCGATCGGCGGCGCGGGGCGGCGATATCGCCGCTTCCGGATCATCATCGGAGTATCCGTCATGACATTCGCTCTCGGCCTTCTTGCCCTCGTTGCTCTGCCGCAGATCGCCTCTTCCCCCTCCTCGCTGTCGGCCGCCGCGAGCACGGCGCAGGACGTGGAGGTGGTGGCCGCCGCCCGGCAATGGCTGGTGCTTGTGGACGAGGGCCGGTGGGACGACAGCTATGCCGCGAGCGGCGCGGCGTTCCGCAAGCTGAATACGGCGCAGGTCTGGGCGACGGTCTCGCAGAAGGTACGCGTGCCTCTCGGCGCGGTGATCTCCCGCACGTTGGTCAGCCAGGAGAATCTTCCCGCGCCGCCCGATGGCTATGAGGTGGTGAAGTTCCGCACGCGCTTCGCCAACAAGGCGGAGGCGGTGGAAACCGTCGCGCTCGATCGCGAGGATGGCAATTGGCGGGTCGTGGGTGTGACGATCGGCTGAAGCCGGGGCGGGCGAGTACGAGACACACCCTTGCGGCGGCTGGTCATCCCTGATTTCATTTCGGCATGATGAGACCGCTGCTCGCCACTCTCGCGCTCCTCCTGCCCGCCCTCCCGGCGCCCGCGCAGATCTTCGACAATCACGTCCACCTCCACGATGGCGAAGCCTCGATCGCGGCCTATCAGGCGCAGCTGAAGGCCGATGGCGAGGCGGTCGCGGGTTATGGGGCGATGTGGTTCGGCGGGCCGAACCAGGCGCTGGCGGGCGATCCCGCCGTGATCCGTGCCGGCAACGACGGCATCCTCGCGCTGGCGGCGCGCCACCCCGGCCTGCTGCCGATCGCCACCGTCCGCCCCTATGACGGCGCCGCCGCGATCGCCGAGCTGGAGCGGGTCGCGGCGCGCGGGGTGCGGCTGCTCAAGATCCACCCCCACACCCAGAAGTTCGATCCCGCCGACCCGCGCGTCGCCACCCTCGTCAAGCGCGCCGGGGCGCTCGGGCTGGTCGTGCTGATCGACAATGCCAGCATCCTGCCCGGCGACAGCGAGAAGCTCTTCAACCTCGCCATCGCCTGCCCGCAGACCAAGTTCATCTTCGCGCACATGGGCGGGCTCAACTTCCGCTTCTGGAACATCCTCGCGCTGGCCCGCACCGCAGATGGGCTGCTCGCCGACAATCTCTATTTCGATATCTCCGCCACCGTCGCGCTGGCGGCCGGCTCGCCGATCCAGGGCGAATTCGTCTGGACGATGCGCAACGTCGGGCTGGATCATATCCTGCTCGGCTCGGACTATCCGCAATTCTCGCTGCACCGCATGACCCAGGCCCTCGACCGCCTCGGCCTGACGGCGGAGGAGAAATCGCTGATCCGCTATGACAACGCGCGCAGGCTGCTCGGGCTGGCGCCGCCGCGATAGGACTGGGCGACCGCAGGACAAAATCGCGCGCCCGGCATTTTAATGGCTTGCGCCCATCGCGACCCCCGCCTAATAGCGCCGCTCCAACGCGCCCGTAGCTCAGCTGGATAGAGCATCAGACTACGAATCTGAGGGTCGGACGTTCGAATCGTTCCGGGCGCACCATTTTCCCAAATGGTCCAGCGGCAGCCAGGCCGCGAATCTCCACCACCATAGTGACCGACCATGCTGGTGGATGACGACCATCCATCCGGCTGATCCGTGGTGCACGCATCGCCGCCATGCTATGATCCGCGCATGATCCAGGCGACCACCGCGATCGGGGCGTTCATGTCGATCCTCGTCACCACCGCCCTCTGGGCGGCGGTGCAGATCGCGGGCGTTGCGGCGATCGGACTGCTGGGGCTGGGCGGCGGTGTCGCGTGGTGGCGGCGACGGTAGTCCAGGACAGCCTATTCGTTCAGAAGGTGAGCCTCCGAGATATCCCTGACCTGATACAGAGGGCGATCGGTGGCGTCGTGCCGTCCCTGAGCAAGCACGTTCCCGCCAAATTTGATGAAAATGCTCGCACCTGCGTAGCGGTTCGGCCGATGGTGGAGTAGATGATCAAAGATCATATTTGCAGCAGCTTCGTCGATATAGAGATTTCCGGGCGGCAAGGATGCCTGCGCACCGGTAGGCTGGAATGATTGGTGCCGTTCGCCGTAATTCCACACGCCGGAAAATTGTTGATAATTCCCCACACGGTGGCAACTCCACGTATCCGTCCAAACGATGGCTGGGATCATCAGGTCGGCATCTTGGTCGTAATTCCAGCCCACCGCGGAGCAGGAATTACTGTATGTCATGCCCATAAGAATGCAGACCGCCGAGAGAAACCCGACGCTGCCGGCCGCTATGATGTTCAGCCGCTGTCGTCCGATGTCCCGCCGGAAACAAAAAGCCGGAAGGCCGGTGAGAAAGCCGATCAGTAGACAGAAGCACAGAGGGACGACGGCATATGCCGGTAAACTTCGGGCATCGATCGTCCAAACTGCGGCCAGGATTGCTCCGGTCGAAAGCGCGATGATGGAGCTGAACGCCAACGTCGCCAGAATGACATAACGGGCAATGTCAAAGCCGCGATTGTTCCACATGGCGACCAGCGTCAGCTTGCATGGGCATTTATGCAAGCCGGAAAAAAGCGCGCCGCGCCCGACCTGATCCTGCATTCATCTGGCGGCCCCCATCGCCGCCCGTGCAAGGCGGTCGGTGATGGCCGCGCCGAGGCCGTCGTGGGGGATCGGGGCGATGGCGATAGACGGGGCGGGGCCGGCGTCGGCTTCGTGAAGCAGGTCGAACAGGCGGGCCGCCGCTTCCACCGGATCGCCGGTGGGGGATAGCGAGACATGGCCGGCCACGGATCCGAAGCCGATCAGCCATTCGCCGTCGCGGGCGTCCGTGGCGTCGAGGCGGAGGGGTTTCGAGGGCGCGTAATGGGCGGCGAGTTGGCCGGGGGCTTCGATGGCGCCGCCGGTGGGTGAGGTGACGGGCAGACCGGTTGCCTCGCTCAGCATCGCGGCGGTGATCGGGCCGGGGCGGAGCAGGCGGAGGGTGCCGGGGCCGGGGGCGGCGATGGTGGATTCCAGGCCGTGGCCGGTCGCGCCGCCGTCGAGGATCAGCGCCACCTTGCCGTCGAGCGAGCGGGCGACGTGGGCGCCGCGGGTCGGGCTGATGGTGCCGCTGGCGTTGGCGGAGGGGGCGGCAAGCGGCCGCCCGCTCGCCGCGATCAGCGCCTGCATCGCCGGATGGGCGGGCACGCGGATCGCGATCGTGTCGAGCCCGGCGGTGACGAGGCTGGCGATGCCCGCGTCGGGGCGCAGCGGCAGGACGAGGGTGAGCGGGCCGGGCCAGAAACGCGCGGCCAGCGCCTCGGCGGCTGTGTCGAGGCTCGCGATGGCGCGGGCGGCGGCGAGATCGGCGACATGGACGATCAGCGGATTGAACGCCGGGCGGCCCTTGGCGGCATAGATGCGCGCGACCGCCTCGCTATCGGTGGCGTCGGCGGCGAGGCCGTAGACCGTCTCGCTCGGCACCGCGACGGGCTGGCGCGCGCGGATCAGCGCGGCGGCCTCGGCGATACCGGCGGGATCGGCGGGGATGATTCGGGTCTGCACGAGGTGGCTAGATCATCGCCGGGCCGGGGACGCAACGCTCAACACCGTTCGTATCGAGCGCAGTCAGCGCACCGGTAGCCTGGCGTTTGCGGCACGTCCCTCGACTTCGCTCGGGACGCACGGGTTCTTCGAGGATTCAGACCCGCTCGAGCAAATCGGCGGGATCGAGGTGGAGGCGGCGGATGGTGGCGGCGACGCGGGGCCATTCGTCCTTCAGGAATTGTTCGCGGGCCTGGGTGCGCAGGCGGTAGACCGCGCCTTCCACCACGAACATGCCGATGCCGCGGCGGACCGAGACCAGCCCTTCCTCCTGAAACGACTGATAGGCCTTGGCGACGGTGAGCGGGTTGGCGCCCTGCTCGGCGGCGAAACCGCGCACCGAGGGAAGGGCGTCGCCTTCCTTGATGCGGCCATCGAGGATGGCGTCGGCGATCATGTCACGCAGGCGGAGGTAGACGGGACGGTCGGCGCTCATGTGCGTCACTGTAGTAAAACACTGATCCGCGTCAACCGCTTTTAACCTTTTGGTCCATCCGCCGGCCATGCCGCGACGACCTTGTCATAGTCGGGCCGGGGCCGCTCCTCGAGGTCGCGCGAGGGGGTGCCGAGGAAGAGGAAACCGGCGATCTTCTCGTGCGCGGTGAGGCCCAGGCCCGCCGCGACCGCCTCCGAATAGGTCGCCCAACCAGTCAGCCAGCCGCCGACCAACCCTTCGGCATGGGTCGCGGTCAGCAGGTTCATGCAGGCCGCGCCGCACGACAATTCCTGCTCCCACAAGGGGATGTGGCTGGTGGTGACCGGCGCGAAGATCGCGATGACGAGCGCGGGGGCCTGATGCGCAAAGTCCTCGATCGCCTGGAGTTCGACCCGGCCGGGGCCGGGCTTGGTGGCGATATAGGCGTCACGCAGCAGCGCGGCGAAGTCCTCGCGGGCGGCATCGGCGATGGTGAGGAAGCGCCACGGCGCCAGCTTGCCATGATCGGGCACCCGGATCGCGGCTTCCAGGATGCGGCGCATCTGGGCGGCATCCGGCCCCGGCGCCACCATGTCGCGCGGCTTGCCCGATCGGCGGGTGGCGAGGAGGGTGGCGGCGGTGGCGGTGTCGTTGAACATGGGGGCTATCTAGGGTGCGATGGGGGGCGAGGAAACGGGTGCGGTCGGGAAAATCCTCCCCGCGCCATGGAGGATCGTCTACGGACGCGCCATGGCCGACACCCTCTTCGTCCTCGGCGGCGCCCGTTCGGGGAAGAGCCGCTATGCCCAGGCGCGGGCCGAGGCTTTGCCCGGCGAACTGATCTTCCTCGCCACGGGGCAGGCGTTCGATGCCGAGATTACCGATCGCATCGCCCGCCACCAGGCCGATCGCGGCCCGCGCTGGCGGACGGTGGAGGCCCCGCTCGACCTGCCCGCCGCGATCCGCGCCGAGGCGGGGGCGGGGCGGGTGCTGCTGGTCGATTGCCTGACCCTTTGGGCCTCCAATCTGCTGTTCGCCGAGCGCGACGACGAAGCGGAGACGGCCGATCTGGTCGCGGCGATCGGGGCGGCGGCGGGCCATGTGATTCTCGTGTCCAACGAGGTGGGGTTGGGAATCGTGCCGGAGAATGCGCTGGCCCGCCGCTTCCGCGATGTGGCGGGACGGATCAATCAGGCCGTCGCGGCGACGGCGGGCGAGGTGATGTTCGTGGCCGCCGGGCTGCCGCTGAAGCTGAAGTAACCCCAACGGGAAACGTGAAAACACAGCCCAGCAATCACCGGCGGCCACCACCCGTCTGGCCATGCCCGCCCGCTTGCGGCTAGGGTCGCCACCATGTTCAAGCACGCCCCCTGGATCCTCCTCGCCCTGATCGGCAGCGCCGCGCTCGCCGTCGTCGCCACCGCGCGGGGGGAGGCGGTCAATGCGTTGTGGATCGTCACGGCCGCCGTTTCGATCTTCCTCGTCGCCTATCGCTATTATGCCTTGTTCATCGCGCGCCAAGTGATGCGGCTCGATCCCGCCCGCGCCACGCCCGCCGTGCGCCGCGCCGACGGGCTGGATTATGTCGCGACCGACCGCACCGTGCTGTTCGGCCACCATTTCGCGGCGATCGCGGGGGCGGGGCCGCTGGTCGGGCCGGTGCTGGCGGCGCAGATGGGCTATCTGCCGGGGACGCTCTGGATCATCGCCGGGGTCGTGCTGGCGGGCGCGGTGCAGGATTTCATGGTGCTGTTCATCTCGATGCGGCGCGATGGCAAATCGCTCGGCGAGCTGATCCGCATGGAGATGGGGCCGATCGCGGGCACGGTCGCCCTGTTCGGCGCCTTCGTCATCATGGTCATCATTCTGGCGGTGCTGTCGCTGATCGTGGTGCGCGCGCTGGCCGAGAGCCCGTGGGGCATGTTCACCGTGGCCGCCACCGTGCCGCTGGCGCTCTTCATGGGCGCCTACACCCGCTGGATACGCCCCGGCCGTATCGGCGAGGTGTCGCTGCTCGGCCTCGTCGGGCTCATCCTCGCGCTCGTCTACGGCCAGTCGATCGCGCAATCTCCTTTCTGGGGTCCGCTCTTCACCTTCACGCCCGTGCAGCTGTGCTGGATATTGATCGGCTATGGCGCGGTCGCCTCGGTGCTGCCGGTGTGGCTGCTGCTGGCCCCGCGCGATTACCTCTCCACCTTCCTCAAGATCGGGGCGATCGCCGCGCTGGCGGTGGGCATCGTCATCATGGCGCCGCCGCTCCGGATGCCGGCGCTGACCCAATTCACCCAGGGCGGCGGGCCGGTGTGGGCGGGCGGGCTCTTCCCCTTCCTGTTCATCACCATCGCCTGCGGGGCCGTCTCGGGCTTCCACGCGCTCATCTCCAGCGGCACCACGCCCAAGCTGATCGCCAGCGAGGCGCACGCGCCCTTCATCGGCTATGGCGCGATGCTGACGGAGGCTTTCGTGGCGATCATGGCGCTGGTCGGCGCCTCGATCCTCGATCCGGGCATCTATTTCGCGATGAACAGCCCGGCGGCCGTGCTGGGCACCGATCCCGCCAGCGCCGCCGCCGCCGTCACCGCCATGGGCTTCCCGATCGGCGCCGACACCTTGGCGCAGGCCGCGCGCGACGTGGGCGAGGCGACGATCATCTCGCGCTCGGGCGGCGCGCCCACGCTCGCCGTGGCGATGGCCGAAATCTTCAGCCACATCCTCGGCGGGCCGGCGATGAAGGCCTTCTGGTATCATTTCGCGATATTGTTCGAGGCGCTGTTCATCCTGACGGCGGTGGACGCCGGCACCCGCGCCGGCCGCTTCATGCTCCAGGACCTGATCGGGCTGGTCGCGCCGCGCTTCAAGGATGGCGATGCGTGGTGGCCGGGGCTGGTGGCGACCGGGCTGTGCGTCGCTTCGTGGGGCTTCTTCCTCTATCAGGGCGTCACCGATCCGCTGGGCGGAGTGAACACGCTGTGGCCCGTGTTCGGCATCTCCAACCAGATGCTGGCGGCCATCGCGCTGATGCTGGCCACGGCGGTGCTGTTCCGCATGAAGCAGGATCGCTTCGCCTGGGTGACGATCCTGCCGACCGGCTGGCTGCTGCTCTGCACGCTCAGCGCGGGCGGGCTGAAACTGCTGTCGGCCGATCCCAAGGTCGGCTTCCTCGCCCACGCCGCGCGCTTTTCCGACGCGGCGGCGCGCGGCGAGATACTGGCGCCCGCCAAGTCGATGGCGGAGATGGAGCGCATCCTCTTCAACGACCGCATCGACGCCGCACTGTGCGCGCTGTTCCTGGCCGTGGTGCTGGTGATCCTCGTCTTCACGATCCGCACCTGTCTGGCGGCGCGGCGCGCGGATCGGCCGAGTGTGGCCGAAATTCCGCCCGCGCTGGTGCCCGCCGAATGATCCGCCTGTGGGCGCGCCTGCGCGAGACCGCGCGGCTGATGGTCGGCGTGCCGAGCTACGACGCCTATCGCGCGCATATGGCCGAGCATCACCCGGAGGCGACCCCGCTGACACGGGTGGCCTTCTTCCGCGATCGGCAGGAGGCGCGATATGGGGGGAAGAATGGCGGGCGGTGTTGTTAGGGTTACCTCATACAAATCCCGTCCATCCCGAGCGTAGTCGAGGGACAGTTAGCATCGAGCGAAGCCGAGATGCGGTGTTGTGGGAGACGGCCCTCGGCTGCGCTCGGTCCTGCGATCCCTCGACTTCGCTCGGGATGGACGGGAGATAGTGGGAGCAAAACCCGATCGTTTCGGCCATGGTGCGCTGCACAAGGCGCAATTGCAGAGTGCGAGAAAATCAGTCACATTCCAGCAATGTAGCGCGGAGTCGGATCCCCCGTCCGCCGGAGCTTGTTCAGGATCGATGATGTCGAAGTCTTTTGTCGTGCTTGTCGCCAGTGCCGTCCTCGCCACCGCCCCGCTCGCCGCGCAGACCGCCGCGCCGGCCGGTGCCGCCGCACCGGCGCCCGAAGAGAAGAAGATCTGCCGCCGCAACGAGGGCAGCACCGGATCGATCATGATGCAGAAGAAAGTGTGCCGCACCGCCGCCGAGTGGAAGGCGATCACCGAGGCCAGCGCCCAGTCGATGCGCGACCGCCCGATCGGCGTGGCGGGCAACGGCGGTGCTTCGCCACAGTAAAACCATCCTCCCCTCCCCTTTAGGGGAGGGGCCGGGGGTGGGGGCTGTCGGTCCGGCACTACTGGCGTTGGATTGCGCGACAGCCCCCACCCCAACCCCTCCCCTGAAAGGGAAGGGCTTTGAACAGAAACAGGCCGGCCGCCTCGCAGCGACCGGCCTGTTTTCATTCGGCGCCTTGCGTCACGCCAGCGCGACGGTCGCCATATTGTCCTTATAGCCTTCCTTCGGGTCGTTGCCGAAGAGCTTGCTGATCGCGGCGCCGATGCTCGATCCGTTGAGCCAGAAGGTGCTCTTGTCCGGGTCGAGCCGCAGCAGCGTCAGGCTCGGGTCGGCCTTGCCGGCGGGATACCAGGCTTCGATTTCCTTGCTCCACAGCCGGTCGATCGTGGCCGCGTCATTGTCGATCGTGACGGTGCCGTGGAGCGTGGCGAACAGGTCGTGGCCCTTGCCGGTATAGCTGGCGATCGCGCGGTGCGAGGCGCCGAGCGCGGCCACCAAAGTATTGTCTTTCGTGGTGAAGAACCAGATAGGGCCATGCTCGCCCTCGAACTGGGCGGTCATCGGCTGGGTGTGGCCGTCGCGCGCGCCATCCAGGCCGAGCATCAGATTGGGGGCGGATTTCAGCGCGCTCCAGAACTTGCCTTCGATTTCGGCATCGGTCGCCATATCGTCTCTCCTCGGGTGATGTCCCGCGAAGAACCAATGGCTTAGCGCGCGGGTTCCGCTCCCGCATTGTCTATCGCCGGTGCGGGGCCATCAGGCAGCCGGGTTACGACCTCGGAAGGCCAGGGCATCACCAGCTCGCCGCCGGGTGCCGCCGTGTAGGTCACCTGCGTGGGGTAGGCGATGCCGATGGCCTCCTCGTTGAAGGCGCGCAGGATCGCCAGCAGCACGTGATGGCGGGCGTTGAACACCACGTCGTACACTTCCGACATCACGTCGAACTGAAGCTCGAAATCGACGCTCGAGGCGCCGAAATTGACGATCCCGCAGCGCACCAGCTTGCACTTGTCCTCCTGCTCCACGATCCGGCGAACCAGATCGGGCACCTCGGCCAGCTTGTCGGGCGGCGTCTCATAGGTCACGCCGATCGTCAGCACGTTCCGGCGCCGCGCCAGCCGCGCCATATTGTGCAATTCTTTGTTGAGCAGGTTGGTGTTGGAAATCACCACTTCCTCGCCGGTCACCGCCCGCACGCGGGTCGTCTTCAGGCCGATCGCCTCGACCGTGCCCGCCGTGCCGTCCCACTTGATCGAATCGCCGCGCCGAAACGGCTTGTCGAAGATGATCGACAGGGCCGAGAACAGATCGTCGAAGATGCCTTTGGCGGCCAGGCCGATGGCGATGCCCCCGATGCCGAGGCCCGCGATCAGGCCCGTGACGTTCACGCCCAGATTGTCGAGGATCACCACCGTGGCGATGGCGAACAGCACCACCGTGACGAGCAGGCGGATGATGCCGATCGCGCTGCCGAGCGTGGAGCCGTCATGGTCCCCGCTGCGCTGCTCGATGATGCCGATGATGAGTTCACGCGCCCACAGCGCCGCCTGCACCGCCGCCGTGATCGTCCACACCACCTCGATCGTGGAGGCGACCATCTCGGGCGGGCGGGCGTAGCCCGACACCAGCCGGGCGGCGAGCATCACCATGAAGAAGAAGCTCGTGCGTGACACCACCTTGCCCAGGATCAGCGGCCAGCCATGCGCGCCCTTGCGCACGCACAGCTTCTTGCTGAGCGATTTCAGCCCCAGCAGCGCCGCCACGATCACCGCGCCCGCGCCCGCCGCGATCGCGATCTGGAGCCAATGGTGGAGCAGCCAGTCGAGCGACTGGTCCCACAGGATCAGCACGTCGGCGGGGGATTTGAACAGCGGCTCTTCGGCGGCCTTGGCGAGGACGTCCTCGGTGGTCGATTGGGTCATGGGTCAGGCGGCCTTGGCCGTCTCCTTGGATGTCGCGCTGGCCAGTTCGTCGAGGAAGGCGATCAGCGCGCGCTCATGGGGGTTCAGATAGCGCGTAGCACGCGGCAGGCGCGCCTCGCACAGCGATGTCACGTCGCCCGTCTTGCACATTTCGATGAGGGCGGGATGAACATAGGATTTGCGGCTGATCGCGGGCGTGTTGCCCAGCGCCGCCGCCACCTCCTCCAGCATCCCCTTCAGCGAGACCTTCCCCTCGGCGCCCGCCGCCCAGATATGGTCGAAGGCGAGCACGCTGGCGCCCCAGGTGCGGAAATCCTTGGCGCTGAAATCCTCGCCGGTCGCCTCGCGGATATAGGCGTTCACGTCGGCCGATCCGACGCCGTGGCGCGCGCCGTCGTCGTCGAGATATTGGAACAGATGCTGCCCCGGCAGATCCTGGCAGCGCCGCACGATCCGCGCCAGCCGCCCGTCCTCGATCGTCAGCTTCTGCATCTTGCCGGACTTGCCGAGATATTCGAGGCGGAGCTTCGATCCGCTGACCTTGGCGTGGCGGTTGCGCAAGGTCGTCGCCCCGAAACTCTTGTTGGCCTTGGCATAGGCCTCGTTGCCCACCCGCACGCGCCCCAGATCGAGCAGCCGCACGATCGCCGCGAGCACCGTATCCCGCGCCAGCTTGCGCCCCGCCAGATCGGCCTCGACCCGCGCGCGCAGCAGGGGCAGGTGGCGCCCGAAATCGGCGCACCGCTCATATTTGGCGCTGTCCTTCGCCTCGCGAAAGGCGGGGTGGTAGCGATATTGCTTGCGCCCCTTCTCGTCGAAGCCGGTCGCCAGGATATGGCCGTGCGGCGAGGGGCAGAACCAGCAATCCTTATAGGCCGGCGGCATCGCGACCGCGTTCAGCCGGTCGATCTCCTCGCGATCCCTGATGCGCTGGCCCCTGGCATCGAAATAGGCCCAGCCATGGCCCGATTTCCTGCGGGAGATGCCGGGCAGCTGGTCGTCGACATAGACCAGCTTGGAGGGGAGCGGGTGCGGATCGTTGGCAGCGGATTTGGCGGTCATGGCCGGGGGAACGGCGCTTTCGCCACTGCGGTTCCCGTCAGACGTCTTCCGGCAGGGGATAGAGCGGCGCGGGCGCGTCGAGCGGGGGGAGAGGGGCCAGGTCATCCATCATGCTCCTAAGGACGGTTCGGCGGCGGGAAGGTTGCGGGGTTCGCGCGGAGACGCGGAGGCGCGGAGAGAAGAAGGGAGAGAGATCAGGGAGAGCAGAGGCGCGTGATGGGACGTGGCGCATCGAAGGTCGGGTAAAACCTGCCACGTCGCCCCGACGGAGGCCGGGGCCGCCAGAAATGATGCGCCACGCCGGGGGAGCCACCAAACCCCTCCCCAAACCGTCGCCCCGGCGAAGGCCGGGGCCTCAGGCGGTACGGCACCCGGCCGGGGGAGCCACCGATAGCCAACGCCGAATCCCCAGCCTCCTGCGGCCCCGGCCTCCGCCGGGGCGACGTGGCATTCTTGGTCATCGCCCATTCCCACCCATCGCCGCTCATCCGCAACGCCCGAAGAGCCACGCCCCAAAAACCCGTTCTTCTCCCCCTTTCTCTCCGCGCCTCCGCGCCTCCGCGCCTCCGCGCCTCCGCGCCTCCGCGTCTCCGCGCGAACAAAAACCTACCCCTCCACCGTCAGCGCCTCGATCTCCATCCGCTCCCCGGCATCCTCCACCCGCCGCACCAGCGCGATATCGGCCAGCACATGCCCCACCGGCGTCACGGCATCGCCCGCCACGGCCTTCGCCAGCCGCCCCGCCGCCGGCCCCGGCAGGCGGATCACCAGCCGGTGCCGTGCCCCCTCGAACGTCACGCTGGACCATCGCGTCATTTCAGCCTCCATGATTTCGGGTCGTATCCCCGCGCAGTCGGTGAGCGCGCGGAGCAAGGCGGTGCCGGCGTCGGCCATCAGCGCGCCTCCCGCCGGGCAGGGCGGGTCACGGGCGGCGCGGAGGTGATGAACGTCCGCACCTTGTCGCGGACCTTTCGGCCTGGCTCGCGCCCGTTCCTGAGATCGAACACGAATCGCGGGTCGCGCACCGCCTCCCGCCCGAAGCGGGTGTTAGGGGACAAGAGGTTCTGGAGTGATCCAAAAATGGGCGGCGGGCCGGGATTGAACGGCATTGGCCGGGATTACGCGGGATAAACGGCGGAAAACGGCCATTGTGTCGCTTGGGCCAGCGATCCGGGCGCATCGGCGCCGATGTCTAGAGTGACGCCCCGTTTAGACGTAGTTCGGACAGGACGTTCTGGAGTGGTGCTCGTGAGCCGCGCGGCCTCTTAGAAACCTCTTATCGGCTGCTTTCCGCCATTCTAGGATCGTTGCGGGGCCTCATGTCCGGCTTGGACGGCACCTTTTGCCTTACCGCGAACTGGGACCGGAGGGGGCCCAGTTCAGCAACCGGGGGCCCACTTCAAAAAAATGGCGGAAATTCAGGGTTCCGGCGGGCTTTCTCACGCATATGGGCTGGGAGGCGGGGGGACTGAACTGGGCCCCTTTTCCGAGCCTGTTCATCGCCGGGCTATTGCCTGGCGGCGAGGAAACGTGCGAAGCCCAGTTTGCACACGAGGGGTCCGCACGTTTCGACGTCGGCTTCTACGGAAGGGCCGGCCGCAAGGTCGGCTCTTTTGCGTTCAGCCGAAGATCAGTGACAGTGGTAGTCCAGCTCGGCGGCTTCGAGCGCTTCGTGCATTTCGGTATCTGCCCCGAGCTGGTTGAGCCTGCGGCTGACCGCCTTTGGATCGCCGTCGCGCGGAAATTGCCGATCTGTGGCAGCAGCCTGTGCGAGGTGACCGACCGCATCTGAGCGGCTTTTCTGAGCGAGTAACCAAGAGCCAAAGGTTGCCTTAGGCGTATCTGATTGATGCGCGATCACTATGTGTCTCCACATTATGGACGCGGTCGTCGCCGACTGCCGGCGCCGAGTCGTCCAGGTGGAGAAAGAACAGAACAGGAACAAAAAGGCAAGCTATGGGTCGATGCGCTGTTCGTCGCGACATCGGATATGGCTGAGGCTGGCCGCGCGAAAGTCACCTGAAATTCGAGCCTGGCGCGCATCGACAATCCGCACGTCTGTTTGGTCGTCGTAGGCGCCCAGCCCACGTAGTCGCAGGCAGATATATGCTGCGTAGCCCCAACGGGGGCTTCCGTCGTCGGCCACCGCGATCTGCCATTTAACGGCGCCATGCGGACGCGAAAGCACATCGAGCACAGCGGGTTCAGCCCGAAGCGCGGCTTCGGCGGCAACGAGCCGCTCGATAGATAGGCCAGGTCGCGCCTGATCTGTCGCGCGCTTCTCCACACCGGCTGGTGGAGCGGCGACATCATTGCAGCCCAACAAGACAAGGCAAGTGGCGAGGGCAATCTGTTTCATATCCGACCAATTAGCCTACCGACAATTCGAGCGACTGGCATGAACTCGCCTTCACCGGTGCCTAGCTCCCCGGCGGTCACGATTTCCTCATCGATCCTGTCGGCAACTGTCATGCCTGGAGAAGAGCGCACAGAGTAGCGCGCTACGTAGATCGCGCCGTCAATGCGAAATATACATACGTGCCCCTCAGCCAGATCGTTCACCGCCACGTCGTGGCAAAACACTGTCTCTCCCTCTGCAATCGCGCCGCCTGTGTAATCTGACAGCAGGTTCGTCAGCCAAAGTCCATTAGACCGTTGCAGGGTTCGATAGAGCCAGTCTTTGCGGAAGGCCGTGTGATCAAGGGCTGCGCCTTTTCCTTCGTCGTTAAATGCGCGCAGATCGTAACGCGGGATCGAAGACCATTCAGCATGATCCACCGCGACCAAGTTAGCGCGATCGGCCAGGTCCCGGCCAGTCATCAGCCATTCGACTGTGCGTTTAACCGCTACAGCAATTTGAACCGCATTATCCGCGCGAGATATTCCGTTCTTGATGTAACCCCCGAGTGTGCTGTCGGGTATACCTGTTTCTCGGGATAGCCACACCAAATCTCGGCCTGAAAGGGCCTCGATCAGACGCCTTCCTACCGGGTTTTCGGTACTGAGCGCTTGACGGCGCCGTCGCGGCTGCTTACCCAATGTTTCGGGCCGAACATTCGGGTTTAACATATGAACATCGCAGACATGCATCGCGAAGACGTCAAGGCGGGCTTGCGAAAGCGGTTCGGAACGATCGCTGCCTTCGAGCGCGCGCGGTCGCTCCCGCCCAAGTCGGTGAATGACGTCTTACGCGGCAGCACCAACGCCCGTGTGACAGAGGCTATCGAAAAGGCACTCACGGAACCGCTCGCTCCTACAAATCGACCCGACTTTTCGGGTTGTAGCGCGGATGCCGAGCTGTCGCACCGTATAATCGTGGGAGGGCGCTAGACATGGCGCAGAAGCTTTTGGCGGAGATTTACGCGGGTTCGCCTGAAGGAGAACAGCGCGCTCGGCTTGCCGCGCCGACGGTCGTTGGTGAAATCATTCTCGTTGAGACAAGGGATGTGCGCATCGGCCAGCGCCTGCGCGCCGTTGATCCGATGTGGGCGAGTGCTCTCGGCCAGATCATGGTTGCGGAGGGGCAGAAAACCGAGATCGAGGTCTGCCGCGTCGAGGGCGAAGCCGGCTGGCTGCTGGTCGCCGGGGCGCATCGCGTTACGGGCGCGCAGCTGGCCGGGATCGAGTATTTGCGCGCCAAAGTCGTCGAGGCCGACGCGCAAGAGCGTATCGCTCGCGAGGTAAGCGAGAACCTTTGGCGGCGCGGGCTCGATCCGATCGACCGCGCCTCATTCATTGCGGAATTGGTCGCGCTCCATAAGGAGCGCAACGGTATCGATCCAGAGAAGGACGGCCGTGCCGTCTCGATCGCGACGCGGTGGCAGAAGGCGTTGAAAGCCGAGGCGTGCGATACAAACGAAACGATTTCGTTTGTATATGGATGGTCGGAACAGATTGGCACTTCGCTTGGTCTCGGGCGTCGTTCAATTGAGCTTGATCTCCTTCTCCACCGCCGCCTCGCACCCTCCCTGATTGCTCGCCTGCGGAATTACGCCGACGATGATGGCATCGTGGTGGGGCATCCCATCCTTAAGAACGCATCCCAGCTCCGCGCCTTGGCCAAGCTGGATGAGAGGCAACAGGGGTTGGTGGTCACCCTGTTGGTCGGCGACCAGGCGAAGACGGTCAGCGGCGCGGTGTCAACGCTTCAGCAGAAGCCCCGCCAGTCGCCCGAGGACAAGGCGCTATCCGCGTTCATCGGCTCGTTCGGCCGCATGGGGCTGACCGAGAAGAAGGGCGCTCTCAGCCAGCTCATCGGCATGATGAGCGGCAGCCTGATCGATCACGCGATCGCCGAGCTAAAGAAGGGGGGCAACCTGTGACCCCCCATCACGTCGTCGCGCTCGACTATATCCGCGAGCGGATTGCTGAGATCGGCTGCGCGCCGACTCTCGATGAGATCGGCGCCCGGCTGACGATCAGCAAGACGAATGCGCATCGCATCGTCGAGCTGCTGATCGCGGACGGTAAGCTCCTGCGGCGCGGCACCGGCCGCAACCGCGATCTCGCTCTGCCTGATCTGCCAGACCTCGTGGCGATCCCGACCGCCGCGCTCCGCCGCGAACTGGCGCGCCGGGGCGTGACGCTAGAGGCGCTCCACCGCGAGCGGCCGATCGCCTCGGCTTACGCGCCGACCTGCGCCGTCCCTCGGTGCGGCGAGCCGGTCGAAAGCGGCCATCTGATGTGCCGGGACCATTGGTACAGCGTCGATCGCGATCATCGTAACGAGATCTTCCGGCTCCACGGCATCGCGAAGCGATCGCGCCTCACCGCCGACAGCAATGCCTATAGCGATGCGGTCTGGCGGGCGGCCACCCAAGCGGCCGAGCGAGGCCGCCAGTGAGCGCAGCCGACGCCTGGATCGCGCAGGGCTTCCTGATGGCGATCGCCGACATGATCCGGCGACACGATGCGGTCGAGATCGGCCGGGAAATGCTGGCCGATCGCGCCTTCAGCCGGGAAACCGTGCTGGCGGCCGGTCTTCAACCCTACGACGTGCGCGAGCTGCTGAAGGCGCTGCCTCGCCCGGTGCCGCGCTTGGAGATCGTCGCCCGTGGCTGATCTCCAAAAGCCGTTTCGCAGCTGGGTAGAGGACTATGTCTGTCCAGTCGAAGATCAGCCGATCGATCGGGAGGCGTTCCATCGCCGCTCACTCCAGCGCCGTTGCACGAAGCGGCTACTCGCGGGGGAGGTTGGCAAGGCGGGCAGCACGCGTGGCGAACGCATCCGCCACGGCTATCTCAGCGCGTGGTCGGCCAATGCTCGGGCCGAAATGGCCGAGCGGGATCATCGCACGGCGGATACGGCCGAGCAGGCCCGTCGCTATCTCCAGCGGCGCGGCTTCATCGTCTATCGCGCCA
Source organism: Sphingomonas naphthae (assembly GCF_028607085.1). Taxonomy (NCBI): domain Bacteria; kingdom Pseudomonadati; phylum Pseudomonadota; class Alphaproteobacteria; order Sphingomonadales; family Sphingomonadaceae; genus Sphingomonas; species Sphingomonas naphthae. The sequence goes on along the minus strand of NZ_CP117411.1, from coordinate 2,222,010 downwards.
GCGTAACAGGCGGCGATGCCAGTCGCTGGATCATCGACGGCCGGCCGGCTTCGATCGACGACGATGCGCTGATTTCGCTCGCGATCGCCAAGGGGTTCGTCGGGTGAGCGGCTTCGACGATCCGTTCGAGCGTGTGCGCGAGATCGCCGCCACGGTTCGCAAGTGCCTCGCGCTGGCGAAGCGGAGCGAGTTCGAGGGTGAGGCGCGCGCCGCGACCGGTCGCGCCTGGGCGCTCATTTCCGCGCACGATCTCGACCCCAGCGACTTCGATCTGCCGCCGGACTGCGCGCCGTTCGAGGACGATATCTCCGACCATCAAGCCTGTTTCGACGCGGCCGAGGACGCGGCAGCCTACCTCTCGGCCAACGGCACGCCCTGCTATCGCAAGACCGCGAGATATGAGGTGCCGCGCGCCTGGATCGTGCCGACACGCCTCCATCCCGTCGTCACGGACAGCATGATCGTCGATGCCGCGATCGCAGCGGGCTGGGATGAAACCAAGGCGCGTAAGCGGCGGCTGGTGAACGGCCACCGCGTATGAGCAAGAAGCGGCACGCCACCGCAGGCCAGATGGACCTGTTCGCCACCCCGGCGCCGGTGACCGGCCCGGCGGCATGGGCTGGCATCGAAGAGTGGGTGGCAGCCGCCGTCGGCGAGGTGCTGAAGCATGATGCGCGCTCCCGCGAAGAAATAGCGGGCGCGATGACGGCGGCGATCGGGACCGATCCCGATCGCGCCGTCTCGCGTTGGATATTGGACGCTTACGCCTCGCCCGCGCGCGACGGTCATAACATCAGTCTCGGCCGGGCCTTCGTGCTGGCGGCGGTGACCGGCGACCGGTCGATGATCGAGTCGCTGGTCGAGCGCCTCGGTGGCCGCATCCTTTGGGACAAGGAAATCCTGGTCGCGCAGCTCGGCCAGCTGAAGGCGCGCGAGGCCGCGATCAAAGAGGAAATCCGGCGGCTGAACCAGTCGGTTCGACCGATCCATCGTGGGGGCAATGTGGCGTGATCGGGTCGGGGGGGAAGCAATGGTTTTCGGCGGCCGAGCTGGCGGACATGGCGCTGCCCGGCCTCCCGCGCGTTAAGCGCAAGGTCAACGAGCGCGCCGAGGCGGAACGCTGGGCGCTGAAGGTCGATAGCGACGGCAAGGCGCTCGCCCGCCCGCGCGGCGGCCGGGGCGGCGGGCTCGAATATCACCTCTCGCTGCTGCCCCCGGCCACGCGGATGGAGCTGGCCGCGCGCGGCCTGTCCGGTGAGGCGACCGTCACCGCCGATCTGACCGATCGCCCGGCGAGCCGCTGGCCCTGGTACGAGGCACAGACGGACAAGACGCGAGCGGAGGCCAAGCGGCGCCTGACGGTCGTCAGCGCGATCGGCGCGTTCGAGCGCGGTGGGCTCAGCCGGTCGGCCGCCGTCACAGCCGCCGCCGCCGCGCACGGTGTCAGCGGCTCCACGCTGTGGAGCTGGCTCCAGCTGATCGACGGCATCGATCCCAATGATTGGCTCCCGCACCTCGCGCCGTGCCGCAAGGGCGGCGGTGCCGTGGCCGAGATCGAGGATGTCGCCTGGCAGGTGCTGCTGTCCGATTATCTGCGTCCCGAAGCGCCGACGTTCGCATCCTGCTATTGGCGGCTGAAGCGCGACTATGCCGATCCGCGCGGCATGAAGCTGCCGTGCGAGCGCACGCTGTTCCGCAAGATCGAGCGGCTCGATCAGCGCCTAGTTATCGCGCGGCGCGCGGGTGGCGACGCGCTTCGCGCCACGCTGCCGCCGCAAGTTCGCAGCGTCGCCATGCTCCACGCGATGGAGCTGGTGAACATCGACGGTCACCGCTGGGACGTGTTCGTTCGCTTCCCCGACGGGGAGGTTCGCCGCCCGGTGATGATCGCGATCCAGGACGTGATGAGCCGGCGGTTCCTCTCATGGCGTATCGGCTTCAGCGAAGACGCGGTGATGACCAGGCTCGTGTTCGCCGACCTTTTCAAGACGTGGGGCATCCCCAAGGGTTGCCTGCTCGACAACGGCCGGGCGTTCGCCAGCAAGTGGATCACCGGTGGCGCGAAGACGCGGTTCCGCTTCCGCATCCGTGAGGAAGAGCCGCTCGGCATCCTCACCCAGCTGGGCATCCAGACGCATTGGGCGCTGCCGTTTCGCGGTTCCTCCAAGCCGATCGAGCGCGGCTTCCGCGATTTCTGCGATGCGATCGCCAAGCATCCGGCGTTCGCAGGCGCCTACACCGGCAATAAACCCGACGCGAAGCCGGAGAATTACGGCGATCGCGCTGTCGCCTATGACGATTTCATTCGCGTCGTCACAGCTTCGATTGGCGCGCACAATGAAAAGCCGGGTCGCCGAACTGAAATGGCGCAAGGCAAGTTCAGCTTCGACGATGTATTCCGGGCATCTTATGCCGCCGCACCGATCGGCAAGGCCACCCCCGAGCAGCTTCGCCTGGCGCTGCTCACCGCCGAGGATCGTCCGACCGATCGGAAGTCCGGCGCGATCGACCTGGCTGGCAACCGCTATTGGGCGCCCGAGCTGGCACAGATCGCCGGCACGAAGGTCACCGTCCGTTTCGATCCGGACGATCTGACCCAACCGCTCCATGTCTACAGCCGCGATGGCCGTTACCTCGTGTCGGCCGAGCTGCTGGAGGCGACCGGCTTCCTCGACATGGCCGCCGCCAAGACGCGCGCCCGGCAGGAATCAGATCTGCGCAAGGCGGTTCGCCGCGCGGCCGAACTGGAACAGCTGCTCGATGCCGAGCAGCTGGCGGCGCTGCTGCCCGTCCAGGTCGATGAAATGCCGGTGACCGAGCCGAGCATCATCCGCCCCGTTCGCCGTCGTGGCCAGACCGCCGCCGCGCTCAAGCCGGCGCTCGACGCCGCGCCCGCTCTCACCACGCATATCGACACCTTCGCGGCCGGCATCAGCCGCCTGCGGCTTGTCGACTGATCAGGAAGGACTTTCGGCATGGCCACGCTCCCCGTCGACATCAACACCGAGGAAGCCCGTCAGTGGCTTCTGGAGCATCGTAAGCAGACCGGCAAAAGCTGGGCCGAGCTTGGCATTCTCGTCGATGTACCTTCGGGCACGCTGTCGCCATGGGGTAGCGGCTCCTACGCAGCGCCAGGCTACAAGATCGCCGAGAAGGTCGAGCGGTACCGGCAGAAGATCGACCAGATCGCCCGGATCGCCGCGCCGACGATACCGACCTGGTACGATACGCCGACCGCCGCGAAGCTCGACAACCTCTTCGCCTGGGCGCAGCGCGGTCGCATCGTCGTGATCGTCGGCTCGCCGGGGATCAGCAAGACGAAATCGGCCGAGCATTATCGCGATCATGGCAGCAATGTCTGGCTGGTGACCGTCAGCCATGCGTCGGCGAGCGCCAGCACGATCGCCTCGAATGTCGCCTATGTCGTCAACAGCCGCATGAAGAAGGGTTCAGCCCTCGGCGTCGGCATGGCGATCAAGCAGCGGATCATGGGCACCGGCGGGCTGCTGATCTTCGACGAAGCGCACAAGCTCCAGGAGCGGGCGATCGACGAAATCCGGAGCTGGCATGACGAAACCGGCATTGGCGTTGTCCTGATGGGCAACGAAGAGGTGGTCGGCCGGCTGGAGGACGGCAGCAAGCTGGCGCTGGCGCAGATCAAGAGCCGCGTCTCCTACGTCCATGTCCAGCGCGAGCCGCTCGACGACGATCTGCGCGCGCTGCTGGACGCCTGGGGCATCACGGACGAAGCCATGCGCGCGTTCATCGTGACGATTGGCCGCAAGCGCGGGGAAGGCGCCCTGCGCGCCTGTACCCATGTGCTGGAGATCGCGTCGATGACCGCGTTCGGCGCGCAGCAACAGCTCACCCTGGACCACCTGAAGCAAGCCCAGGCGCTTCGCCTTCAGACGATCGGGCGGCGCTGAGATGGCGACCGTCCGCCTCGTGATCGACGTGCTTGCCGAGGGCGTTCGACGGCGCCCAACCGAAGGCATCGGCATGTTGGTCGGCCTGCCCATCATCATCCTCTCGCTGATGGGCTGGATCGCCGTTTTTATGGCGATGGAGCCATGAAGCGTGCGCGCAACGTGGCCGATCGGGTCGAGGCGCTCGAAGCCCGCATCGCGATCCTGGAGGCCGAGCAGGATACGGACTGGGAAAACGCGTCGGGCGCCGCGATCGTCGCCTTTGCCGCCGTCGCGACCGGCCTGCGGGTGACCGATATCGTCGCGCCTTCGACCGACCATCGTCGCCAGCCGGCGATCGTGCGTAGCGCGGTGGCGTGGGTCGTTCGCAAGGCGCTCGGTTATAGCTATGCGCGGATCGGTCGCCTCCTGAAGCGCGACCACACCACCATCGTTTACATGATGGCCAGCGCTGAAAAACGCCGGGCGGCTGATCCGGATTACCGGCAGCTTACCGACCGGATGCTGACCCGTTTTATCCAACATCTCGACGTCTGCCGCTGCGCCGACTGCACCTCCAGCGGCGTCCGCTTCCCTACCGACCCGCAACAGCTCCGGATGCCCCTGCAATGAGCGCCGCTGTCTCTCGCCCCGCCCAGTTCGCCGCCAACCCCCGCCGCCGCGCTCTCATCGCCAAGGTGCATGTGGCGAAGAAGGAGCTGGGGCTGACCGATGACGATTACATGGCGGTGCTGATGGACGTCGCCGGCGTCTCCAGCGCGGCCGATTGCAGCGACGGCCAGCTGGTCGATGTCGTCGAGCGTTTCAAGTCGCGCGGCTTCACGGCCAAGGCGGCGGCGTCGGCGCCTCGCCCCCAGCGTGGCGGCCGGCCAGCCGCCGATCATAAGGTGGCGGGTAAAGCGCGGGCGATGTGGATCTCGCTCCATCAACTCGGCGCCGTCCGCAATCCTTCCGAACAGGCGCTGGAGGCGTTTGCGTGCCGCCAGCTTGGCTGCGAGCGGATGCAGTGGGCCGATCAGCGTCTCGGCTATCGCCTGATCGAGGCGCTGAAGGCGATGGCCGAGCGCGAGGGGTGGTCGCAGGAACTGTCCGCCGTCGCCCCCGATCGCGCCGTCCGCACGTTGCGCCTGCGCCTGGTCGCGGCGATCCTCGCCAAGCTCAAGTCCGCCAAGATCGCGCCGCGTGACTGGTCGGTCGAGCAGGCGGCCTGGTCGCTGCTCGGGATGCGGTTCGATACCGGCCACATCTTCGCGTCCGATGGCGATCTCGGCGTGCTGGCGGCCGGTCTCGGCGAAAAGCTGCGCGCGGCGCGAGGCGTATAGGCCATGGCGCACGACGCGCAGATTTCGCCATCCTACCAGCTGCTGGTCGATGCGGTCGGCGAGACGGCGGCGAATGCGATCGTGCGCAAATTCGGCGGGCGCTATCTCTATATCCCGAAGCGGCTCAGCCCCCATGACCCGCTAGTCAAGACGGTCGGGCTGGACGATGCGATGCGCCTGGTCGAGGCAATGCCGGCGACCCGCCTGCACATCCCCAAGCGCGGCCGGGAGCGCGAAGTGGTGCGCGAGCTGGCGGCCACCGGGCGCTTGACCCGTACCAGCATTGCCGAGCAGACAGGCTATAGCGAACGGCAGGTCTATCGCATCCTCGGCGAAGACGATCCCGAGAGCGGACAAATAGACCTTTTCGAGTAACCGACCGCTTTCCATGACAACGTCATGACGACCGGCCGGGCATAGGCCGCCATCACCCTGACATCGCTTCAGGGATGCGCCACATGATTTCACCGGACGGTTTCTTCGCGGCCTATATCCGCCGCTGGGAGGGCAGCGAGCGGCGCGGTTATCTCTCGCTCGATCCGAACGACAATGGCAATTGGTACCTGCCCGGCGCCAAGGCGCAGAAGAAGGGCCAGGGCGCGCTGGTCGGCTCCAATTTCGGTGTCACCGCCGCCACTCTTGCCACCTATCTCGGCCGAACCAACATCAGCGCCGCCGACATCAAGGCTATCGATCTGGCCAAGGCGGTCGCGATCGCGCGCAAGCTGTTCTACGTCGGCCCCGGTCTTGACCGCCTTGTCTGGAACCGGGCGACCGCCTCGATCGTGGATTTCGGCTGGGGTGCCGGTCCCGTCGCCTCGATCAAGCTGCTGCAAGATCTGCTCGACGTAGGCCAGGATGGCGTGATCGGCGTCAACGGCGCGACGGCGAGGGCCTTCGCCGCTCGGGCGGCTCGCAGCGAAGAGGCAATGGCGGGCGCCTGGTGGGCGATGCGCGAGGAATATTACGAGAATCTCGTGGCACGGCGGCCCAGCGACGGGATCTATCTGGCCGGGTGGGATAATCGCTCAGACTGGTTCATGCCCGGCCACCCCGAGAATTGGTGGGGCAAGTCGGCGTGATCGAATTGGAGACCCGCCGGCTCGACCAGCTCGCGCGCCGCAACACGCTCAATCCGACCGATCTGATCGCCGTCCAGGCGCCGGGCGGCGAGATGCAGGCGATGGACTTCCAGCGCCTGCTGTCCACTGTGGGGCCGGCGGCGATCGCCGCGCTCGGCTCATCCGATCTTCCTTTGTCGGCGGCGGATGGCGCCTTGGCGCTGGTCTACGGCGATGCCGCGATCGGGCGGAACGGCTATTATCTGAAGCAGGGCGCGCCCGGCGGCGGCTCCTGGGTGCGCTCCTACCTGTTCGTCGGCGACAAGGGCGATCCTGGCGGCAATGCGATGGCCGTGGGGCCGTTCAACAATGTCTCGGGGCTCCTGGTCCCCAACGGCACCGATCTCATCCTGTGTTCGGGCTACGGCAGCTATGGCGACGGCTCTTATCCGCTGCTGCGCTACGACGGCGGCCTGAACGCCGCTTATGTCGCAGCCAACCCCTATTCGTCGGTGCTTACGTCGAATGGCCGGGTGTTCCGTCTCGCCCATGACGGCGGCGAGGTGAATAGCCGTCATTTTGGCGCGTTGGGCGGCGCCACCACGGATGCGTTGTCCCCGACGACTTACGGCAACCTGCCGGACGACTGGGCGCGCCTTCAGGCCGCTATCGACTATTCGATCGCGAACGGCCTGAAGCTCTATACCCCGAAGGGCGGCTACAAAGTCTCCAAGCCTCTGTTCATCGCCAAGCGTTCTAGCGGCGGTGCGTGGGACTTCGTGACGCTGAAATGGCGCGGTGACGGTGGCAACATCGGCTATAACCGCGCTTCCACGGTCATCACCTCTACGTTCGGCGATCTGTTTGTTGTCGGCCTTCAGGGCGGTCGCGGCTGCACGATCGAGAGCATCCAGATCGTGGGGCGGAACACCTACGGCTATCCGGCTCAGATCGAACAGATCTTGAACCCAGCGTTCTTCCTCAACAACGGCGTGCGCGACAGCCGCTATTCGCCCCACACTGGCATCGCGGTCGATCCGTTTGGCGGGAACACCGTGCCGAGCGACGGGGGCTGGCCGGGCTATGCGGCCTATTACTCCAACACGCCGCCAGCGTCGGCCGGCTTGGTCTTCCGCGAAGTGTCGGTGGTCAACACCGTCTGCGCCTTCCTAACCGACGCGGTCGGCCAGTCCAACGGTTCGTCCGAATTTCACTGGTACGATTGCTTCCTGCAATTCAACCGGATCGGCGTGGCGACGACGCAAACACAGGCGCGCAGCTATTTCTGGCACGGCGGTACGGTGTTCGGTTCCGAGTTCGCTTTCTCGGGTCTCCACTACGGCGCCCGCAATGGTCCGGTGCCGCATATCTTCGGCCTCAACATCGGCTTCATCAAATACATCTTCGCGGCTTACGGGTCGCACGCCGAACCGGCCGCGAAGGTGTACGACATGCACGCCGAGAGTTTCGCGAGCCTCGGCTTTATCGGCGGCAGCTACGCGGCGGCGCTCTACGGCGCTTCCTTCTTCAACTGTCACCTGAACATGGCGACCGGCTCGAAATTCGCCGATGTCTTCATGTACGCCAATGTGCCGGTCAAATTCGATTCCTGCTCGTTCGAGACGGGCACTATGGTCCCGCACAAGCTGTTCACGCCGGCCGGCAAGAACGTCACGTTCGAGAATTGCTCGATCGGCGGTAGCGGCCTGAACGCGGCCAATTCACCCTATGGTGGCGAGGTGCAGCTCGGGCCGACGCCAGCGCGATCGGGCCTGTTCCGCTTCATATCGTCGATGATCATCAACGATGGCGTGCTGGGCAACGGCAACGGCAACAACAATATCGACCAGATCCAGATGGCCGGCGGGCCGAACCTGCACGATCGATCCTATGCGTGCAGCGGCCAGAAGCTCGTGTTCATGAACGAGCCGCTCAACGAATATCGCATTGGCGTGGGGGTCGCCTCGATTTCCCTCGGCTCGACGGCCGTAACGGCGAACGGCGATGGCACCGCCACCTTCCTCGCGCCCGACCCCTCGATCTTCAGGATCGGCGATACGGTCAGCACCGAGGAGCTGCCGATCGAGGACTGGTTTGGCAACGTCACCCGCCAACCCTACTATGCCGATGTCCTGGGCCGCGTCACCGCAATCAGCGGATCGGCGGTCACCGTCACCGGCGTCGGTACCAGCTTCTATTCGGCGAATTATACGCTGAGCCTGACGTGGTGGATGCGCTTCCATTACCCCAACACTGGCGTCACCACCGCCGGGAGCGCGGATATCACAGGCGTGAGTTATGCGCCGAGCTGGCGCAAGGGCGACCATATTCGCGGGGCCGGCATCCCGGTCGGCGCGCGCGTGGAGAATGTGAGCGGCACGACCGTCACGATCGACCGCGCTGCCACCGCCAGCGCATCGGGCGTCCGCCTGTACGACGCGGACGTCCAGAAGCTGCCGTCAACCTCCTTCGTGGTGCCGACATGAGCCGCGCGTTGTTCTTGGCCCTCGCGCTGGTCAGCTGCGCCCCGGCCCCGTCGCCGATGCGCGACGGCGGTCCCGCCGATCCGCCCACCGGCTGGGTCGATCTGTGTCGCCGACATCCGGAGTGGCCGCGATGCACGCGCTGACAGCGGCGCAGCGGCGCGAACTGGCGGCGGTCAATCTGCGCGTGAACCATGCGTCGCGCCAGCTATCCGATCTCGCCACGTTTGGTGTCGTCGAGCATTGGGAGCCGGCACGGCCGGGCACCGGGGCGGATTGCGAGGATATGGCGCTCGCAAAACAGGCGGAGCTGGTTCGCCTGGGCTGGCCGGTCGGCGACGTCCGGTTGGCGGTGTGCTGGACCGAGACGGCCGAGCGCCATTGCGTCGTGACGGTCGAAAGTGGCGGCAACACGATCGTGCTGGATAATCGCCGGGACCGCATCGTCGATTGGGCGATGCTGAAACGTCTCGGTTATCGCGGCGATCGGCGGGAGAGCGCCGCGAGCCCCACCGGATGGGCGCTGTTCGTATGATCCGGTTCATGGTCCGTCAGGCGATCGCCGGGCCGGTGTTCGGCGCGGGCTTGGCCAGCGTGGCCTCGGCGATGCAGCCCGGCCCGATGCCGTCGTTCGGCCCCTCGATCATCATTGTCGCCGGCTGGCAGGTGCCGGTGCTGTCGGCCCTGTTCGGCGTTTTGGGCGTGTTCCTCGCCCGACGCGTGGCGCCTGCCTCTGAAGCCGGCGCCAAGCTCGGCCGATCCGGCAATGCCGCGCTCACCATCCTCCTGGCGCTGGGCGTGCTGGGGTTGGTGATAGCCGGGGAGAAGCGGCCGATCATTGCGCTCGGGTGGAGCGTGGGCCTTGGATATTCGGGCCTCGCCTTCGTGGCGATGGTCGCAAAGTCGGTGATGACGCTCGCCAGGGTCGCGCTCGATGCGTGGGCGGCAGCCTGGTCGAAGAAGGGGAGCGACGATGTCGTTTAATTTAATCGAGATCGTCCTGTGCGTGGCGATCCTCACGTTCGTCGGCATCTCCGCCTTTCGGGGCGGCAAGAGCAACCCGGTGGGGACCGGGGCGCTGCAACGCCAGCTGAATACCATCGGGGGCGAGGTCCGCGAGCTGAAGGGCAAGCTCAAGGGGTTTGCCCGCACAAGTGAAGTCGAAACGCTCCGGGGGGAGATCAGAGCAATGGAAGCACGGGTCGCGTCGAGCGGCGAAGTGGTGGCGTTGGAGGGGCAGATCATGGCCCTGCGCTCCGAATTGCAGGGCGCGGTGAAAGCCGCGGATCGCACCGAGGCGGGGGTGGCCCGCATCGAAGGTTATTTCCTCGAGCGGGGGATCAAGGGGCAATGAGCTATCTGGAAGAGGCCTTCCTGCCGCATTTACGCCTGTCGCTGCTGCGCGTCCTGGCGGTCGCACCGGGCTATGCGGCCAACAGCTCCATCCTGTGCCAGGCGGTGGGCGATCTCGGCCTGACGGCCTCGCGGTCGATGGTGCGCGGCGAGCTGGCGTGGCTGGCGGACGCGCGCCTGGTGACGACGCGCGAGCCGATGGCCGATCTTGTCGTCGCGACGATCACCGAACGCGGACTGGACGTGCAGGCGGGGCTGTCGACCTATCCTGGCGTCCAGCGGCCGGCGCCGAAGGTCTGATCGGTGGCGCGGCCCCTGCGGCGCCGGCCGTCCACGGTCGATCGGCTCGATCCCGAGATCAAGGATCTGATCGGCAAGCTGCGGATCGACCACGGCTGGACGATCGATGAAATCCTCACGAAGCTGCGGCAGCTCGGCAAGGGCGAGGTGTCGCGCTCGGCGCTCGGCCGCCACGTCAAGTCGATCGAGGAGATTGGCGCGCAGCTTCGCCAGTCGCGTGAAGTGGCCAATGCGCTGATCTCTCATGTCGGCGACGCCTCCGAGGATCGCACCGCTGATCTGAATATCGAGCTGATGCACGCGATGATCCTGCGCCTGACCACGGCGACCAACGACGATGGCGATGGCTCGCCGGTGATGTTCGAGCCCAAGGACGTCGCCTATCTGACGAAGTCATTGCAGGCGCTGGCGGGCGCCCGGAAGACGAATGCCGACATGGTCCTGAAGGTACGCGAAGAGGCTCGAAAGGAGGCGGCCAAGCGCGCCGAGGGCGCCGCGAAGCAAAGCGGGCTCGGCAAGGAAACCGTCGATTTCATCCGCCGCGCCGTCCTGGGCTCCGACGCGTGAGCGCCCCATGGAAGGACGTCAGCACCTCGGCCGACCGCGAGGCGACCGAGCAGCTGCTCGGCCGGCTTCCGCCGGGCGATCTGCTGCTCGGCTATCAGCGCCGCACGGTCGATCTGCTCTACGCCGGCACAGCCCTGGTTATCATCGAGAAGAGCCGTCGTATCGGCCTGACCTGGGGCGTGGCCGCCTATCTCGTACTGCGCGCCGCCACGCGCGTCTCGGCCGGCGGGCAGACCGGCTGGTACATGGGCTACGACCTGGAGATGGCGCGCGAGTTTATCGACGTGTGCGCCATGTGGGCGCGGGCCTACGGGATCGCGGCCGACGCGATCGGCGAGGAAGTGATCGAGGATGATGAGGGGCCAATCAAGGCGTTCAGCATCCGCTTTTCGTCCGGGCTGAAAATCACGGCGCTGCCGTCCGTGCCGCGAGCTTTTCGCGGTAAGCAGGGCATCGTCGTCGTGGACGAAGCCGCATTTCACAAGAATCTGGGCGAGGTCATCAAGGCCGCCATGGCGCTGCTGATCTGGGGCGGCCAGGTGATCATCATCTCGACCCATGACGGGGTCGGCAATCCATTCAATGTCCTCCTGGACGAAGTGCGCGCAGGCCGGCGGCGCGGCCAGGCGGTAACGATCGCCTTCGACCAGGCGATCGAAGACGGCCTGTATGAGCGCGTTCGGATGGTCGCCGCGACGAAGGGCGCACAGATCGCCGACAAGGCGACGTGGATCGCCGAGGTGCGCGCCAGCTACGGTGCCGATGCCGAGGAAGAGCTGGACTGCATTCCCAAGGCCGGATCGGGCTCGCTCATAAAGCCCGAGGATCTGGCGGCCTGCGAACATGCCGACGCCGGCCGAGCCGATCTGTACGCAGGGGGCCTCTGCTACCTCGGCCGCGACGTGGCACGACGCAAGGATGGCGCCATCCAATGGACGTTCGAGCTGGTCGGCGACGTACTGTGGCTGCGCGATCGTTACGAGGAAGTCGGGACCAGCTTCGCCCACCAGGATGCCCACTTTGATCAGCAGTTCGCGACCCGGCGCATAGCGTCGGCATGGATCGACCAGACCGGCATGGGTGAGAAGGTGGTCGAGGACGCGCAGCGCCGGCATGGCACGACCCGTGTGATTGGCCAGCTCCTGACCGGCCCAACCCGCCTTGATCTGGCACTCTCGCTCCAGACCCGTTTCGAGCGCGGCCTTATCCGCATCCCACCCGATCCGGTCATCCGCAGCGATCTGCGAGCGATCAAACGTGCATCGTCGGTGGGTGGAGGCGTTCGGATCATCAACGAAGGAGAGGTTCACGCCGATCGCTTTTGGGCGGGCGCGCTTGCCAGTCGCGCCGCCGACATCCCGTTTCAGGCGATCGAATATCATGGCGTGAACCGAGCCGCTGCGGCCGCCAATCGAGCGGGAATGCGCGATCGTGCCTCCGACGATGACATTACACCCGGCGGCCGTTTCGGCGCCGGGGCCTGGTAGGAGCTTTCCGTGACAAACGACCTCGTACCGATCGGCGCGTCCCGCAACCTGCCCATGCTGGTCGATCCGCAGGGCCGTCCGCTCCGCCGCGAAGAACTGACCGTCGATATCGCCGGCCCGACCAACATGGGTGTGCGGTCGATTCAATCGGGGCATCCAGCGCAGGGCCTCACCCCCGAGCGCCTGGCGGGCCTGCTGCGCTCGGCCGAGGATGGCGATGCCGTCGCCTATCTCGAACTTGCCGAGGAGATGGAGGAGAAGGATCTCCATTATCTCGGCGTGCTGGCCACCCGTAAGCGGGCGGTGACGCAACTGCCAATCGTCGTCGACGCGGCCGGCGACGATGACCAGGCGAAAGGCGATGCCGAGCTGGTCCGCGACTGGCTGAAGCGGGACATGCTCCAGTTCGAGCTGTTCGATATCCTCGACGCGATCGGGAAGGGCTTCTCGGTCACCGAGATCATCTGGCAGACGACGGCCAAGGCCTGGACGCCGATCCGCCTTGAGACGCGCGACCCGCGCTGGTTCGAGTTCGACCGCACCAACGGGCGGACGCTCCTGCTGAAGACCGAGGCGGGGCCGCAGCCGCTCTCCGGCGGCAAATATCTGGAGCATGTCCATCCGGCCAAGACGGGGCTCCCGATCCGGGGCGGCCTCGCTCGCTGCGTCGCCTGGGCCTACCTGTTTCGCAATTTCGGCATCAAGGACTGGAACCGCTTTAACGAGGCCTACGGCCTGCCGCTGCGCATCGGCAAATATGAAGCGGGGACGGCCGAGGGAGACATCCGCAAGCTCCTGCGCGGGCTGGCGTCGCTGTCCTCTGATTTCGCCGCCGCTTTCCCCAAGTCGATGGACGTCACCTTCGAGACGGGCGGATCGACGAACGGCACGGCGCTGTTCCAGGCATTGCTGGTCTATTTCGAGCAGCAGATCTCGAAGGCGGTAACCGGGCAGACCGCGAGCAGCGATGCGGTGGCCGGGGGGCTGGGTTCGGGACAGGCCAACGCGCATAGCGAGGTGCGCGCGGATATTCGCGACGCCGATGCCGCGCTCACGTCCGCTACGATCAACATGCAGCTTGTGCCGCTCCTGGTCAGCTTCAACCGGGGACCGCGCGAGGTCTATCCGCGCGTTCGGATCGGCCGACAGGACGCCCTCGACGTCCAGCGCCTAGTCGCCTCGGCGAACACGCTGGCCAGTCTCGGCGTTCAGATCGGCGCCGATCAGATGCGCGATCTAGCCGGCCTGCCCGCGCCGCGCGAGGGCGAGGAGCCGCTGCGGCCGGCAAGCAGCGCGGCGGCGGGAGAAGGCGACGCGGCGGCGGGCGCCGGTAAACGCCCCAGGAGCGCCGTGGAGCCCCGTAATGGTCCTGACCCCCACTCGACCGCCGTACCTGCCTTCTTATCCCTTCTTAAATCGCCCAAATGGGCCAACGAGGGGCGCACGATCGGTGTGATGCCGCCGATCGAGGCCGAACCCGACGCGATCGGGCTGGGCGCGGACGTCGCCCTGGAGGATTGGGAGGGGCTTTTCGCCCCGGTGATCGCGCCGATCGATCAGATGATCGAGGACGTCGATAATTTGGAAGAGCTTCGCGATCGGCTGATCGAGGCATTCGACGGGATGGACACCGCCGGCATCGCAGAGCAGCTCGCCCGCGCCGCTTTCGCCTCGCGCCTCGCTGGGGATGTCGAAACGCGGATGGAGAATTGACGTGGCGCTAGTCGGCCTCCCGTTCGCCAGCACCTTCAGCTTCAGTCGTCGGGCCGCCGCGCCGGTGCGGGACAGCAGCGGCGCGGCCAGTTACGCGCCCGCCAACGTGGCGCGCTTCGATTATGACCAGGCGGGGAACCCGATCGGTCTCCTGATAGAGGCGGGCGATCGCATGGGGTTCGAGGATCGGTGCACGCCGATCGCCGGCTCCTGGGAGACGTCCGATGGCGCGACCATCTTTCATGCCTGGGCGGGTGCCGACGGGGTTGTCCGTTACGAGGCGCGCTACACGCGGTCGCCGAGGGCGGCGATCGCCGCCGCGCTGGCCAGCGTCGGTCATCATCGGATCATCGGCGCGGCGCCAGGCTATCTCTTCAACCTCGGCGGCTATGTCCGCTATCGCGGCATTCTGTGGACGCTCAGCCCGGCGCTTTCGGTCGGCGCCGGCCGGGCGCTCGGCGACTTCGCCGGCCGGGCGATCATCGCCTGATGGTCGAACCGCTACCGATCGTCTCGCCGGTCGAGGCGCTTCGCTTTTTCCGCGCCAAGGGGCTGGCAGGGTCTTTCGCCTGGCAGGATGTCTGGAACGGCGAACATGCGCGCGCCTTCACCGTCGCCAAGGTGATGAGCCGCGACCTTCTGGAAGACATTCGCGCCGCCCTGGACGAAGCGATCGCGGGCGGACAGACGCTCGAAACCTTCCGGGCCAATCTGCGGCCGACCCTGGAAGCCAAGGGCTGGTGGGGCCGCAAACCGATGCGCGATCCGGAGACGGGCGAGCTGAAGAACGTCCAGCTCGGCAGCCCGCGACGGCTGAAGACGATCTTCGAGGTCAACATGCGCTCAGCCTATGCCGCCGGCCGGTGGGAGCGGATCGAGCGCAACAAGAAGGCGTTTCCGTATCTGCGCTACATGCACTCGCTCAAGATGGAGAATGCCCGGCCGCAGCACGTTGCCTGGCACGGCACGATCCGCCCGGTCGACGACGATTGGTGGGATACCCATTACGGCCCCTGCGGCTGGGGCTGCGCCTGTACCGCCCAGCCGGTCAATCAGCGCGTGATGGAACGGCGGGGCTGGGCCATCACCGAACAGCCGGTCGCCTTTCCCAAACGCCAGTATGTCAATCCGCGCACTGGCGAGGTCTCCGCGATCGAGCAGGGCATCTCACCTGGCTTCAACTTCAACATCGGCAAGGCCTATCTCGATCCGCTGGCGCCCAGCCACATGCCGGGTCTGCCGATCGAGGGCGACGCCACGGCGGCGGCCGGCGACGTCGAGGCCGGTATCGATGCATTCCTCAGCGTGTTCGGAATCAAGGACGGGAAGGCGCGGATCGTACACGATCGCGACGGCTTCCCGCTGGCGATCGGGCGCGGCTGGTTTCGCACCGGCAACGGACGCCATCGCCTGCCGGCCGCGCCGGCCGAGCTGGCGCGCGCCGCCCAGGCGATCGCTCGCCCAACGTCGAGCCGGTGGACGTGGGTTCGCGATGCCAGCGGCCGAGCCCGCTTGACGCGCCGCTATGTTCGCCGCGAGGAAGGGGCGACGACGATCGCTGAGGTCTCGGGCGCGGGCTGGCGCTTCGTAAGCCATCGGGCGCGGGCGGCCTGACACGATCGTTTTCCTGCCCCGCATCCTTTCCATGACGTTGTCATGACGACCCTATCCGCCACCTCTCCATAACGGCTCCAACGACCGGGCAGTCCAGTCGCACAGGGGGCCAGCATGGCGGGGGTATCGGGTTCGGAGCTGCGCGCGATCGCATCCGCCACGGAAGTGGTGGTGGACGATGACGGCGCCGTCGCCACCCGCATCCATCTTTTCCCGATGGGCTCGCACATCACCCGCGATGGTCGTGGCCCCTACGTGCTGGAAGACCTGGCGCACGCCAGCGCCGTGATCGCCGCCACCCGCGCCACGCTCGATGGCACGGATTTCATGCTCGATTACGATCACCTCGGCGAAGCCGCCGCCAGCGCCGGGACGCGCGAGGCGCCCGCCAAGGCGTCGGGGTGGATCAAGCCGGCCACGCTCGCGGCCGATCAGGACGGCATCTGGGGCGAGGTCGAATGGACCGCCGCCGCCGCCGCCGCGATCGCCGCGCGCGAGTATCGCTACACCTCGCCCTGGTTCGGCTTCGACAAGTCGAACGGGCGCGTCACCCGCCTTTTCAACGCCGCGCTGGTCAATCGACCGGCTCTCGACACCCGAGCTGTTGCGGCCCAGCTCACCGGAGACCAGCACATGGATCTGTCGAAGATCGCCGGGGCGCTCGGCCTCGGCGCCGACGCGAGCGAGGATGCGATCCTGGCCGCGATCGGGACCGCGAAGGAAAAGACGGCCACCGCCGCCACCGCGCCCGTCGCGCTGGCGCTGGGGCTCGCCGCCGCCGCGACGGTGGAGGAGATGGCGATCGCCGCCGCTGGCGCCATCGCCGGCCGCGCCGACTTCAACCGCTTCGTCCCGCGCGCCGAATATGACGCGCTGCGCGCCAAGGTCGAAGGGGCCAACGAGGATCGCGCCACCGCCTCGGTCGATGCCGCAATCACCGCCGGCAAGATCACTCCGGCCAGCCGGGAATGGGCGCTCGGCTACGTAAAGGCCGATCCGGCCGGCTTCGCGAACTTCCTCGGTGTTGCCCCGGCGATCGTCAGCGAGGGGCAGGGCACGGCGGCGAGCAAGGTCGTGGTCGAGAACACGCTCAGCGAGAAGGACAAGTCGACCGCCCGGCTGCTCAATATCAGCGATGCCGAATGGCTCGCCTCCAAGAAGGAGCTGGCGGCATGACCGCGCTGACCGCCGCCCGCAACACGCCGGCCATGATGCCCGGCGCATCCTCTCACCCTGTAAAGGGGGCTACCACGCTCTTTGCGGGCGCTCTCGCTTGTCTCAGCGCCACGGGCTTCGCCATTCCCGGCACCCCGGCACTGAATCTGATCGCGGTCGGCCGGGTCAAAAAGACCGTCGTTAATGCCGGTGCCGATGGTGACGTCCGTGCCGAGATCGAGTCGGGCGTCTTTCGCTGGGCCAACAGCGCCAGCGCCGACGCCATCACGCGGGCCGAGATCGGAGACGATTGCTACGTTGTCGACGATCAGACCGTCGCCAAGACGGACGGCAGCGGCGCGCGGTCCAAGGCCGGCCGCATCGTCCAGGTGGACGCCCAGGGCGTCTGGGTTCGCTCCACTCTCTGAAAGGTTCGATAGATGCTGATCAACGGTGACAATCTTCGCACGCTGGGAGTCGGCTTCAACGCCGCCTTCTCACGTGGCGTAGGGCAGGCGGAGAGCGATCATCTGCTCGTCGCCACCCCGGTGCCTTCGTCGACCAAAACCAACGAATATGGCTGGCTCGGCAAGATCCCGTCCGTCCGTGAGTGGCTCGGCCCGCGCGTCGTGCAGAACATCTCGTCCGGCAAGTACGAGATCACCAACCGACCCTACGAGCTGACTGTCGGCGTCGATCGCGACGATATCGAGGACGACAACATCGGCCAGTACACACCGCTGTTCGAGGAACTGGGCCGATCGGTCGCAGCTCATCCCTCCGAGCTTGTCTACGCCCTTCTCAAGCTGGGCTCTTCCACGATCTGCTATGACGGCCAGTACTTCTTCGACACCGATCATCCTGTCCTGGACGAAGCCGGCACGCCAGTTAGCGTCTCGAATTATGGCGGCGGCTCGGGTCCGCTCTGGGTGCTGGTCGATGACAGCCGCGCGCTGAAGCCGATCATCTACCAGATGCGCCGCGACTTCGCCTGGGTGAAGAAGGACAAGGATACCGACGACAACGTCTTCGAGCGTCGGGAATTTCTGTACGGCGTCGATGGTCGCATGGCGGTCGGCTTCGCCTTCTGGCAGTTCGCCTATGCCAGCCGGCAGCCGCTCACGGTCGAGAATTACGAGGCGGCCTATGTCGCGCTCGCCAGCATGAAAGGCGATTATGGTCGCCCGCTGGGCCTCCGCCCACGCAAGCTGATCGTGCCGCCTGCGCTGACCGGCGCGGCGACGGCGATCACCAAGAACCAGCTCACCACCGGCGGCGCGACCAACCAGTGGCAGGGCACCTCCGAAGCGGTGATGACGCCGTGGCTCGCATGAGCGGCCTCGGTCTGGCGGCGGCCGCCGCCGCGCACATCATCCGCGTCACGGCAACGGGCGGCGCGTTCCGCCGCGCGGGCCGCGCTTTCGGTCCCGAGGCGGTCGAGCTGCTCGGCGAGGATGTCACCTGGAAGCAGCTGGCGGACTTGGTGCGCGAGCCGCGCCTGATCGTCGAGGCCGCGCTCGACGGCAACCTCTTCGTTCGCCTGGGCGCCGGCTTCGCCAAGGTTGCCGACGCGCTGGGCGACGTGGATGAGCATTCGATCGCCGAGGTGACTCGGCGTTTCGAGGCCGGCCTGTTGGAGATCGGTGACGACGTGGCCGATGCCATGCGCGGCGCGACGTCGCGGATCCTTGGCCGGCAGGAGATCGCCGCCGAGGCGGCCGAGCTGGCGAACCGCGACGCGCCGGCCGCGACCGGCCTCGCGATGGCGGTAAGCGTCCCGGCCGCCGATGTGGCCTCGCAAGCCGGGCCGATTGGCGATGGCGATGTCGTGGCCCGCGAACTGGCGGCGCAGGCGGCCGAGCTGGCCAATCGCGACGCGCCCGCCGCCACCAAGGCCGCGATCGCCGCCAGCGCGGCGGCCGGGGCGCCCGAGGGTGATGCCGCGCGCTTCGCCGCTCTGGGCGACGCGCCCACGCCGTCCGAGGCCGAGCTGGCCCCAACGCTGGTGGCCGAAAGCCCGCCGCCCACCCGCCGCCGTCGCGCCTCGGCGGACGATTGATCTGAATAACCCGCGAGCAGAGCGGGGTGGAGACACGCGTGGTACGGCTCGCGAGGCCCCCATGCCTGGTCGGGATCGCCTGACCTAACCCACCCCACCACGCTTGCCGCACTTTGGGAAGCGTGTTTGACCATGGCCTACGCCACCCTTGCCGATCTCAACCTCGCGTTCACGGAGCGCGCGATCGCGCAGCTCTGCGACGACGAAGGCGACGGCACGGCGGTGGCGGTGCGGACGGGCCGCGCGCTCAACGCCGCCGCCGCCGTGATCGATGGCTATGTCGCCACGGCCTACAAGCTCCCTATCTCGCCGCCATCGGTGCTGCTGACCAATATCGCCTGCGACATCGCCCGCTATGAGCTGGACCAGGATGCGCCGACCGAGACGATCGCCAAGCGGCACGCCGCCGCCCTGGCGCAGCTGCGCGACATCGCCTCCGGTAAGCTGAAGCTCGATGCCGGCGTTGAAGAGCAGGTCGAGCGCGATGGCGTGGTCCTGGTGGAGGGCGGCGAGCGCCTGTTCACCCGCGACAGCATGGCAGGCTTCTGATGGCCGCCTCGGTAGAAATCCGCGTCGAGGGGCAGGACGCCATCGAGCGACGCCTCCGCGCCATCCAGGAGCGCGGCGAGGATCTGTCGCCGCTTATGGATGCGATCGGCTTGGCCATGGAGGGATCGACGCTCCAGCGGTTCGAGGATGAGCGCGGGCCGGACGGCTCGCGCTGGACGCCGAGCCGCCGGGTCGAGCAGTTCGGCGGCAAGACGCTGACGCTCTCCGCCCGCCTCAAGCAATCGGTCAGCTACATCGCACTGGCCGATAGCGTCCGCGTTGGCACCAACGTCATTTATGCCGGTGTGCATCAGCACGGCGCGACGATCGTCGGCCGCAATGGCCCGTTGCGTTTCAAGCTGCCCGGTATCGGCTTCCGGTCAGCGCGCCAGGTCATCATCCCCGCCCGCCCGATGTTCGGCATCGGCGACGAAGATGAGGATGAGATTGAGGCGCTGACCGAGGACTTCTTTGGATTGGAGGCCGCATGATCAGCTTCATCATCCACCTCTGGCTGGGTGGCATCATTGCCTTTTACGGCGAGCTTCTGCTGATCGGTAAGCCGGAAGAGAAAGCCGATCCCGCCGTGTTGGCGGGCATCGCGATCTGGCCGATCGGCATGGCGATGTGCGCGTTCGATCGGACGCGGCGATGATCGCGACGATCGAGAATGCGATCCTCGCGCGCCTGGAGGCAGCCGGCGAGACGGGCCAGCTCGGCTACCGCTTCCGGACGCTGGAGACCTATCCCGACGACTGGGATGAATATTTGGGCACCAAGGGCAAGATCAACGCGCCCGCCGCTTGGGTGACGAACGCCGGCTGGCGATCGATAGCGGACGAACAGGCCGTGGAGATGCTGTTCGGCGTCGTCGTGATGGCGGAGAGCCTGCGCGACGAACAGGCGACGCGCCACGGCCGGCCAGGCGATGAGCGCGAGACGGGCAGCTATCGCCTGGCGGTCGACGTTACGCTCCTGTTCGCCGATCAGGATCTCGGGCTGGACATCGGCGGGTTCGAGGTCGGCCAGCTCCGTTTCGTTGCCCGCTTGGCCGCGCTGAAAGAGCGCAAGGTGTCGATGCTCGCGGTGGAGCTGCGCACGCGCGTGCCGGTCGCCTCGCTGCGCCCGCCCTTCGATGACAACGCGATCGGCGACTTCATCACCGCGCACGTCAACTGGGACATCCCGCCGCTCGGCGACGTGGATGCCAGCCCCGGCGTGCCCGGCATTCAGATCCCGGCCGATGCCTCGGCCGACGCTACCGACCACCTGACCGTGAGGGCCGACGATGATTGATTCCGATACCCGTTTCGTGACCCCGGCGCCCGATCGGCGCGTCCGTCACGCGGACGGCGCCCTGCTCGATCCGGCCGGCGAGCCGGTGACCTGGTCGACCTATTGGGAGCGCCGCCGCCAAGACGGCGATGTCCTGATCGGCGCCCCCAAGAAGAAGGAGGGCTGAGCCCATGCCGATCAGCTTCAATGCCATCCCGGTCGATCTGCGCGTTCCCGGCAGCTACGTCGAGTTCGATAGCGCTAAGGCGGTATCCGGCCTGCCGGCCGCGCCGTCGAAGATCCTCGTGATCGGCCAGCGCCTGGCGGCCGGCACGGTGGCGGCGCTCACGCCCACTCGTATCGTCTCGCCCGCCCAGGCGGTGGTCGCGTTCGGTCGGGGCTCGCTCCTGGCCGACATGATCGCCGGGCTGAAGGCGGTCAACGACAGCACCGAATGCTGGGCGATCGCGCTCGACGATAACGGTGCCGGCGTCGCGGCGACCAAGACGGTCACGCTGACCGGCGCGGCAACCGCGACGGGTGTGCTGGCGCTGATGATAGCCGGCACCGCCGTGCCGGTGGCGGTCGCCTCCGGCGCATCCGTCTCAACCGTCGCCACCGCGATCGTCGCCGCGATCGCCGCGCAGCCTGATCTGCCGGTGACCGCCAGCGCCGCCGCCGGTGTCGTCACGCTGACCGCGCGCAACAAGGGGACGGCCGGCAACGACGTCGATGTCCGCCTGAACTATTACCAGGGCGAGGCGACGCCGGCCGGGCTGACCGTGGCGTTCGCGGCCGGCACGGCGGGCGCCGCCAACCCGGATATCTCGGCGGTGTGGGCGGCGATCGGCGACGCGCATTATGCGTCCTTCATCCTGCCGTTCGGCGACACAGCCACGCTGACCAGCGTGGAGACCGAACTGGCGAGCCGCGCCGGGCCGCTCCGGATGATCGGCGGCATCGCCTATGTGGGTCTCGCAGGCACGCAATCGGCGCTCGCGGCGATCGGCGCGGCGCGCAACAGCCAGTACCTTTGCCCGATCGGCGCCAAGTCCTCGCCCACGCCGCCTTGGCGTTGGGCGGCGGCGCATGGCGCGCAGATCGCGTTTTATGGCGCGATCGATCCCGCCCGGCCGTTCCAGACGCTCCCGCTGCCAGGCCTCGTGGCGCCGGCCGAGGCCGATCGCTTCACGCGGGTGGAGCGCGAGCTGCTGTTGCGCGACGGCATCTCTACCTGGACGGTCGATGCCGGGGGCACCGTCACGATCGAGCGGCCGATCACGACGTACCAGCTCAACGCGCAGGGCCTCGACAGCGTCGCCTGGCTCGACGTCAACACGCCGCTCACGCTCTTTTATCTTCGCCACAGCCTGCGCGTCCGCTTCGCCGAGCGCTGGCCGCGCCACAAGCTGGCGAGCGACACGGCAACGATCGCGGCCGGCCAGGCGGTGGTCCGTCCGCGCGACATCCGCGCCGAGCTGCTCGCCCTGGCGCGCGACTGGGAGGATGCCGGCCTGGTTGAGAATATCGATCAGTTCGCGGCCGACCTGCAGGTCCAGCGGAGCGCGGGCGATCCGAACAGGGTCGATGTCCTGGTGCCGCCCGACATCGTCAACCAGCTCCGCACAATCGCGGCGCGCGTCGAATTTCGCCTCTGAGCGGCGACTAAGGAGGGCTTAAGATGGCGAACAGGAACAAGGTCTGGGGACAGACCCACATCCGGGTCAACGGCAAGGAATATACGACCGCCGGCAAGTCGAGCATGGAGCTGGGCGGGATCAAGCGCGACGAACAGGAGGCCGACCACCGGGCCGGCATGTTCAGCGAGGCGACCAAATCGTCCAAGATCGAATGCGACGTGCTGGTCACGGCGGATGTCAGTCTGGTCGAGCTGGCGGCGATCGACGACGCGACCGTCACGTTCGAGGCGGACACCGGCCAGACCTACGTAGTGCGCCATGCCTATTCCGGCGAGATCATCAGCGTCACCGAGGGCAAGGCGAAGGTCGTGTTCATGGGGCCGCCCGCCGAAGAGATGAGGATCGGCTGATGAGCGAGATCACGCATCCGCTGAAGCACCCGCTTTCCGTCACGATCGGCACCGATCGGGAGGAGATCACCCACATCACGCTTCGGCGGCCGAAGGCGCGTGACATGCGCGTCGCCGACGAAGCGATCGGCACCGTCGCCGGCACGATCCTGCTCATCTCCAAGCTCTCCGGTCAGCCCGTCGCGGTGATCGACGAACTGGACGCGCAGGACTTCGACGCGATCGGCGACATCGTCGAGGGTTTTACCAAGCCTGGCCGGCCAACTGGCGGGACATCCTCGGCGACATAGTCGCCAGCCTCGGTTGGCCTCCCGATTACATGAATTGGGACGTCGCCGACCTGAAGATGTGGTTTGGCCAGGTGGAGCGTCTCTCAGATGGTGATGCGTCTTAGCATTCTGATCACGGCGGCCGAGCGCGGCCTGTCCCGCACCGTGCGCGGGGCCTCGGGCTCGCTCGATCGGATGGGCCAGCGGGGCCGCGCGGCCGGTGCGGCGGCGGCCACCGGGCTCGATCGCGTGCGCGAGCGTGCCGGGCGGCTGGACACTTCGATGCGTCGCGCCTCGCGCGGTGTCGAGGCGGTCACCCGCTCGACGCGCTCGCTTGTGGTCAGCGCGGGCCGCGCTGGCGTCGCCATGGATCGCATGGCGACGCGAGGGGTCGGGGCTCTTGCTCGCCTCGATCGGCGCTTCGAGCTGACGCGCCGCACCGCGCGGCGCACCGGCGAGTTCATCGGCAGCACAATCCGGGGCGGGGCGCTGGCGCTGGGCGGCGCGGCGATCACCGGCCTTTGGGCGACGATCACGACGGGCGCGCGGTTCGAGGGCTTTCGGTCTCAAATGGAGGGGATCGAGGGATCATCGGGGAAGGCGGAGCGGTCGCTGAAATGGATCGCCGACTTTGCCAAGACCACGCCCTATCAGCTCGAAGACGTCGTTGCCGCTTTCATCAAATCCCGTAATCTCGGCATCGACCCGATGGATGGGTCGCTGCGGAGCTTGGGCGACGCGGCCGGCGCCCTTGGCAAGTCCCTCGATGACGCCGTCGAGATGATGGCCGACGCGCAGACGGGTGAGTTCGAGCGCCTGAAGGAGTTCGGCATCGTCGGCAGCCAGAAGGGCGCGACGGCTACATTTCGATACATGACCAAGGCCGGGAAGACCGCCTCGGTCAGCGTCGCGAAGGACGCGAAGAAGATCCAGGCCGCTTTGCTGACCATTTTCGATGCGAAGTTCGCGGGTGGTATGGATCGCCAGTCGCGCACAGTGGCGGGGAAATGGTCGAACCTGATGGACTTCCTCGGCGGCGTGGCGCGGAGGGTCTGGGATGGCGGGTTCGGCAAGATGCTGGATCGTAACCTCGCGAAGCTGCTCGCCTGGACAGAGAAGGCCGAGCGGGATGGATCGCTCGATAAGTGGGCCACGAAGGTGGGCGACGGGCTTGCTAGGGCTGGTGATGCCATAGCGCGAACCGATTGGAAGGCGGTTGGCGACGATATCAACTATCTCGCCGGCACTGTGCGTGATCTCGCAGGCGGTTTGGCTGATCTTGTACCAATTCTGAGAGAACTTGATCGGTGGCGCGAAAAGTTTGGCCGCTTCCAGGCTGCTGCTGATGGTGTTGCCGCTAAGGTGTGGGGCGCCGCCGACGCGGCTGACCGATATTTTCCCGATCAGTGGGGCAAGTATCTGTTCAACGGGCAGGACGGCAAGCCGCTCCGCTACCCGTCTGCGCCGAAGCCGCGCTGGTCGATCCGCTCGCCCCGGACTGAGCAGGAGCGCGCGCCGGGCTGGAGCCTGATGCAGGGGCGGGCGCCGCTGGTCCGCCCCGTTCGCCCGCCCCAGCTTGCCCCGTCGTGGCAGCGGATCATGGCCAATCCGCGCCGCTTGTCGACGTCGCCGGCCGCGCCACGTTTGGGACCGCCGCTGCGGCGCGCCACGCCCGCCCGGCCGCAGGCGCCGGTCAAGGTCGGCGGCAAGCTCGACATCCACATCACGACGGATCGCGGTACCCAAGCGCGCACGACCAAGCTCTCCTCGGTCAACCGTGACGTGCCGATCGACGTGTCGCGTGGCTTCGTGCCCGTCGCATGAGCTGGCGCGACCAACTCCAGCCCGGCAGCTTCCGGGGCGCGGCGTTCGCCGTCCGGGCCGCCGAGAATAGCGGCGGCCGGCGCGGGCCTGACCACAGCTATCCCCAGCGGGATACCGGCTGGGCCGAAGACATCGGCCGGGCGGCGGCCCGGTTCACCATCGACGCGATCGTCATCGGCGCCGACTATATGGCGGCGCGCGACGCGCTGATTGCGGCGTGCGAGGCGAAGGGGCCGGGCACGCTGGTCCACCCCTGGCGCGGCACGCTTCAGGCACAATGCCGAACCTACACGGTCGCAGAATCGACCGAGGAAGGTGGCATGGCCACCTTCACGATCGAGCTGGTCGAGGCCGGCGAGATTGTCGCGGCCGAGGTGCGCCAGGCCACGGCGGACGCGGCGGTCGAGGTGGCCGACGACGTGAAGCTGAGCGCGATCGAGCGCTTCGCCGCCGGGTTCAGCGTGGCCCGTCTGCCAGCGTTCGTCGAGGCGGCGGCGGCCGACGCGATCGGCGTGTTTACAGCCGTCACCACTGCGGCGGGCGTCCTTCAGGGCGGCACCGGGAATGCGCTTCGCACCTTCCTGATCGGTCTCAACGTCCTGCCGGGAGGATTGCTTAGGTCGCCGCTGCTGCTCGCCCAGGCGATCGATGGCGCGCTGTTCGCGCTTGGCCAGCTCGGCAGCTCGCCCGCCTCGCGAGTCACCGCTCTGCGGCGCGTGATGAGCGATGGCGTCGCCTTCCCGCCCGTCGTCGCCGCGACGATCGGCGCACCGAGCGGTCCCTATATCGTCGCCACCGCGACCAGCCCGGCGCCGATCGGCTTTACTCCGGCACGCCGGCAGGAGTGGGAAAATCAGGTCGCGCTCACCCGTCTGATTACTACGATCGCGGCGGCCGAGGCGGTGCGCAGCTGCTCGCAGATCGTGTTCGCCAGCTACAACGAGGCCGCCGCGCTCCGCTCCGCGTTGCAGGATGATCTGGACGCGCTCGCGGTTGCGGCGGCCGATGCCGGCGATGACGCCGCCGCCGACGATCTCGACCGGCTTCGTCTTATCATGGTGCGCGACATCACAGCGCGCGGTGGCTCGCTGGCCCGGATCTACACGGTCAGCCCAAGCCGGACGCTCCCCGCCCTCGCGCTGGCGCATCAGCTCGACGGCACGCTGGACGATCTTCTCTCGCGCTCGGCCGACCTGGTCGCCCGCAATGGCATCCGGCATCCGGGGTTTGTCATGGGTGGTCAGCCGGTCGAGGTGCTGGGTGAAAGGACGGCCGGTGCCTGAGGATCGCGATCGCGTCACCCTTGTCATCGGCGGCAAGGCATATGGCGGCTGGACATCCATCGCGATCCAACGCGATCTCGACGCGCTCGCGCCGTCGTTCGAGCTGGGCGTGACCAGCCGCGACCCGATCACGCGGGCGGCCTGGCCGATCACGCCGGATCAGCCCTGCCGCGTCGAGATCGGCGGTGAGACGGTCATCACCGGTTGGGTCGATAGTCTCACGCCGGAGATCGATGGCGAGAATCATTCGATCAGCGTGGCCGGCCGGGGGCGAGCAGGCGATCTGGTCGACTGCGCGGCGATCGCGAAGCCGGGCAGCTGGCGCGGGCGGCGGCTCGAACAGATCGCGGGCGAGCTGGCGAAGCCGTTCGGCATTTCGGTCGTGGCCCGCACCTCGACCGGCGCGCCGTTTCGCCTCTTCGCGCTTCAGCCTGGCGAGACGGTATCGGAGGCGATCCTGCGGCTGTGCCAACAGCGCGGACTGCTCGCCGTCTCGACGCCGGCCGGCGACATCGAGATCATCACGGCCGAGCCGGTCGGGCCGGCAGTGCGCATCGTCGAGGGCGAGCAGCCGATGCGGATATCCGCGCGGCACGACGTCTCGAACCGGTTCAGCCGCTATGTCGTGAAGGGGCAGGCTGCCGGCGACGATGATGTCAACGGCACCGCCGCCGCCGCGCCGACCGCCAGCGCCAGCGATCCGGCGGTGAAACGGTACCGGCCGACGATCGTGATGGCCGAGGATCAGGCGGACATCGCGACCTTGCGCAAACGGGCAGCCTGGGAGGCGATCGTGCGGGCGGCGCGGGCGCAGGAAGCGACCGTTACGCTCGCGGGCTGGCGGCGCGACGACGGCAAGCTCTGGTCGGAGATGCAGGCGGTCGATGCCGATCTGCCATCGGTCTGGATTACGGCGCCGCTGGTGGCGGCGGGTATATCCTTCCGCCTCGACGAAGACGAAGGGCAGCGGGTCGAGATCCGGCTCGCCCGCAAGGAAGCCTATACCCAGCTCGCCATCCCCGATCGCGCCGAGGCCGCGCGCCTGGAGAAGGCGGCATGAACGCGGAGGCGCTCAATCGCTTCCTGGCGCCAATCCGGCGCCGGATGTCGGGCATGGTGGCGCGCGCCATCGTGTCCGCGATCAGCGACAACAAGGGGCTTCAGGCTGTCCAGATCCAGGTGCTGGCCGACGAAGGCCACGACGACGTCGAGCGGCTCCAACAATATGGCTTCACCTCGGTACCGCGTCCCGGCGCCGAGGCGGCGGTGATGTTCGTCGGCGGCCTGCGGAGCCACGGCCTGGTCATTGCCGTGGATGATCGACGATTTCGCCTGAAGGGACTGCGCGAGGGCGAAGTGGCGCTCTACGACGATCAGGGGCAGTCGATCCTGCTCGGTCGCGACGGCATCCGCGTCGTCACCCCGAAGCCGCTCAAGATCAGCGCCGCTAGTGTGACGATCGAAACTGACTCGGTCGATTTGGGCGGCACGGGCGGCAAGTCCATCGCGCGTGTCGGCGATCCGGTGTCGGGCGGCATCATCACGAGCGGCTCCAGCAAAGTGAGGGCGCTGTGACCAAGGCGGAGGTGATCACTAAAATCCGGAAGTGTCTCGCGCTTTCTCGCAGCGCTAACGAGCATGAAGCCGCCGCTGCGCTCGCTAAAGCTGCCGAACTGGCGCGGCTTCACGGCGTTGATCTTGATCTAATCGAAGTCGGCGAAGCGTCAGCTCGTGCGAGCCGCACGAGGCGGCCGGCGGGCTGGCAGACATTGCTTGCCGATGCGGTGTGCGCTGCGATCGGCGTCACCCGCTTTCTTGACAGCGTTGGCGACTATCGGTTCGTCGGCCGGGGCGCGTTGCCAGAGATAGCGAGCTATGCATTCACGATCTTGTACCGGCGGCTGAAGGCCGAGCGGGCCAGGTATCTCGATCAGCACTTGAGACGCGTCAAAACTGCTTACCGTAAGCGGGTTAGGGCCGACGCGTTCTGCGCGGGGTGGGCAGCCGTTGTGCGGCAATCAATCAAGTCGCTGGCGCCAACCGCTGAAACCGATGACCTTATCGGCCGCTATCTGGCTGAACAGCATCCGGGACTTATCAACGTTGCGGCGCGGCCATCGGCGGGGGCGCGTCGGATCGACGACGATTATTTCCGAGGTGTGAGCGCCGGACGCGATGTGAATATCGCGCGCGGCGTCGGCGGCACGCCAGATGGTCCGGTTCGCATCGGTCGCGTTGTATGACCGATATTGCTCTCACCTGGCGTGACGCCCTGATGGAGGCGGACATCGCTCTCGACGGCGCTCGCTTGGCCACCGACGACGGCCTGCTCACCGCCATCCTCATCTCGCTCTTCACCGATGCGCCCGCGCGGCCGGATGACGTGCTGCCGGCTGAAGGCGCGCGGGGCGGCTGGTGGGGCGACGCCGTGCCAGCGCAGGCCGGCGATGTGATCGGCTCGCGCCTGTGGCTGCTCAGCCGCGCCAAGCGCCTGGCGGACGTCGCCGTCGTCGCGCGAGGCTATGCCGAGGAAGCGCTCAAATGGCTGCTCGATGACGGCGTCGTCGCGGCGATCGCCGTCGAGACGGCGGCGGCGGGCGACGTGCTGGCGATCGGCGTGACGGTCACCCGGCCGGCCGGCGGCGGGCGCCAGCGCTACGATTTCACCTGGAGCGCGACCGCGCGGGAGCTTTCGGGCCGATGAGTTTGATCCGTCCTACCCTGACCAATCTGGTCGATCGCCAGCGCGACGATCTCGCCGCGCGGCTGGATGGCGCCGACAGCCGCCTGCGCCGCTCGGTCCTGGATGTGCTGGCGCGGGTCCATGGCGCCGGCCTGTTCGGCCTCTACGGCTATCTCGACACGATCGCGGCTGAGGCGATGCCGGATACAGCAACAGACTGGCTAGCCCGCCACGCGCGGATCTGGGGCGTGACGCCGAAAGTCGCGACGGCGGCAACCGGCGACGTGTCCTTCACCGGCGTCGCGGGCTCGCCCGTTCCGGCCGCCACCGCCCTCCTGCGGAGCGACGGCGTCGAATATCTGACGATCGCTGATGTCGTGCTGACCGGCGGAGTGGGGACGATCGCGGTGGCGGCGGCGCTGACCGGCTCGGCGGCGAACGCGCTCGCGGGCCAGCAGCTCACCCTGGTGTCGCCCGTGGCTGGCGTGTCCTCGATCGCGACGATCGGTGGCGACGGCCTGAAGGGCGGGGCCGAGGAGGAAGATCCCGAGGCGCTCCGCGCGCGGCTGCTCGACCGCATCCGCCAGCCGCCGCACGGCGGCAACCTCGCCGACTACAAAAGGTGGACCCTCGAATGCGCGGGCGTGACGCGCGCGTGGGTCTATCCCGGCTGGCTCGGTCCCGGCACCGTCGGCGTCACCTTCGTA
Source organism: Sphingomonas naphthae (assembly GCF_028607085.1). NCBI lineage: Bacteria > Pseudomonadati > Pseudomonadota > Alphaproteobacteria > Sphingomonadales > Sphingomonadaceae > Sphingomonas > Sphingomonas naphthae. The sequence continues at coordinate 2,192,330 of NZ_CP117411.1, read as the reverse complement.
TGCGAGGCGCGGACGGACATCATCCCCGGTCCTGGCGATCTCGATGTCGTGCGCGCCTATCTCGATGATCGGCGGCCGGTCACGGCGGCGCTGACCGTCTTCGCGCCGATCATCGAAGCTATCCCGCTCCATATCTCCCTCGCGCCCGGCACCGCCGCCGTCCGCGCCGCCGTCCAGGCCGAGCTGATCGACCTGTTCCAGCGCGAGGCCCAGCCGGGCGGAATCCTGCCGGTCAGCCATATCCGCGAAGCGATCAGCACCGCTGCCGGCGAAAGCGATCATGTGCTGATCTCGCCGACCGCCAATGTCGTCAGCGCGCCGGGCCGGCTGGCGCGCGTCGGCGCGATCACCTGGTGATCCGATGCTCGACGCGGCCCGCTATCTCCAGCAGCTTCAGGCGCTCCTGCCGCAAGGCCAGGCGTGGAGCCGCGCGCCCGATGCGATGCTTACGCGGCTCCTGGCGGCGATGGCGGACGGAATGGCGCGTGTGGACGCCCGCTCGGCCGACCTGCTCGAAGAGCTTGATCCGTCGACGACACTGGAGCTGCTCGGCGACTGGGAGCGGGTTGCCGGCTTGCCCGATGCCTGTGTGCCGGTTGGTGGCAGCATCGCCGATCGGCAGACGGCGCTGGCGCGCAAGATCGCCGGCCTCGGCGGCCAGTCGGTCGGCTTCTTCGTTGATCTGGCGGCGCGCCTCGGCCTCGATGTCGAAATCCGCGAGCCCGAGCCTTTCGACTGCAATTCGCGGATCGATGGCGAGATCAGCGATGACGGCTGGCGGGCCGCCTTCATCGTCCGCGTCCTGCCGCCCAGTGAGACGATCGGCGACACGCCGCGCGTCGCGATCGCCGAGTTCACCACGCTCAGCACCGTGGACGAACGGCTTGCCAGCTTTGGCGCCGAGGATCTCGAATGCGTCGTCATGCGGGCGGCACCGGCCCACAGCTCGCCGCTCTTTGCCTACCCGACCGATCCCGAGCCGATGCTCTGGTTCGACTTCACCCAGGCGCCGCCCGCGCCCGCGCCTGTTCCCCCAGAGCCGATGCTCTGGTTCGATTTTCTTGGAGCGTCCTGATGCATAGGATCGATACCCCCGGCAGTTTGAATGGCCATTTCTCGGTCGGTGACCCGCAGGCGGGCCAGCGGGCCACGGTGCTCGGTCAGGACTGGCCCGAGGCTGTGCAGGAAGCGATCTGCTACGTCATCGAGGCGATGGGCATCGGCTTGGCGAAAGGCGCCAATTCCCAGCTGTACGATGCCATCCGCACTCTCGCGAACCAGCGAGCAGAGGCAGCCGTCAACGCCTACACCGTGCCCGATCTATCCGGCAGCTATATCGCAGTCGGCCGGCGCGGCGCGGCGGGTGGCGTCGCGTCTCTCGATGGTGACGGCAAGGTGCCGTCGGGCCAAGTGCCGAACCTCGCGGCTTCCTATATCGCGAGCGGGCAGAAGGGCGCGGCCAATGGCGTCGCCTCGCTCGACGGGTCGGGGAAGGTGCCTTCGGGCCAGATGCCCGGCGTCCTGTCAGTCGGTGCCACCGGCTATGCGATTTTGCCGGGCGGCCTGATCATCCAGTGGGGCGGCTGCACGACCAGCGGGGGCGGCAGCGCCGCTGTGTCCTTCCCGATAACCTTCCCCAACGCCTTCTTTCGCGGGTTCGCGGTCAACGCGGCCGGCGGGGCGCCAACCGCCTGGGCGGGAACGGACTTCGGCAGCCCGAGCGGCATGACCGTTTGGCAGGCGCAAAGCTCGGGTGTCGCCTCTCCGGCGGCGGCCCATTGGATCGCGTTCGGTTTCTAAGGAGTCCAACATGAAGTTCTACAGCAAGACGACTGGCGGTTTCTATCATCCGGACATTCATGCCAGCGATGAGCGGCCGGCCGACGCGGTCGAGGTCAGCGACGCGCGGTGGGAAGAGCTGCTGATCGCGCAGAGCCAAGGGATGCGGATCGAGGGCGATGATGACGGCCTGCCGATCGCGGTAGCGCCAGTGGTCACGGCCGAGGATCAGCTCGCCCGCCTGCGCGAGCTGCGCAACGCGGCGCTGGCCACCTCCGATTGGACCCAGCTTTCGGACGCGATGGCGTCGCCTCGCCGGCAGCAATGGAAGGCGTATCGTCAGGCGCTTCGTGATCTGCCGGCACAGGCCGCCGCCGCGATCGCGGCCGGCCAGGACGCCGCCTCGATCGAGTTTCCCACGCCGCCCGGCTGATCGCGCTGGATGACGAGGGAGGTTGGCGCCCTGCAAGGCGCTTCACCGCAGGCTAGCCCCCTGCACCTCACGCGGCCCATGGTCCGCGATCGATTCCCCCGGCCGGTACGCGGCGGGGTGTTTGTGAGCATCAAAGCATATGGAGTCCATATCTCTCGAACCGGTAGATCCGGTTCGTCCCGTCGCCGGCTACATCGGCGGCAAGCGTAACCTGTCCCGCCGTCTGGTCGACCAGATCGCCGCCACCCCACATGATCTCTATGCGGAACCCTTCGTGGGGATGGGCGGCGTCTTCTTCCGCCGTGATGCGCGGCCGAAGGTGGAGGTGGTCAACGACATCTCGGCCGACGTCTCGACGCTCTTCCGCATCCTTCAGCGGCATTACACAGCCTTCCTGGACATGCTCCGCTACCAGCTTTGCAGTCGGGCAGAGTTCGATCGGCTGATGAAGGTCGATCCGGTGACGCTGACCGATCTGGAGCGGGCGGCGCGCTTCCTCTACCTCCAGCGCACCGCGTTCGGAGGCAAGGTGGCGGGTCGGCACTTCGGCACCTCGCGGACGGGCCCGGCGCGCTTCGATCTGACCAAGCTGGTTCCGCTGCTCGAAGAGGTTCACGATCGGCTGTGCGGCGTCACCATCGAGCGGCTTCACTTCGCCGACTTCATCCGGCGTTACGACCGGCCAGGCGCGCTCTTCTACTGCGATCCCCCCTATTGGGGATGCGAGGGCGACTATGGCGCCGACGTTTTCTCATGGATGGACTTCGACCTTCTAAGAGGGGTCTTAGCGGCTCTGAAGGGACGGTTTATCCTGTCGATCAACGATCGGCCCGAGGTGCGGAAGATGTTTGCTGACTTCCACATCCAGCCAGTGGAGCTTACCTATCGCATTAGCGGGCCGCCTACCGAGGCGCGCGAGCTTATCATCACGCCTAAGGAGGACGTATGACGAAGGCAGCAGAGGCGCTGTTCAAGCTGGCCCATGAAAATCTAGCAGGAGGCGGGGAGATCTGGCTCTGGACGCCTCAGTTCCCAAATTGGGTGCAGATCGATGACATCTACGTTCTCGATGAAGGCCGCGAAATCGTCTGTTTCAAAGAGGTCGGCCAGCCCGGTTATGCTTATGTCGCAATGACCGACATCACCGGGGTCCGCATCATCTGATCGCGCTTCGGAGTGCTCCAGAACCTCTTGTCTGACACTCCGAAAGCTCTTGTCGCGCTACAGCGGGTGGGGCGCATGCCGGTCTTGCGAAGATAGCGTTCGATTGTGGTCAGCAGATGCATTGCCCCGACTCCGATGTTCCTGTTACGTTCCATCTGGTCGCAAGCCATTTCCTACTTGTCTAGGAAAAATCCTAGCCGTATCGGATGAACATGATGACGCAGGAACGCACCGCCCTCCAGGCGCTGATCGACGCGCATCGCGAGGATTATACCTCGGTGTCGCGCCTGCTCGGCCGCAACGACGCCTACATTCAGCAATTCATCCGTCGCGGCACGCCCCGGCGCCTCGCCGAAGCCGATCGCCGCAAGCTCGCCCGTTATTTCAACGTCGACGAATCGGTGCTGGGCGGCCCGGCGCCTCTACCCCCGGCCGATCTGGTGCGGGTGCCGCGCCTCGCGGTCGGTGCGTCGGCGGGGGCGGGGCGCGAGGTTTCGGGCGAGCATGTCACCGGCACGATCGCCTTCCCCAGGCCGATGCTGCGCGAAATGGCGGCGGCCGGGCCGGATCATCTGTCGATCATCCGGGTCGAGGGCGAATCGATGGAGCCGCTGCTCCACGACGGCGACGAGATCCTCGTCGATCGCGGCGATCGCGCCGATCGGCTGCGCGATGGCATCTATGTGCTGCGGCTGGAGGATCGCCTGATGGTCAAGCGCATCGCGATCGGCCCGGTGCACGGCCGGATCGCGGTGGTGAGCGACAACGATCGCTATCCCAGCTGGCCGGATATCGCGGTGTCGTCGATCGATGTGATCGGTCGGGTGGTGTGGGTGGGGCGCCGGCTGGGATAGGGGGGAATGCCGACGCCCCTCACGGTGATGCTAATGGGGGGCCATCACCATGAAAACGCGCGCGGATTGTCGCCGCCGGGGCCGCGGTGGCCGTCGGCCATGTCGCGGTAGGGGGCGCGGCTGCGTTCCGCGCGGGCATCCTTCATGCGCCGCTGCTCTTCCACGCTGCGTCTCAGCAGATAGACGAGATCGTCGTCGGCCATGGTCGTCTCCTCATTCACTGGCCCCTGTGCCGGGGCCTTGTGACAGCCTTATGCCACCGAAGTGCGTAAGCGTCATGACGAAGCCGTGAAGTTTGATTGCGGAGTTTTTTGCGCGCCTCACGGCGCGGGCCCCGCCCGCCCACACCCCCACCCGACCGCCCACATGGTACGCTGTTCGGGCGGTCGGGTGGGGGTGGGGGCTGGTGCGGCCCCATCCGCGTGAGCGGATCAAACAAATGACTCTCTTCCGCTTCCTTGGCACCCCGCACCGCCTTCGTTAAGGCGGCACCCATGGATCGCATCATCATTCGCGGGCGCAACCGCCTCTCCGGCACCGTCCCCATCTCCGGCGCGAAGAATGCCGCGCTCACCCTGCTGCCCTGCGCGCTGCTGACGGCCGATCCGCTGACCTTGTCGAACCTGCCGCGTCTGGCCGACGTGGACGGCTTCGGCCACCTGCTCAATGGCCTCGGCGTCTCGACCACGATCGCCGGCGCGCGCGGCGGCGCCGAATGGGGCCGCTCGATGACGTTGAGCGCCGAAAAGATCGCCTCGACCACCGCGCCCTACGACATGGTGCGCCGGATGCGCGCCTCGATCCTCGTCCTCGGCCCGCTGGTCGCGCGCGAGGGCGAGGCGACCGTGTCGCTGCCCGGCGGCTGCGCCATCGGCAACCGCCCGATCGATCTCCACCTGAAGGCGCTCGAGGCGCTGGGGGCCGAGATCGAGCTGGCCGCCGGCTATGTGAAGGCGCGCGCGCCCGATGGCGGCCTGCGCGGTGGCCGCATCGTGTTCCCGCTGGTGTCGGTCGGCGCCACCGAAAACGCGCTGATGGCTGCGAGCCTTGCCAATGGCGAGACGGTGATCGACAATGCCGCGCGTGAGCCCGAGATCACCGATCTGTGCCGCTGCCTCGTCGCGATGGGCGCGGAGATTTCGGGCATCGGCACCGAACGGATCGTGGTGCAGGGCCAGCCCCGCCTCCACGGCGCCGACTATCGCGTCATGCCCGACCGGATCGAGGCGGGCAGCTACGCCTGCGCGGCGGGCATCACCGGCGGCGACCTGACGCTGGCCGGCGCCGACGCGGCCGACATGGCCGCGATCATCGACGGTCTGGTCGAGGCGGGGCTCCAGGTTTCCACCGTGGACGGCGGCATCCGCGTCGTGGCCGATGGCCGCCTCAAGGCGCTGACCCTCTCGACCGCGCCTTATCCGGCCTTCCCGACCGACATGCAGGCGCAGTTCATGGCGATGCTGGCGCTGGCCGAGGGCGCGAGCGTGCTGACCGAGACCATCTTCGAGAACCGCTACATGCACGTCCCCGAACTCACCCGCATGGGCGCCGACATCCAGGTGCGCGGGCGGACGGCGGTGGTGCGCGGCGTGACGGGCCTCGTCGGCGCGCCGGTGATGGCGACCGATCTGCGCGCCTCGATGAGCCTCGTCCTCGCCGGCCTCGCGGCGGAGGGGGAGACGCAGATCAACCGCATCTACCACCTCGATCGCGGCTACGAGCGGCTGGAGGAAAAGCTGTCGGCCGTAGGTGCGGACATCGAGCGTATCGGCGCGGATTGATCACTGCCCTTCGTCATTGCGAGCGTAGCGAAGCAATCCAGCGGCGGAACCTGGACTGCTTCGCTCCGCTCGCAGTGACGATCATCTGAAAGCCCCCGCCAGAAACGCCGCCACCTCGGCGCTCGGCCCGTCGCCGTCCGCGCCGATATTCTGGTTGAGCTGGCGGTGGGTCGTGCCGTCCACCGGCACCACCTTCGCCGCCGTCCCCGCCTTGCCGAGTGCCGTGGCCAGCGCCTCGGCCTGCGGGCAGCTGTCGCTCCGCTGCGACAGGCAGTGGATCAGGAAGGCGCCCGCGTTGGGCGCGGCCGCATGGCGGGTCGGCGACAGCGCCGCCTGCGTCGCCTCGTCATCGCCGAACGCCTTGCCGTAAAGCCGGCGCAGGATCGGCCGGCCCGTCTCCATCTGGCGCGGCACGTCGTAGGCGGCGCCATCCAGCAGCGAGACGGCGCGGATCGCGGAGATCGGCACGCCCGCCGCCTTCAGATAGGCCGGCTCGGTGCCGACCAGCGCCGCCAGATGCGCGCCCGCCGAATGGCCGATCAGCGCGATCCGATCGGGATCGAAACCCAGCCGCGCCGCATCCCGCCGCAGCCGCGCCACCGCCGCCGCCACGTCGCGCGCCTCGTCCGCCACCGTCACCTGCGGCACGAGCCGATAGTTGATCGTGGCGAAGGCATAGCCCCGGGCGGTGAAGAAATCGGGCTTGGCCCCGGTCCCGGTCGCCAGATCACCGCGCCGCCAGCCGCCGCCGTGGATGAAGATCACCAGCGGCGGCTTCGGCTTGCCGGCGGGGGCGGGGTGAAATTCCAGCGTCTGCTTGGGATCGGCGCCATAGCCGATCGTCGTCGGCGCGGCGTGTGCCGGGATCGCGGTCAGCATCCCGATCAGGGCAAGAACCATTCCGTCGAAGCGCATATCGTCATCTCCTCGCCGCCTTGAACGCAGGTTGGATGGCGATCCGTCGCTCAGCGCTGCAAAGTGGTCGGCGGCGGCGTCCTGCCGGCCAGAAACGCGCTGCTCGCCGGCAGCCAAAGCAGGATCAGGGCCGCTACGTCCACCGCCGACTGAAGCGTGCCCAGCCCGGTCGGCCCGGTGGCGGACAAAACGTAGGTCCACACCAGCCCGATCGCCAGCACCACCGTCAGCGCGAGGCGGGCGGCGGTGGAGCGGGCATACCAGATCAGCGCCGCCATGCCGGACAGGAACAGCCCGGCGATCAGGGCCGAGCCGACGAAGATCGCCTGGATCGACGCCATCGCCCCGGCATTCTCGCCCGCGCCGGACATCTCGGCCATTTCGGACAGCGCCGCATAGCGCGCCCAGCCGCCGAACAGCGACATCGCCGCGCTCAGCACGATCAACGCGCAGCCCAGCATGATCGATATCGGACGCACCATCGGATCACCTCCGTCACAGTCTTTCGGACGGGAAAGCGCCGGGCGGGTAAGATGTTCCTGCCAGCTGTCCTCAGGGCCGTCTGGTTGCGGCCATGGCATCGCCCGTACCCTGAAGCGAGGCCTTTGCGGGCGCCGCCTGCCCCGGTCCCTTGCCGATCGGAATGGTCAACGTGAGGCCGAAGCCGGGCGCGATCCGCGCGGGCGAGCCGCCGACCGCGCCATGCGGCGCCTCCCCCGCCATCCGGATGGCGGGCCGTTCATCGGGCAAGGGCAGCCGATACGGCGAACGGCCGCGACGCGCGCACACGATGATCTCGCCGGTCTTTTCCCGGCAATGGATCTCGGGATCGCCGTCATAAGCGGCATGGAAGCGGGCCATCGCCTCCATCGTGGACGGACGCGCATGCCCGAGGCCGGCCAGCAAGACGGCGATCGCTGTCAGGGCAGTCATGGTGAGGCGACCCCGATCGGCACCCGGTGACGCTATGGATGGAAGATGGCCGCAATGCGGCGGATCAGGGTGTCGAAATGGTAGCGGAGGAGGGACTTGAACCCCCGACCCCAGGATTATGATTCCCGTGCTCTAACCAGCTGAGCTACTCCGCCCCACCAAGCGACGCCCCGCAAGGGCCTTCGGCGAGGCGGGCGCTATAGGCAGGGCGTGGTTGGGGGTCAACCTTGTGTTTCGCGCCCGAGCGATGATCGCGGAACCGCGCGCGTCGCGCCACGTTCGCCCCCTTCGATACCATCCACGCATTGCCGCAAGGGGACGAGCTTATGGAGCTTTCGGTTTCGCTCGAGACGATCTGTCGTCTCATCATCCGGGCGCGCGAGCTGGAGGCGCAGGTGCCCGCCATCGAGAATGACGAGGAGGACGATCCCAGCGACAGTGACGATCAGTTCGCGGTGCTGGAGGATGAGGCCAATACCGGCATCGAGGAAGAGATCCAGGCGCTGCTGGAAGACCTCGGCGAGGACCAGCTGGCCGAAATCCTGTCGCTCGCCTGGGTCGGGCGCGGCACCTTCGATGCGACCGAGTGGGACGATGCGCTGGAGGAAGCCGGCGACGAGAACGCCCAGTCGATGATCGACCAGTTGCTCGACATGCCGACCCTGGCGGCCAATCTGGATGCAGGGCTGACCGCGTTCGATCTGAGCTGCGAGGGTATCGGCCAGATCGATTGAGGGCATTGGCCGGCGGGCCCGCCGGTCGCCCGCGTCGCGGCGGCGATCGGCAGAATGCTGCATTGGCGGCGGGAGCGGAAGAGGGCTTTGCGTGGTGGGCTCGTCGGGATTCGAACCCGAGACCTACAGATTAACATCCCACTTCGGCTTCCGCCGCCGCCCGTGCGGGCGTTCGTGGTCTGGACTTTCCCTTCACCGTGGCCCGCAAGGGGCGTTAGGCGGGTGCCATCAAGTCTCTACACCTTCCCGTCCTGCCCCGAAGGGAGCGGATCGGGCTTGGCTCGGGATCGCCACCGCCATCACGCGAGAGGGTTCCCCGAATTTGACACCATCCCACAAGCGCTTTCGCCGCTCATGGCTCCTAATGAAGTCCGTTGCTCTACCGACTGAGCTACGAGCCCATCACGCCGGGCGGCCCTAGCCCCGACCGGGGGCGGGATCAACCCCGCCACCCGCTTCCCGCCATGCGGAAGGCCACGGGGAGCCATCGCCGCCGCCGCGCGTCCGATCGGCACCTATACGGGCGCGGCGGACTCCCGGACGATGCGGGCGATCTTGTCGAACGTCGCCGGGCTGAGCGCCACCCATTTGACCCGCGCGTCGCGATCGTCGGTGCGCTGGGTGATATGGCCGCCCACCAGCAGCGCCTGGATCCAGCGCAGCGCCGTGGTGGTCGGCACGTTGGCGGCGACGCACAGGCTGGTGGTGGAGATGGATTTACCCTCGATCTGCGCGGCGAACAGGTCGAGCATCATATCCCAGCAGGGATCGGCGAAATATTGGGCACCCAGCGCCTCGCCACGCCGGCGACGCATCACCAGCATGTGCCGCGCCCGCGCCGCCAGCACGGGCATCTCGAAATTCGCCTCGGCGTGCGACATTTCTAGCGTCTTTCGCACAGTGTCAGGCCCGCCTGCCCAACTTCGTTACCATAACGGAACAATATCGACCGCGCCAAAAGAAACGCTCCGAACGCCCTACACCCCCACCCGCTTAGAAGGACGCGGCCCCCGCGCGCAATTTGCGTCTGGCGGTGCATCCGAATTGGACCTTATTGCGTTGGTGTGGAGAAGGCTGGATGCCTTCGTCTATCGTTCATAGCCCTCTCGAGGCACCGGAATGTGTTTGTGACACCAGGCAGTAACCATCTGAAATGCCTTAACCATCTGAAGGAGGCGCTGGATTGTCTCCGGGCGGACGATGGCGATGCGATCACGGCCGCGCGAATCGAGCATGCGATGGACGATCTGCGCCATCGCCTGATCGCGCAGGGCATCGATCCCGATAAATAGTCGGGGCGGCGGGCCCGTGTCGGCCGATCGCGGCGGCGATCAATATGGCGGGCGTCCGACGACATTCCCGGCGGGCGCATAGCGACAGACGAGGAAATCATTGGATCGGTCGCTGGCCATTGCGCAGCCGACCGACGTGGTCGTCGACCAGATCATCTGGGTGTAGTGGCCAACGGCGGCATGGTTATCGAGCCAGCGCGCCGGATCGGGCAATTGCTCCTTCTCCGCCGCCCAATGGCCCAGCATCTCGGTCAGGCTGTACGCATTGCGCGTGCCCATCCAGATATTCTCGCCCTCCACCTTGTTCTGCGGATCGTGCCAGATCCGCCCGGCGCGCGCGAGGGTACGAGCCCACACGGCCGCGCTGGCGGCCAGCGTATCGCTCCAGATCAGCGGCGCGGTGCCGACATGGGCGCGCTCGACATTGTGGAGGGCGACGATGCGGGCGGGATCGATCCGGCTAGGGGCGCCGGCAAGCGTCGTAGCCGGGGCCAGTGTGCAGGCGATCGCGAACAGAGGGCCGATTCTCGCCATGCACTGACATTCCTCCCGTCGCGGGACTTCATGGACCCGTCGCGAGAGCGGTAACGAGGATCGACGGCATGCGATCCACGCGACATGAAAAAAGTCGGTGCTGGAACAAGCTATCCGCCAGCTGCCACAGCCAGCAACGCCTTCGTGCCGGGCCCCGGGGCCGCCCGACGAGACAGGCGCTCAGGATGAACCTCGTCCCTCCGGTATGACGTCGAAGCGCAGTCGACCGGACGGCACCGATCGGGGGGCGTCCTTCGACTTCGCGCAGGACGGACGGTGTTGGTTTGGGGAGTGGGGCGGGGCGGCTTCGGCTCCTCGACTTCGCCCATCCGCCGGGCGTAGAGGTCGCCGATGACCCTCTACCTCCGCCCTACCGCCTTCGTCGACGCACCCTTCGGCCTCGATGGGCAGGTGCTGCGCCTCGCCGGAGGGCTGTGCTGGTTCTCCGCGATCGAGGCGATCGCCGCCGCGGATGGTCGCCGGACGGGCACGACGCTCGTTCCGGTCGAGCGCCTGTCCTCCTTCCTCGCCACGCTCGACATCACCGCGCGGGCCGGGGCCGAGGCGACGATCGCCCGCCTCACCGCGCCGCGCCCGGCGCTGATGCTGGGCGAGCGGCGGATCGGGCTCGACGAGCCCAAGGTCATGGCGATCCTCAACGTCACGCCCGACAGTTTCTCGGACGGGGGCACCCATGCCGACCCGGTGGCGGACGGCGTCGCGATGGCAGCGGCCGGGGCGGCGCTGGTGGACGTCGGCGGGGAATCGACCCGGCCGGGGGCGGAGGCGGTGTGGGAGGGCGAGGAGATCGCGCGGGTCGCGCGCGTCGTCGCGGGGCTGGCGCGGGCCGGCGTCGCGCTCTCGATCGACACGCGCAAGGCGGGGGTGATGGAGGCGGTGCTGGCGGCGGCGCCCGCCATCGTCAACGACGTGTCGGCCCTGCTGTGGGATCCGCGTTCGGCCGAGGTTGTGGCGCGCGCCGGCGCGTCGGTCGTGCTGATGCACCATCAGGGCAGCCCCGAGACGATGCAGCGCGGGCCGGCTTATGGCGATGTGCTGCTGGAGGTCTACGACTGGCTTGGCGAGCGGATCGCGGCGGCGGTGGCGGCGGGGATCGATCGGGCGCGGATCGTCGTCGATCCCGGCATCGGCTTCGGCAAGACGGTGGCGCACAATCTGGCGCTGCTAAACGGCCTGTCGCTGTTCCACGGCCTTGGCTGTCCAATCCTGCTGGGGGCGAGCCGCAAGCGGTTCCTGGGTGCGCTCGATGGCGAGGCGCCGGCCGATCGCCGGCTGGGCGGATCGCTCGCCACGGTGATGGCGGGCGCGGGGCAGGGGGTACAGCTGTTCCGCGTGCACGACGTGGCCGAGACGGTGCAGGCGCTGCGTGTGTGGCGGGGGATGCGCGATCAGGCGCTGACTTTCCAAGCTCCCACGCCCATGTAATAGCCGCCGGCGAATTTGGCGGCGGCACCGGCCCGCTCCCCCACCCGGCCACCCAACGGCAGTATCTTATGGGTGGCCGGGTGGGGGAGCGGGCCGGTGCCGCCCTGATCCGGCAAGGCCGGATCAGAACAGGAGCAACGATGCGCGGTTTGTGGGAGAGGGTCAGCGGCAAGCGATCCAGGCGGATGCAGCGCCAGATCGAACAGCTCACCCATCAGGTCCACGCGCTGGAAGCCTTCAGCCACGGTTCGCGCGCCACCTACATGGGCAATAATCGCGTGCTGGTGAAGGCGGTGATGGCCGGCCGCAATTTCGGTTTCATGGTCGAAGCCGATGATCGGCTGATCGCGCCCTGGTTCATCATCACCGGCCAGTTCGAGCCGGTGCTGACCAACTATTTCATCCGCGTGCTGAAGCCCGGCGACCATTGCATCGATGCGGGCTGCAACTTCGGTTTCTACACCGGCCTGATGGGGCGGCTGTGCCCGCAGGGTCAGGTCGTCGGCATCGAGGCGGACGGGCGGGTCGCCGATCTGGCGCGCGACAATCTGGCGATCAACAATGTGCAGGAGAATAGCCGCATCGTCCACGCGGCCATCTGCGATAGCCGCGATCCGGTGACGCTGTATCGCCGCATCGGCCGGCCGGGCAACACCAGCATGACCGATCCGGGCACGGCGCTGACCGACCTGATGGGCGAGCCGGCGGTCGAGCCGTTCACGGTGACGGGCGTGCGGATCGACGATCTCGCCGCCGAGATGGGCGGGCGGGTCGATCATATGAAGATCGACGTCGAGGGCGCCGAACCGCTCGCCTTCGCGGGCGCCCGCCGCACCATCGCGGACAATCCGCAGTTGCGGATCGTGATGGAATGGTCGCCGGACCAGATCCGCACGGCGGGCTTCGACCTGTCGGCCTTCCTGGGCGATCTGGCGGGGATGGGGTTGAAGCCGTTCGACATCGTCGGGACGGAGCTGGCGCCGCTGTCGTTCGCGGACCTGCCGAACGTGCCGCCACGGCCGGGGATCGTGCTGACGCGGGGGTGATCGCCCCACTCACCCGTTCGTGCTGAGCGCAGTCGAAGGACGTGCCCCACACGATATCGTCCAGCCGCACGCCCTTCGACTGCGCTCAGGACGAACGGAAAGGTAGGATGAGGCTGCGATAGGATGACCATGCCCTTCCTAGACCCGCTCGGCCTCACCCTCCCGCTGATCCAGGCGCCGATGGCGGGTGTCTCCACCCCCGCGCTGGCCGCCGCCGTATCCAACGCCGGCGCGCTGGGATCGATCGGGGTGGGGGCGACCGATGCCGCCGGCGCCCGCGCGATGATCGGCGAGGTGCGGGCGCGCACCGATCGGCCGTTCAACGTCAATCTGTTCGTCCATGGCCCGGCGACCCCCGATCCGGCGCGCGAGGCCGCGTGGCTGGCGGCGCTGCGCCCGGTCTTCGCCGAATATGGCGCCGCGCCGCCGGCCACGCTGCGCACCATCTACCGCAGCTTAGCCGAGGATGCGGCGATGCTGGCGATGCTGGTCGAGATCGCGCCGCCGGTCGTCAGCTTCCACTTCGGCCTGCCCCCGGCCGGGGCGGTGGCGGCGCTGCGGGCGCGCGGCATCCTGATGCTCGCGACCGCGACGAGCCTCGCCGAGGCGCGGGCGATCGAGGCGGCGGGGATCGACGCGATCGTGGCGCAGGGGATCGAGGCGGGCGGGCATCGCGGCATGTTCGATCCCGCCGCGCCCGATGACGCGCTCGGCACGATGGCGCTGACCCGGCTGCTGATGCGCCACACCGGCTTGCCCGTGATCGCGGCGGGCGGGATCATGGACGGCGCGGGGATCGCCGCCGCGCTCGATCTCGGCGCGGTCGCGGCGCAGATGGGCACCGCCTTCATCGCCTGCCCCGAGTCCGCCGCCGACCCCGCCTATCGCGCCGCGCTCGCCGGCCCCGCCGCCTTCCACACGACGCTCACCGCGCTGATCTCCGGCCGCCCCGCCCGCGCGCTGGCCAACCGCTTCACCGCGCTGGCGGATGCGCTGGCGGGCCTCGCCCCACCCGATTATCCGATCGCCTACGACGCCGGCAAAGCCCTCCACGCCGCCGCCAGGGCGCGGGGCGAGCATGGCTTCGGCGCGCAATGGGCCGGGCAGGGCGCGCCGCTGGCACGGGCGATGCCGGCGGGGGAATTGGTGGAGACGCTGCGGAAGGAGTTGCGGGCGGTGCGGGGCGCCTGACCCTGATCGTCATGCCAGCGCAGGCTGGCATCTCGTGAGGTTTTGCCCGGCGGTGGGAGGCCCCAGCTTTCGCTGGGGCGACCTGTATGTTGTTACAACGTCGCCGCGATCGCCCGTGCCGCCGCGTCCGGGTCTTCCGCCTTGGTGATGGGGCGGCCGATCACCAGCACGCTCGCGCCATTGTCGAGTGCCTGGCGGGGGGTGATGGTGCGTTTCTGGTCGCCGACCGCGCCGCCTTCGGGGCGGACGCCGGGGACGACGAAATAACCCTTGGGCCACAGCTTGCGCGCGGCGGCGACCTCGTTGCCGGAGCAGACCACGCCGTCGAGCCCGGCGTCGCGGGCCAGCGCCGTCAGCCGCTCGACCTGGGCATGGGGATCGGGCTGGCCGACGCCGATATCGGCCAGATCGCCGCCGTCGAGGCTAGTCAGCACCGTGACCGCGACCACCTTGGTGCCGGGCGGGGCGGCGGCCTTGGCGTCCTCCATCATCGCCCGGCCCCCGGCGGCATGGACCGTCAGGATCGCGGGCTTCAGACTCGACAGCGCCTGCACCGCGCTCGCCACCGTATTGGGGATGTCGTGGAGCTTCAGGTCGAGGAAGATCGGCAGGCCGATCGCGGCGATCTCGCGCACGCCGGCCTGGCCGTGGGCCGCGAAGAATTCCAGTCCCAGCTTCAGCCCGCCGACATGGGTGTGGACCCGTTCGGCGAGCGCCTTGGCGCGGGCGAGATCGGGCGTGTCGATGGCGACGAAGATACGGCTGGACATGATTTTACTCAGATGACCGCGTCGGCGCTCCCCGCGATCGGGCGGGCCGGGACGGCATCGATGACGGGTGTGGGCGGCACGGAAGGGACGGACGGGATGGGTGCGGGCAGCTGGCGGCGCAGGTGCCACAGCTTGGCGCGATGCCACGCCCAGGTGGGCAGGAAACCGATGAGGAAGGCGATGAACAAGGCGACCGGCAGGTTCGCGTCCGCGACCTGACCCGCCCACAGGTTGATCGACACAGGCCGCCAATTGTTGGTGGCGAAGACGACGGCGATCACCGTGATCGCGATCCAGAACAGGGTTTTCAGGAAATTCATCGCACCTCTCCTGCTGGGGACGGCTTAGAGCGTTGCGAGGGGATTGGCCAGCGCGGGCTTGCCATCGCCGAAACGAATGCCTATGTTCCCTTTTCGTTCATGGCATCGGGGGGCAGGATGGCACGGCCGCAGAAACGCTACGCATGTCAGGCCTGCGGCACCACCAGCCCGCGCTGGCAGGGGCAATGCACCGATTGCGGCGAGTGGAACACATTGGTCGAGGAGGCCGGCGGCGGCGTGGTGACGCCGTTCGCGGCGAAGCACCATCTGAGGACCGGGGGCCGCGCGGTGGTGCTGTCGCCGCTCGATGCCGAAACGCCGTTGCCGCCGCGCCTGTCGACCGGGATCGCGGAATTCGATCGGGCGCTGGGCGGGGGTCTGGTGGCGGGGTCCGCCACGCTGATCGGCGGCGATCCGGGGATCGGCAAGTCGACGCTTCTGTTGCAGGCGGCGGCGCGGCTGGCGCTGGCCGGGCTGTCGGTGGCCTATATCTCCGGCGAGGAGGCGGCCGATCAGGTGCGGCTGCGCGCGCGGCGGCTGGGGTTGGACAAGGCGCCGGTGCAATTGGCGACGGCGACATCGGTGCGCGACATTTTGACGACGATGGAGGCGGGGGTGCCGCCCGCGCTGCTCATCATCGATTCGATCCAGACGATGCACTCCGATCTGATCGAGGGCGCGCCGGGCACGGTCAGCCAGGTGCGCGCCTCGGCGCAGGAACTGATCCGCTTCGCCAAGGAGCGGGGGACGGCGCTGATCCTGGTGGGCCATGTCACCAAGGACGGGTCGATCGCGGGGCCGCGCGTGCTGGAGCATATGGTCGATACGGTGCTGGCGTTCGAGGGTGAGCGCAGCCACCAATATCGGCTGCTGCGCGCCACCAAGAACCGCTTCGGCGGCACCGACGAGATCGGCGTTTTCGCGATGGGCGAGGGCGGGCTGGACGAAGTGGCCAATCCCTCGGCCCTGTTCCTCACCCATCGCGGCGAGACGATCGCCGGGGCGACGGTGTTTCCGGCGATGGAGGGCACCCGGCCGGTGCTGGTGGAGATCCAGGCGCTGGTGGTGCGGCTGGCGAGCGGCGCCACGCCCCGGCGGGCGGTGGTGGGGTGGGACAGCGGGCGGCTGGCGATGATCCTGGCGGTGCTGGAAGCGCGCTGCGGGCTGAGCTTCTCGGCCTGCGAAGTCTATCTCAACATCGCCGGCGGCTATCGCGTGTCCGATCCGGCGGCGGATCTGGCGGTGGCGGCGGCGCTGGTGTCGGCGCTGGCGGAGCGGCCCGTGCCGGCCGAAGCGGTGATCTTCGGCGAAGTGGCTTTGTCGGGCGAAATCCGCCCGGTGGCGCACGGCGCGCTGCGGCTGCGCGAGGCGGCGAAACTGGGCTTCACGCGGGCGCTGGCGCCGGCGTCGGTGAAGGAGGCGCCGATGACGGTGGCGAGTTTTTCGACCCTGGGGGCGATGGTGGATCATCTGCTGGGGCGGGGGTGATCGGGCATAGGGTGGAGGTTTGTTCGCGCGGAGACGCGGAGACGCGGAGAGAAGAAGGGGTTTGGTGGGACGTGGCTCTCCGGGGGGCGGGGCGGAGTTTCGGGTGGGGCGAACGGTTCGGCGGAGCGGCTTACAAGCGTTAAGGCGCGGATGAGGCGTTGAATGGCTGGCTCTGGCGATTACGCCAAGCCCATCTCGTCGCCCCGGCGAAGGCCGGGGCCGCCGGAAGCGATACGCGCCGCCTGGGCAGCCCCAGACACCTTCACCAATCCGCAGTTGTGTCTCGTCCCTGGGGTGCGGATTAAGCCATCCCCAAGCCGTCACCCCGGCGAAGGCCGGGGTCTCGGGCGGTGTGGCAGCCGGTGGGAGAGCCACGCGTTTCTGCGGCCACACCCCTAGCCCCCTGCGGCCCCGGCCTCCGCCGGGGCGACGTGGCGGCCTTGGCCAAGGCCGGGAGAGCCACGCCCCATCAAGCTCCTTTCTTCTCTCCGCGCCTCCGCGTCTCCGCGCGAACATCCTTCCAGCCTATCCGTCAGGCGTCCGCCTTCGTGGTTCGGCCCGACAGCCATACACCGCCCGCCATCCAACCTCCTGAAATCCCGATCACATCCGATCCCGATCCCCACCGCAGCGCAGCACGCAAATAAATTGCCGAAGAGTCTTAAAAGCGTAACATTCACCTCCCGACTCGAACGAAGGAGAATGACTATGCGCTCGATCCTTGCCTTTGCTGCGCTCGTGGCTGCCCCTCTCACGGCCGCCGCCGCGCAGGACCAGGTCGCCTTCAGGGCGATCACCAAAGCCGATTATACCGCCGCCGAAACCCAGTTGGCCGCACAGGTCGCCGCCGGCCAGCGCGAGCCGGGCGTGCTGCTCAATCTCGCCGCCGTCTACAACAAGACCGGCCGCGCCGCCGAAGCCGTCGCGCTCTATCGGATGGTTCAGTCCGAACAGAACGTGCTGATGGAAACCGCCAGCGGTGCGCCGATCTGGTCGCACGATGTCGCCACGCGCGGCATGACGCTCGCCTCGCGCTGAGCAAAGGGGGGCGGTGAGCCCCTCCATCTACCACCATCCCAACCCATGTGCTCCTGCCTGCGCAGGAGCACGGGGCGGGCTATAGCGCCGCGATCGCCCTCTCCGCTTCCTCGGCCGCCGCGCGGGCGGCGCGGGCGAGGTGTTCGAGGAAGCTGGAGGCGCTGTCCTCGTCGGCCGCGTCGGTGGCGGCCTTGATCGCCGCCCATGGCACGCCGGCCAGTGCCGCCGCCTGCGCTACTGCCGCCGTCTCCATGTCGATAAGGGTCGCGCCGAGAGCGGTGCCGAGTTCTTCCGCATGGAGCGCGCTTTCGACGAACATGTCGCTGCTGGCGATGCGCGCGCCGGGCAAGGCGATGCCGGGCAGGTCGAAAGCGCGATAGGGCGTCAGCACCGGCTCGGGGCCGAAGGGGACCGTGCCGGGATCGTAGCGGGCGAAGCGGCTCTCGCTACGGGCGCCGTAATCCACCTGGAGCGCATCGACGATCCGATGCGCTCCGCCCGGCCCCAGCCCGATCCGCGCCGCCGTGCCGATCACCAGCAGCAGCTCGACCCGGTGGACATGGATGAGCAGCGCCGCCGCGCTGGCGCTCGCGACCTTGCCGATGCCGGTGCAGGCGAGGAAGCAGGCCTTGCCACCATGCGCCAGTGCCCGCACCGCGATCGGGCCGGGGAGGATGTCGCCGGACAGATCGGGACGAAAGGCGTCCAGTTCGGCCTGCATCCCCGTGACGATGCCGATGCGCTTCATCGGACGACGCCCGCTCACAGCCGGGGGAGCGTCACGCCGCGCTGGCCCATATATTTGCCGGAGCGGTCTGCGTAACTCACCTCGCAGGGCTCGTTGCCCTGGAGGAAGAGAAACTGGCAGGCGCCCTCGTTGGCGTAGATGCGGGCGGGCAGCGGCGTGGTGTTGGAGAATTCGAGCGTCACATGCCCCTCCCAGCCGGGTTCCAGCGGCGTGACGTTCACGATGATGCCGCAGCGGGCATAGGTGGATTTGCCGAGGCAGATCACCAGCACGTCGCGCGGGACGCGGAAATATTCGACCGTGCGGGCCAGGGCGAAGCTGTTGGGCGGGATGATGCACACGTCGGTCTTGCGATCGACGAAGCTGTTGGCGGCGAAATCCTTGGGATCGACGATGGCGCTGTCGATGTTGGTGAAGATCTTGAACTCGTCCGACACGCGCGCGTCATAGCCGTAGGAGGAGAGACCGTAGGAGATGCAGCCGTCGCGCCGCTGCGCCTCGACGAAGGGCTCGATCATGGCGTGTTGCGTCGCCTGCTCGCGGATCCAGCGATCGGACATCACGGACATGGTCGACTTCCCCCTCGCGTCCGGCGGTGGCCGGGATGATGTCGCGCTACGATGTTTGGGCGGCGGGGTTCAAGGGGTGCGGTGCGTTGTATTGCCGACGTGCGGTTCGCTCTGGGCGCAGCCGAAGGCCCCGCTTCGACGAGCCCGACGGCTGCCCATAGCCTGATCGGGAAATGGCTGAAAGTCTTCGGCGGGAGAGCGCTGCTCAGGCCGGTTCGTCGCCCGCGCCGCGATATTTCAGTTCCAGATAGCGGTTCTGGGTCGCCAGCCGGTCGAGATCGCCGCTGGCGAGCTGGCTCGTCATCCGCTCCAGCTCGCTCTTCACGATCGAGAGGCCCTCCACCAGGTGCTTGTCGGGCGCCTCGCCGCCGCGCGCCTGGCCGCGCATCGCGGCGGGGACCTTCTGATAGCCCTGGATCAGTTCGGGTAGCTCCTCCGACACCAGTTTGCGGAATTCGCCGGCGACCGGTGTGGTCGGGTCGATGCCCTGGAGCTGGGGCGACAGCGCCTCCAGTTGCAGGTTGATCGAATCCACCATCCGCACGGCGGGCGCGGGCAGGGCCGGGCGCTGGCGCACCAGCCATTCCTCGGTGCGCTGGGGCAGGAGGGGCAGGTCGCTGGTGGCCAGCGCCTGCGGCGTCGCGGCGGGCTCGACGGTGGCGAGGCTGATGATCGCGATCCACGCCAGCATGATCGTGGCCGCCGCCGCCACCACGCCCATGATGCCCAGCGGCGCGATCAATATGCCCCAGCCGATCGCGGCGATGGCGATGGCGAGCGCCGCCCACATCATGCGCGAAAGGGTGCGCAGCATCGCCTTGCGGCGGCGTTCGCGCTGGCGCTGGCGCTGGCGGCGGCCTTCGGGCGAGATATGGTGCAGCGCCTCTCCGGCGCGGGCGGCCACCGCGAGCTTTATCTCCTCGGTGATCCGCGCCAGATCGTTGCTCATCCCTCGATCGCCTTGAACGGATCGTTGCCGCCGCTACCGCCGGTGAGCTGCGCCTGCGCCTGGCCCTCGGCCCGCGCGATATAGCCGCGCGATTTCTCGACCTCGTCGGTCAGCGTGTTGACGGTCTGCTTCATCGAGCTGAGCGCCTCCAGCTTGAACTTGTCGATCGAATCCATCGTGTCGTAGATGTTCTGAAAGGCGCGGCGCAGCGTCTCCAGCGGGATCGTCGACGAGGCCGCCTGCTGGTGGATCTGACCGGTCTGCTCCTTCAGCATGGTGCCGGTCGATTCGATCATGTTCGCGGTCGTCGTGTTGAGCGCGGTGATCTGTTGCAGCACCAGTTTCTGGTTGGTCAGCGCCTGCGCCACGGTGACGGCGGTGCGCAGGGCCGAGACGGTGGTGGTGGACGCGCGATCGACGCCCTTCACCAGCTCGACATTGTTCTTCTTGACCAGATCGAGCGCCAGATAGCCCTGCACGGTGACCGCCA
Source organism: Sphingomonas naphthae (assembly GCF_028607085.1). Taxonomy (NCBI): domain Bacteria; kingdom Pseudomonadati; phylum Pseudomonadota; class Alphaproteobacteria; order Sphingomonadales; family Sphingomonadaceae; genus Sphingomonas; species Sphingomonas naphthae. The sequence goes on along the minus strand of NZ_CP117411.1, from coordinate 2,171,856 downwards.
TCTGCGTCAGCAGGTCGGTCGATCGCTGGCGGACGTAGAAGAGCGCGGTCTCGCGGATCGCCTTGGCCTTGGCCGGATCGGTCGATTCCAGATCGGCGGCGGTATCCTCCAGTTTCTGGTCGAGCGCCTTGGAGACGTGGATCATCTGCTCCAGCCGGCCCATCGCCGCCCACAAATTCTGCCGCTCGACGTCGATCGCGGCATTGTCCTTCAGCAATTCGTCCTTGCCGCCCGCCAGCCGCGCCAGGATCGACGAGATGTGGGTCTGCGCCGATTTGTAGCCGTCGAAATAGTCGCGCAGCTTGTTGCCGAAGGGCAGGATGCCGAACAGTTTCTTGGGCGCGAGCAGATTGCCGCGCTTGCCCGGATCGAGATCCTCGATCGTGCGGCGCAGTTCGGCCAGATCGGTGCCGACGCCGGTGTCGGCGTCCATCGCCTTGACCGGCTTGTCGAGGAAGCGGTTGGAGAAGCCCGCGGCCTCGGCGATCTCGCGCCGGCCCATGTTGGTGATCTGATCGACCTTCTTGCCGAATTCCGGGCTGTTGGCATCGAACGCGACCAGTTCGCTGACGAAGCCGTCGATCCGCTCCTGCAATTTGGTTTTCTGCTCGTCGCCCAGCGGCACCAGCCCGGCGGCCTTTTCGGGCGCGATCACCGCGACGGGCGCGGGCGGGGTCAGCTTGAGTTCGGTCGTCGTCTCGGCCGTCTGCGTCGCCATGGGAGATGCCCTTTGCCCGGTGTATTAGTCGTGTGTCACGCCCAAGATGGCCGTTCCCCGCGCGGGGTTCAAGTTCCCCGCGCGACTCATTTCACGCACGCTTCAAAAACAGGAAAGTTCCCGTCCGGTTGCAGCTTGCAATCTTTGCAACCACATTTCCTACTATTGCAATTGCGAGACTCGCTGCTGCGCCGCACAAGGATCGGGCCTTTCAGGCATCCTCTCCTAAAACTTCAGGCCGTCCTTCGGGGCGGCCTTTTTTTTGGCCGGCGATCCGGCGGCGGGATCCGCGCCGGCGACTGATACCGGTTACCCCGGCTGATTCCCGACATTTTGGATTCGTTGCCAATCGCAACCGCATCGACTTCCACGATGCGGGATCGGCGGTGTCGCGGCTACCCGCTCATCGCCCCCGCGATGTGCTACTTTGGTCCAACAGCGGATCGGCATCCCGACGCCCTTCCACGATAAGCCATTGGCAGGAATGGATTATCATGGCTTTTCCCTGCCAGACATGTTCGGTAACTATTTGGTACATGGGGGCTTGCAGAATCGGGTGCTGCGATGCACAAGGATCAGGCCTTTCAGGCATCCTCTCCTAAAACTTCAGGCCGTCCTTCGGGGCGGCCTTTTTTTGTCCGGGCGATCCTCGAGGGGGCGGAGGCAGGGCGCCCCCTCCGCGATCCTCACTCGCCCGGATGCAATTCCCGTTCGATCGCGGAGATCAGGGCATCGTCGTTCGGCGCGGTCGTCGGGGCGAAGCGGGCGGCGACCTCGCCGTCTCGGCCGATCAGGAACTTCTCGAAATTCCACAGCACGTCCGGGGCCTCGGTCGGGGTCAGGCCGTGGCCGCGCAGTTTCTCGCGAAAGTCTTCGCCCCCGCCCTGCGCGGTCGGCTCGGCGGCGGTGAGGGCGGCGTAGAGCGGGTGGCGATCCTCGCCCGCGACCGAGATCTTCGAGAACATCGGGAAATCGACCGCGAAGTTCAGCGTGCAGAAATCGGCGATCTCGGCGTCGCTGCCCGGCTCCTGCCCGCCGAAATTGTTGGCCGGGAAGCCCAGCACGGCGAAGCCCTGATCGCGATATTTCGCATAGAGCGCCTCCAGCCCCTCATATTGCGGCGTCAGCCCGCATTTGGAGGCGACGTTGACCACCAGCAGCACCTGCCCCGCATAATCGGCGAGGCTCGTGTCCGCGCCCTTGATGGTCTTGAGCGGGATATCCTGAATGGCGGTCATGCGGGCTCTCTCCTGGGATGAGGCTCCGAATAAGGGAAGCGGCCCGCCGATCGTCAACCCGATGTAAAGCGTGCTTGACAGGTCCGACTCACCCTCTGTAAAGGTTGCTTTACAGGAGGAAGCCACCATGACCCAACGTCGCTACATGATCGAACTGATGGCCGCGCTCGGCCTCTATGCCGTGCTGCTGGTGGGGATGAACTGGGCCGATCGCGCCTATCACCCCGTGGGCGGCGCACGCATCGCGCTGGCGTTGTTGCCGATGCTGGGCTGCGTCGCGGCGCTGATCGCGATCATGCGCGGTATCGGCCGGCTGGACGAGCTTCAGCGCAGGATGCAGTTCGAGGCGCTGGCCTTCGGCTTCGCCGTCACCGCGCTCGGCACCTTTGCCTACGGGTTCCTGGAGGATGCGGGCCTGCCCCGGATGCACGCCTTCGCGGTATGGCCGGTAATGGCGGTGGCGTGGATGGCCGGGCTGGTCCTCGCCCGGCTGCGCTACCGGTGAACAACCGCCTCAAGGATCTGCGCGCCGAACGCGGCTGGAGCCAGGGCGACCTTGCCGCCGCGCTCAACGTCTCGCGCCAGACGGTCAACGCGCTGGAAAACGGCCGTTACGATCCTTCGCTGCCGCTCGCCTTCCAGATCGCCGCTCTGTTCGCGGCGCGCATCGAAGACATCTTCATCCCCTGATTTCCGTGTCCCGAAAGGAATTGCTCATGCGTCCGTTGCAATGGTTCGCGGCGCTGTTCGCGCTCGTCTTTCTCGCCGGCCACGCGCTCGCCGCGCCGACCCGCTTCACCGTCGAGGTGTCCGGCAAGGGGCCGGACGTGATCCTGATCCCCGGCCTCGCCTCCTCCGCCGATGTGCTGCGCCCCACGGCGAAGAGGCTTGCGGCAAACCACCGCGTCCATCTGATCCAGGTCGCGGGCTTCGCCGGGGCGCCGGTCGCCGGCAATGGCGGGGAGGGGCCGGTTGTCGCCCCGCTCGCCGAGGAGATCGCGGCCTACATCACCGCCAGCAAACTGACGGCGCCGGCGGTGATCGGCCATTCGATGGGCGCCGAGACTGGGTTGATGCTCGCCGAGCGCCATCCCGCCCTCGTCGGGCGGCTGCTCGCGGTGGATGCGCTGCCCTTCTTCCCGCTGGTGATGAACCCCGCCGCCACCGTCGAGACCGTCGCCCCCCAGGCCGCGCTGTTCCGCGACCGCATGGCCGCCGCCACGCCCGGGCAGTGGGCGGCGATGCAGACCGCCGGCATGGCGCGCTACATCAAGACCGAGGCGGCACGCCCCGGCCCGATCCGCGAAGCCGTCGCGTCCGACAAAAGCGTCGTCGCCCGCGCCGCCTACGAACTGATGACCACCGATCTGCGCCCCGATCTCGCCCGCGTCACCGTGCCGGTCACCGTCCTCTACGCTTATGATCCGGTCTATGGCGTGGGCGCCGAGGTGATCGACGCGCTCTATGCCGGCGCTTATGCCGGGACGGCGAAGCTTACCCTCAAGCGGATCGACGGCAGCTTCCACTTCATCATGCTCGACCAGCCCGCCGCCTTCGACGCGGCGGTGGACGCCTTCCTGAAGTGAGGCGCGGGCAGGGCGGATGCCGGATATTCCGCCCGTCCACCCCAACGCCTAAGTTGACGAAGCCTCCCCACCGGGGGCAAAGCGCCGCCATGAAGCGCAGGACCGGACAGGACAGGAGCATCACCAGCCGCTGGCGGCCCGCGACCCAGGCGGTGCGCGGCGGCACGGTGCGTTCCGAATTTGGCGAGACGAGCGAGGCCCTGTTCCTCACCTCGGGCTACACCTACGACAGCGCGGCCGAGGTCGCCGCGCGCTTCGCCGGCGAGGCGCCGGGGATGACCTATTCGCGCCTCCAGAACCCCACGGTCGAGATGCTGGAGCATCGTATCGCGCTGATGGAGGGGGCCGAGGCGTGCCGCGCGATGGCGACCGGCATGGCGGCGATGACGGCGGCTTTGCTCTGCCAGCTGTCGGCGGGCGACCATCTCGTCGGCGGGCGCGCGGCCTTCGGCTCGTGCCGCTGGCTCACCGACACGCTGCTGCCGCGCTTCGGCATCGAGACCACGATCGTCGACGGCACCGACAACGATGCCTGGGCCGCCGCCGTGCGCCCCAACACGAAGGTGTTCTTCTTCGAGACGCCGGCCAACCCCACGCTCGACATCGTCGATATGGAAGCGGTGTGCGGCATCGCCCGCGCGAACGGCATCACCAGCATCGTCGACAATGCCTTCGCCACGCCGCTGCTCCAGCGCCCGCTGGAGTTCGGTGCGGATATCGTCGCCCATTCCGCCACCAAGATGATGGACGGGCAGGGCCGCGTGCTGGCGGGCGCGGTGTGCGGCAGCGAGGAATTCATCGAGAACACGCTTCTGGCCTTCACCCGCAACACGGGGCCGACGCTTGCGCCGTTCAACGCCTGGGTGGTGCTGAAGGGGCTCGAGACGCTCGACTTGCGCATCCGCCGCCAGAGCGAGAATGCGCTCGAGGTCGCGCGCTTCCTGGCGGGCCGGATCGAGCGCACGCTCTACCCCGGCCTCGAAAGCCATCCCCAACACGCCCTCGCCATGAAGCAGATGGCGGCGGGCGGCACGATCCTGTCGGTCTATCTGGATGGCGGGCGCGAACAGGCGCACGGCCTGCTCGATGCGCTGGAGCTGGTCGATATCTCCAACAATATCGGCGACAGCCGCTCGCTGATGACCCACCCGGCCTCCACCACCCACGCCGGCCTCAGCCCCGAGGTGCGCGCCGAGATGAATGTCGAGGAGGGGCTGCTGCGCCTCAACGTCGGCCTGGAGGATCCGGCCGACGTGATCGAGGATTTCGACCGCGCCTTGAAGAAGGTCGGTCTTTGAAGGCGCTCTTCCCTTATGCGGAGACGACGCGCGGCGTGACGGTGCGCGTGGCGGTCAGCTTCCTGCCCGAGCAATCCGAGCCGGCGCGCGGCCGCTGGTTCTGGGCCTATCATATCCGGCTGGAGAATGACGGGCCGATGGCGGTGCAGCTGATGACCCGCCGCTGGACGATCAGCGACGCGATCGGCCATCGCCATCTCGTCGAGGGCGAGGGCGTCGTCGGCGAGCAGCCGGTGATCGCGCCGAGCGGCAGCTATGATTATGTCTCGGGTTGCCCGCTTTCGACCCCGACGGGATCGATGAAGGGCGATTACGAGATGGTCGGCGAGGACGGATCGGTGTTCCGCGTCGAAATCCCCCAATTTCCCCTGATCGGGCCGGCGGTGGCGGAATGAAGCGGACGCACCTGCCCCTGAACGGCCTGCGCGTGCTGGACGCCGCCGCGCGCCACCTGTCCTTCACCCGCGCCGCCGACGAACTGGCGGTGACGCCGGCCGCCGTCGGCCAGCAGATTCGCGCCTTGGAGGATACGCTCGGCGTCGTCCTGTTCCGACGCACCGCGCGCGGGCTGGAGCTGACGCCCGAGGGCGAGGCCGGGCTCGATGCGCTCAGGGCGGGCTTCCTCCAGTTCGAGGAATCGGTGCGCGCGATGCAGGCCGGCCAATCCTCCAAGACGCTCACCATCGCCGCCCCGCGCGACATCAGCGCCAAGTGGCTGGCGGCCAGGCTCGCCGCCTATGGCCGCACCGATCCCGATCTGCGCTTCGTGCTGCTCGCGTCCGATGGTGGCCTCGATTTCACCGAGGCCAATCTCGATCTCGCCCTCTGTCTGGCCGAGGGCCCGGGCGAGCATGAGGGGGTTGCGCTGGGCGAAGCCGGCTTCGTCAGCGTCGGCCTGGCCGATGGCGCGGACACGCCGATCGCCTGGGCGGGCTGCCCGGCGGGCGAGAAGGGCGCGGGTGTCAGCGTCGCCGACGCCGGCCTCGCGATCGACGCCGCCGCCGCCGGCTTCGGCCGCGCCTGCGTTCCCCACCTCCTTGCCGCCGCCGACATCGCCGCCGGCCGCGTCACCGCGATCGCCCCGGTCGAGGACGGCCGCCGCTACTGGGCGGTCGCCCCGGTGCCGCAATGGCGCCAGAAGAAGGTCAAGGCCCTCGTCGCCGCGCTGACGGGGTGAGGTAAAGGCGCTCCCCTCCCGCTTGCGGGAGGGGCTGGGGGTGGGTGCGCGGCCCGCAGGGGCGCGCTCCGGCCTATCCGTCGAGGCCCACCCTCGCCCCCTCCGCAAGCGGGAGGGGAGAAGCCTCGCATCAGATCAGATATTGCCGGATGCGCTTCAGCGCCGTCTCCGCCAGCGGCGATCCGATCCGCCCGCGCAGCCGGGCCAGATAGATCGGGGTCGGCGGCAGCGGCAGGTCCGCCACGGCGATCGCGGTCAGGCTCCCGTCCTCCAGCTGCTCGGCGACGAACGCCAGCGAGCAGATGCACACCAGATCGCTCCGCAAGGTCGCTTCGCGCAGGATATGGTAATTGTCGCACACGAAGCGCGCCGTGCTCAGCTTGTGCTTGGCGACCGGCGGGTCGATCGAGCTGGCCCAGGGATAGGGCAGCAGATCCTCCATCTTCAGGTCCGTCCGCGCCGCCAGCGGATGGCCGCTGCGCACCACGCAGGAGGCCTGGATGTGGCCGAACTTCTCGACGTCGATCTCCGGCCCCGGATCGATATGGCTCTCCGGAAACAGGAACAGCTCGATCGCATCCTTCTTCAGCGCCTCGAGCAGATCGTTGCCGGGCCGCACCATCACGCGCAGCTGCGCGATCGTGTCGGGCGCGAAGAATTCGCCCGCGAAATGGCCGAGGATCTGGCTGGCGAGCAAGGGCGCGAGCCCGATCTGGAGGCTGCCCGCCGCGCCCGACCCGAACAGGCGCATATTGTTGTCGAACACGCGCAGGCTTTGCAGCAGAGGTTCCGCCTGGGCGATGACTTGCGCGCCCGCCGTGGTCAGCTGCACGCCATGGCCCATCCGGTTGAAGATCTGGAAGCCGTAGCGCTCCTCCAGCGCCGCGATGCTGCGCGAAAGCGCCGGCTGACTGATATTTAGCTCCGCCGCCGCGCGCGAGAAGCTGCCGGTGCGCGCCACCAGCAGCAGTTGATGCAGCCGTCCGATCGATAGGTCCATAACCGGATCACATAGCCTTACGCGAAATGGGTATTAGACAGCATAGCGACCCGCGCCCACTTTGCCAGCCGCGAGAGGCGAAAAGAGCCGGCCCCCGGCCGGTATCGATCGCCACCTCGTCAACGAGAGATCAGGCGAGAGGGTATCGGCGCATGTTCAAGCAGATCTGCTTTTTCCGGAAGCGGCCCGACATGACCATGGAGCAATTCATGGACTATTATGAAAACCAGCATTCGGTCCTCGCCAAGAAGATGGGCAAGAAGCGCGCGATCAACGGCGCCTCGCGCTATGTCCGCCGCTATCTCCAGCATGAGAAGAACCCCATCACCGGCGAGGTGATCGATCCGGGCTATGATTGCATCATGGAAATCTGGTGGAACAGCCGCGAGGAGTTCGAGGCTTCGCAGAAGGTGATCTCCAGCCCCGAGCGGATCGATGCCATCCGTGAGGACGAGCTGAACCTGTTCGCCTCCAACAGCAATCCGATCTGTTCGGTGATCGAATATGATTCCGCGATGGGGCCGAACGGCGAGATGACCCACATCGAGTTGACCTACAGGGACTGAGCCCGCGCCCGTCCGACCACCGCATTGTCAGGGAGAGCCCCGTTGAGCACCGAATCCGCCGCCGCCATCAGTGCCGTCCGCCGCGACTGGGTGGCCGAGCATCGCGAATCCTACCTCCGCTCGGGTGGCGCGGAGGGCCATATCATGGATATCACCGCCGTCGGCGGCCGCAGCTTCGCCACCAACTGCCTGGTCAAATATGTCGGTCGCAAGAGCGGCAAGGTGTTCATCACGCCGCTCTGCTACGCCGACATCGGCGGCGAGGTCGTGATCTGCGCCTCCAAGGGCGGGGCGGATCATCATCCCGCCTGGTATCTCAACATCGTCGAGGCCGACGAGGTCGAATTCCAGATCGCCACCCAGGCCTTCCGCGGCACCTGGCGCGAGCCCGAGGGCACCGAGCGCCAGAAGGTGTGGGACTTCTTCGTCGATTGCCACCCCTTCTACGCCACCTACCAGGCGTCGACCGATCGGATCCTGCCGCTGGTGATGATGAGCGCGGTCGAGGCGATCCCGGTGTTCAAGGAATCGGACGCCACCGGCACCCGCCAATATTGAGGCCCGCGCCCGACCATTCCCGCTGAACGTCACCCGGCCGCCCGCGCCGGCAAAGGAAATCTGCATGACCGCATCGACGCTCGATTGCTCGGATATCGATCAATATCTCGGCAAGACGATGGATTATTCGCCGCTTCGCGAGCCGCTTGCGAACAATGATTTCCGCCGCTGGGCGCATGCCATGCATTACGCCAACCTGCTCCATTACGATCCGGCCTTTTCCGCCGCGAGCCGCTGGGGCAAGCTGATCGCGCCGCAGAGCTTCCCGATCGCGACCGACGACGGCCATGGCGTCGCCCCCGCCTGCGTCGGCCGCATCCCGGATTCGCACCTGCTGTTCGGCGGCGACGAATATTGGTTCTCGGACACGCAGGTCTCGGCCGGCGACACGATCGTCAACGAACGCATCCCGTTCGACTATGTCGTCAAGCAGACCTCGTTCGGCCCCACCTGCTTCCAGCGCGGCGACAATTTCTACCGCAACCAGCATGGCGCGCTGATCTCGAAGCAGCGCTCCACCTCGATCCGCTATCAGGCCAAGGCCGGCGGCGACAGCGTCAACATGGCCGATGCCGAGGAGCCGGTGTGGACCGACGAGGAACTCGCCGCCGTCGAGGCGCGCGCGTTCGAATGGGTCAAAATGCTCCACGATCTCGGCCACCAGGAGCGCTGGTGGGATGATGTGTCGGTCGGCGATCAGCTGCCCGAGCGTGTGTTCGGCCCGCATTCGATCGCCAGCTTCACCACCGAATGGCGCGCCTTCCTCATCAACACCTGGGGCACGCTCGACATGCGCAAGAACGATCTTCTCGCGCTCGGCTTCACGCCCGAAATGGCGGGCTACGAGAATGATCCCGACATGCAGCTCGTCAACCCGACGCTCACCGACGGCGCCTATTACGGACCCTCGCGCGGCCACCTCTTCCCGCGCTGGGCGCGCAAGATCGGCATGCCGCGCGCCTATGGCTATGGCGCCTCGATGGGATCGTGGGTCACCGATTACCTCGCCGGCTTCGCGGGCGAGCATGGCATGGTCGTCCACTCGATCGCCAACTATCGCGGCCCGGCGCTGTCCGGCGACATCACCATCCAGACCGCTGAGGTGATCGACAAGCTGGTCGACGCCGAGGGCCGCCATCTCATCCAGGTGAAGCACAAGATGGCCAACCAGCGCGGCGTGACGATGTGCACCGGCACGGCGGAGATCGCGCTGCCGAAGAAGGGGGCGTAACGCCTTTCGGCTCGGGGAGCGCACACGGAGAACCGACATTCGATCCAGGCTCTCCGGTGCTCCTGCGCAGGCAGGAGCCCAGGTTCACGAAGCGCACCGCCTGCCACCCTGGGCTCCTGCCTGCGCAGGAGCACGACGGTGATCATGGCATGACGTTCCCGCAATTTCTCCCCATCGCAGATGGGGAGGGGGACCATCCGCAGGATGGTGGAGGGGCCTCGCGCCCTCCACAGCACCGCAACCCCAGCCCTAAGGCATCCGCCGCGCGCTCACGATCGTGACCGGCTTGCGCAGGATCTGCCCCTTGGTTTCTTTCGAGAAGCCACCGGGGAAGGTCGGCAGCGACAGGATCTTGTGGATCACCGGCATGCCCGCCACCACCTTGCCGAACGCCGCATAGCCCGGCCGGCCATCTTTCGCGTCGAGATAGGTCATCGGCCCGACCGTCACGAAGAAATCGCCCATCGCGGAGCCCGGCGCGTTGCGCGCCATCGAGACGGTGCCGTCGATGTGCGAAAGGCCGGTCTTGCTGGTCGGCTCGTGCGCGACGGGGTTGAAGGCTTTCGGCACGAAATGGTCGATCCCGCCCTGCACCAGCCCCTTGGTCGGATCGCCGGGGTTGCGCGCCGCGCGATAGAAGGTGGTGCCGTCGAAGCGCTTGTCGTCGACATACTTCAGGAAATTGGCGCTGCTGAGCGGCGCGCGCGCCGTATCGAGCTGGATGACGATCGCGCCGAGGCTGGTGGCGAGCTTCACCCGAACCGGCTTCGGGGACGCCGCACCAAGTGTGACGGCTGAGAGAGCGAGCAGGGCGAAGCGATACAGATGGCGAATGACGGCCTCCGGGGCGGGACAGGTCGGCGACCCCCTATGTCGGGTTCGGGGCGGGTGACGCAACCCAAACGAAAAATCCTCCCCTGCAAGGGGAGGGGGACCGTCGGCGAAGCCGATGGTGGAGGGGTGACCCGCCCTCGATAGCGCGATACCCCTCCGTCAGCCCTGCGGGCTGCCACCTCCCCTTGCAGGGGAGGATCATCGCCGCACCAGGCATGGACCTCGCCGTCCGTTCCGCCTAACCTCCCCGTAACGAACCAGAACAGGGGGCGACATGACGACCACGAAACAGTGGCTGCGGCTGTCGGCAGCGCTTGCGATGACGCTCGGCGTCGTCGCCTGCGCGGGCGATGGGGCCAAGCCGAAGAGCGCCGCCAGCAAGCCGGCCGGGCCGGGGCTCAACAAGGGCTATGCCCACGATCCCTTCCCCTCGACCTACCATGCCTATCCCGGCGTCCCCACGCTCGTCCGCAACGCGACGGTCTATGATGGCGAGGGCGGGCGGATCGACGGCGGCGAGGTGCTGTTCGCCGACGGCAAGGTCGTCGCGGTCGGCAAGAGCCTCTCGGTTCCGGCGGGCGCCACGATCATCGACGGCGCCGGCAAGTGGGTCACCCCCGGCATCATCGATATCCACAGCCATCTGGGCGATTACCCCACCCCTTCGGTGCAGGCGCATTCGGACGGCAACGAGATGACCGGCCCCGTCACCGCAGACGTCTGGGCCGAACATAGCGTCTGGCCGCAGGACCCCGGCTTCGGGCGCGCGCTCGCCAATGGCGGCGTCACCGCGCTCCAGATCCTGCCTGGCTCCGCCAATCTGTTCGGCGGGCGATCGGTCGTCCTGAAGAACGTCTACGCCCGCACCATGCAGGGGATGAAGTTCCCCGGCGCGCCCTATGGCCTGAAGATGGCGTGCGGCGAGAATCCCAAGCGCGTCTATGGATCGAAGGGGCGCCAGCCCTCGACCCGGATGGGCAATGTCGCGGTCGATCGCCAGACCTGGGCGAAGGCGGCGGCCTACAAGCGCAAGTGGGACGCCTATGAGAAGGACGGCGGCAGCGCCCCCGATCGCGACATCGCGATGGACACGCTGCGCGGCGTGCTGGCCGGCGAAATCCGCGTCCAGAACCATTGCTACCGCGCCGACGAAATGGCCATCGTGATGGATATGGCCAAGGAATTCGGCTACAAGGTGACCGCCTTCCACCATGCGGTCGAGGCCTACAAGATCGCAGATCTCCTGAAGCAGAACGGCACCTGCGCGGCCGTCTGGGCCGACTGGTACGGCTTCAAGATGGAGAGTTTCGACGGCATCGGCGAAAATCTGGCGCTGCTCCACAAGGCGGGCGCCTGCGCCACCATCCATTCGGACGACGAGAACGGCATCCAGCGGCTCAACCAGGAAGTCGCCAAGGCGCTCGCCTCGGGCCGCCGCGCCGGCATCGACGTGCCCGATGCCGAGGCGTGGGAATGGCTCTCGCTCGGGCCGGCGAAGGCGCTCGGCATCGATGGCCAGACCGGCAGCCTCAAGCCCGGCAAGATGGCCGACGTGGTGCTGTGGAACGGCGATCCGTTCAGCGTCTACACCCGCCCCGAAAAGGTGTGGGTCGATGGCGCGCTCCTCTACGATTCGATGGACCCGAAGCGCCGCCCGGTGAGCGACTTCGAGCTTGGCCAGCCCGGCATGGGAGACGTGAAATGAAGCGTGCGCTTCTTCTGATGGCGACGATGACCGCCATCGGCTTCGCCGCCCCCGCCGTGGCGCAGACCGTCGCCATCACCGGCGGCACCGTGGCCCTGGGGGACGGCTCCGCGCCGATCCCCAACGGCACCGTCGTGTTCAGCAATGGCCGCATCGTCGCGGCGGGCGCGGGGGTCGCCGCCCCGGCCGGCGCCACCGTGATCGACGCGACCGGCAAGTGGGTCGCCGCCGGCATCGTCGCCGGTCCCAGCGAGCTGGGTCTGGCCGATGCGGCGGGCGTCGCCGAGAGCAACGACGCCGCCGCGCGCACCTCGCCTTTCTCGGCCGGGCTCGACGTGGCGGCGACGATCAACCCCGACGCGGTCGCGATCGGCAACGAGCGGGTCGGCGGTGTCACCCGCGCGATCGTCGCGCCGCGCGCGGTCAGCTCGATCTTCGGCGGGCAGGGGGCGGTGATCGATCTCGGCGCCGATGCCCAGCCGCTCACCCGCGCCCACGCCTTCCAATATGTCGAGCTGGGCGAGGATGGCGGCAAGCTGGCGGGCGGCAGCCGCCCGGCGGCCTTCGCGATGTTCCGCGACGCGCTGACCCAGGCGCAGGATTATCGCCGCAACCCGGCGGGCTTCGACGGGCGCGGCAAGGATTCGCTCCTCAAGCGCGCCGACGCGCAGGCCCTGCTCGACATGATGGACGGCAAGGTGCCGATGATGGTCCATGTCGAGCGCGCCAGCGACATTCGCGCGGTGCTGGGCCTGACGCGCGATTATCCGAAGCTGAAACTGGTGCTGGTCGGCGCCACCGAGGGCTGGATGGTCGCCCGCGAGATCGCGGCGGCGAAGGTGCCGGTGATCGCCTCGGCGCTGGCCGATCTGCCGGCGGCGTTCGAGAATCTCGCCGCCACCGAAAGCAATGTCGGGCGGATGACGGCGGCGGGCATCCCCGTCGCCATCTCGACCATCGGTGTGAACGACGCGGCGGGCGAGCATATCCTCAAGCAGTTCGCCGGCAATCTGGTGGCGATCGCCAGGGTGCCGGGTGCCACCGGGCTCGATTGGGGCAAGGCGTTCGCCAGCATCACCTCCAAGCCGGCGGAAGCGCTGGCGATGGGCGACGAACTCGGCTCGCTCCGCCCCGGCCGCCGCGCCGACGTGGTGATCTGGAGCGGCGACCCGCTCGAACTCGCCTCGCTGCCACAGGCGGTGTGGATCGACGGCGTGTCGCAGCCGATGGTCTCCCGCCAGACCCGTTTGCGCGATCGCTACATCACGCCGCAGGAGGGCGCGCTGCCGAAGGCGTACAGCTATTGATGCCATGAAGCCCCTCCCCTAAAGGGGAGGGGCTTCATGCGTCGCGAGCCCGCACCCGCATCACCAACGGCAGCAACAGCACGGAGGCCGCGCTCAACCCGCCCGACAGAAGGAAGAACCCGTCATAGCCAATGCTCGCCTCCATCGATCCCGCCGCCCCGGCCAGCAGGCGCGGTAGCAGGAAGGCGAAGCCCGACAGGAAGGCATATTGCGCCCCCGGCCACGCGGGGTTCACGAGCATCGAGAGATAGACCACGAACACCGCCGCCGCGATGCCGTTACCGAACTGGTCAGCGAAGGTAGCGATTACCAGCACCGCCGTGCCGGGCGGTTCGTGCGCCAGCCATACGAACGCCCAGTTGCCGATCGCCGCCAGCATCGCGCCCAGCGCCAGCGTCCAGCCCTGCGGCCAGCGCGTCGCGATCCAGCCGCCCGCGCCGACGCCCGCCATGTTCGCCGCCAGCGCCACCACGCCGTCGGCCAGCCCCATCTGCGTCAGCGTATAGCCCGCGCCCTTCACCAGCGGCTTGGCCAGCGCCATCGCCAGCACGTCGCCCATCCGGTAGAGCGACACGAACGCCAGCAGCACCAGCGCGCCGCTGCCGTAGCGCCAGAAGATATCCACATAGGGGCCGATCGCGGCCGAGGTGCGGATCGGCGCGTCCGCCGGCGCGCGGCGGATCGCGGGCAGGGCCAGCGCCATCGCCACGAAGGGGGCGAGGCAGATCAGCAGCACCACCGGCGTCACGTTGGTCGTGGCGCTCATCCCGGCGCCGGCCGCCAGCGCCAGCACCACGCCGCCGATCGCAGCCGTCGCCCCCGCCACGCCGATCAGGATAGTGGCGCTGGCCAGCAGCCCCGTCGCCAGCGCCACCATCCGCCCGCCGCCGCCGTCCCCCTCGGGCCGCATCGCGGCGAGGATGGGGAAGGGCAGGAAGGCCCCCGCCGCGATCGCCAGATAGGCCCCCGTCCACCCCGCGATATCGGCCACGATCAGCGCCCCGCTGCCCGCCACCACCATCGCCGATCGATAGCCCCACAGATAGGCCGCCACGATCGGCCCCTGCTCGGCTTGGTCGGGCGCGATCTCGATCCGCCAGCCGTCGGCGGCGATCTCCAGCGTGGTCGTCCAGAAGGCGAGCAGCACCGCGCAGAGGGCGGTGACGCCCAGGCTCCGGTCGGTGGCTGTAAAGGCCATCGCGCAGAGCGAGGTGAAGATGCCGAGCTGCGCCAGCATGATCCACCCGCGCCTTTTGCCCCAGAAGCGCCCGAAGCCGGGCACCGACACCCGATCGAGCAGCGGCGCCCACAGGAATTTGAACGTCGGCAACAGCGCGACCCACGCGAAGAAGCCGATCACGACCAGCCCGACCTTATGCTCGCTCAGCCGCAGCGACAGGATCGAGGAGAACATGAACAGCGGCAACCCGGCCGACACGCCGAGCAACAGATACAGCGCGAGCCGGCCTTTGGTGTGATGATGCCCCATCGGCGCACGCTCGCCGGGCCGGGGGCGGGCGTCAATCACCATGAACAATTGGCGGTCGCCCCGGCGCAGGCCGGGGCGGCCGGGGGTCTTACCCCGCCACCGTGCCCCTCGCGGTCCCGCCCAGCCGCGTCGTCGCGGGGCGGGCCGCCATGATGGGCATGTCCCGGCCATGGATGCGGGCGGTGCCGCGTTGTTCGCGTTTGGCGTGGTAGAGGGCGAGGTCGGCCTTGTGGATCAGGTCGGCGGGGCCGGCCATGTCGGGCTCGACCATCGCCGCGCCGATCGTGGCGGAAACGGCGCGGGTCTGGCCGTCCTGCGACACGGTGTGGCGCAGGTCGCGCAGCAGGCCGGCGACCAGCGTTTCCAGCCGGGCGCAGTCGCGCGGGCGGGAGATCAGCATCACGAATTCGTCGCCGCCCAGCCGCGCCACGAAGGCATGGGCGCGGGCGGGCTTGCGCAGCCGCTCGGCCATCAGCTGGAGCAGCCCGTCGCCGGCGATGTGGCCGAAACTGTCGTTCACCTGCTTGAAGCCGTCGAGGTCGATCAGCAGCAAGGCGAGCGGCCCGTCCTCGGCCTGCGCCTGCGCGAATTTCCCGGCCAGCATTTCGGTGAAATGGGCCCGGTTGGGGATTCCGGTCAGCGCGTCGGTGGTCGCGTTGCGGCGCAGTGCCTGCTCCATCTCATATTGGCGCGTCACATCCTGGAACACGCCGATCGCCGCGACCGGCCGGCCATCGATCACCTCCAGTTCGCCGACGCTGCGCACCCGGCGGCGCTGGCCGGTGGCGGTGACGAATTCGGTTTCGATATCGTACGGCCCCTGGCCCGCGATGGTGCGCTCCAGCGCGGCGGCGATCGTGGGGCGATCGTGCGGCAGATAATGATCGAGCGCCTTGTCCAGTGGCGGCTGGACCCCCAGCGGCAGGCCGTAGATTTCATACACCTGATCGGACCATTCGACCGCGTCGCCGCCGATCGGCAGCCGCCACGATCCGATCTGCGCCAGCCGCTCGGCATGGCGGAACTGGCGATGCTGGCGATCGAGCGCATGGCAGCGTTCCTGCAATTCGCTCGACAGGCGGATGGCGTCGGCGGCGGTGGAGCGGGCGCGGATGAGGGCGCAGACCAGCGCGGCCAGATCGCGCAGCACCGCCGCATCGGCCTCGGTGAGCAGGCGCGGCTTGATATCGATCACGCACAGAGTGCCGATGCCGTCGATCCCGTCCGTACCCCACAGGCGCAGCGGCACGCCGGCATAGAAGCGGATGCGCGGATCGCCCGTGACCAGCGGATTGGCGGCGAAGCGCGGGTCGAGCGTCGCGTTCGGAACGACCATGATGTCGTCATGTCGGATGGCGTGGGCGCAGAAGGCGATGTCGCGCGGCGTCTCGACCGCGTCGATCCCGCATGATGCCTTGAACCATTGACGATGGTCATCGACCAGCGAGACGAGCGCCATCGGGCAGTCGAGCAGGCGGCTGGCGATGGCCACCACCGCATCGAACTCGCGCTCGCGCGGGCTGTCGAGAATGTCCAGCGCGGCGAGCCGTTCCAGCCGCAGCCGCTCGGCGTCACAGGCCTCGATCGGCGACGCTGGCGTGGCGTGGAGCATGGCGTATCGTAACATACATTGAGACAAGCCGAAATCGACGAAGCGAGATCCGGCCGCTCAGCAGCGTCGCGCGGCCGGTGGCGGAAGATACGCCAAGGTATCGGCTACCGCGAACGCGCCCGATTGCCGCGCGAACTGATCGAGCAGGAAGGCATGGCCGGAGCCGTAGAGCACCAGCACGCGATCGGTCGCCGCCGGCGCGAGGCGGACGAGATTGGCGAGGATGCGCAGGTTGCGGCCATACCAGCTGCCGACCCACGTCGCGCCGGGATTGGTTTCGCCCGCGCCCAGCATCGCGAAATCATAATAACGGCGATTGTTGCGGGCGCGTGCCTCGGGCTGGTTGTAGCGGCGATACCAGTCGCCGATCGCGGTGCAGGCCATGAACGCCTCGTCCATATCCACCTCGGCCTGCGCGCCGGCCTTCATCGCCGCGAAGCGGGGCCCCATGCCGTTGGCCTCGGCCCAGGCGGAATAGTCCCAGTCGGCCTCGCTGCCCGCCGGTCGCCCGTTCCAGTCGACCGCGTCGATGCGGGCGAGACCGAGCTGCTTGGCCAGCCGGAAGCCGATCTGCTCGCGCTCGTCGGGCTTGAGCGGGGCGGTGCCGTCGCGATAGGCGGCGTAGCGCGCGTCGAGCCGGTCCTGCCGCGCGCTCGGCCATTCGATCGCGATGCGGGTCGGGCGGAAGGCGGCAAGCCGATCGACCAGCGCCGCGATCTCGCGCTGGCGATCGGGTGTCGTGATGTCGCCGATGCGGGTGTTGACGACGTCGCGGTTGCTGTTGGCCAGGTGCGGGGAACCGAGCACGAGCAATCCGGGCCGCGCCTCGGGCTGGCGGTCGATCAGCAGCGGATCGGGCGTGGCACCGGCAAGGAGCGGCGCGAGGAGGAGCGCGGCGAGCATGACGGGGATACGCCGCTGCCCGCGCCGGGTTCCCTCAGCCGCTCGGCCGGGTCGCGATCCAGGTGCCGCAGATCAGCGCCACGCCGAGCGGGGTGTAGCACCAGGGATAGGGCAGGAAGACGAGGCCGATGATGGCGCTGCCCGTCAGCATCAGCAGCGATGCCGTCTTGCCCTTGCGGCTGATCGCGCCCTTCTCCCGCCAGGCCAGGATGTGGGGGCCGTAGCGCGGATGCTCGATCAGCCGCCGCTCCCATTCGGGATTGCTGCGGGCGAAGCAGAACGCGGCGAGCAGCATGAACGGCACGGTCGGCAGCAGCGGCACGAAGATGCCGATGACGCCGACGACGATCGCGAGGATGCCGGCCGAGAGATAGAAGAGGCGCATGGCGGGTGAGCGTAGCAGACGCCGATGGGCGCCACCATTAACCCGTTCGTGCTGAGCCTAGTCGAAGCACGTGCCCCAAGCGCTGGGCCCAGCTTCACGTGCTTCGACTACGCTCGGCACGAACGGATCCGGAAGGACCGGCTCAAGCCCCCCGCAACGCCTCCGCCGGCCGGGCGCGCAGCACCGGCAGGGTGCCGATCACCCCGATCCCCATCGTCGCCGCCATCGCCGCCAGCAGGGTCGCGCCGATCACGCCCCACCCCGGCGCCCAGGCCAGTTCGAAGATCTGCACGATCACATACCAGCCCGCGCCCAGCCCCGTCGCCAGCGCCACCGCCGCCAGCACGAGCGAGAGCAGGCCGAATTCCAGCGCCTGTATCCCCAGCACCTGCCCCCGCCGTGCGCCGACCAGCTTCAGGATCACGCTATCCTGCCGCCGCGCGTTGGCCGAGGCGGCGACCGCGCCGACCAGCACGGCGATGCCCGCCGCCACCGTCACCGCCGCCGCCGCGCGGATGGCGAAGGCGATGCGGGCGAGCAGGTCGCTCACCTGCCCGATCACGTCGCCCACCCGGATCAGGGTGACCGAGGGGAGGGCGTTCGCCACCGCCGCCGCCAGCCGCCCGTCGCTGGCGGGCGGGGCATAGACGCCGGCCAGCAGGCCGTGCGGCGCCTCTTCGATCAGGCCGGGGGAAAAGACGATCGCGAAATTGAGGCCCATGCCGCGCCAGTCGATTTTGCGGAGCGCCGCGATCCGCGCCTTCACCTCGACGCCGAGGACGGCGACAATGATCTCGTCGCCCACCTTCAGGTCGAGCATGTCGGCCGCGCGATCCTCGATCGAGACGAGCGGCGGCCCGCGATAGTCGGCCGGCCACCAGCGCCCGGCGGTGATCTCCGATCGCGGCGGCAGGGTGGCGGACCAGGTGATGGTCCGGTCCCCGCGCAGCACCCACGCGCCTTGCGGCAGCGTCTTCATGTCGGCGACGCGCTGGCCCTTGAACGCCGCGATCGCGCCGCGCAGTGATGGCGTCAGCTCCAGCCGGGCATCGGGCGCGACCGAGCGGACCGCGCGGGTGAAGGTGGCGGCATCGTCGGGCTGGAGATCGACCGCGAAGAAGCGGGGCGCCTTGGCGGGCGCGCTGGTCGTCATCTCGCTCGACAGGCTGGTGTCGATCGCGGCCAACGCCACGAACAGCGAGAAGCCGAGGCCCAGCGCCACCACCAGGCGATCCGTCTGCGCGCCGGGGCGGTGGAGGTTGCCCAGCGCCAGCCGCAGCAGGGGATTGCGGGGGCGGGGCAGGCGGGCGGCGCCCGTGCGGACGCCGAGCCCCAGCAGCCACAGCAGCACGACCAGCCCCGCCGTCGCACCGAGGAAGCTGCCGGCAAGGAATTTGTCGGTCGAGGTCAGGATAGCCAGCACCGCCAGCAGCGCGATCAGCCCCGTCATCAGCCCGATCACCCGCCACGACAGCCGCTCGCCGCCGGCCAGCGCATCGCGCAGCAGGGTCGCGGCAGGCACGCGGCGGGCGCGGGCGAGGCCGGGTAGCGCGAACAGCAGGGCCACGATCGCGCTCAGCGCGGCGGCGGTCAGCAGCGGAACGGGATAGAGGTCGAGGCGCGGCTGCACCGGCAAAGCGGCGCCGGCCACCTTGGTGACGATCGCCGGCACCACCGCGCCCAGCGCCAGCCCGGCGAGGATGCCCCCGCCCGCGACCAGCCCCAATTGCGCGAGGAATACGGCCGCGATCGTCCGCGATCGCGCGCCAAGCACCTTGAGCGTCGCGATGATCCGCGTCTTGCCCGCCAGATAGGCCGAAACGCCGCTGCCGACGCCGATCCCCGCGATCGCCAGCGCGGAGAGGCCGACGAGCAGCAGGAATTGGCCCAGCTGGTCGATTCCGCGCCGCAGCTGGTTGGCCGCGCCCTCGATCGTCCGCATCGTCCAGCCGGCCGAGGGGAAGCGGTGCACCAGCCGGTCGCCGAGCAAGGCCGCGTCGGTGCCGGGCAGCAGCGCCATGCGATAGCGCGCGGTGAACAGACTTCCCGGCTGGATCAGCCCGGTCGCATCGACCGCGCCGATATCGATCAGCGCGCGCGGACCGAAGGCGAAGCCCTCGCCCAGCTGGTCGGGCTCGGCGGTGAGGATGCCGCTTACCCTAAAGAGGCTCGCGCCGATGCGGATCGGATCGCCGGGCTTCACCCCCAGCCGGTCGGCCAGCGCCTGCGCGATGGCGACGTCGCGACCATGGGGGCGGGGGGCGAGCGCGCCGGGCGCCATCTCCAGACTGCCGACGAGCGGCCAGCGATCGTCGACCGCCTTCAGGTCGATCAGCGCCGATCCGCCGCCGCGCTCGGCCCGCGCCATCGCGCGCATCACGATCGTTTCGGACAGCTGGCCGCCGGCCGAGGCGAACGCCGCCTGCTCGTCGATCGTGGCGCGGCGCTGCGACACGCGCATCTCCAGATCGCCGCCCAGCATTTGCCGCCCCTGCGCGTCGAGCGCGGCGATGATGCTGGCCGAAAGACTGCCGATGCCCGCGAGCGAGGCGGTGCCGAGGAACAGGCAGATGGCGAGCAGAAGCAGCCCGCGCCCGCCCCGGCGCAGATCGCGCAGGCCCAGCGTCCACGCGATGCTCAAGCGTTGCGCCGATCCGATACGATCCGCCCGTCGGCCAGCGCGATCACCCGCCCGCACCGCTCGGCGAGGCCGGGATCGTGGGTGATGACGAACAGGGTGGTGCCGGTGTCGCGATGGCGGGCGAACAGCAGGTCCATGATCGTGGCGCCGGTAGTGGTATCGAGATTGCCGGTCGGCTCGTCGGCGAACAGCAGCGTCGGGCGCGGCGCCAGCGCGCGGGCGACGGCCACGCGCTGTTGTTCGCCGCCCGAAAGCTGCGCGGGATAATGATCGAGCCGGTGGCCGAGGCCGACCGAGCGCAATTCGGCCTCGGCGCGGGCGAAGGCATCGCGCTCGCCCGCCAGCTCCAGCGGCACGGCGACATTCTCCAGCGCGGTCATGGTCGGCAGCAGGTGAAAGGCCTGCAACACTATGCCGATGCGCCCGCGCCGCGCCACCGCCAGCGCATCCTCGTCCAGCGTCGCGAAATCGAGCCCGGTGACATGCACGCTGCCGCCGGTCGGCCGCTCCAGCCCGGACAGCACCGCCATCAGCGAGGATTTGCCCGATCCCGACGGCCCCAGCAGCGCCACGCTCTCGCCCGCCGCCACGGAGAGATCGATGCCGCGCAATATCTCCACCCGCGCCGGCGCCCGGCCGAGCGCGAGCGTGACGTTGCGCGCCGCGATCACGCTGCTATCGGGCAGCGGAGCGACGGGTTGGGCGATGCTGGGAGAGACTGATGCTGTCACGATCCGCCGGATATGGTTCGCTTCGTCGGCTTGTCCACCGGAGTGCCGCCCTGATCGCGTTCTTTTTCGCGATGGTCGCGGGTCCGGCCATGGCCCAGCGCCCGCTGATATGGGCGTTCGGTGACAGTCTGACGGCGGGCTACGGCCTGCCGCCGCGCCAGGGCTTCACCGCGCAGCTTCAGGCGGCGCTGCGACGGGACGGAATCGCCAAGGCCGAGGTGCGCAACGGCGGCGTCTCCGGCGATACCGCGCGGCAGGGGCGGGCGCGGCTGGCGTGGGGGCTGCGCGGGCTCGGCGCCAAACCCGATCTCGTCATCGTCGAACTCGGCGCCAACGACATGCTGCGCGGCCTGCCGCCCAGGCAGACCGAGGACAATCTCGACCTGATCCTCGCCGAACTGCAACGCCGCCAAATCCCCGTCCTGATCGCCGGCATGCGCGCCGCCCCCAATCTGGGGCAGGACTATCGCCGCCGCTTCGACGCGATCTTCCCACGCCTCGCCAAAGCCTACCGCGCCCCGCTCTACCCCTTCTTCCTCGATGGCGTGGCGGGCAACCGCGCGCTGATCCAGTCCGATGGGCTGCATCCCAATGCGAGGGGCGTGAGCATCATCGTCCGCCGCATCCTGCCGGGGGTGCGGCAAGCGCTGCGTTAGATGGTCTTGCCCGGGGAGGAGCCTGACAACATCACCCCGGCGCGCTCGCCCACCTGCCGCAGCTCTTCCACGAAGCGCGCATATTCCGCCGCCGCCGCTGCCTCGTCGGGCAGACGCAGCAGATAGCTGGGATGCACCGTTACCCACGCTTCGCCGCCGTCCGCCAGCATATGGGCCCGTCCCCGCGTCCCCGATATCGTCACCACCTTGCCCATCAGCGATCGCGCCGCCGTGGCCCCCAGCGCCACCGTCACCGGCGGGCGGATCAGGTCGCGCTCGCGATCGATCCACCAGCGGCAGGCCTCGATCTCGGCGCCGTTGGGTTTGCTGTGGATGCGCCGCTTGCCGCGCTGCTCATATTTGAAATGCTTCACCGCGTTGGACACATAGGTCCGCGCGCGATCGACCCCCGCCTCGGCCAGCGCTCGATCGAACAATTGCCCCGCCGGGCCGACGAAGGGCTTGCCCGCCAGATCCTCCTGATCCCCCGGCTGCTCGCCCACGAACATCAAAGCGGCATCGATCGGCCCTTCGCCGAACACCGTCTGCGTCGCGTGCGCGTGGAGCGGGCAGCGGGTGCAATGCGCCGCCTCCTCGCGCAGTGCCTCCCACGCGATCAGGCTGTTGCCGCCCACCGCCTGCTTGGCCCGCGATTTCTCCGCCATCTCCGCCTCTCGCGCCTGCGCGCCCGCGATCAGGCCCGGCACCAGCGCGGTTTCGGGCATGTTCTTCCAATATTTGCGCGGCATCTCCTTCAGCATCGCCCCGATCTTCACGCGCGCCGGGTTGAAGATGTTGCTGTAATAGGTCGCCCAGGTCTCCTCGAGCGGATCGCCGTCGGGCGCGTCGGCGCGGGTGGCGCCGGGGCTGAAATCGAGCGTCTCGCCGTCCCAATGCACCGACAGTTCGGGGGTGAGGATCGACCAGCGCATCGTGGCGAAGCGGCGCACGAAGAAATCGGCGTTGAGCCGCACGATATGATGCTCCGGCTCCCACCACGCCACGAAGCGGGTGGCCTCGCCCTCGCCGATCTCGCGGAAGCGCAAGAAGGCGCGCATCTTGTGGATGTCGCGCCGCACCTGCTTTGCCATGGATTCCAGCCGCCCGACCAGCGGATCGGCGCGATCGTCCAGCAGCGCGGGGTTGGCGCGGATGCGGAGCAGCGCAGTATAGAGCAAGGCGAACCGCTCGGGATCGGCATGGGCGATCGCGGTGCGCGCGAGATCGACGAACGGGCGGGGCACGGAAAAGCCGGCGCCCGGCGCGGCATCGGGCTCGGCCTCGTCGCCGAACAGGTCGGTCGGCTGTTCCCCCACCTGCCAGATCACGTCGCCGGCGGGCACGCGGGCCAGCGCCAGCGCGCGGGCGGCGGTGCGCCAGCCATCGAAATCGTCAGTTGCGGCGAGGGTGGCGACGCGGGTCATGATGCGGAAACGATCGGGCCGGGTTTTGGTTATCGTCGGCCGCGATTTCAAGGCTTGTACCGGTCGGCCGGATAGCCCGGCAACAGGCCACCGGCCAATTGACCGCACGCGCCGGCCATGGTCTCAGGCGAGGCCATGGCCAAGCTCTATTTCTATTATGCCTCGATGAACGCGGGCAAATCGACGACGCTGCTCCAGGCGGACTTCAACTATCGCGAGCGCGGCATGGAGACGATGCTGTTCACCGCCGCGATCGACGACCGCTACGAAGCGGGCACGATCGCCTCGCGCATCGGCCTGGCCATGCCCGCCGTCTCCTTCGATCGCGACACGGACATGCTCGCCGCGATCGCCGCGCGCCATGCGGAAAGCCGCTTGAGCTGCGTGTTGATCGACGAGGCGCAATTCCTCTGCCGCGATCAGGTGTTCCAGCTGGCGCGGGTGTGCGACGAGCTGGACGTGCCGGTGCTGGCCTATGGCCTGCGCACCGATTTCCAGGCGGAATTGTTCGAGGGCAGCCGCCATCTGCTGGCGCTGGCGGATTCGCTGGTCGAGCTGAAGGCGGTCTGCGCCTGCGGCCGCAAGGCGACGATGAACCTGCGGGTGGACGCCAAGGGCCACGCGGTGCGCGAGGGCGCGCAGACCGAGATCGGGGGTAACGACCGCTATGTGGCGGTGTGCCGGCGGCATTTCATGCGCGGGGACGCGGGCGGGGGGCGGTGAACAAAAAGCCCCTCCCCTTCAGGGGAGGGGTTGGGGTGGGGGCTGTCAGCGCAATCCAACGAACGTGGGGCCGGATGGACAACCCCCACCCCCGGCCCCTCCCCTGAAGGGGAGGGGAGCGGAAAATCAGAACCGGAACCCGGCCGTCACGCTCCACGTCCGCGGATCGCCATAATACACCGTCTGGATGTTGCCGACCGAGGAGAATTCCTGCCCGTCGGTGCGGTACAGCGTCTTGGTGATGTTCTTCACGCCGCCCCGAACGTAATATCTGCCTCCCGCCGCGTCGAACTGGACGAAGGCGTTGAACAGATAATAGCCCGGCTCCTTCAGCCCCGCGCGATTGTCGACCGACAGGAAATGCTTGTCGACGAAGCGCATGTCGCCGCCGACCGTGACGCTGCCCATCTCGCCGAGCGGGATCGCATAGTCGCTGCCCAGGCTGTAGGTGATCGGCGGGGTGAAGGCCGGCCGGCAGGTGATGGCGTTGCCGGTCGGGTTGCACGAGAAGGCCGGCGCGCGGCGGCTGTCGTTGAACTCCAGATATTTCGCGTTGAGGTAGCCGAGGTTGGCGCGGATGTTCCACTGGCGGGTCGGGCGCACCGCCAGTTCCGCCTCGACGCCCCAGATGCGCAGCTTGCCGGCGTTGACCACCGGGAAGCTGCCGCCCGCGACACCCGTGGTGCCGCCGCCGACCCGCGCCTGGAAGTCCTTGTAGTCCGAACGGAACACGTCGGCCGAGATGCTCACCCGGCGATCGAGGAAGCTGCCCTTGGCGCCGACCTCATAGGTCCACACCGTCTCCGGCGCGAAGTTCGGGACGACGGTGGTGACGCCGTTGATGACCTGCGTCACGTCGCCCAGACCGTTCACGCGGCCGTTGAAGCCGCCCGACTTGAACCCCTTCGAGGCCGATCCGTACAGCAACGTATCCGGCGTCGGCTTGAACGACAGGGTGGCCGACGGCGTCCATGCATCGAAGGTGGCGGTATCGTCCGCGTTGAAGGGCGCGGGCAGGCTGTTGGGGAACACGAAGGGCGCGGTCGCGGCGCCGGCCAGCACGGTATAGGTCGTGCGGAAATAGCGCTTCTTTTCCTTGGTGTAGCGCAGGCCGGCGGTCAGCGCCAATTGGTCGGTGAAGTCGTAGGTCGCCTGGCCGAACGCCGCATAGCTGTGGGTCAGCTGATCGTCGTCGATATAGCGGGTGAAGGTGACGGGCACCGCGCCGAGGCGCAGGTAATTGTCGTCATAGCTTTCCTGATGCGAGGTGATGTGCTCGCGCAGGTAATAGAGGCCGGCGACCGCGTTGAGCTTGCCGGTATCGACCTTGAACTGAAGCTCCTGGCTGAACTGGCGCTGGCGCACGCCGACGAAGGCATCGGCCACCTGCAATTCGGTCGCGTCGAAATCGATGTAATAATCGGGCTTCAGGCGGCGATAGGCGGTGATCGAGGAGAGCGAGAAGATGTCGTTCAGCTCGAGGTTGGCGGTGAGCGATCCGCCCCAATGATCCAGCCGCTGGCCCTGGCCGGGCTTCAGGCTGGTCGAGGTGCGATAATCGTAGCGGCCGAGCGGATAGCCCGGCTTCACGTTGATGCTCGCGCCCGTCAGCAGGTTGATGTTGGTGAGCGTCGCGGTGGCATAGCCCAGGGTCGCGGCGGTGCGCTGGCGGGTATAGTCGCCCGCCGCGATCAGCTCGAGCGTCTCGGTCGGCCTGGCGCGCAGGATGGCGCGGCCGGCGACCGTATCGCGGTCGTTGTACTTGCGGCCGGTCAGCGGATCGGTGACGAGGCCGTCGCGCTTGTCCCACACGCCCGCGATCGACAGCGCGACCTTGTCGGTGACGAGCGGGGCGGAGACATAGCCGTTGAGCAAAATCTGGTCGAAGCGGCCGTAGGTGGCCGATCCCGCGGCCGTCAGCGTCGAGAGATTGGGCTTCTTGCTGACGACGTTGACCGCGCCGCCGATCGTGTTCTTGCCGTAGAGCGTGCCCTGCGGCCCGCGCAGCACCTCGACCCGCTCGACATCGAACAGGTTGAACAGCGCGCCCTGGATGCGGCTCATGTAGACGCCGTCGACATACACGCCGACCGCTGGGTCGAAGGTCTGGAGCGCGTCGGGCTGGCCGACGCCGCGAATGAAGATGTTGGCGTTGGAGGCCGAGCCACGCCCCTGCACCATGTTCACGTTGGGGATCGTGCCCTGCACGCCCGACAGGTCGATCGCCTGCTGCTTGGCGAGGTCGTTGCCCGACAGCGCGGTGACGGCGATCGGCACGTCGAGCAACCGCTCCTCGCGGCGACGCGCGACGACGACGATCTCGCCGCTGCCGGCATCGGCGGCGGTGGTGGTCTCGGCGGCGGCGGGCACGTCCTGCGCGAAGGCGGGGGCGGCGGCGATCAGCGCGGCGAGCGCCGCGCCGGTGTGCAGCATCGTGGGCATACGGGTCATCATCATCTCCCTGGGTGGGGCGTCGCCGGTTCGCTCCGGCTGGCGTCGTTGGTGGTGGGGGTGGTAGCGGCGAAGTCGGCCAGCAGGCGGTTGAACGCCTCGGCCTCCTCCAGATGCGGGGTGTGGCCGGATCGGGCGAAGGTCACCTGCCGGCCGTGGGGCAGGCGATCGGCGACCCAGGCGGCGGTGGCGGCGGGATAATAGCGGCTCAGCCCGCCATGCACGACCAGCATCGGCACGGTGATGCGCGGCAGCACGTCGCGGAAATCCTGCTCCATCATCGATGTGCCGAGCGCGGCGACGGTGGCCGGGTCGCTGTCCGACATGACCAGCGCCATCTTGTCGATCAATGTGGTGCGGGCGTCGGCCATGCCGTTGGCGACGATCAGCCCGGCGATGCGCTTGCTGCGATCGGACCAGCTCTCGCCGGGCTCGCCCTCGCGCATCGACATATCGACCAAGCCCAGCGACCAGCCGGGTTCGTTGCCGACCTTGGGGCTCATGTCGATCGCGACGGCGCCGGCGAAGCGCGCGGCGGCCGGGCTGTCGAGCAGGCCCCACAGCAGCATCGCTCCCAGCGACCAGCCCACGCCGATGATATCGTTGAGGTCCAGCGCCTCGATAAGCTCGCGCACGTCGTCGGTCACGCGGGCGATGTCGGCGTCCGGGTCGGCGCCGCTCGCGCCATGGCCGCGCAGGTCGAGGCGGATCACGCGGTGGCTTGTCGCGAAGGCGGCGGCCTGCGGGGCGAAGAGCGCGCTGGAGGCGGTGAGGCCGTGGAGGAACAGCAGCGGCCGCCCCGCGCCCTCGTCGCGATAGGCGAGGCTGTGACCATCACTGGCGACGAACTGCGGCAAGCCTTGCAACCCTCTTCCCCTGTCGCGCGCTCTGGTGGCGCCGATCGAGGCCCGCGAAATGCGCGTTCCCGAAAAGTGAGTCAACATTCACTTTTGAAGTCGGCATCGCTCCCCTTGCCACTGTGGCTTTCGGGGCACAGAAGGGCGCGATGGACCGCGAACCGCGCACGAAGAAGGGGCAGGCCACCCGCCGCAAGCTGCTCGACGCGGCAGCGGTGGAGTTCGGCACGCGCGGCTATGCCGAGGCGTCGGTGAGCGGCATCGCCATCCGCGCCGGCGTCGCGCTCGGCAGCTTCTACACCTATTTCGAGGGCAAGGAGCCACTGTTCCGCGCGCTGGTGGACGATATGAGCCATCAGGTCCGCCACCATATCCACGATCGGCTGAGCGGCGTGACCGATCGGCTGGAGGCCGAGCGGCTGGGTATCCAGGCCTATATCGAATTCGTCCGCCAGCGCCCCGAAATCTACCGC
Source organism: Sphingomonas naphthae (assembly GCF_028607085.1). Taxonomy (NCBI): domain Bacteria; kingdom Pseudomonadati; phylum Pseudomonadota; class Alphaproteobacteria; order Sphingomonadales; family Sphingomonadaceae; genus Sphingomonas; species Sphingomonas naphthae. Next base: position 2,144,293 of record NZ_CP117411.1, on the reverse strand, counting down.
ATCGTCGAGGAATCGCAGTTCGTGGCGGAGGATGCCTATCGCCGCCATTACGATGCCTTCGCGCAGGCTTATACCCACGGCCTCGCCCACGCCCGCGCCGATGGCCGGATCAGCGAAGGATCGGACGAGGTGCGCGCCTGGGCGCTGATCGGGATGAGCGTGTTTCTCGGCCTGCGCTACGGCCTGTGGCAGCCCGAGGCCTCGGCCGAGGAGGTGGCGCGCGCGGCGGGCGATCTGGTGGCGCGGGGGCTGAGCCCGCGATGATCGCCGACCTCTTGGCCACGCAGGCGGCGGCCACGCCCGATGCGGTCGCCATCGAGGAGCCGGCGGCGGGGCGCGGCCTGACCTACGCGGCGCTGGATGCGATGGCGGGGCAGGCGGCCGGCTGGCTGGCCGGGCAGGGCGTGGGGCAGGGTGACCGGGTCGCTCTGCTCTGCCGCAACCGGGCGGAGGTTTTCGTCCTGCTCTTCGCCTGCTGGCGGGCGGGGGCGATCGTTGTGCCGCTCAATTGGCGGCTGACCCCGGCCGAGCGCGCGGTGCTGCTGGCCGATATCGAACCCGCCCTGGTGCTGGCCGAGCCGGAATTTCTGGCCGACGGCATGGTGTCGCTGCCCGCCAGTTTCGATGCCGCGCCGGTGCCGCCCTGCGCGCGCGAGCCCGACGCGATCTGGTATCTGATCTACACATCCGGCACGTCGGGCGAGCCCAAGGGCGTGATCTACACGCCGCGCATGGCGCTGGCGAACCGCGACAATGTCGCCGCCTTCCTAGCCCTCGGCCCCGGCGAAAGCTGCCTGACGATGCTCCCGCTGTTCCACACGGCGGGCCTCAACCTCTATGCGCTGCCGATGCTGATGACCGGCGGCCGGGTGCGGCTGCTGCGCGATGCCGATGCGGAGGCGGTGCTGGCCCATATCGGCGCGGTCACGGCGGTGTTCGCGGTGCCGACCATCTATGAGCGGATCGCGCGTCTGCCCGCCTTCGACGCCGCCGATCTCTCGTCCGTCCGTTTCTGGGGCAGCGGCGGCGCGCCGCTCCGTCCCGACCTGATCGAGCGGTTCGCCGCGCGCGGCGCGATCCTGTGCGGCGGCATGGGGATGAGCGAGACCGGCCCGACCGCCTTCGTGATGGACCCCGCCTCGGCCCGTGCCCGCCCCACCTCGGTCGGCCGCGCCCAGCCCCTGGTCGAGGTGCGGATCATGGGGGAAACCGGGGCGCTCGGCCCCGATCAGGTGGGCGAAATCTGGTTCGCCGGCCCCGGCGTCACCCCCGGCTATTGGCGCCGCCCCGATCCCCGCGTGGCGCTCGACGGGCGGCGGTGGCTGCGCTCGGGCGATCTCGGCCGGATCGACGCGGCCGGCTACGCCACCATCGTCGGCCGCATCGGCGACATGATCCGCTCCGGCGGCGAGACCGTTCACGCGAGCGAGGTGGAAGCGGTGCTGGCCATGCACCCGGCGGTCGCCGAGGTGGCGGTGGCGGGTGAGGCCGACGCCGAATGGGGCGAGGTGCCGGTCGCCTATGTGGTGGCGACCGCGCCGGTGAGCACGCACGAACTGGCGGCCCACTGCCGCGCGCATCTGGCGGGCTTCAAGGCCCCCCGGCGCTTCCGCTTCGTCGAGGCTCTCCCCCGCAACGTGCTGGGCAAGGTAATGCGGAGCAGGCTGGCGGAGCTGGCCGATATCCAGCGCCAGCCCGCATAATACCATCCGTCACCCCGGCCTCGTGCCGGGGTCCACCGCGAACCAATCGCCAGCGCTGCCAATCGGCCGCATCGGGTGGGGAGGCGTGGACCCCGGCACAAGGCCGGGGTGACGGGTCAGGTCGTCAGGCCGCCTCGGCCAGCCCCAGACCGACACCCGCCAGCGCATCCGCCGCAGCCGCGATCTTCACCTCGGCCTCGCCCATCGCCAGCCCCTCGACGCGGACGAATTCCACGTCGGTCAGCCCCATGAAGCCAAGCATGGCCTTCAGATGCGGCTCCTGCGAATCATAGGCCGTCATCGGGCCGCTGCTGTAGACCCCCGCGCGGGTCTCGATCACGATCACCGGCTTGCTCGCGACCAGACCCTCGGGGCCGGCGGCGGTATATTGGAACGTCTCGCCGGCGCGCAGCACATGGTCGAACCAGCTCTTCAGGGTCGAGTTGATGCCGAAATTGTACATCGGCGCGCCGATCACGATCGCGCGGGCGGCCTTCACTTCGCCGATCAATTTGTCGGAGAGGATGCGTGCCTCGTGCGCGGCATCGGTGACGGGGCCGCCCCGGCCGAGGCCGGAGAGCGCGTCGGCACGGATATGGGGGACGGGCGCGCTGTCGAGGTCATGCTCGACGATCGCGACGCCCGGCTCCTCGGCCGCGATGCGGGCGACGAGGCCGTCGATCAGCGTGTTGGAGACCGATGCGGCGCCGGTGCTGCTGCTGCGGATGACGAGGATGCTGTCCATTTCACTGCTCCACTGGAAAGTGTGCAGACCATGTAGACAGCACCGGCCGTTGCTGGAATACATAGAGCGTGAACCTTGGCGTTGCGGAACATGAAACAGACACCCGTCGATCTCGATGACGTCACCGCCTTCGCCCGCGTGGTCGAAACGGGCAGCTTCGCCCGCGCCGGCGAGCGGCTGGGCGTGGACAAGTCGATCATCAGCCGTCGCGTGGCGCGGCTGGAGGCCACGCTTGGCGCCAAGCTGCTCGTGCGATCGGCACGCGGGGCCGAGCCGACCGACGTGGGCGGCGACTACCACCGCCGCCTCGCCGCCATCTTCGCCGATCTGGAGGCCGCGCACGAGGCGGTCGCCGAGGCCACGTCAGAGGTCGCCGGGCCGATCCGCGTGACCGCGCCGCTCAGCTTCGGCATCGATTATCTGCCGCCGGTGCTGGCCAATTTCCTGATCGAGCATCCGAGGATCGAACTCGACCTGCATCTGGACGACAAAAGGGTCGATCTGGTCGCCGGGCAATATGATCTGGCCGTCCGCATCGGCAGCCTGCCCGATTCCAGCCTCGTCGTGCGCAAGCTCGCCCCGGTCGAGGTGGTGGTGATCGCCAGCCCCGCATATCTGGCGGCGCGCGGCCGGCCGGAGACGCCCGCCGACCTGACCGGGCATGACGCGCTCTTCTACGCCAATGCCGCCAACGGCTCCGAATGGCGCTTCAAGGTGGATGGCCGGTGGGAACGCGCCCGCCTCAACGCCCGCGCCCGCGTCAACAATGGCGATGCCATCCGCGAGATGTGCCGCGCCGGCCTCGGCATCGCCATCCTGCCCACCTTCATCGCGGCGCCGGGCCTGCGCGACGGCAGCCTCGAACATATCCTGGCGGATGCCCCGTTCGAGGAGCAGGGCCTCTACGCCGTCCTCCCCCACGGCCGCGCCAGCACCGCGCGGGTGCGCGCGCTGGTCGATCATTTGGTGAAGAGTTTCGCGACCGAGCGTCCGTGGGAATTGTGTGTCGAGGCGCAGGTGAAGGGCACTTTGCCGGCGCGCTGATCCGGCCGCTCAGCCTTCCTCGAACAGATAGACCATCAGCCCCAGCGCACCCCAGCCCAGCGCCACCAGCAGCGGCGCGATCACCCACGCCTGCCAGTCGGGCGACATCGCCCATTGCAGCGGCGTGTAGAGCGCGGCGAAGGGGACGATGAAGGCGGCGGCGTTGCGCAGCCAGTCGCGCCGGGTGCCGCGCCGCTCGGCATTCCGCATCGCGATCCGATAGGCCAGCACCACGGCGGGGGCGAGGATCCACGCCGGCCAGTCGGGCGAGATGGTGAATTGCAGGAAGGCGTAGAGCGCGCAGAGCGAGCCGATCAGCAGCATCTCCGACGCGATCGTGCCACGCGGCGCCGCCGGCCGCGGCGCGCGGGCCATCGGGTGGAGTTCGACCACGTTGCTCGGGGCGGGATCGTCGCGCATGGCATGGGGATAGCCGAGCCCCGCAATCCCGGCAATCTGCGCCTTTCGCGCACGAAAAGGGCCGGCGATCCCGCGACCGCCGGCCCCATGTCCTCAGCCATCCGGCCGGGCGATCACGCCCCGGCGGGCAGCAGCCTTTTCTCGCCGGCGATACGCATGATCGCCTTCTGCAGCTTGTCGAACGCGCGCACCTCGATCTGGCGCACCCGCTCGCGGCTGACGCCATAGACCTGGCTCAGTTCCTCGAGCGTCTTGGGGTCGTCGGCCAGGCGGCGTTCGGCCAGGATATGCTTCTCGCGATCGTTGAGGGCGTTCATCGCCTCCAGCAGCATCCCGTGGCGCACGTCCTTTTCCTCGGCGTCGGCCAGTCGCTCGTCCTGCAACGGATCGGTGTCGACCAGCCAATCCTGCCACTGACCCTCGCCATCCTCGCGCATGGCGACGTTGAGCGACGAATCGCCGCCCATCGACATGCGGCGGTTCATGTTCGTCACCTCTTCCTCGGACACGCCGAGATCGGTGGCGATCTTGGTGAGGTCCTCGGGGCGCAGGTCGCCGTCCTCGAACGCGTCGAGCTGGCTCTTCATGCGGCGCAGGTTGAAGAACAGCTTCTTCTGCGCGGCGGTGGTACCCATCTTCACCAGGCTCCACGACCGCAGGATATATTCCTGGATCGAGGCGCGGATCCACCACATCGCATAGGTCGCCAGCCGGAAGCCGCGATCCGCGTCGAACTTCTTCACGCCCTGCATCAGCCCGATATTGCCTTCCGAGATCAGCTCGGACGTGGGCAGGCCATAGCCGCGATAGCCCATGGCGATCTTGGCCACGAGTCGCAGGTGCGAGGTGACGAGGCGTGCCGCCGCATCCGGATCCTGATGCTCCTCGAAGCGCTTCGCCAGCATATATTCCTCCTCGGGCTTGAGGAGGGGAAACTTCCTGATCTCAGACAGATAGCGGTTGAGACTCTGCTCCCCGCCAAGTGCGGGAACGGTCGCTGGGACGTTCTTGCCGCTTGCCATGATCTTCTACACTCCCTTGGGCGGATCACCCGCCCTCTGAACCGGGACGATCGCTCGTCCCTTTCAACGTCTCTTATACACCAAGGTTACTGAACAGCGTCTGCATATCCGGCGGAATGCTGCTATCCATCGACAAAGCGCAGCTTGTGATGGGATGCGTGAACCCCAGATGGGCCGCGTGCAGCGCCTGTCGCCCGAACCCCAATTGCCCCAACAACGCACGATGGGCCTTCTGCGATCCGCCATAGACGGGGTCGCCCAGCAAAGGATGGCCGATCGAGGCCATATGCACGCGCACCTGATGCGTCCGGCCGGTCTCCAGCCGACATTCCACCAGCGCCGCGCCGTTCAGCCGCTCCAACGTGCGGTAGTGCGTCACCGCATGCTTGCCGCGCCCGTCGGGCTGGACCGCGATCTTCTTGCGGTTGGCATCCGATCGGCCGAGCCAGCTTCTGACCGTGCCCTCGATCGGCATGGGCTTGCCCTGCACGATCGCCAGATAGCGCCGGTCGATCGTGTGCTTGGCGAATTGCGCGGCCAGGCCGGTGTGCGCCCGATCGGTCTTGGCCGCCACCATCAGCCCCGACGTATCCTTGTCGATCCGGTGGACGATCCCCGGCCGCTCGACCCCGCCGATGCCCGAGAGCGATCCACGGCAATGGTGCAGCAGCGCGTTTACCAGCGTTCCGTCGAGATTGCCCGCCGCCGGATGGACGACCAGCCCGGCGGGCTTGTCCACCACGATCAGATGCTCGTCCTCGTAAGCGATCACCAGCGGGATATCCTGCGCCTGGTTGTGCGCGGCGGTGGGCAGCGGCACGGCGATGGTGAAACGTGCGCCGGCCATCACCTTGGTCGCCGGATCGCGCACCGGCACGTCCATGGCGTTGGTCACCTGACCCGCCGAGATCAGCACCTTCAGCCGCTCGCGCGACAGGATCGGCAAAGCGGCCGCCAGCGCGCGATCCAGCCGCCATCCGGCGGCCTCGTCGGGCAAAGTTACGCTATGGTGTGATATCCCCCCGGACATGGCTATCAGATAGGAATGGCGGTCGAAATCTCAAGGGCGCTGCTGGCGCGATTGCGGGCCGAGGCGGCGGCCAGCCCACATGCCGAAATCTGCGGGCTGCTGTTCGGCGCCTGCAACCGGATCGACCGGGCCGATCCCACCGCCAACGTCGCCGCCGATCCGGCGCGCACGTTCGAGATCGATCCCGCGGCCTTGTTCGCCGCGCACCGGGCGGCGCGGGCAGGGGGGCCGCGCATGATCGGTCATTATCATTCCCACCCCGGCGGCAGCGCGCACCCCTCGGCCACCGATGCGGCCATGGCCGAGCCGGGGCGCTACTGGCTGATCCTCGGCGCGGAGGAGGCGTTGCTGTGGCTTGCGCTTGAGGGCGGCGCTTTTCGCCGGCTGGCGATCAAGGAGTGTTGCGCCTGACGGCGGCAGCGGCCACATGGAGCGCCCCAGTTGCTTTCAGGACGTCCGCCCCGTGTCCGACCCCGCCGTCGAATTCGCCAGCCTCCTCTGCTCGCGCCTGTGCCACGATCTGTTGAGCCCGGTCGGCGCGCTCAACAATGGCCTGGAGCTGCTCGCCGACGAGACCGACCCGGAGATGCAGAAGAGGGTCATGGAATTGCTGACCGAAAGCGCGCGGGTCTCGGCCGAGAAGCTGAAATTCTTCCGCCTGGCCTTCGGCGCCGCCGGCGGCTTCGCCGGCGAAGTGGACGCGCGCGACATCAAGGGCGCGATCGAGGGCGTGCTGGGCGGCCCCGGCAGCAAGACCATGATCGGCTGGCACGTCACCCAGCCGACCCTCTCCAAGCGCGCCGCCAAGGTGCTGCTCAACCTCGCTTTGATCGCCGGCGACGCGCTGGTGCGCGGTGGCCAGCTCGATATCGGTGCCGAGGGCGAGGAGGTCGTCGTCCGCGCCGAGGGGCCGCGCCTCGCGACCGACGCGGAGATCCTCGCCACCCTCTCGGGCGCCTCGTCCGAGGAGCCCAGTTCGCGCACCGCCGCCGCCTGGCTGGTCCGCCGGCTGGCGGAGGAGGAGGGCGGTAGCGTCCAGGTGGGGCAGGAGGATGGCGTGCTGCTGTTCGGCGCCTCGCTGGTGGGCGCCCCGGCCCCCGCCGCCTGACGCCGGCACACGCGCCGATGCCGCAGCCGATGCACAGCGCGAACGAGACGCTCTCGCCGGTCGATCTGGAGGATGTCGACGGCTATGCCGCGCTCGCCGGCCTCGGCTGGGCTTCCGCCGCGATCGCCGTCGCCGCGCTGCTGCTGGCGGCCACCAACGCCGTCACCATCCGCGACTGGGCCAACGAACTCACCCCCTCGCCGACGCAGGAACGCCTGTCCGACGCGGCCGAGCAATGGGTGGCGATCACCGACGATCTGGGATTGGGCGCCCCGCGCGCGACGATGCACGGCTGGTGGAAGCAGGCGCAGGCGCTGACCATCGGCGGGGCGCGCTGACATCAAAACACCGTGCTCCTGCGAAGGCGAGACCTTTGCGTAAGTGGTGTCTGGACAGATTTGCGAATGAGCCGGCGGCGCGATCGGTCGGTTGCGCTTAGCGCTGGGTTGGCGTGAGCCCTTGGGGGTGAAGATGAGGGTTCACCGGGCTGCGGCGCGGGCAAGGTTCCATGCGGTGAGGGTCAGGAGGGTGGCGCAGGTGTTGCGAGCCAGGCCCATGAGCCGCATTCGCGCCAGTCCGTAGGATCGTTTGAGGGTTCCGAACACCGCTTCGATCCTGCCGCGCCGGTAGCCGATGAGCCGGTTGCGCCATGTCTCGCGGGGTGTGAGGGGCCGGCCGGTGCCGGCCTTCTTCTGGACGCGGTTGCGGATGCCGTCGCGGGCCAGCCGCTCGCGCAGGCGGGGACCGACGTAGCCTTTGTCCGCATAGACGGCCGTTTCGTCGCCACAGACGAGATGATGGCCCTGATCGACGTCGGCGACGTTGGCGCCGGTCACGATAGCCCGGCGCACGATGCCCGTCCCCAGATCGACCGCGGCGTGCAACTTGTAGCCGAACCGCGCCTGGCCGTTCGCGCTTTTGACCCAGCGCGCGTCGGGATCGGCCTGCGACCGACCGCCGCCCTTCTGGCGGTGCGGTTCGGCCGCCGCCGCCTCGATCACCGTCGCGTCGATCAGCGTGCCCGAACGGATCGTCACGCCCTGTGCGTCCAACTGCCGGCCGACCTCGGCGAAGATGCCGTCCGCCAGTCCCCGGTCGGCCAGAAGCGTCCGGAACCGGCTGATCGTCGAATGATCCGGCGCGCGCTCGTCCAGCCCAAGACCCGCGAACCGCCGGAACGACAGCCGGTCGCCCAGCGCCTCCTCCATCGCGGGATCGCTCAACCCGTACCAGCCCTGCAGCAGCAATATCCGAAGCAGCGTCAGCGGCGCATAGGACGGCCGCCCTGTCCCCGACGCATAAACCCCACCGAGCAACCCCTCCAGCCGACCCCAATCCAGCAATTCCGCGATCCGCTCGAGCCGCCGGTTGCCGCCGCCCACCACCAACACGTCCGCAAACGATCCCTGCCCCGCTTCCCGACGCATCCCATGCCTCCTCGATCCCTCAAGGAGAATGAATCACCAATCCACACCTTATGCAAAGATCTCGCTTTCGCAGGAGCCCAGGGTTGTCTAACGCGACGTGTGGGGCTCTGGGCTCCTGCCTTCGCAGGAGCACAACAGCGCTCAACGATAGAAGATATGGTCGCCCAGGGTCGCCACGCGCTGGCGGGTGCGGAAGAAGCTCGTCGCGCCCTGCGTGTTGGCATGGTAGAAAAGGGCGCCCGGCACGACAGGCTTGGCGCTGTCGGTCATCGCCTCGCGCGAGACCTCCATCGCGACATCCCAGCGCGCATCCTGGCGTGGGGTATAGGCATCGACATCGAAGAACTGGCCACGCTGGGCGGCGACGCCGCAGATCGTGTCGGCGAAGCGACCCGATTCCATGCGGTTCATCATCAGCTGGGCGACGGCGAGCTGGCCGGCGCGGGGCTGGTTGGCGGCTTCGTGGTGCACGACTTTGGCCATGCACTCCAGCTCGCGGGGCGAAGGCTCGGCTGCGGTGGTGCGCACGGGCGCCGACAGATTGGCGTCCAGGGTCTGGAGATTGAGGCTGGTCGAGCTGATGAACTGCGGATCATAATCGGGAAGGGGGGCCGCACTCGCCAGACCGGCCGTGCCTGCAATCGCCAGCGCCATGAGCGCCTTGGCCTTCATGCCCTTCGAGATACGAACCGCAAACGTCATCAAACACACCATCGGATGCGCGAAGCTCCGCACCGCCGCTCGGAACCAAGAGCAGCGTCGGACGCTTTACGACTTGTCGCTGTGGGTGAGGTAACGTCCCCCGACGACCGGCTATGGCCCGCCCATGCCCGATCCCGGTTAATGGTCAATGTAGCCGCGACGAGCGGTGAGAGTCGCGCGGTGACCCGAGCGGGCCGTTTTCGCGATTTCGGCGTTGCGCGGCCGGGTTTCGTGTTCGGTACGGCGCCTAAATATGCCGCGCCGCAACAGAAAATCCCGAAAACCGTAACGCTTGCGACACAATCGGCGGGAGGCCGCGTGTCGGCGGCGCAATCGGCGGCGAAAGGATGCTATGCGACTCGCGTGCGACGATTCGACGTCGCCGGAGAAGGGGCGTTGTGGCCGAGGAACGCGAAGTCGAACGGTTGATCGGCGAGCAGATCGCGGGCGGCTATCGCCGCGATCGGCTGCTGGCGGCGGTGGCGATGTGCGGCACCGTCGGCCTGATCCTCGCCATGCCCTTCGCCTTGCGTGCGGGGGCGGAATTCTTCCTTCCCGTCACGGCGGCGCTGGTCGTCGCGATCATGATGGTGCCCCTGCTCGAATGGCTCGAGCGGCGCGGCATCCCCTCGAAGCTCGCCGCGCTGATCTGCCTGATCGTGTTCCTCGGCATCGCCAACGTCGCGATCGCCGCGATCGTGATGCCCGCGACCGACTGGTTCGCGCTGCTGCCCCAGCGCGCCGTGCGCATCCGCACCAATCTGGCGCCGGTGATCGAACTGTATTCCAGCCTGGAACGCTTCGTCGACGAGACCGCCAACGCCCTGCTGCGCAGCCGCCACAAGGTGCGCACCGTCACCGTCGAGCAGCCCAATTCCGCGCTGGAGATGATCGCGGCCTCGGCGCCCTATGCGCTCATCCAGATCTTCTTCGGCGTGCTGGTGGTCTATTTCTTCCTGTCCGGCTGGACGCGGATGCGCCGCCACACGATCACCGCGCGGGGCAGTTTCTCCAGCGCGATGACGACCGCGCGGGTGATCCAGGAGGTGGTGGACGCCACCTCCTCCTATCTGCTCACCATCACCATCATCAATTTCACGCTGGGCGCGATGGTCGCCGCGGCGCTCTATTTCGTCCACATGCCCACGCCGATCATGTGGGGCGGCATTGTCGCGATCATGAATTACGTGCCCTATATCGGCCCGATCAGCGCGGCGCTGCTGCTGGCGACGGGCGGGCTGATGACGTTCAGCGATCCGTGGTGGGCGATGATGCCGGCGGCGATCTTCGTGGGCGTGCATCTGATCGAGGCGAATCTGGTGACCCCGGCGCTGGTCGCGCGGCGGCTGACGATCAATCCGCTGATGATCCTGGTCGCGCTGAGCTTCTGGGGGTGGGTGTGGGGCGCGCTGGGCACGCTGCTGGCGGTGCCGCTGCTCATCATCACCCGCACCGTGCTGGCGGCCTCCGGCAAGCCCGACGTGGCCGCCTTCCTGTTCGATGGCGGTACGCTCGCCGCCACGCCCGCCGACGAAATCGCGCCAACACGAAAAGGGCGATGAAAGGTCGTTGACAGTCCCCCGGGCCTTCACTAGTTGGCCCCTCCACGACGCGGTTCACGCGGGTGTAGCTCAGTTGGTTAGAGCGCCGGCCTGTCACGCCGGAGGTCGCGGGTTCGAGCCCCGTCACTCGCGCCATCCTTTTGTTTTCAGATATTTACTGGACATCAGGATGGCGCCCCCAAGGGGGGCAGGCGCAGGTCGTCATGCCGTCAGGCTGCCCGATCCAGCATCATGCAAGCATATCGCGGTGCCGATCGGCACGGCTCCATTCTTCGTCATTGCGAGCGCAGCGAAGCAATCCAGCCGCTCGACCGGACACCAGCGTCGAAACTGGATTGCTTCGCTACGCTCGCAATGACGGACGATGCGGGAATTACCCCGCGATCACCCGGTTCCGCCCGGCGCGCTTGGCCGCGTACAGCGCATTGTCCGCCCGGCGCAGCACCGCATAGGCGCCGTCACCCGGATTGCAGGCCGAAACCCCCGCCGAGAAGCTGATCTTGCCCAAGGTCTGCCCCGTGGCGGTGATCCGCAGCTCGCGTGCCGAGATCGCCGCGCGGATGCGATCGACCCGTGCCACCGCGTCACCCAGTTCGATCCCCTCGAACAGCACGACGAATTCCTCGCCGCCATAGCGCGCGGTGAACACGGCGGCATCCTTGTCGGCCAGCGACGATCCGACGAACTTGATGACCTCGTCGCCGATCTGGTGGCCGAAGCCGTCGTTGATGCCCTTGAAATTGTCGATGTCGCAGATCGCGATGGTCAGCGCGGTGCCGTCGCGGTTGCAGCCCTCGATCGATTGCGCGAAGCGCGCGTCGAGCGCGCGGCGGTTGGGCAGGCCGGTCAGCGCATCCTTGTTGGCGCTGGCCTGCGCGTCGGCGAGGCTGGCGCGCATGCCGCGCATGTCGTCTCCGGTCTGGCGCAGGTCGCGCTCCACCTCGCGCGTGCGGGCGATCATCGCGCTGGTCAGGCCGATCAGCGTCTCGACGATGGCGCGCGGGTCCGCGCCGGCCGAGAGCCCGGCGGCATTCTCCTCCAGCGCCACGCCATAGGACCGCACCTCCTCGCCCGTGCCCGCCATCTGGTCGGCGATGCGGCCCAGCCGCTCCTGCGCCTCGGCGGCGAGGCGGGCGAGATCGACCGCCGACAGTTCGACGCTGCGCTCGGCGACGATCGCGGCGGCCGCCACGGAGGAAAGGCCACCCGATTGCGCGATCGTCTCGTCGATCAGGCTGTTGAATTCCGGGTCTTCCCCGGTCCAGTAGCGGTGGCCGAGCGAGAAGTTGACCGGGCTGGGATCGAGGCCGTTGGTGAACAGCATCTCGCCGATCCGGTCGAACAGCTCGCGCGGGCTTCCAGGGGGCGTCTGCGAACTCAGGGGACCAGCTCCGCCAAGCATATCCAGAATGGATACCGAATTGGCTGTTTACCTAAGCCCTGCGCCACCCTCCCGGCAAGGGATTCGCGCGGTCTGAACCGACCGCCTCATGGCCGCCAGCGGCCATGCTCCATCCAGTAGAGAATCCGCCGCATCGGAAACAGCCACAGCCAGGCGATTCCGGCGCCGACATACAGCAGCAGCGCCGCCCATGTCGGCAGCGCGGCGGCGTCGGCGACGGTGACGACGACGGCGCACCAGAGCGTGATGATGGCGATGATGAGGATCATGCCGGCAGGCTTGCGCCAGGTGGGGTTCATGCGCCGATCCACTCGCATTCGGTGGCGATGCCGTAAAGGGGCACGTCCCACGGCTCGAAGGGCAGGGCATCCACCTCCTGCACCGCCCATGCCAGCCCGATCGCTCGCGCGTTCGGCAGCCGCGCCAGCGCGCGATCGTAATAGCCCGCGCCTTGGCCCAGCCGGTGGCCGCGCCGGTCGAAACCCACCAGCGGCGTGAACACCACGTCCGGCACCAGTTCAGCCGTGTCGGTGCGCGGCTGGAGCAGGCCGAAGGGGCCGGGGACCAGCTCGTCGCCGGGAAACCAGTGGTGGAAACGCATCGGCTCGGCCCGTGTCGCCACCCACGGCAGCGCGATCGTCAGGCCACGATCGATCGCCTGAAACAGCAAAGGGGTGGGATCGACCTCGTCGCCCTGCGCCACATAGGCGGCGATCGTGCCCGATGCGGGCAGGTGGCGCGCGGCATATTCGGCGATCATCAGCGTCGGCACCAGCAGGCCGCCGCCGGCGCGCTCCGCCGCGACATAGTCGGCCCGGCGGCGGCGCAGTTCGGAGCGGAGGTCGGCCTTGCTCGTCATGCGCTCATGCTCGTCAGCCAAAGGAAGCGGGTGGCGGGACCGCCGTGGCCGTGTGCCGGTATATCCTCTGACGCCCGTTTACGTCAGGTGGGGACCATGTGCGTCGGACCAGGATCCGGGCAGGGACAGCCCCCAAGGATGATGAATAGCCTCAGGGATAAATTTGGCTCGTACCGGGCAGTGCCCGCCACCTGCCTATCTAGGATCGGGGCGGGGCCGGCGCAATGGGCAGGGCGCCCCGGCGCGGCTCGCATCAAAAGAAACAAAATTGCTTCGATCGAGAAAAAATTCACATTTCCTTACTCGACGGGCTTGCGTTTCGGCCGTTCCACGGCCTAGAGGCGGCGCGATCCCAAGGAAGGCTCCATGACGCACATCTTCGATAAATCCCGCCTGCCCAGCCGCTACGTCTCGGTCGGCGTGGAGAGCGCCCCGCACCGCAGCTATTATTACGCCATGGGCCTCACCGAGGAGGAGATCGCGCGGCCGTTCGTGGGCATCGCGTCCGCCGGTAACGACAGCGCGCCCTGCAACACCACGCTCGACGCGCAGGCCGATTGGTGCCGCCAGGGCGTGAACGAGAATGGCGGGATGCCGCGCCGCTTCAACACGATCACCGTCACCGATGGCATCGCCATGGGCCATCAGGGGATGAAATCCTCGCTCGTCAGCCGCGAGGTGATCGCGGATTCGGTCGAACTCAGCGTGCGCGGCCATTGCTACGACGCGCTCGTCACCTTCGCCGGCTGCGACAAGTCGCTGCCCGGCATGATGATGGCGATGCTGCGGCTCAACGTGCCGTCGATCTTCGTCTATGGCGGATCGATCCTGCCGGGCCGCTATCAGGAGCGCGACCTGACCGTGATCGACGTGTTCGAGGTGGTCGGCCGCTATGCCGCCGGCAATTGCCCGCTGTCCGAGGTGACCGCGATCGAGAAGGCGGCCTGCCCCGGCCATGGCGCGTGCGGCGGCCAATATACCGCCAACACCATGGCCTGCGTCGGCGAGGCGATCGGGCTTTCGCTGCCCAACAGCAACATGGCGCCGGCGCCCTACAAGAGCCGCGAGGAAATCGCCGTCGCGGCCGGGCGCCAGATCATGGAATTGCTCAAGATCAACCTGCGCCCGCGCGACATCTGCACCCGCGAAGCCTTTGAAAACGCGGCGCGCATCGTCGCGGCGACCGGCGGCTCGACCAACGGCGCGCTGCACCTGCCGGCCATGGCGCATGAATGCGGCATCGATTTCGACCTGTTCGACGTCGCCGACATCTTCAAGACCACGCCCTATATCGCCGATCTCAAGCCCGGCGGGCGCTATGTGGCCAAGGACATGTACGAGGCGGGCGGCATCTACATGCTGATGAAGACGCTCCATGCCGAGGGACTGCTGCATGGCGACTGCATGACCGTGACGGGCAAGACGCTGGCCGAGAATATCGATCAGGTGACCTGGAACCCCGACCAGAAGGTGATCTACGACGCCAAGGCCCCGATCACGCCCACCGGCGGCGTCGTCGGCCTCAAGGGCTCTCTGGCGCCCGAGGGGGCGATCGTGAAGGTCGCCGGCATGAAGCGGCTCCAGTTCACCGGCACCGCCAAGGTGTATGAGCGCGAGGAGGATGCCTTCGCCGCGGTCGAGGCGCAGCAGATCACCGACGGTGACGTGGTGGTGATCCGCTACGAAGGGCCGAAGGGCGGGCCGGGGATGCGCGAGATGCTCTCCACCACCGCCGCCCTCTACGGGCAGGGGCTGGGCGAGAAGGTGGCGCTCATCACCGACGGGCGCTTCTCCGGCGGCACGCGCGGTTTCTGCATCGGCCATGTCGGCCCCGAGGCGGCCGATGGCGGCCCGATCGCGCTGGTCGAGAATGGCGACAAGATCGCGATCGACGCCGAGGCGGGCACGATCGACCTGCTGGTGGACGAGGCCGTGCTTGCCGAACGCCGCGCCGCCTGGGTGCCGCGCCGCAACGATTATCAGGCGGGCGCGCTGTGGCGCTACGCCCAGAATGTCGGCCCGGCGTGGGCCGGCGCGGTGACCCACCCCGGCGGCAGGGCCGAAACCCATGTGTTCGCGGATATCTGAGGCTGACGCTGCATCTTTTCTCCGTTCGTCCCGAGCGAAGTCGAGGGACGTGCGACCAAGCGCACCGTTTGGGGCACGCCCCTCGACTGCGCTCGGGACGAACGGTCTTTGGGCGGTGAGGTAAGGCCATGACCCTTATCCTCACCGCCGCCGAAATGCGCGCCGCCGAGGATCGCGCCATCGCCGCCGGCACCCCGGTCGAAACGCTGATGGCGCGCGCCGGCAAGGCCATCGCCGAAGCCGTCCTCCGCATCGGCGCGGGCGCGGAAACGCTCATCCTGTGCGGCCCGGGCAACAATGGCGGGGACGGCTATGTCGTCGCCCGCCTGCTCGCCGAACGGGGCATCCCCGTCCGCGTCGCCGCCAGCGCCGATCCCGCCACCGCCGCCGCCCGCGCGGCGCGCGCCGGCTGGGACGGCCCGGTCACCTCCCTCGCCGACGCCGAGCCCGCGCCGATCCTCGTCGATGCCCTGTTCGGCACCGGCCTGAAACGCCGCTCGACGATGCCACCGTCGCCGCGCTGGCCCGGCTGGCGGCGGGTGCGAAACGCCGCGTCGCCGTCGATCTGCCGAGCGGCGTTTCCAGCGACGACGGCGCGATCCTCTCACCCGTCCCCGATTTCGACGCCACCGTGGCGCTTGGCGCGCTCAAGCCTGCTCACCGCCTCCAGCCCGCCGCCCGCCATTGCGGCACGCTGCTCGTCGGCGACATCGGCATTGCGGTGGAGAGCCGGACCAGCCTCATCGGCCGCCCGCATCTGCCCGCGCCGGGGCCGGAGGATCACAAATACAGCCGGGGCATGGTGGCGGTGCTGGCCGGCGGGATGCCCGGCGCGGCGCAGCTCGCGGCCGAGGCGGCGGCGCGATCGGGCGCCGGCTATGTCCTGCTCGCCGGCGAGACCGCCACCGGCGCCGGCCCGGCGGCGATCGTCCGCCGCGCGATCGGCCTGCCCGAGCTGTTCCCCATCCTCGCCAACCCGCATATCGGCGCGATCGTGGTCGGGCCGGGCATCGCCGAGCGCGACGCGCCCCGCGCCGAGGCCGCCTTCCGCGCGGGCCGCCCTTTGGTGATCGACGCCGGCGCCATCGCCATGGCGCGCGGCCGCGCGTTCGACGCCGCCGTCCTCACGCCCCACGAAGGCGAGTTCGCGCGCGTGTTCGGCGATCTGCCCGGCAGCAAGCTCGATCGCGCCCGCGCCGCCGCCTGTTTCGCCAACGCCGTCGTCCTGCTCAAAGGCGCCGACAGCATCGTCGCCGCGCCCGACGGCCGCGCCGCCATCGCCCCACCGGCCCCCGCCTGGCTGGCGACGGCGGGCACGGGCGACGTGCTGGCGGGGATCGTCGCCGCCATGCTGGCGCGCGGCCTCGACCGGTTCGACGCCGCCTGCGCCGCCTTGTGGCTCCATGGGCGGGCAGGGGAGGCCGCCGGCCCGGCGCTGATCGCGGACGATCTGCTAATGCGCCTGCCGGCCTTGATCGGCGCCTGCGCACATTGACCCCCGTTCGCCCTGAGCGAAGTCGAAGGGCGTGCCCCAAACGCTGCGTCTGGTCGCACGTACTTCGACTTCGCTCAGTACGAACGGAGTAAAGTGGCCCCATCCCCCAAACCTCTGTAGGGGCGCGGCATGACCGCAGAATTGATCGTCCGCATCGCCTCGCGTGGCGATGGCATCACCGCCGATGGGCGCAAGTCGCCGCAGGCGGCGCCGGGCGACTGGCTGGAGCTGGACGGCAGCGTCACGCCGGGGCCGCACCATGTCGATCCGCCGTGCCGCCATTTCCCGACATGCGGCGGCTGCCAGCTGATGCATGTCGACGACGAATCCTATGGCGGGTTCGCGGTCGACAAGATCGTCGGCGCGCTGCGCCAGCAGGGGATCGAGCCGCCCGAGATGGCGCCGATCCACCTCTCGCCACCGCGCACCCGCCGTCGCGCCGCGCTGTCGATCGAGCGCAAGGGGCGGGTGGTGCGCGTCGGCTTCCACGAGGAGGCGAGCCACCGGATCGTCGATATGGCCGAATGTCACATCCTCGCGCCCGAACTGTTCGCTTTGGTCGCGCCGCTGCGCCAGCTGATGGCGCGCCTGCTGCCCGATCGCGGCACCGCGACGGCGCAGATGACGCTCACCGACAGCGGCGTCGATCTCGCGCTCGAGGGGATGGCGGCGCCCGGCCTCGAACAGAGCGAGGCGCTGACCATGTTTGCGGAAGGGCATGGCCTCGCCCGCCTGTCGATCGACGAAGGGTTCGGCCCCGAGACCCGCTGGGAGCCCGATGCGGTGACCGTCACGCTCGGCGGGGTGAAGGTGCCGCTCTCCGCCGGCGCCTTCCTCCAGGCGACCGCCGATGGCGAGGCGGCGCTGGTCGCGGCGGTGATCGACGCGATCGGCGACGCGCCCACCATCGCCGACCTGTTCGCCGGGCTCGGCACCTTCACTTTGCCGCTGGCGGCGCGGGCGAAGGTCTATGCGGCGGAGGGTGCGCGCGATCCAATGCTGGCGTTGAAGGGCGCCGCCATGCAGGCCGGCCGCGCGGTCTTTCCCGAACATCGCGACCTCTTCCGTCGCCCGCTCTCGACATCCGAGCTGGACCGCTTCGCCGCCATCGTCCTCGATCCGCCACGCGCCGGCGCCAGGGAACAGGTCGCAACGCTCGCCGCGTCGACGGCGTCGCGCCTGGCCTATGTCTCCTGCAACCCCGCCACCTTCGCCCGCGACGCACGGGCACTGATCGCGGGCGGCTGGCGGCTGGACTGGATACGGCCGGTGGGCCAGTTCCGCTGGTCCACGCACGTCGAGCTGGCGAGCCGTTTCAGTAGGTAAGGCTTTGATCCGCTCACGCGGATGAGACGGCACCAGCCCGCTCCCCCACCCGGCCTCCCATAGCATATGCTGAATGGGAGGCCGGGTGGGGAGCGGGCTGGTGCCGCCCTCGGTTCAGCAAGGCTGAACCGAGCTAAAGACAGGAATCGTTTCCGCCGCGTTCGATCTCCGCTAGCACCACGTCCATGCTGACCATGCTCGATATCGTCGCGCTCGTGTTGTTGAGCGGTTGCGCCGTGCTGGGCCTCATCCGGGGCTTCGTGACCGAGGTGCTGTCGCTCGCCGCGTGGGTGCTGGCGGTGGTGGCGCTGAAGTTCCTCGGCACGCCGGTCACCGCCCTCTTCGAAGGCGTGATCGCCACCCATGCCGGGGCGGCGGTGCTGGCCTTCGTGCTGATCTTCCTCGTCACCTATTTCGTCGGCAAGATGGCGGCGACGGCGATCGGGCGGCGGACGCGCACCTCTATCCTCGGCCCGGTCGATCGCATCCTCGGCTTCGGCTTCGGCGGGCTGAAGGGGCTGCTGGCGGCGACGCTCCTCTTCCTGGCGCTCAACCTGGGCTATGATTTCCTCTATGGTGGGCAGGCCGAGCGGCCCGAGTTCATCGCCAAGTCGCGCACCTATCCTTTGCTCAACGCCAGCGGCCGATCGATCATGGATTGGGTCAAGGCGCGCCAGCGGGCCGGGGCGGGCGCGGCGGACAATGCCGCCGACCCTCCGCTGGAGAATGCGACGGAATAGCGCCAACGGACGGTGGCGGCCCGGCCCATTCCATCCTACATGGGCGCGACATGAGCGCGGCGCTGTACAACACCACGATCCTCCGGCTGGCGGCATCGATCCCGCACCATGCGCGATTGGCCGACCCCCATGCCACCGCCGAGCGCCGCTCGCCCGTCTGCGGCAGCCGCGTCACGGTGGACGTGATGCTGGGCGAGGACGGCTGCGTCGCCGAAATCGGACAGCTCGTCCGCGCCTGCGCGCTGGGCCAGGCCTCCGCCTCGCTGATGGGCGCGCACGCGATCGGCCGCAGCCCCGCCGAACTTACCGCCACGCGCGACGCGCTGGCCGCTTTCCTGGCGGGCACGCGCGACGATCCGGGCGACTGGCCGGGTCTCGACATCTTCGCCCCCGCCCGCCCGCACAGCGCGCGCCACGCCTCGATCCGCCTCGCCTTCGAGGCGGTCGCCGAAGCCGCCGAGCGCGCCGCCACCCGCGACACCACCTCCGGCACCACGGCCGCCGCATGAGCGAGGGGTCGATCGTCGACGGCGTCATCATGCTGGGCGCCGCGCTGGCGTTCGTATTCCTCTTCCGCCGCCTCGGGCTCGGCGCGGTGCTGGGCTATCTCGTCGCCGGCGCGGTGATCGGCCCGCAGGGGCTCGGCTGGGTGGGGGAGGCCGAGCAGAAACTGGGCATCGCCGAACTCGGCATCGTCCTCCTCCTCTTCCTCGTCGGGCTGGAGCTGCATCCGAGCCGGCTGTGGCGGCTGCGGCGCGACATATTCGGGCTGGGGCTGGCACAGGTCGTGGTCTGCGGCCTCGCGCTCTCGGCGGTGATCTACACCATGACCGGCTTCAGCCTGCCAGCCGCCATCGCGATCGGGATGCCGCTGGCGCTGTCCTCCACCGCGCAGGTGCTGCCGATGCTGCGCTCCGCCGGCCGCCTCAACACCCCCTTCGGCGAGCGATCCTTCTCGGTCCTGCTGTTCCAGGATCTGTCGATCGTGCCGCTCATCACGATCATCGCCGCGCTCTCCCGCGCCCCGGCCGATCCCTCGGCGCCGCCGGGCTGGATGCTGGCGATCTATACCGTGCTGGCGGTGGCGGGGCTGGTCGCGGCGGGGCGCTGGATCATCAACCCGCTGTTCCGCCTGATCGGCGGCCTCGGCGAGCGCGAGATGTTCGTCGCCGCCGGTCTGTTCACGGTGCTGGCTTCGGCCGCGCTGATGGAATGGCTGCACCTCTCCACAGCGCTCGGCGCCTTCGTCGCGGGCGTGATGCTGGCGGATTCGCCCTATCGCCACGAGCTGGAGGCGGACGTCGAGCCGTTCCGCACGATCCTGCTCGGCCTGTTCTTCCTCGCCGTCGGCATGATGCTGGATCTGGCGGCGATCGCCGCGCGGCCTTTGTTCATCGTCGGCCTCGCCGTCGCGGTGGTTGCGGTCAAGACGCTCATCATCTTCCTGCTGGCCCGGATGTTCGGCATCAAGGGACGGCAGGCGCTCGGTCTCGGCCTGCTGCTCAGCCAGGGCGGCGAATTCGGCTTCGTGCTGTTCGCGCAGGCCGCCAATGCGCAGCTGATCGCGCCGGAGGCCGCCAGCCTGATGGGCGCCGTCGTCACCCTCTCGATGGCGACGACGCCGTTCCTGATGATCCTCACGCGCCGCTTCAACGAACCCAAGCCCGCCGCGCGCGACGATCTGGACGGGGCGGAGAAATCGCCCCCGTCGTCCGCGATCGTCGTCGGCTACGGCCGTTTCGGGCAGACGGTGGCGCAGATGCTGATGGCCTCGGGCGCGACCGTGACCATCATCGACAACAAGGCCGAGCAGATCGACATCGCCGCCCGCTTCGACATGAAGGTCTATTATGGCGACGGCACCCGGCTCGATCTGCTGCGGCAGGCGGGGGGTGACGAGGCGCGCACGATCGTGTTCGCGATGGATGGCGACCAGCTCAGTCCCGAGGAACTGACGGCGGCGCTCCACAGCTTCCGCCAGGCCGCCATCTTCGTGCGCGCCTACGATCGCCGTGCTTTGCTGCGCTACAAGGGCATCGATATCTCCGCCACGGTGCGCGAAGTCTATGAATCGGCCGTCAAGCTCGGCCGGCTGGCGCTGGGCGCGATCGGGCTGGACGAGGAGCAGGTCGACAAGATCGAGCAGGAATATCGCCTGCGCGACAAGGCGCGGCTTCGCGCCCAGGTCGAGGCGGGCGACATCTTCGCCCAGCCCGCGCGCGACCTGATGTTCCGCAACGACGGGCGGCAGGAGGTCGAATGAGGCGGGCGGGCGGTGGTGGCGGTCTGGTCGCCTTGTTGGCGGCGCTCTCGGGCGCGGCGGGCGTGATCGCGGGCGCGATGGGCGCGCACGGCTTTACCGGCAAGCCCGCCGAATGGCTGCGCACGGGCGCCGAATATCAGCTGGTCCATGCCGTGGCCGCGCTGGTCGCGGCGCAGATGGGCGCGCGGCTGGCGGCATGGTCCTTCGTGGCCGGCGGGGCGCTGTTCGCGGGCACGCTCTATGCGATGGCGCTGGGCATGCCCCATTGGCTGGGCGCGGTCACGCCGATCGGCGGTGTGGGGCTGATCCTCGGCTGGCTGGTGCTGGCCGTGCGGGTGATGCGGCGGTAGCTTCAACCGCCCCGTTCGTCCTGAGCGAAGTCGAAGGACGTGCCCCAAACGATACCATCCAGTCGCACGTGCTTCGACTTCGCTCAGCACGAACGGGTGGGGGGCTAGAGCATTCTGTTATTAGATTGAAGCATAGCCGGAGTTGACGAGGTAATTGGCGCATTCGGACGGGTAGAAGGCGTCGAGGAGCGATCCGATGCGTCGCCATGTGGTTTCGACAGTGCGCTCTGCGGCCTTGCGGAGGAGCGTCTTGAGCTTGGCGAAGACCTGCTCGATCGGGTTGAGGTCTGGGCTGTAGGGCGGAAGGAACAGTAGCCTTGCACCTGCGGCCCGGATGGCGCTGCGCACAGCCTCACCTTTGTGGCTGCCGAGATTGTCGAGGATGACGATGTCGCCGGGGCCAAGCGTCGGGATGAGGATTTGCTCGACGTAGGCGAGGAAGCTTTTGCCGTTGATCGGGCCATCGATCACCGCAGGTGCATCGATCCGGTCGTGGCGGAGCGCCGCCAGGAAAGTCAGCGTCTTCCAGTGGCCATGCGGCACCTTGGCATGGAGACGCTCCCCGCGCCGACAACGCCCATGGGTGCGCGTCATGTTGGTCTTGGCCCAGGTCTCGTCGATAAAGACCAGCCGCCGGGGATCGAGCTTGCCCTGATACCGTTTCCAGCTCGCCCGCCGGCGGGCAACGTCACGCCGGTCCTGCTCGCTGGGCAGCACGGTTTTTTTTGAAGCTGATGCCTTCGCCGGTGAAGAAGCGCGACAGCATGCCGGTGTCCGCCCGTACGCCGCGCTCGGCCAGTAGCCGGGCCGACAGGGCCGCCAGTGTGATGTCGGGCTCCTCCGCGATCGTCGCCAGCAACCAGTCGCGCTCCGGCTTCACCTTCGAGGGACGGTGCCCGCCAGTGCCGGCGCACCGCCGGTCACCCAGCCGCTCGACCCGCTGCACCCATTTGATCGCCGAGGCCTCGCTTACCCCGAAGCGCCGCGACGCAGACCGCCGGCTCTCTCCGCCACGCAGCACCGCATCGATCACCCGGTCCCTCAAATCTTGCGAATAGGCTCGTGCCATTCTGACTGACCTCCTCGCCAGCCAGCAGCTTGAATCACATCCAGCGACCGTCGGGAATCCCCAATCGATTCAATCTATCCGCAGCACGCTCTAGAAGACCGGCTCTTCGCCCGGCTTGTGGATGCCGCATTCGGTCTTGTCCCAGCCGCGCCAGCGGCCCGAACGCGGGTCTTCGCCCGGTTTCACCACGCTGGTGCAGGGCGAGCAGCCGATCGAGGCATAGCCCTGCGCCTCCAGCGGATGGTGGGGCAGGTCATGCTCGGCGAAATAGGCGTCCAGATCGGCCTTGGCCCAATCGGCCAGCGGGTTGATCTTCAGCCGGCCCTCGTCGATCTCGAAGCGGGGCAGGGCGCTGCGGGTCTTGCCCTGAAATCCCTTGCGGCCCGAAATCCACGCATCGAACGGCACCAGCGCGCGGCGCAACGGCTCGACCTTGCGGATGTCGCAGCAGCCGTCGGGGTCGTAGGACCAGCGCAGGCCGGTCTTGTCCTTCGCCGCCAGAATGCGCGGGTCGGGGCGATAGACGCGCAGATCGGTGAAGCCCAGCCGCTCGGAAAGCTCATCGCGATAGGCCAGCGTCTCGCCGAACATCTTCTGCGTGTTGGTGAAGATCACCGGCACGTCCTGATCCACGCCCGCGATCATGTGCAGCAACACCGCGCTCTCGGTGCCGAACGACGACACGGCCGCGATCCGCCCGCGCAATTCGCCGGTCAGCAATTCGCGCAGCATGTCCTGCGTGGAGACGCCCGCGAAGCGCGCGTTGAGCGCGTCGGCATCGGCCTGCGTGAAAGCCGGCGACACATCGATCACGTCCATCTGGCGGAGAGCTGCCTCACCCATGACGGCGTTTCCACACCGGCACGGTCGGGTCGGCGGCACCCTGATAGGCGAGGTCGTAGCGGTCGAGGGATCGTTGCAGCACCTCCGGGTCGATCGCGGCCTGGGGCGCGAAACTGTCGAAGCCGCAACGGCGCATCAGCGGAATCTGATCGACCAGGACGTCGCCCTGCGCGCGCAATTCGCCCGTATAGCCGGCTTCACGCAGGATACGCCCGGCCGAATAGCCCCGCCCGTCGCGGAACTTGGGGAAAGCCACCTCGATCAGCGACAGCCGATCGAGCATCGGCAGCAAGGCGCGCGGATCCTCATCGGATTCCAGCCGCACGGCGGTGGCGTTGGTTTCGCCGAGAAAGGCGTCGAGCGTCACCGCCGGCTCCTCGTGCGGCTCGTCGGTGCGGAAGCGGAGGCCATCAGACATGGGAAAGGTTACCGATCGGGGCACGTCCTTCGACTTCGCTCAGGACGAACGGATATTGTGTGGCGGAGGTTCTCCCCCGTTCGTGCTGAGCGAAGTCGAAGCACGGGAGGCGCACGGGTCGCTTACCCATAGATCGCCTCCTTGAACGGCTGGAGCCCCACGCGGCGATAGGTGTCGAGGAAGCGTTCGCCGTCGGTGCGGAGCGACAGATAGGTGTCGCACGCTTTCTCGACAGCATCGACCACGCCGTCCTCGGTGAAGCCGGGGCCGATGATCTTGGCGAGGCTCGCATCCTCCGCGCCCGATCCGCCGAACGAGAGCTGGTAATTTTCCTCGCCCTTCTTGTCGACGCCGAGGATGCCGATGTGGCCGGCATGGTGGTGGCCGCAGGCGTTGATGCAGCCCGAGATTTTGAGCTTCAGCTCGCCCAGATCGCGCTGCCGCTCGATATCGGCGAAGCGTTCGGCGATCTTCTGCGCCACCGGGATCGAGCGGGCGTTGGCCAGCGCGCAATAATCGAGGCCGGGGCAGGCGATGATGTCGCTCACCAGATCGAGGTTCGGCGTGGCGAGGCCGGCCGCGTCGAGCGCCTGCCAGATGGCGTACAGATCGGCCTTGCGGACGTGCGGCAGCACGACATTCTGCGCATGGGTGATCCGCAGTTCGCCGAAGCTGTACTTTTCGGCGAGGTCGGCCATCAGGTCGATCTGGTCGGCCGAGGCGTCGCCGGGGATGCCGCCGATCGGCTTCAGGCTGATCGTGGCGATGGCATAGCCGGGTTGCTTGTGGGCGTGGACCTGCTGATCCACCCAAAGAGCGAAATCGGGATCGGTGCGATCGATCGCATCCGCCGCGTCCGCCTCGAAAGCGGGATCGGCGAAGAAGGCGGTGATCCGCGCCAGTTCGGCGGGCGGCGGATCGATGCCGAGCGCCTTCACCGCGAGGAATTCCTCCTCGACCTGGGCGGCGTACGCCTCGATCCCGATCTCGTGGACGAGGATCTTGATGCGCGCCTTGTAGATATTGTCGCGCCGGCCGTAGCGATTGTACACGCGAAGTGCTGCTTCCATGTAGCTCAGGAAGTCGCCCGCCGGCAGGAAGTCGCGCAGCAGCGGCCCGATCATCGGCGTGCGGCCCATGCCCCCGCCGACGAACACGCGCAGGCCCAGTTCGCCCGCCTCGTTATGGCGAAGCTGTAGCCCGATATCGTGCAGCCGCACCGCCGCGCGGTCGCTCTCCGACGCCACCACGGCGATCTTGAACTTGCGCGGCAGATAGGTGAATTCGGGGTGGAAGGTGCTCCACTGGCGCAGCAATTCGGCCCAGGGGCGCGGATCGCACACCTCTTCCGCCGCGGCGCCGGCGAACTGGTCCGACGAGATGTTGCGGATGCAATTGCCGCTGGTCTGGATGGCGTGCATCTCCACCTTGGCCAGCTCGGCCAGGATGTCGGGCGTATCCTCCAGCTTGATCCAGTTGAACTGGAGGTTCTGGCGGGTGGTGAAGTGCCCGTAGCCCTTGTCGTAGCGCCGCGCGATATCGCCCAGCACGCGCATCTGCACGGCGCTGAGCGTGCCATAGGGGATGGCGACGCGCAGCATATAGGCGTGCAGCTGGAGGTAGAGGCCGTTCATCAGCCGCAGCGGCTTGAACTGATCCTCGGTCATCGCGCCCGACAGGCGGCGGGCGACCTGATCGCGGAATTCCTCGACGCGGGTGTCGACGAGGGCCTGATCGTAGGTGTCGTACTGGTACATGGGCGACCTCTAATTCCTCCCCAAGCGGCGCTTGGGGAGGGGGACCATGCGAAGCATGGTGGAGGGGAAAAGCGAATGGGCGGAACGGCGATGGGAAAGGGCGGATGGCCCCTCCACCACTCGCTGCGCGAGCGGTCCCCCTAGCCAAGCACAGCTTGGGGAGGAACTGAACATCCTCATATCACCCAGCTCCCGGCCAGTCTGTCGGCCGGCAGGATCGCCAGATCGGGCCGCACCGTCGGGCCATAGGCGCGGATGCGGTCCTTGATGTGGGCGGGGCGGGGGCCTTCGGGCGTCGCCGTCGCGTCGATCACGACCGGGCCGTTGACCCTGAGCGCCGCTTCCTCGCGCGCGCCGATCGCCTCGCCCTCGCTGCCGACATCGACCGCGTCCGCCACATGGCGCGACCATTCGCCGCCGGCCCACCAGGTGACGTCGCCCGTCACCAGATCGTTTCCCGTCAACAGTTTCACGAGACCCCCGTCATGGCCTGGGCCTGTTGCGCCAGTGCCTTCAATTTGTCCTCGGCGTCCGACAGCAGGACCACTTCGCCGACGATGATGATCGCCGGGCTCTTGACCGCCTCGCGCGCCACCATGTCGCCGAGATCGGCCAGCAATGTCCGCATCGCGCGGGCGTCGGCATAGGTGCCGCGCTCCAGCACCGCCACCGGCATGTCGGGCGCGACGCCGTCCGCCATCAATTTGTCCGCGATCAGCGCGGAGCAGGTGACGCCCATGTAGATCACGAGCGTGCGGCCCTGTCCGGCCAGACCCGCCCAATTCTGCTCGGTCAGCCCCTTGCACTGGCCCGCGACGAAACTGACCGCGCTCGACCAGTCACGATGGGTAAGCGGCAGCATCGCATCCGCCGCGCAACCGAGCGCCGCCGAGACACCCGGCACCACCTCGACCCGCAGGCCGGCCGCGCGCACCGCCTCGACCTCCTCGCCGCCGCGCCCGAACACGAACGGGTCGCCGCCCTTCAGCCGCACCACGATCGACCCCGCCTTCACATGGGCGATGATGAGCGCGTTGATCGCCTCCTGCGGCAGCGTATGCCGGTCACGGCTCTTGGCCACGGAAATGCGCTGGGCATGTTCGGGCGCATAATCCAGCACCGCTGGATCGATCAGCCCGTCATGCACCACGACGTCGGCGGCGCGCAGCGCCTCGACCGCGCGGATCGTCAGCAGGCCGGGATCGCCCGGCCCCGCGCCGACGAGGATGACGCGGCCACGCGCATCGGGATCGAGGAGACTTGCCATGCTCGCCTAGATGGTCGCCCATGCCGCAGCGCGCAATCGACGGTTGGTTGGAGGGGCGGAAGGAAAGATTTCAACGGGCCGGCGTTGCATCGATACATCGATAACGGAGGCGAAATGGCCGAGGATGGATCGGGCAAGCGCAAGGGGCCGGGGGTGCTGGGCTGTTTCGGCCTGCTGATCTTTTTCGCGATCGAAAGCGCGGTGGGGATGGGCGTCGGCTATCTGGCGTGGCTGCCGATGAACGCGCTGATCGCGTCGATCGTACCCGCCAGCGAGGCCGATTTCGCGGGCGTCTGCGCCGTCTGCCTGGCCTTCATCCCGGCGATGCTCGCAATGTGGCTGGTCGATCGCCTCTGCCGGCGGCTGACGGGCGAGAGCGTATGGGATTGGGTGCCGTGGATTCCGTGACGGATTGATCCTCCCCTGCAAGGGGAGGGGGACCATCGGCGCAGCCGATGGTGGAGGGGTGACCCGCTCCCGATAGCGCGATAACCCTCCGTCAGCCTCCGGCTGCCACCTCCCCTTGCAGGGGAGGATTGTGGGCCTCACCCATCCGCCGCACCGCCGCCACCTTCGCCTCGAACAGCGACCAGTCGTCGTCTTCCGCGATCCGCGCCCAGATCGCCTCGACCTCGTCGATATGCATCGAACAGGGCGCCTCGTCCGCCCAATAGGGATGATCCAGCGAGACGCTCGGCGCATAGCCCGCGACCAGATCGGCGAAGGCGGTGAACAGCGGGGTCGCATAGGCCGCGTCCGCCGGGGAATCCCCGCGCCGCCGCCCGCCGCGCCAGTCGAAGAAGGCGCGGTCGATCTCGACCATACCCTCGGCCATCGCCCGGTCGAACGCCTGCAACAGGGTCAGGTCCGCCTCGTCGCCGCGCGGCTTCACGCCCAGCCGGCCCAGCATCGCCGCGATATGATGGCGCTCATAGGCGGCGGGGAAGGCGTCGAGCGCCTCGGTCAGCGGCTCGTCGCCCGAAATCTGGCGGAGCGACAGCGCCAGTTGCGCCACGTCCCACTGGATCGCCTGCGGCTGGCGGCCGAAGGCGTAGAGGCCCTGATGGTCGAAATAGGCCGCCGTGAACCCGCCGTCCCACAAGGGCGTGAAGCGCCACGGGCCGTAATCGAAGCTCTCGCCAGTGACGTTGATATTGTCCGAATTGAGCACGCCATGGACGAAGCCGGCCGCCATGTAGGAAGCCGCCAGTCGCGCGGTGCGCTCCACCGTCAGCGCCAGCAATTGCGCGCCCGGATCGTTGCCCGGCGCCTCGCCATAAAGTTCGCGCAACGCATAATCCGCCAGCGCGCGCATCCCCTCGGCATCCTTCACCCACGCCAGCCGCTGGAAGCTGCCGATGCGGATGTGGCCATGGCCCAGCCGCACCAGCACCGACGAGCGGGTAGGGGAGGGCTCATCGCCGCGCTGGAGCGCCTCGCCGGTCTCGATCAGCGAGAAGCTCTTGCTCGTCTCGACGCCGAGCGCCTCCAGCATCTCGGTCGCCAGCACCTCGCGCACGCCGCCTTTCAGAGTCAGCCGCCCGTCGCCGAAGCGGCTGTAGGGGGTGGTGCCGGAACCCTTGGTGCCCAGATCGAGCAGCCGCCCCGCGCCGTCGCGCAGCTGCGCGAAGGTGAAGCCGCGCCCGTCGCCGATATCGGGATTGTACGATCGGAACTGGTGGCCATGGTAGCGCAGCGCCAGCGGCTGCGGCAGCGACCCCGCCAGCGGCGCGAACCGCCCGAAATGCGCCAGCCACTCGGCATCGCTCAGCCCGTCCAGCCCGACCGCCTTCGCCCAGCGATCGTTGCGAAAGCGCAGGATCGTCTGCGGAAAGTCCGCCGCCTCGACCGGATCGATGATCGCCGTCTGCCCCAGCAGCGCGGTTTCGGGGCGGAAGGGCGACGGGGTTGGCGGTATCGGCATCGGGGGGATATGGGGGTGGAGGTTCGGGAGACGCAAGCATGGCGGGTTACAGCGACGGCATCTGGTGGTCACATGATGGCCTGCGCCTCCATTATCGCGACTATCCGGGGTCGGATGACAAGGCCCCGCTGATCTGCATCCCCGGCCTCACCCGCAACGCGCGCGACTTCGCGGGCTTCGCCGAGCGTTTCTCGGGCCGGCGGCGGATCATCGCGGTCGATCTGCGCGGGCGGGGCGAGAGCGCCTATGCGAAAGACCCGATGACCTATGTGCCGCTCACCTATGTGCGCGATCTGGAGGCGCTGGTCGTCGAGCTGAAGCTGGAGCGGTTTGGCATCGTCGGCACCTCGCTCGGCGGGCTGATCGCGATGGTGATGGCCGCGACCGACGCCAAGCGGCTGGCCGGCGTGGTGCTCAATGACGTCGGCCCGGTGCTGGACCCGATCGGTCTCGCCCGCATCCGCACCTATGTCGGCAAGGGATCGACCTGGCCGACCTGGATGCACGCCGCCCGCTATCTTCAGGAGGGCCATGGCGACGTCTATCCCGATTACGAGATCGACGACTGGATCGCGATGGCCAAACGCCAGGCCAAATTGACCCCCGCCGGCCGGGTGGTGCTGGATTACGACATGAAGATCGCCGAGCCGTTCCGCGCGGCCAATGCCGATGCGCCGGTCGATATGTGGCCGGTCGCGGCGGCGCTGGGGGCGGTGCCGGTGCTGGTGGTGCGCGGCGAGCGATCCGATATCCTGTCGGCCGCCATCGCCGACGAAATGGCCGCGCGCATCCCCACCGTGGAACTCGCGACCATCGCCCGCGTCGGCCACACCCCCACGCTCGACGAGCCCGATGCGGTGGCGGCGCTGGAAGCCTTCCTCGCCCGGATCGACTGACCGGCCGGCACGACCCGCCGCGGGCTGTCGCGGGCCAGACACCAAATTCCCCGCGATTTCTGTGGGAACTTGCCCTATAGGCGCGCGATTGGCTCCCAAGGAGATTGACGTTGTTCAAGGGTGTGCGCCCGATCCTGTATGGCGGGCGCGAGGTCTGGCCGCTGATCGAAGGTGGCAAGGGCGTCGCGGTTTCCGACCATAACAGCTCCGGCGCCTGGGCGGCCGCAGGCGGGATCGGCACCGTCTCCGCCGTCAACGCCGACAGCTACGATCCCGATGGCAAGATCATCCCGCAGGTCTATCGCGCGCTCACGCGCCGCGCCCGGCATGACGAGCTGGTCGAATATGCGATCGAGGGCGCCGTCCAGCAGGTGAAGCGCGCCTTCGACATTTCCGGCGGCAAGGGCGCCATCAACATCAACGTGTTGTGGGAAATGGGCGGCGCGCAGCGGGTGCTGCATGGCGTGCTGGAACGGACGCGCGGCCTGGTCGCGGGCGTCACCTGCGGCGCGGGCATGCCTTACAAGCTGTCCGAGATCGCCGCGTCCTATGGCGTCAACTACCTGCCGATCGTCAGCTCGGGCCGCGCTTTCTCGGCGCTGTGGAAGCGGGCCTATTCCAAGGCGGCCGAATGGCTGGCGGGCGTGGTCTATGAGGATCCGTGGCTGGCCGGCGGCCACAATGGCCTGTCCAACGCCGAGGACCCGCGCGCCCCGCAGGACCCCTATCCGCGCGTCAAGGCGCTGCGCGATACGATGCGCACCGGCGGCATTTCGGACGACGTGCCGATCATCATGGCCGGCGGCGTATGGCACCTGAAGGATTGGGATCACTGGATCGACAATCCCGAACTCGGCCAGATCGCCTTCCAATTCGGCACGCGGCCGTTGCTGACGCAGGAGAGCCCCATCCCGGAGGCATGGAAGCAGCGGCTGATGGAACTGGACGAGGGCGATATCCTCCTCCACCGCTTCTCGCCGACCGGCTTCTATTCCTCGGCCGTCCGCAACCCCTTCCTGCGCAACCTCGAGGCGCGCTCGGATCGCCAGATCGCCTTTTCCGGTGAAGCGGCGGGCGACCATCAATATCAGCTCGACGTGGGCGTGAAGGGCAAGAGCTTCTGGGTGACGCTGGGCGATCTGCACCGCGCCCGCGAATGGTATGGGCTCGGCTATACCGCCGCGCTCAAGACGCCGGACAACACGCTCGTCTTCGTCACGCCCGAGGAGATGAAGGTCATCCGCAAGGATCAGGCGGATTGCATGGGCTGCCTCAGCCAGTGCAGCTTCTCCGCCTGGGCGGATACCGAGGGCAATTCCACTGGCCGCCTCGCCGATCCGCGCAGCTTCTGCATCCAGAAGACCCTGCAGGACATCGCCCACGGCGGCGATATCGACCAGAACCTCATGTTCGCGGGCCACGCGGCCTACAAGTTCAAGCAGGATCCCTTCTACTCGAACGGCTTCGTGCCGACGGTGAAGCAGCTGGTGGACCGTATCCTGACGGGGCATTGATCGCCGACTACCGAGGTGGCGCACCACCCCATTGTCTCTCGCCAAGATTAGCTTTGTTGGCGTTCAGCGTCCCGTTGCTACCTTGGGAGCATGAAACGCGCGCTCATCATCCGCCACACCCCCTATGAAGGGATCGCCGGCTTCCGCCAGCCGATCGAGGATGCGGGCTATGTGATCGATCGGGTGGACGTCACCGATTGCGCCTTCGCCACCACCGATTTCCTCTCGCCCGATCTGGTCGTGGCGATGGGCGGGCCGATGGGGGTGCATGAGCGGATCGCCTATCCCTGGATCGATTGCGAGGTGAACCGCCTGTCGATCCGCATCGGGCGCGGCCTGCCGACGCTCGGTGTGTGCCTCGGCGCGCAGATGGTCGCGGCGGCGCTGGGCGCGAAAGTCTATCCGGGGCCGGTGCGAGAGGTTGGCTTCGCGCCCGTCCAGCTCACCGACGCGGGCGCCGCCTCGCCCCTGCGCCACATCGCCGACGTGCCGGTGCTGCACTGGCATGGCGACACGTTCGACGTGCCCGACAATGTCGAGGTGCTGGCCCGCACCGCCTCTTATGTGCAGGGCTTCCGGCGTGGTCGCCACCTGCTGGCGCTGCAATGCCACCCGGAGATGGGCGAAGACCCGCGGATCGACGCCTGGCTGCGCGACGAAGCCTATGTCGAATCCGCCGGTACGACGGTCGCGGCGCTGCGGGCGGATTACGAGGCGCTTGGCCCCGCGACGGTACGGGCCGGCCGCCGGCTGATCGCCGAATGGCTGGCGGGGCTGGAGTGACCTCTTAATCCCTCTCCCTCGATGGGAGAGGGAGGGGCCCGCCGCGTAGCGGTGGGAGGGTGAGTGTGACCTCACCCCAGGCGCTGCGCCCGGTCGATGGATCACCCCTCCCAACCCTCGCCATCAAGGGGAGGGCTTTAGAAAAGCCCTACTCCTGTTCGCCCGGCCACGCCTGCACAAACGGATAGACCACCGCGCCGATCACCAGGAACAGCAGGTAGACCGGCGCTGTCACCGTGGCGACGGCGAAGATCCAGCGGCGGCTCCACTTGCTCTCGCGGCGTGGCGGTGCCGGGCGGCGTGACGCCAGCTGTGGCGCCTGCTCGTACCAGCGTCGGCCGATGTGGCGGCTGTTGTCAGCGGCCATGAAACTTCCCCCCCAGCGATTCTCTCGAATCCGTTTCCCCGCGTGCCCCTTGGTCGGGGGCGTAACGATTCTGAAACGAGATTAGGCTGGGACTGATAAAGGTTAACTATATCGCTTCGCAACCCATCCGTTATGGATGTGATCCCATCTGTGGATGCTTCGGTGCAAAAGCCTACAATATCTGGCGCACGGCTCCGGGCGGGCGGCCCAGTCTTACGCCCTTTTCGGTTTCGACCAGCGGCCGCTCGATCAGGATCGGATCGGCGGCCATCGCATCCAATATGGCGTCGTCGCTGGCATCCTTGAGCGCCTTCGCGCCGTCCTCCGCCTTTCGCAGCCCGTCACGCGGCCTAATTCCCGCCCGCTCGTAGAGGCCGGCGAGTCGCGCCCGCGTGGGTGGATTCTTCAGATATTCCACGATCTCCACATCGGCGCCGGCGTCCTGAAGGATCGCCAGCGCCTCGCGCGATTTGGAGCAGCGCGGATTGTGGAAAATGGTGGCCTTCACGCCGAGGGCTCCTCGCGCGCCAGCCACTCCTCCAGCCATTTGATCGTATAGTCGCCCGCCTGGAACTCGGGGTCCTCCAGCAGCGCCTGGTGCAGCGGGATGGTGGTCTTCGGGCCATCGACCACGAATTCCTCCAGCGCGCGGCGCAGCCGGCGCAGGCAGCCCTCGCGGGTGTGGCCCCACACGATCAGCTTGGCGA
Organism: Sphingomonas naphthae; assembly: GCF_028607085.1. NCBI lineage: Bacteria > Pseudomonadati > Pseudomonadota > Alphaproteobacteria > Sphingomonadales > Sphingomonadaceae > Sphingomonas > Sphingomonas naphthae. The sequence continues at coordinate 2,111,462 of NZ_CP117411.1, read as the reverse complement.
TCATGGAATCATAATAAGGCGGGATGCGGTAGCCGGCGTAGAGCCCGCTATCGACCCGCACGTTCATGCCGCCCGGCGCGTGATAGCCCTTCACCAGCCCCGGCGAAGGGGCGAAGGTGCGCGGGTCTTCGGCGTTGATGCGACATTCGATGGCATGGCCACGGAAGGTCACATCCTCCTGTCGGAGCGTGAGATCCTTGCCGTCGGCGATGCGGATCTGTTCGCGGACGAGATCGAGGCCGGTGATCGCCTCGGTCACCGGATGCTCCACCTGGAGCCGGGTGTTCATCTCGATGAAGTAGAATTTCCCGTTTTCCCACAGGAACTCGATCGTGCCGGCGCCGCGATAGCCCATGTCGGCCATGGCCTTGGCGACGATCCCGCCCGTCTCCTCGCGCTCGGCGGCGGAGAGGATGGGGGAGGGGGCTTCCTCCAGCACCTTCTGGTGGCGGCGCTGGAGCGAACAGTCGCGCTCGCCCAGATGGATGGCGTTGCCCCGGCCGTCGCCGAACACCTGAAATTCGATGTGGCGCGGATTGCCGAGATATTTTTCCATGTAGACGGTGGCGTCGCCGAACGCCGCCTTCGCCTCGGTGCCGGCTTGGCTCATCAAGGTTTCGAGCTGGTCCTCGCTCGTGCACACCTTCATGCCGCGACCGCCGCCGCCGGAGGCCGCCTTGATGATGACTGGATAGCCGATCTCGCGCGCGATCGCCTTGGCCTCGGCGATATCCTCGATCGGGCCGTCGGAGCCCGGCACCAGCGGCAGGCCGAGGGCGCCGGCGGTGCGCTTGGCCTCCACCTTGTCGCCCATCGTGCGGATATGCTCGGGCTTGGGGCCGATCCAGATGAGGTTGTGGCTCTCGACGATCTCGGCGAAGCGCGCGTTTTCGGAGAGGAAACCGTAGCCGGGGTGGATCGCGTCGGCGCCGGTGATCTCGGCGGCCGAGATGATGTTGGGGATGTTGAGATAGCTGTCGGTCGCGGCCGGCGGGCCGATGCAGACCGCCTCGTCGGCGAGGCGGACGTGCATCGCATCGGCATCGGCGGTGGAATGCGCCGCGACCGTCTTGATGCCCATCTCGTGGCAGGCGCGGTGGATGCGGAGCGCGATCTCGCCGCGATTGGCGATCAATACCTTCTCGATGGCCACGCCGCTTACTCGACGATCACGAGCGGCTGATCGAATTCCACCGGCTGGCCGTTGTCGACCAGCACCAGCTTCACCGTGCCCGCCCGGGGCGCGACGATCGGGTTCATCACCTTCATCGCTTCCACGATCAGCAGCGTGTCGCCGGCGGCGACCTGCTTGCCGGGCGAAACGAACGCGGGCGAGCCGGGCGCCGACGAGAGATAGGCCGTGCCCACCATCGGCGAGCGCACCGCGCCGGCATGGGCCGCCGGATCGGCGACGGGCGCGGGCGCGGCGGGGGCCGCCGCCACGGGGGCCGCGACGGGCGCGGGGGCGGCGGCCTGCATCGCGCCGCCGGCCACGACCTGCGCGGGCTTGCGCGCGACGCGCACCTTGCGGTCGCCGTCCTCGACCTCGATTTCGGTCAGCTGCGTCTCGTCGAGCAGCAGCGCCAGCTTGCGAATGAATTCCGGGTCCACCTGCATCGGGGTGGCAATGTTATCGGCCATGGATCGGGCCTCCTGTTACTCTCAAGCGCGCGGCCATGTCAGAGCTTGGCGGCCGCGTCCAGCGCGAGCAGATACGAAGCCGGCCCGAAACCGGCGATCGTGCCCCTGGCGGCCATGCCGACATAGCTCTTGTGGCGAAACGCCTCGCGCGCGTGGGGGTTCGACAGATGCACCTCGATCACGGGCACGGTGACAGCCTTGATCGCATCGTACAGCGCCACCGAAGTATGGGTGAAGGCCCCGGCGTTGAGCAGCACCGCCTTCGCCCCCTCGGCCTGCGCCTCGTGCAGCCAGTCGACCAGATGGCCCTCGTGGTTGGACTGGCGCAGATCGACCGCGAGGCCCAGTTCCACCCCGCGATCCTCCAGCATGGCGGCGATGTCGTCGAGCGTGTCGTGGCCATAGATATGCGGTTCGCGCATGCCGAGCAGGTTGAGGTTGGGGCCGTTGAGCACGAACACCGTCTGCTTATCGCTCATGCGGGTTCCGCTCCTTGGCAGTTGACCTATATCGCGGCCGTACCTAGCCGCTCGTTGCGAGCCAAGTCGAGACATGATGAGGGGCGGCCATCGCGGCCGACGCCCATGGAGACCCGAATGACCACCGACGGAACGCTTTCCATCCGCCTCAACGGCGAACATCGCCGCGTGACGGACGGGATCAGCATCGCCGAGCTGGTCGCCGAACTGGGGCTGGTGGTCGAGAAGGTCGCGGTCGAGCGCAACCTGGAGGTCGTGCCGCGCACCACGCTCGCCGACGTGAAGGTCGAGGATGGCGACGATCTGGAGATCGTTCATTTCGTCGGCGGCGGCGATCATGTGGCCGCAGCCGACGACAGCTGGACGGTTGCGGGCAAGACCTTCCGATCGCGGCTGATCGTCGGCACGGGCAAATATAAGGACTTCGCCCAGAATGCGGCGGCGGTCGAGGCATCGGGCGCGGAGATCGTGACCGTGGCGGTGCGCCGCGTGAACGTCGCCGATCGCAACCAGCCGATGCTGACCGACTTCATCGACCCGAAGAAGATCACCTACCTGCCCAACACCGCCGGTTGTTTCGATGCCGAAAGCGCGATCCGCACCCTGCGGCTGGCGCGCGAGGCCGGCGGCTGGACCCTCGTGAAGCTGGAGGTGCTGGGTGAGGCGCGGACCCTCTACCCCGACATGCACGAGACGCTGCGCGCCACCGAAGTCCTCGCCAAAGAGGGTTTCCAGCCGATGGTCTATTGCGTCGACGATCCCATCGGCGCGAAGCGGCTGGAAAATGCCGGCGCGGTCGCGATCATGCCGCTGGGCGCGCCGATCGGATCGGGCCTCGGCATCCAGAACGCCGTCACCATCCGGCTGATCGTGGAGGGCACCAGCCTGCCCGTGCTGGTCGATGCCGGTGTCGGCACCGCCTCCGATGCGGCGGCGGCGATGGAATTGGGCTGCGACGGCGTGCTGATGAACACCGCCATCGCCGAGGCGAAAGACCCGATCCTGATGGCGCGAGCGATGCGGCTGGCGGTGGAATCGGGCCGCCTGGCCTATCGCGCCGGGCGGATGGCCAAGCGGCGCTATGCCGATCCGTCCAGCCCTCTGGCGGGCTTAATCTGAGGTAATTTCTCTTGTGCTCCGGCGCAGGCAGGAGCCCGGGGTTAAAAAGGGCAGCGCGTGTCACCCTGGGCTCCTGCCTGCGCAGGAGCACGGATGTTTATTGTCTCGCCGTCCACCGCTAGGTGCAGTGACGAAGAAGAAGTCCACTTCGATCCCCAGCATCCCCCAATATGTCCAACGATATACAACGCGATATTGCGAGTCGGTTGCACATGACAACGCTGTCGCCTGCGCCCATTATAGGCACGGCTTCGCACGAGGATCATGGCGATGGCATTCAGCATATCGGTCAACGGCACGTCGCGGAGCGTCGATGTCGATGCGGACACCCCGCTTCTGTGGGTGATCCGCGACAATCTCGGCCTCACCGGCACCAAATTCGGCTGCGGGGTGGCGCAATGCGGCGCCTGCACGGTGCATATCGATGGCCAGCCGGTGCGCTCCTGCACGCTGCCCGTCTCGGCCGTCGGCAAGGGGCGGGTCACCACGATCGAGGCGGTCAGCGGGCCGGAGGCGAAGGCGGTGCAGGCCGCGTGGATCGCGCGTGACGTGCCGCAATGCGGCTATTGCCAGTCGGGCCAGGTGATGAGCGCCGTCGCGCTGCTGCGCGAGGTGAAGAAGCCCAGCGACACCGATATCGACCATGCCATGAACGGCAATATCTGCCGTTGCGCGACCTATGTCCGCATCCGCGCCGCGATCCATGACGCGGCCAAGGCGCTGGAGGCCTGACGATGGGCTATGAGCAGAACATCACCCGCCGCGCCGCGCTGGCCGCTGGCGGCGCGCTGGTCGTCGGCTTCCACCTGATGCCGCAGGGCGCCCACGCGCAGGCCGCGCCGGGTGACCCGCCGCCGCCCGCCAACCCCAACGCCTTCCTCCGCATCGGCGCGGACGACACGGTGACGGTGATCTCCAAGCATATCGAATTCGGGCAGGGGCCGTACACCGGCCTCGCCACCATGGCCTGCGAGGAGCTGGACGCCGACTGGAGCCAGATGCGCGCCACCTCGGCGCCGGCCGATGCCAAGCTGTACGGCAATGCCGTGATGGGCGGCATCCAGGGCACCGGCGGCTCCTCCGCCATGGCCAGTTCGTTCGATCAGATGCGGGGCGCCGCCGCCGCCGCCCGCGCGATGCTGGTGCTGGCCGCCGCGAAGCAATGGGGCGTCGATCCCGCGACGATCACCGTGGACAAGGGCGTGATCGCGCACCGGCCGAGCAAGCGCAGCGGCCGCTTCGGCCAGTTCGCCGCCGCCGCCGCGACCCTGCCGGCCCCGCCGCGCCCGACCCTGAAGGATCCCAAGGACTATAAGTTCATCGGCCGCGACCATGTCGTCGGCAAGGTGGACAGCGCCGCCAAGGTCAACGGCAGCGCGAAATTCACGATCGATCAGGCCGCGCCGGGGATGCTGACCGTCGTCGTCGCGCGCCCGGCCCTGTTCGGGGCGAAGATCGACACGTTCGATGGCGCCGCCGCGCTCAAGGTGAAGGGCGTCGTCGCCGTCCGCAAAGTGTCGAGCGGGGTGGCGGTCTATGCCACCGGCACCTGGCCCGCGCTGAAGGCGCGCCGGCTGATCGAGGCCAAGTGGAACGAGGCCGCCGCCGAGACGCGCGGCACCGAGGACATGCTCGTCGACTATCGTGCCAGCGTGACGGGCGCGGACGGCCGGGTCGTCAACCAGCATGGCGATGTCGAGGCGGGCCTCGCCACCGGCCAGCGCCACAAGGCCGAGTTCGTCTTCCCCTACCTCGCCCACGCGCCGATGGAGCCGCTCGACGGCTTCCTCGAATGGGATGGCAAGACCGCCGTCGCCCGCTTCGGGTGCCAGATGCAGACCGCCGACCATGCCGCCATCGCCAAGGTGCTGGGGCTGCCGCAGGACAAGGTGACGATCGAAACCCTGCTGGCGGGAGGCAGCTTCGGCCGCCGCGCCCAATCCGATGCCGAGCTGGCGGTCGAACTGGCCGAGGCCGCCAGGGCGATCGGCCCCGGCAAGCCCGTGAAGCTCGTCCGCACGCGGGAGGACGACATCACCGGCGGCTATTATCGCCCGCTGGCGCTCCACACGATGGAGGGCTCGATCGAGGGCGGCGTCATCAAGGGGTGGAAGAACCACATCGTCTGCCAATCCTTCATCGCCACCAGCCCCTTCGCGGCGGCGATGATGAAGGACGGCATCGATCCCACGATGAGCGAGGGCGCCAGCGAACTGCCCTACCGCACCGAAAACTTCCGCTGCATGGCGCATACCGTCGACAGCCCGGTGCCGACGCTCTGGTGGCGTTCGGTCGGCCACACCCACACCGGCTATGCGGTGGAGTGCTTCGTCGATCGGCTGTTGCAGGCGGACGGGCGCGATCCGGTCGAGGGGCGTCTCGCCCTGATCGATAACCCGCGCTTCGCCGGCGTGCTGAAGGCGGTGGCGAAACTCGCCAGATGGAACGGGCCGGGGCCGGTCAACGGCCGTGCGCGGGGTGTGGCGGTCGTCGAGAGCTTCGGCAGCTTCGTCGCGCAGATCGCCGAAGTGTCGCTGGCACCCGACGGCACGCCGAAGGTCCACAAGGTGTGGGCGGCGGTCGATCTGGGCGTGGCGATCAACCCGGACATCATCCGCGCGCAGCTGGAAGGCGGCATCGGCTATGCCCTCGGCCACGCGCTCTATGCCGAGGTGCCGCTGGAAGGGGGGCGGCCCACCGTCGCCAATTTCGACACCTATCGTTCGCTCCGCATCCACGAGATGCCCGAGGTGGAGGTCGTGATCGTGCCGTCGACCGAGAAACCGACCGGGATCGGCGAGCCCGGCGTCCCGCCGCTCGCCCCCGCCGTCGCCAACGCCATGGCCCGGCTGGGCCGCGAACGCCCCACGCGCCTGCCGATGGTGCGGGCATGAGCGCGCGTCTCCTCGCAGTCGGCGTCGCCGGCTTCGCGCTGGCCGCGATCGGCGCCGCCGCCGCGCGCACCGCGCCCGCCACGCCGGAAGTGGGTCTGAAGCCGGTCGCGGCGTTCGCCTCGATCACGGACGGCAACAAACGCAGCCTCGCGCTCTTCGCCGAGGTCGGCAAGGTCATCCAGAGCCCGCGCTGCCTCAACTGCCACCCCGCCGGCGACCGTCCGACCCAGACCGACGCGATGCGCCCGCACGAGCCCCTCGTCGTGCGCGGCGCGGGCGGCATGGGCGCGCCGGGGATGCGCTGCACCACCTGCCACCATGCGGCGAATTTCGATCCGGCGGGCGTGCCGGGCAATCCGATGTGGCATCTGGCGCCGATCGAGATGGCCTGGCAGGGCAAGTCGCTCGGCGAGATCTGCCGCCAGATCAAGGATCCGGCGCGCAACGGCGGCAAGGACATGGCCCAACTGATCCACCACATGGCCGAGGACGAGCTGGTCGGCTGGGGCTGGCACCCCGGCGGCACCCGCACCCCCGCGCCCGGCACGCAGAAGCAGTTCGGCGAGTTGTTCAAGGCGTGGGCGGAGAGCGGCGCGGTGTGCCCGTCGTGAGTCGTTGGAGCGCGAGCTGAAGCCGCCCTCTACGGGTACCACCCTCGCTGATCGGTGACTCTCGCTGAACCCATTTTCGCGAGAGTCACTCCTCGCCGAACTTGTTCTCGACCAGTTCGACCAGCACGGCCAGTGCCGCATCCGCCTTGGCGCCGCTCGCGCTGATGGTGACATGGTCGCCCTTGGCGGCGCCCAGCATCATCAGCCCCATGATCGACGTGCCCAGCACCGATCCGGAGCCCGCCTTCTCCACCTCGATCGTTGCGTCCTGCGCGGCGGCGAGGGTGACGAACTTGGCCGAGGCGCGGGCGTGGAGGCCGCGCTTGTTGGCGATCAGGACGGTCTGGCGGACGGCCTCGCCGACGCCATCGGACCCGCCCAGCAAGGGGCCAGTCACGCCGCCGCCTCGCCGAGAACCTCGGACGCGACGGAGATATATTTGCGGCCGGCCTCGCGTGCCGCCGCCACCGCTGCTGTGACCTTCATCATCTTTCGCGCACCCTCCAGCCTGATGAGCATGGGCAGGTTGACGCCGGCGATGACTTCGACGCGGCCGGGCTCCATGAGCGAGATGGCGAGGTTGGAGGGCGTGCCGCCGAACAGATCGGTCAGCAGGATGACGCCGGAGCCATCATCCACCGCCTTCACCGCCTTGGCGATGTCGGCGCGTCGCGCTTCCATGTCGTCTTCCGGGCCGATACAGATCGCCTCGACGGCGCGCTGCTTGCCCACGACATGCTCCATAGCGGTGACGAATTCCGCGGCCAGGCCGCCGTGCGTCACCAACACCAATCCGATCATGCAGCCACCCGGTCCATCTTCATCCTGCCAACGGGCCTGCCATCCCCCTAGTCCATCGCCTCTCCATGTCTAACGCACGAGATCGCGATGGGTGAGGGTGGGCGAAAATCCCGCTGCGCGCAATGTTTCTGTCAATCTTTGCGCAACGTGAACCGAGCGGTGCTTCCCTCCGGTGCAGCCGATCGCCACCGTGACATAGGATTTTCCCTCGCCGGCGTAGCGCGGGAGCAACATCAGCAGCAGCCCCTCGATCCGCTCCAGCGCCTCGGCATAGGCCGGATCGGCGGCGACGTAATCGGCGACGGGGCGGTCGAGTCCCGTCAGAGGGCGCAGGTCGCGCTCCCAGTGCGGATTGCGCAGGAAACGCATGTCGAACATCAGATCGGCCTGGCGCGGCACCCCGCGCGAGAAGCCGAAGGACATGATCGACAGCGTCGGCCCGCCCGCCCCGTCCGCCCCGAACAGCGCCCGCATCTCGGCCTGTAGCCCGTTGGTGGTGAGGCCCGTGGTGTCGATCAGATGGTCGGCGGCGGCGCGCAGAGGGGCGAGCAGTTCGCGTTCGCGCAGGATGCCGTCCTCGGCGGGGCGGTCCTGCGCCAGCGGGTGGCGGCGGCGGGTCTCCGAATAGCGGCGGGCGAGTTCGGCGCCGGCGCAGTCGAGGAACAGCACCGAGACGTCGAGATCCTCGCGCAGCTTGGACACGCGCGACAGGATGCGGCCGGTATCGAAGCCCCGCGTGCGGCTGTCGATGCCGAGCGCGAAGGGGCGATCCTCGTCGAGCGCGCCGGCCGGTGGCGGGCTTTCGAGGAGGCGTTCGAGCAGGCGGAGGGGGACGTTGTCGACCACCTCCCAGCCCATATCCTCCAGGCTTTTCAGCGCGGTGGTGCGGCCGGCGCCCGAAAGGCCGGTGAGGACGAGGATGCGGCGGGGGCGCGAGGCGCCGGTCATCGGGGCGCGGTCATCGGGGGAGGGCCTTCAGCGCGAGTTCGACCTTGAGCGGGGCGGAGGCCTCGAAGCCGTCGAGCGCGAGGGTCGGCACGCCGAGGCCGGCATAATCGGTCAGCGGCAGGACTTCGGGCGGCATCCGCTCGGGCATGGCGTCCAGCCGTACCGCCAGCGCCACGGGGGCGGTGACGGGCGTGGCCGCGACGATGCCGACGCCGCGCACCTCGATCTGGCCGGCGATGGTGGCGGGCACGCTGGCCCGCAATTCGCCCGCGACGGGATCGAGGATGGTGCGATCGTCCGCCACCAGCTTCGCGCCGCGATCGATCAGGCGCAGCGCCAGATCGGACTTGCCCGATCCCGAAGGGCCGATCAGCAGCACCGCGCGGCCGTCGATCGCCACGCAGGTCGCGTGGATCGTCAGCCCGGCCGCCACCTCAGCGCACCGCCGCCGGCAGGCGGATCAGGAAGCGGGCGCCGCTCCTGCGATCGTCGCGATCCTCCACGGTGATCGTGCCATTATGCCCCTCGACGATGGCCTTGGCGATGGCGAGGCCCAGGCCGGAATGGCTCGCGAAGCCCTCGCTCTCCGGGCGGATCGAATGGAAGCGGTTGAAGATCGCGTCGCGCATCTCGTGCGACACGCCCGGCCCCTCGTCGTCCACCCGGATCACCACCTCCTCGTCGTCGCGCGTGGCGGAGACCTGCACCAGCCCGGCCGGCGGCGAGAAGGACACGGCATTGTCGATCAGATTCTCGAACACGCGGGCCAGGCGCGATCCGTCGCCGAACACCACCGCCGTGCCCTTGTGCGGGCGGGCGAAGGCGAGGCGGACATTCTCGGGCTGGCCGCGCGCCTCGCGCGCGGCGATCAGCCCCTCGATCATCAGCCCCAGATCGATCGTCTCGAAACGCGCGCGCGCGAATTCCGCGTCGAGGCGCGAGGCTTCGGCGATGTCGGTGATAAGCCGGTCGAGCCGGTGCACGTCGTCCTTGATGACGGTGACCAGCCGTTGGCGCAGATCGGGCTGCTGGACGATATCGAGGCTGTCCACCGCAGACCGCAGCGAGGCGAGCGGGTTCTTCAGCTCGTGGGTCACGTCGGCGGCGAAGGCTTCGGTGGCGTCGATCTTCTGGCGCAGCGCCTGGCTCATATCGCTGAGCGCGCGGGCGAGCGTGCCGATCTCGTCGCGGCGCGAGGGCAGGCGCGGCACCTGCACCTCGCGCGCGCGGCCAAGGCGGACGCGGTGCGCGGCCAGCGCCAGCCGCCGCAGCGGCCGGGCGATGGTGCGCGCCAGGAACAGCGAGAGCAGCACCGACAGGATGGTCGTGCCGAGCAGGATTATGCTCAGCCAGAAGCGTTCGGCCCGCACGCTGCGCACGATATCGCGCGCGTTGGCGGTGACCAGCACGACGCCGGTGCCGTCGGGCAAGGGCATCGCGGCGGAGATCATCGGGGTGCGATCGGGCGCGCGGCGCAGCATCGTCCGCTCGGCGCCGGTCGCCCGCGCGGTGCGCAGTTCGGGCCAGGCTTCCAGCCGGTCGCGCGCCGGCTCGGCATAGGGCGGCGGGCGATCGGCGAATACGATCGTGTCGATCGCGCGATCGAGGAAGCGGGCGATTCGACGCTGGAGCGGCTCGGTATTGGGATCGCGCAGCACATAGGCCGGCGGGCCGAAGGCGAAGCTGTCGAGCTGGCGCGCGCCGTCGCGGCCGTAGAGGCGGATGCGCGAATCGAGCGCGTTGCCGATCCGCGCCGCCATCGGCCCGCGCGCGGCCGGGGGCGCCGCCCCCACGGCCGCGGCGACCGCCACCACCTCGTCGGCCTTCTGCTCCATCTGCTGATCGATCAGCTGGGTGCGGAAACTGTCGAGATAGAAGAAGCCGCCCGCCAGCAGCGCGAGCGCGAAGATGTTGACCGCGAGGATGCGGGCGGTGAGCGTCAGCCCGGCGGTCCAGCCAAGCTCGCCCTCGTCATTCCTCCGAAAAGCGGTAGCCCACGCCATAGAGCGTCTCGATCGCCTTGAAATCGGAATCGACCTGGCGGAACTTGCGCCGGAGCCGCTTGATGTGGCTGTCGATGGTGCGGTCGTCGACATAGACATCGTCCTGATAGGCCGTATCCATCAGCTGGTCGCGTGATTTCACGAAGCCGGGCCTTTGGGCCAGGGCCTCCAGGATGAGGAATTCGGTGACGGTAAGGGTCACGTCGCGCCCGCCCCACTGCACGCGGTGGCGCGCCGGGTCCATCGACAGGCGGCCGCGCTCGATCATCTCGGCCACGGGCGCGTCGTCATGCACGACGCCGGCGCGGGATTCGGTGCGGCGCAGCAGCGCGCGGATGCGGGCGATCAGGAGGCGCTGCGAGAAAGGCTTGGTGATATAATCGTCGGCGCCGAGGGCGAGGCCGAGCGCCTCGTCCAGCTCGTCGTCCTTGCTGGTCAGGAAGATCACCGGCACCTGACTCTTCTCGCGCAGGCGGCGCAGCAGTTCCATCCCGTCCATGCGCGGCATCTTGATGTCGAGCACGGCGAGGTCGGCGGGATTTTCGGTCAGCGCCTTCAGCGCCGTCTCCCCGTCCGAATAGACGCGCACGGCGAATCCCTCGGATTGGAGGGTGATCGAAACCGAGGTCAGGATGTTGCGGTCGTCATCGACGAGAGCGATCGAGGCGGTCATCGTGGCCGCTATGTGCGCCCTGGGGCGTCGGGCGTCCAGCCTTTAGCGTAAGACAGAAAATGCGTTTCCGGCTTCGCTTCGCAAATTCGCATAATCTTTCGGCCGTTCCCCGCACCGGCCCGTCGCGATTCCGCAGAATTGGCCGTTCCGCGACCGTTTCTATCCCAAAGCCCCCTTTGACGCATCGCCGGCCCCAAGTTATGCCTTGATACAGCAGTCATCGAGCGCGGCCTTCGCGCGCCCATCGGGGGAGTACCACACTTGACCAGCCGCATCCCGACCCACGGCCTCGCCACCCAGGGTTTCGACGTTTCCGCCGACATCCACTGGAACCTCATCACGCCGCAGCTCGTCGAGCAGGCGCTGAGCCGGGGCGAGGGCATTCTGGCCAAGGACGGCCCGCTGGTGGTGAAGACCGGCAAGCACACCGGCCGCTCGGCGAACGACAAGTTCATCGTCCGCGATGCCGAGACCGAAGAGACGGTGTGGTGGGGCAAGACCAACAAGGGCATGACCCCGGAGCAGTTCGCCACGCTCAAGACCGATTTCCTCGCCCACCTCGCCACCAAGGACACCCTGTTCGTGCAGGATCTGTTCGGCGGGTCGCAGCCGGCCTATCGCGTCAAGGTTCGCGTCATCAACGAGCTGGCGTGGCACAACCAGTTCATCCGCACGCTGCTGGTGCGCCCTGACGCGAGCGAACTGGAAGGCTTCGTCCCCGAATTCACCATCATCGACCTGCCGACCTTCGCGGCCGATCCCGAGCGCCACGGCACCCGCAGCGAGACGGTGATCGCGGTCAACTTCACCGAGAAGCTGATCCTGATCGGCGGCACCAAATATGCCGGCGAGATGAAGAAGTCGGTGTTCGGCATCCTCAACTACAAGCTGCCCGCGCAGGGTGTGATGCCGATGCACTGCTCGGCCAACATCGGCCCGAACGGCGACACCGCCGTGTTCTTCGGCCTCTCCGGCACTGGCAAGACGACGCTCTCGGCCGATGCCAGCCGCACGCTGATCGGCGACGACGAGCATGGCTGGTCCGATCAGGCGGTCTTCAATTTCGAGGGCGGCTGCTACGCCAAGATGATCAACCTCTCGGCCGAGGCTGAGCCGGAGATCTTCGCCACCACCAAGCGCTTCGGCACGGTGCTGGAAAACGTCGTGATCGACGAGACCACCCGCGAGCTGGACCTCGACGACAACAGCCTGGCCGAGAACAGCCGTGGTTCCTATCCGATCGAATTCATCCCGAATGCGTCGAAGGACAATCTCGGCCCCGTCCCGAAGAATATCATCTTCCTGACGGCGGACGCTTATGGCGTGCTGCCCCCGATCGCGAAGCTGACGCCCGATCAGGCGATGTATCACTTCCTCTCGGGCTATACCGCGCGCGTGGCGGGCACCGAGATCGGCGTGACCGAGCCGTCGGCCACCTTCTCCACCTGCTTCGGCGCGCCTTTCATGCCGCGCCACCCGTCGATCTACGGCAACCTCCTCAAGGAGCGGATCGCCAAGGGCGGCGTCGATTGCTGGCTGGTCAACACCGGCTGGTCGGGCGGCAAGGCCACCATGCCCGGCATCAAGCGCATGCCGATCAAGGCGACCCGCGCCCTCCTCAACGCCGCGCTGGACGGCAGCCTGAAGGATGCCGAATTCACCAAGGATCCGAACTTCGGCTTCGAGGTTCCGGTCGCGGTGGCGGGCGTCGACAGCAAGCTGCTCGATCCGCGCGGCTCGTGGGCCGACGCGGCGGAATATGACAAGACCGCCCAGACGCTGGTCGGCCAGTTCATCGAGAATTTCGCCCAGTTCGAGGATCATGTCGACGTCGGCGTGCGCGAGGCGGCCCCGAAGGCGGCGTAACGCACGGGGCCTTCACGGGCCTCTCCGGTTTCTGGGACATCCCGGCGGGCGCGAGCCTGCCGGGATGTTTTCGTTTGAGCCGTCGCCCCAGCGAAAGCTGGGGCCTCGGGAGGCTTGGGGCGACAATGGTGGCTCTCCAGCAAGATTGATTCACGCGGAGACGCGGAGGCGCGGAGAGAAGAAAGGAGGAGAGAAGGCGTGGATGGGCCGTGGCTCACCGGCCGCACTCATTTCTCCGACGCTCGGGCGCCACGTCCCACCAAAATCCCCCTTCTTTCTCTCCGCGTCTCCGCGTCTCCGCGTGAACAAAAATCCACCATTTCCACACCTTGCCCGCCCGCCCCGGCTCACCCCACGAAACCGCCTAAATCCTCACGCCGCCCGGTCGTTACGCTCATCATGTTCGAGCCGAAATTTCCGCCGCGCGACACGCGCTCCGCCCCGGCCCAGCGCGGGGGGCTCGGGGGCCGCCTGAAGGCGATGCGGGATTATCTGATGACCCCGCCCGAGGAGGAGCCGCTGATCGCCGGCACTCCGCCCGGCGCGCCCGGCCTGTTCGAGCATATCGGCAGCTTCCTGGCGGTGAACGGCCTCGCCCCCACCCCCTCCAATTATGAACTCGCCTATCAGGTGGTCCGCGCCGATGGCGACGGCCTCGCGGGGATGCTCGAATGCCCGCAGGCGGAACCCGCCCCGGAGGCCCCCGCCGAACCGATCGGCGAACAACTTGCCCAGCTTCTGGAGGATGCGCTCGCCGCGATCGCCAAGGTGGACGGGATCGTCCGCGAATCGGGCGCCGACGTGCGCGCTTACGGCGACGCGCTCCAGACGAGCGCGCGCGATCTCGACGGCGCTTCGCCCGCCCGCGCGATGCGATCGCTGGTCGAACTGACTTCGATGATGGTCGATCGCACCCGCCGCGCCGAGAGCCGGCTGGCGGAAATGAGCCGCGAGGTGGACACGCTCCACGGCACGCTCGCCGAGGTCTCGGCGCTGGCCGCGCGCGACAGCCTGACCGGCCTGCCCAACCGCGCCGCGATCGAGGAGCGGCTGGCCGAGGCGGTCGCCGCCGCCGAACGGCTCAGCAAGCCGCTGGCGCTGGCCTATTGCGACGTCGATCATTTCAAGCGGATCAACGACGAATTCGGCCATGCGGTCGGCGATCGGGTGCTGAAGCTGGTCGCCGAGGCGCTGCGCGACGGCGAGGCGGCGGGCGGCTTCGTCGGCCGCTACGGCGGCGAGGAATTCCTCATGATGTTCGAGGGGCTGACCGCCAGCGAGGCCGCCACCCATATCGACGACATCCGCGAGCGCCTGTCCGAGCGCCACCTGCGCCTGCGCGACACCGATCGCCCGATCGGCCAGGTCACCTTCTCGGCCGGCGTGGCGCAACTGCGCGCGGGCGAGATCGTGGCGGAACTGGTGTCGCGCGCGGACGATCGCTTGCTGGCGGCGAAGCGCGAGGGCCGCAACCGGGTAGAGATCGACCCGCGCGATTGATCTTGTTCGTCATCGCGAACACAGCGAAGCAATCCAGTCCGGCGCTGGATTGCTTCGCTACGCTCGCAATAACGGTTTTACCGCTTCAAGCGCCCACCGCCGCGATCCGCGCCGGCGGCACGGGCTCGGCCTTGCGCAGGTTGGGCTTGGCGCGGCCCATCGACCAGTTTCCCTTCATCCGCACCTTGGGGTTGGGCGCGGACCAGATCTCGCCGCTGTCGTCCAGCGCGACGACCCACAGCAGATCGAATTCCTGCCCGTAATCGATCACCGCCACGGCATAGCCGTCGCCCTTTCCCTCCACGATCATCGGGAGCGGCGGGTCGAGCTGGGTGAAGGGCATAAGGGCCTCGCGCGATTGGACTATTTCGCTCAACGGCTTGCGTCCGCCGTCGTTCCGCGAGGCTATAGGGTGAGGGTGAGAAAGCGGCTGTTCGGATCGGGGCGATAGTCCCCGAAGGGCGCGCATTCGACGAAGCCGTGCGCGGTGTAGAGCGCCATCGCCGGCGCGAAATAGGGCCAGGCGCCGGTTTCGAGGCTGAGGCGGGCGAGGCCCTCGGCGCGCGCTGCGGTGATGATATGCGCCAGCATCGCCGCGCCCACGCCCCGGCGGCGGGCGCTGGCGGCGGTGTGCATCGATTTGACCTCGCCATGATCGGTATCGAGCCGTCGCAGCGCGCCGAGGCCGATGGGCGTGTCCCCGTCCCACATCGCCCAGAAGCGGATGTCGGGGGTTTGCAGGCCGGACACATCGAGCGCGTGCGCGGAGCCGAGCCCGGTTTCGGCGCGGGCGGTGGTGACGTGGTGCTGGAGCAGCGCGATCACGCGCGGGTCGTCGAGGCCGCCGGGTCTGATGTCCATGGCGGCAGAATAATCGGGGCGGACGGGGGAGCAAGACCTGTCAAGTCCGTTCGTCCTGAGCCCTTCGACTGCCTGCCACGGCAGGCGCTCAGGATAAACTTCATGCTGAAGGCATGAAGTCGAAGGACGTGTCCCAAGCGGTGTCGTCTAGTCGCACGTCCTTCGACTGCGCTCAGGACGAACGGGGGAGGGGGGATGGCGTGAAGGCGGTCAGGCCCTATGCCGCCTGCAACCCGAACGCCGCCCCCCGGCTCGCCATCATCCGCGCCGCCTCCTCGGTCGCCCGCCGCGTATCGCTGGCGAGTTTCTTCACCTCGCCCGCCACCACCGCGAAGCCGCGCCCGGCCTCGCCGGCGCGCGCCGCCTCGATCGTGGCGTTCAGGGCCAGCAAATTGGTCTGCGCGGCGATGCCGTTGATGGTGGAGACGATCGTGGCGAGCTGGCCAAGCGTGTGCTGGAGCGTCTCGCCACGCGCGGTCAGCTCCGCCTGGAAGCGCGCGCTATCCTCCAGCCGCTGCTGCACCTCCTGCTCGAGCTGCACCTGTACCGTCACGTCGCTCGCGATCTTGACGATCTTGGCGGGCATGCCGTCCGCGTCGAGGATCGGATTGTAGGTCGCCTGCACCCATATCGGCCGGCCGTCGCGCGCGCGGCGCCGGTAGCGACTGGCATCATATTCGCCGCAGCCCAGCCGCTGCCAGAAACGCTCGTAGGCGGCGGTGCGCGTATCGGCCTCGTCGCACAGCATCCGGTGGTGCTGGCCGACGACATCGGCGCGGCGATAGCCGAACAGCGCGAGGAAATGCTCGTTGGCGTCGAGGATATGGCCGTTGAGGTCGAATTCGATCACCGCCGCCGCGCGATGGATCGCCGCGATCGTGCCCGCCGCCTCGGCCGCGTGCAGCTTGGCGGCGGTCACGTCGCTCGCCATCTTGAGCACGCCGCTCGGCGCGCCATTCTCGTCGAGCAGCGGATTGTAGGTGGCGTTGAGCCACACCTCGCGCCCGCCACGCGCGACCCTTTTATACTCGCCCGCGTCGAACGCCCCGCCGCGCAGCTTCGCCCAGAAATCGGCATAATCGGCCGAGGCGACATAGGCCGGGGTGCAGAACATCCGGTGATGCTGCCCCACGACCTCGTCGAGCCGATAGCCCAGCGTCGCCAGAAACACGTCATTGGCCCACAGCAGCCGCCCGTCGAGATCGAACTGCACCACCGCCTGCGACTTGCACATCGCCTCCCACGCGGCCTGCCGGCCGTGATGTGTTTGCGACAAAGGCTGGGACATGCTGGGAAAACCTCCGATTTGAATGTTTTCTAGCCCCGCAAAGGTTAAGGGCCGGTCAACCGCTTGGCCGGGCGCGAGCGGATAGCTATCCTTTCCGCATGTCCGCCATCGCCAACATCGTCATCCTCACCGGCGCCGGCGTCTCCGCCGAATCCGGGCTCGCCACGTTTCGCGGGCCGGACGGGTTGTGGGAGGGGCATCGGGTTGAGGATGTGTGCACGCCCGAGGCGTTCGCGCGGGATGCGGGGTTCGTGCATCGGTTTTACGACATGCGGCGGGCGGCGCTGGAGACGGTCGCGCCCAATGCGGCGCACGAGGCGCTGGCGCGGCTCGATCGGGAGTGGCCGGGCGAACTGCTGATCGTGACGCAGAATGTGGACGATCTGCATGAGCGGGCCGGGGCGAGCCGCGTGCTGCACATGCATGGCGAGCTGCGATCGGCCTGGTGCCTGGACTGTGACGCGCGATCGGGCTGGACGGGGCCGCTGGGCGATGCGCCCGAATGCCCGGCCTGCGGGGCGCGGGCGCTTAGGCCGGATATCGTCTGGTTCGGGGAGATTCCCTATCAGATGGAGCGGATCGAGGCGGCGCTGGCCCGCGCCGATCTGTTCGTGTCGATCGGCACGTCGGGCGCGGTCTATCCGGCGGCGGGGTTCGTGCGGGCGGCGCGGGCCTATGGCGCGGAAACGCTGGAGCTGAATCTGGAGGCGTCGCAGGGCAGCTTCGCGTTCGACGAGACGCGGCGCGGGCCGGCGAGCGTGCTGGTGCCGGAATGGGTGGCGGAGATGCTGGGCGCTTAGTTCCTCCCTGAGCTTGCTCGGGGAGGGGGCCCATCGCGAAGCGATGGTGGAGGGGCCTGCGCGCGGCGGGTGGCGGGGAGACCCCTCCACCACCGGCTGCGCCGGCGGTCCCCCTCCCCAAGCGAGCTTGGGGAGGAACTTCAGGTCAGGCGAACAGCAGCCTATCCTCGTCCAGGGTCGCCATCAGGCCGACCAGCCCGCCGGTTTCGATCCGCGCGTCCAGCGTGGCCGCGTCGATGCCCGCCATCGCCAGCCCGGTCTGGCAGGCGATCAGGGTGACGCCGAGGGTGAGGGCGTCTTCCTGGAGTTGCGCCACGGTGGGCTGGCCGGCGGCGCGCCACAAAGCATCCTCGCGGTCGATCGCGGCCGCCGCCAGCAGCCCCACCGCCGGGCCGTGGAGATAGACCCGCGACCGCCCACCCAGCGCCGCCTGCGCGCCCGCCAGCGACAGCGCGGCGTGGAAACGGGCACGGTCCTCGCCGGCGACGATGATCGCCAGGCCCTTCAGGTCGCGGTCGCGCAGCGGCATCCGGGGTCTTTCGGCAGGGTCACGGTGCGGAAGCGGAAGGCCAGCGCATCGACCAGCAGGAAGCGGCCGGCGCTGTCCTCGCCGAACGGGGCGATCTGGCGCACCACCTCGATCGCGGCGAGGCTGCCCATCACGCCGGTCAGCGCGCCCAGCACGCCCTGATCGGCGCAGGATACGTCGGGCCGCTCGGGATCGCCGCCGACGAGGCAGCGCAGGCATGGCTTGTCCGCCTCCCACCCGCGATAGACCGCCAATTGCCCGTCGAACTGGCCGACCGCCGCCGAGACGAGCGGGATGCGCAGGTCGAGCGCGGCGTCGGCCACGGCGAGGCGGGTGGCGAAACTGTCCGATCCGTCGAGGATCACATCCACCCCGGCCAGCATCGCGGCGGCATTGTCGCGATCGAGCCGGCGATCGACGGGGCGCACATGCACGTCGGGGTTGAGCTTCTGCACGGCATTGGCCGCCATCGCCGCCTTGGTCGAGCCGACATCGCGCGTGGCGTAGAGCGTCTGGCGCTGGAGGTTGGAGAGCGCGACCCGATCGTCGTCGATGATGGTCAGCCGGCCGACGCCGGCCGCCGCCAGATACTGGATCGCGGGCGAGCCGATGCCGCCCGCGCCGACCAGAGCGACATGCGCGCCCAGCAGCCGCATCTGCCCCTCGCCGCCGATCTCCTTGAGGATGATGTGGCGGGCGTAGCGGTCGAGTTGGCCGTCAGTCAGCTCCATCAGCGGCCGGTCGATCCGAAGCCGCCGCTGCCACGCACCGTCTCGTCGAGCGTATCGACCTCGGCGAAGGCGGCGCGCTGGACGATGGCGGGGACGAGTTGGGCGATCCGCTCGCCGCGCGCGATCGGGAAGGGCTCGCTGCTCAGATTGGCGAGGATGATCTTCACCTCGCCGCGATAGTCGGCGTCGATCGTGCCGGGGCTGTTGGGGCAGGTGATGCCGTGCTTGAGCGCGAGGCCGGAGCGCGGGCGGACCTGCACCTCATAGCCCTCCGGGATGGCGATGGCGAAGCCGGTGGCGACGGCGTGGCGCTGTCCGGGGGCGAGGGTGAGATCTTCGGCGGCGACCACGTCCATGCCGGCGGCGTGGGCGGTGGCATAGGCCGGCAGCGGCAGGCCGGCGCCATGCGGCAGGCGCTTCAGCTGGATGGTGATGTCAGGCAAGGGCATCGGCGATCCTTCGGGCGAGGCGGGCGGCGACATCGGCCTTGGCGGCGGCGGGCCATTCCTCGATGCCGTCGCGGGTGACGATGCGCACGCTGTTGGTGTCGCCGCCCATCACGTCGCCCGACACGTCGTTGGCGACGATCCAGTCGCAGCCCTTGCGGGCGAGCTTGGCCTGGGCGTGATCGGCGACATGCTCGGTCTCGGCGGCGAAACCGATGAGCAAGGTGGGACGCCGGGGCGAGGCGGCGAGGGTGGCGAGGATATCGGGATTCTCGACCAGGGTGAGCGCGGGGGTGCCGGCCGCGCCCTTCTTGATCTTCTGCCCGGCCGCCTCGACCCGCCAGTCGGCGACGGCGGCGACCATCACGGCGATGTCGGCGGGCAAGGCTGTCTCGACAGCGGCGGCCATTTCGCGCGCGGTCTCCACATCGATCCGGGTCACGCCGGGCGGGGTGGCGAGCGCGACGGGGCCGGACACGAGCGTGACGCGGGCGCCGAGCGCGGCGAGCGCGGCGGCGATGGCGTAACCCTGTTTGCCGGAAGAGCGGTTGGCGATGTAGCGCACCGGGTCGATCGGCTCATGGGTCGGGCCGGCGGTGACAAGCGCGTGTTTGCCGGTGAGGGGCGGGCGGGCTTCCCGTCCCTCGACTTCGCTCGGGACGAACGGATCGAGGGGGGATGGCTTAGCCACACTGGCGCCGTTCGTCCCGAGCGAAGTCGAGGGACGTGTCCCAAGCGCCGCCTCGATCCGCGCGACGATCGCCTCCACCTCCGGCAAGCGCCCCGGCCCATATTCGCCGCAGGCCATGGCGCCCTCGTCGGGCTCCATCACCGTCACGCCATCGGCCCGCAGGGTCGCCACGTTGCGCCGCGTCGCGGGGTGCAGCCACATCCGCACGTTCATCGCGGGCACCGCCAGCACCGGCGTGTCGGTGGCGAGCAGCAAAGTGGTCGCCAGATCGTCGGCGATGCCCGCCGCCATGCGCGCCAGCAGATCGGCGGTCGCGGGGCAGACGACGACCAGATCGGCCTGTCGGCTCAACTGAATATGGCCCATCTCGGCCTCGTCCTTCAGATCCCACAGCGAGGTGTGGACCGGCTGTTCGGAGAGGGCCGCAAGCGTCATCGGCGTCACGAAATGGGCGCCGCCGTCGGTCAGCACGCAGCGCACGCTGTGCCCGGCCTTGCGCAGCGCGCGGATCAGCTCGCACGCCTTGTAGGCCGCGATGCCGCCGCCGACGATCAGGAGGATACGCCGTGAAACCATGGCCCCGGCTTTGGCGCGCGGCGGCGCGTCTGTCGAGGGGCTCAGCCGCCGAGGACGGGCCAGCTCACCATCGTCACCCACAGCACCTCGACCATCCAGCCATAGATGATGAAGGGAAACAGCAGGGTCGCGATGAGCGGCCGGCTGATCGCATAGCCCCAGCCGCTGCCGACGGCATGGCGGATATGCGCCGCGCCATGCACGCAGATGCCGATCCAGATGAGCGTCGTCAGCAGGCCATTTCCCTCCAGCGCGGGGACGATCGCGCGCAGGAACAGGAAGCCGGCCGATACGGCGGTGAGGAACACCGTCTCGACGCAGGCGATGATGAGCGCGCAATGCGACCGGATGCGCTTCCAGGGGGCGAGCGACAGATAGCCGGGCAGGATCAGCAGCAAGGGCCAGAAGGCGGCGAACCACCCGCCGACCTGCCGGAATTTCTGCGCGAAGCCCACCGGATCGCCGGCGGCGGCGGCGAATTGCCGGGGGAAGCGGCCTTGCAGGAAGGGCGCGAGATTCTGCACCTGCGCCAGATCGGCATCGTTGCCCGCCGCGATCGCGCCGGTGCCGTAGAGATGGCCAAGGACCGCGCCGATCGATCCGGCGATGGCGGTGACCGTGGAGATCATCACCACCGGCGACACCAGCCCGCGCCGCTCACCGTTCCACCAGCGGGTCGAGAGCAGGGCCGGGCGGAAGAGCGCGAAATATCCGGTGCAGGTGATGGCCTTCACCGGCGGGGTCTTCACCCCCAGCACATCCTTCATCACGCGGGTGGAATCGCTATGCTCGGCCAACTCCTTGCCGCAGGCCGAGCAGAACCGCCCGACCGCTTCCGTGCCGCAATAGGGGCAGGTGGGGGTGGCGGTGGCGGTTTGGTCCATCCTCAACAGGCCCCTTCGATCGACGAAGGATCAACCCGTTGCGGTGGTGTACCGTTCCATCCCGGCAGCCCGTCGCGTACCGATAGGTGCTGCCGTGCCCCTGCGAAAGCAGGGCACGGGTTGGGCTCAACCGTGCGTCAGAAAGCCGATCGCGCCGGCCAGCCAGTAGAAGAAGGCCGCGATCAGGGCGGAGGCGGGGAGGGTGACGACCCACGCGACGACGATGCTGCTGGCGACGCTCCACCGCACCGCCGACATGCGCCGCGCCGCGCCCACGCCGACGATCGCGCCGGTGATGGTGTGGGTCGTCGAGACGGGGATGCCCAGCCAGGTCGCGGCGAACAGCGTGATCGCGCCGCCGGTCTCCGCGCAGAAGCCCTGCGTCGGCGTCAGGCGGGTGATCTTGGAGCCCATGGTGTGGACGATCTTCCACCCGCCCATCAGCGTGCCGAGGCCCATCGCGGCCTGACAGGACAGGACGACCCACAAGGGCACATGGAAACTGCCGCCCAGCAGGCCCTGCGAATAGAGCAGCACGGCGATGATCCCCATCGTCTTCTGCGCGTCGTTGCCGCCATGGCCCAGCGAATAGAGCGAGGCGGAGACCAACTGGAGCTTGCGGAAGCGGCGGTCGTTGGCGAGCGGGGTCGATCGCAGGAACAGCCACGTCGTCACCAGCACCAGCACCAGCGCCAGCAGGAGCCCGATCGCGGGCGACATCACGATGGCCGACACGGTCTTGCCGAGCCCGGCCCATTCGATCACGCCGATCCCGCCCTTGGAGACGCCCGCGCCCACCAGCCCGCCGATCAGCGCATGGCTGGACGAGGAGGGGATGCCGAGGCCCCAGGTGATGAGGTTCCACGCGATCGCGCCCATCAGCGCGCCGAAGATCACCTGCGCGTCGACGATGTCGACGTGGATCGTGCCCTTGCCGACCGTCTCGGCGACATGCAGGCCGAAGAACAGGAAGGCGATGAAGTTGAAGAAGGCCGCCCACAGCACCGCATATTGCGGGCGCAGCACGCGGGTGGAGACGACGGTCGCGATGGAGTTCGCGGCGTCATGCAGGCCGTTGATGAAATCGAACGCCAGCGCGAGGACGATCAGGCCGATCAGCAGCGGCATCGCGAGGGTGGTCATGGTGTCGCTCGCGGCTCAGGCGTGGTCGATCACGAGGCCCTGGACCTCGTTGGCGACATCCTCGAAGCGATCGACGATCTTCTCCAGGCTGGAAAACAGCTCCCGCCCGACGATGAATTCCATCGGCTTTTCCGACGAGGCGCGATAGAGCGCGTGGACGCCGGCGTCGTGGATGTCGTCGGCCTTGCCCTCGATGCGGACGAGCCGCTCGGTCAGTTCGGTGATGCGCGCGCCGTTGGTGCCGATCGAGCGGAGGAGGGGCATCACCTCGGCGGTGATGCGCGCCGCCTCGACGATGATGCCGCCCATGTCGCGCATTTCCGGCTGGAAACGGGTCACGTCGTACAGGGTGATCGTCTTGGCGAAGGAGTTCATCTGGTCGATGGCGTCGTCCATCACCCCGATCAGCCCGGTGATGGCGCTGCGATCGAAGGGGGTGACGAGGATGCGGCGCACGTCCTGAAGCACGTCGCGGATGATGTCGTCCGCCTTATGCTCTTCGTCGACGATGGTTTTCGCATGGGTCTGGATCGCGGCGGCGTCCTGGCTTTCGAGCAGGCGGGCGAGCGCGTCGGCGCCGGCCACCAGGGTCGCGGCATGCGCCTCGAACTGCTCGAAGAAGCTGCCCTGGCTCGGCATGAGCGCCTGAAACCATTTGAGCATCGGTATTCTCTCGCCTCCGGTTCGACGCACCCGCTGGAGGGCGCGCGTGATGATCGACTCGCGCTGCGGCGGGCCACGAAAGCCCGCGATCAGCGCCTTCAGCCCCGGCTCCTGCACCAAGCCCGCGGCTTCGGAAAGCGTGAACCAACGCGCCTCGCGCTCCAGGCGTTCGGGCCAGTCATCATCCTGGCCCATCACCGCGAGCGGAAACACGTCGACGTCGGCTGTCCTTACGGCACCGGAACGGCGCCGCTTGGCGTAGCTGTACGTGCCGATTGATGACGGACATATGACACCCGTCAATCCGGCCTCTTCCCACGCCTCCTGCCCGGCGGCGCGATGGCGCGGCAGGCCACGGATCAGATTGCCCTTGGGGATCACCCACCGCTTCGTCTCGCGCGAGGTGATGAGCATCACGCGGAAGCTGCCATCCTCCTCGATTCTATAGGGCAATGCGGCGATCTGCCTGATGGCGTGGGCTCCTTTGAGGGTGCGGGCGGGAATCACTGGCGATCCCCTTGAAAAACCATGCACCAACCGACGAAGCGATGCCACTGGCAAGGCGAGGTGTTTCATCCTACCAACTCGCCCAGACGACGATCGACTGTTCAGGGGGTTCGCATGAAGCATCTTCTCCTCGCCACGGCGGCGCTGGCGTGCGCGGCCGCGCCGCTGCTGGCGCAGACCGCCACACCCACCGAGGGCGACACCGCCACCGCCACGCAGGCGAAGAAATACGAACCCTGGGGCTTCGATCTGTCGGCCCGCGACATGGCGGTGAAGCCGGGCGACGATTTCGACAATTACGCCAATGGCGGCTGGGCCAAGCGCACCGAAATTCCGGGCGATCAGCCCTCGGCCGGCGTCGGCTACGATGTGTTCAACCTGTCGCAGGTGCAGCTGCGCAGCCTGATCGAGGCGGCGCCCGCCACCAGCCTGATCGGCGGCCTCTACAAGAGCTTCATGGACGAGGCGCGGGTCGACGCGCTCGGGGCCAGGCCGCTGGCGGCCGATCTGGCGAAGATCGCCGCGGTGAAGGACAAGGCGGGCTTCGCGCGGCTCAACGGCGCGCAGTCGGCGGGCTTCGGCCTGCCGCTGTTCAGCCCCTTCGTCTATTCAGATCCCAACCGGCCGGGCATCAACACCTTCTACATCGGCCAGGCGGGCATCGGCCTGCCCGAGCGCGATTATTATCTGAAGCCCGATTTCCAGCCGCAGCGCACCGCCTATCGCGCCTATATCGAACGCGCGCTGGCGATGGCGGGCTACCCGACGCCCGCCGCCCATGCCGATGCGATCATGGCGTTCGAGACCGAGATCGCCAAGGTCAGCTGGGCCGCCGCCGACCGCCGCGACCTCGACAAGACCAACAATCCGATGACCGTGGCCGAGCTCAAGAAACTGGCGCCCGGCTTTGCGTGGAAGGAGTTCCTCGCCGGCGCGATGGTCGGCGATCCGGGCACGATGATCGTGCAGGAAAAGAGCGCCTTCCCCGCGATCGCCGCCATCTTCGACAAGACGCCGCTCGATACGCTGAAGGCGTGGAATGCCTTCCACACCATCTACCAAGCCTCGCCCTATCTGGCGAAGACGTTCGTCGACAGCCGCTTCGAATTCGTCCGCTCGCTCTCGGGCGTGTCGGCGCAGCGGCCGCGCTGGAAGCGGGGCACCACTTTGGTCGATCAGTCGCTCGGCGAGGAGCTGGGCCGCGCTTATGTCGAACGCTATTTCCCCGCCTCCTCCAAGCAGGAGATGGAGGAACTCGTCGGCAATCTGAAGCTGGCGATGGGCGACCGCATCACCGCCGCGCCGTGGATGAGCGCCGCCACCAAGAAGGAGGCGCTGGCCAAGCTGAACGCCATGAAGGTGATGGTCGGCTATCCCGACAAATGGCGCGATTATTCCAAGCTGAAGATCGACGCCGCCGACCTTTACGGCAATGTCGAGCGGTCGCACGCCTTCGAATGGGCCTATACGCTCACCGATCTCAACAAGCCGGTCGATGGCGGCAAGTGGCTGATGACGCCGCAGACGGTGAACGCCTACAATGGCGGCGAGGAGAACAAGATCGTCTTCCCGGCGGGCATCCTCCAGCCGCCCTTCTTCAACCCCAAGGCCGATCCGGCGGTGAATTATGGGTCGATCGGTGCGGTGATCGGGCACGAGATCAGCCACGGCTTCGACGATCAGGGCCGCAAGATCGACGCCACCGGCAAGGTGCGCGACTGGTGGACGCCCGAGGACGCCAAGCGCTTCGACGCGCAGGCCGACATATTCGGCAAGCAATATGACAGCTACGAGCCGGTCGCCGGCACGCATGTGAACGGCAAGCTGACGATGGGTGAGAATATCGCCGACCTCGCGGGCCTCGCGGTGGCGCACGACGCCTACCTCCGCTCGCTGGGCGGCAAGCCCGCGCCGGTGATCGACGGCCTCACCGGCGACCAGCGCTTCTTCCTCGCCTTCGCCCAGAGCTGGCGCGACAAGCAGCGCGACGATGCGATCCGCCAGCAGGTCGCCTCCGACCCCCACACCCCCTCCCGCTTCCGCGTGATCGGGCCGGTGCGCGATCTGGACGCCTGGTATGCGGCGTTCGGGGTGAAACCGGGCGACAAATATTACGTCGCCCCGGCTGATCGGCCGCGCATCTGGTGAGGGGCTGACCACACCATCCGCCCGTCCCGAGAGTCTGTATCATGAAGGCGTTTTCGGGGCATTTTTCCCCAACCGTTCGTGTCGAGCGAAGTCGAGACACTTGCGCGCGTGGCACGCCCCTCGACTTCGCTCGGGACGAACGGACTGAAATGGACCCGCCTCGTTAATCAGCCTCTCAGGATGAACGGGGTGGGCGGAGTGCCGCCGCCAACCGCCGCGCGGCCTCGTCCAAGGTCGCGTCGGCCTTGGCGAAGCACAGCCGCACCACATTCGTGACCGGATCGCTTTCGTAGAAGGCCGAGATCGGGATGGCGGCGACACCATGCTCCCGCACGATACGCAGCGCGAAGGCGCGATCGGCCTCCACGATACCTGAAGCCGCCAGATCGACGCACAGGAAGTAGGAGGCGTCGGATGGCAGCACCGCATAGCCGGCATCCGTCAGCGCCGCCGCCAGCCGGTCGCGCGATCGCTGGTAGCCCGCCCGCATGCCCTCAAAATAGGCCATGTCCTTGCCCAGCCCATAAGCCACCGCCGCCTGCAAGGCGGGCGGGGTGGTGAAGGTCAGGAATTGGTGGACCCGCGCGACCTGCGCCACCAGCGCGGGCGGGGCGACGACCCAGCCGACTTTCCAGCCGGTCATCGAGAAGATCTTGCCGGCCGATCCGATCTTGATCGTGCGATCGGCCATGCCGGGCAGGCCGATCAGCGGGATGTGGGCGCGGCCGTCGAACAGCACATGCTCCCACACCTCGTCGCAGATGACGGTCAGGTCGTGGGCGACGGCGATGTCGGCCAGTAGCGCGGTTTCCCCGGCGTCGAGCATCCGGCCGGTCGGGTTCATCGGATTGTTGACGATTATCAGCCGGGTCGCGGGGGTTATCGTGGCCGCGACGGCCTCGCGCGTGATGCGCCAGCCCGGCGGGGCGAGGCGGACGAAGCGTGGCACGCCACCCGCCTGCCGCACGATCGGCGCGTAGGAATCATAGACCGGCGCGAACAGGATCACCTCGTCGCCGGGGCGGACGATCGCCAGAATGGATGCCGCCAGCGCCTCCGTCGCGCCCGAGGTGACCAGGACGTTGCCGGCCGCCAGCGCCAGCCCCTGATGCGCGCCATAATGCGCCGCCACCGCCTCGCGCAGCGCGGGCAGCCCCATCATCGGCGGATATTGGTTCGATCCGGTCAGCAGATGATCGGCGGCGGCGCGGCGGATGTCCTCCGGCCCGTCGCCATCGGGAAAACCCTGGCCGAGATTGATCGCGCCGGTCTCGCGGGCGAGCAGCGACATTTCCTCGAACACGCTGGTGGGCAGGTGGGCGAACAGGGGGTTCATGCGTTGGGGGTCTAATGGCAATCCCGCGCCCCGCAAATCCTCCCCTGCAAGGGGAGGTGGCAGCCCGCAGGGCTGACGGAGGGGTATCGTGCTATCGAGAGCAGGTTACCCCTCTACCAGCCTGCGGCTGGTTCCCCTCCCCTTGCAGGGGAGGAACTTGCCGGGAACGCAGAATTCCTATGTTGGACGGTGGACAAGAGGGAACCACTTGGGCGTCATGACATCCCCGCGCGCAATCCGCCTGCCGTCCTTTGGCGCCCAAGTGCTGATCGGCCTCGCCGCCGGCCTGATCCTCGGCTTTCTCACCCGGGCCTATGGCGGGCCGGAGAGCGCGCTGGGGGAGGGGCTGCACACGGTAGGGCAGATCTTCGTCCAGTTGCTCAAGGCGCTGGTGCCGCCGTTGGTGTTCACCGCCATCGTCGGATCGATCGCGGCGCTGCGCGATCTCGACAATGCCGCGCGGCTGGTGGGGCGGACCTTGCTGTGGTTCGCGATCACGGCGCTGATCGCGGTGTCGATCGGGATCGTGCTGGGTCTCGTGATGCAGCCCGGGCTGCACGCGGCGGTCGATCAGGCGGCGGCGGTGGCGCCCACCACGCGCGGATCGTGGCTCGATTTCCTGAAAGGGCTGGTGCCGGCCAACATCATGGGGCTGACCGCCTCGACCAAGCTGGCCGACGACGGATCGGCGGCGACGAGCCTATCGTTCAACGTGTTGCAGATCATCGTCGCGGCCATCGCGATCGGCGCGGCGGCGGTGCGGATCGGGCCGGCGGGGAAGGCGTTCCTCGCCTTCAACGGATCGGCGCTCCAGGTCTTCCGCCGGCTGCTGCGCTGGGTGATCCGGCTGACCCCGATCGGCACCGCCGCGCTGATCGGCGACGCGGTGGTGCGCTACGGCTGGGATGCGCTGGCGGCGCTCGGCTCCTTCTCGGCGGCGATCTACATCGGGCTCGGGCTGGTGCTGTTCGTGGTCTATCCGGCGCTGCTGCTCGCCAATGGTCTCAGCCCCATGCGCTTCTTCGCGGCCGCCTGGCCCGCGATCCAGATCGGCTTCGTCTCGCGCTCGTCGGTGGGCACATTGCCCGTGACCGAGGAGGTGACCGAGCGCGGCCTTGGCGTGCCGCGCGCCTACACCGCCTTTGCCGTGCCGCTGGGCGCCACCACCAAGATGGACGGCTGCGGCGCGATCTATCCGGCGATCGCGGCGATCTTCGTGGCGCAATTCTTCGGCCTGCCGCTCGGCCTGTCCGATTACGCGCTGATCGTGTTCGTGTCCGTGGTGGGCTCCGCCGCGACCGCCGGGCTGACCGGCGCGGTGGTGATGCTGACGCTCACCCTCTCCACCCTCGGCTTGCCGCTGGAGGGCGTCGGGTTGCTGCTGGCGATCGATCCGATCCTCGACATGGGGCGCACGGCGGTGAACGTGGCGGGCCAGGCACTGGTGCCGACGATCGTCGCCAAGCGCGAGGGCATCCTCGACATGGCGGTGTTCCGGGGCGAGAGGGTGGGCGGCGAGCCGGCGCTGGCGGCGGCCTGATCCCATCCTCCCCAAGCGAGCTTGGGGAGGAATTACGTTTCCCGCACCAGCGGCGCGTGGCGATCGACCAGGATGGCGCTGGCCGCGTTCAGGCCGATCAGCTCGACCGTCAGCCCGTGGCGGCGCATCTTCGTCACCACATCCTCCAGCGCGCCGACGGCGGTGATGTCCCACAAATGGGCCGCCGTCAGGTCGATGCGGATGTGGCGGGCGGTGTCGGTCAGGTCGAAGCGGTCGGCGAAGATGTCGGCGCTGGCGAAGAAGATCTGGCCGGTCACCTCATAGGTGCGCGTGTCGGTGGCCGCGTCGTGGTGGCTGGTCACGCCCATCAGGCGCGTTACCTTGAAAGCGAAGAACACGCCGCTCAGCAGCACGCCGACCCCCACGCCCATCGACAGGTCGTGCGTCGCCACCGTCACCACCACCGTCGCCAGCATCACCACGCCCGACATTTTCGGATGGCGCGCCAAGTCGCGCAGCGAGCCCCAGGAAAAGGTGCTGGCCGAGACCATCACCATGATCGCCACCAGCGCCGCCACGGGCACCTGCGCCACCCACGGCCTGAGCGGCACCATCACCAGCAGCAGGAACAGGCCGGCCACGAGGGTCGAGAGCCGCCCGCGCCCGCCATAGCGGATGTTGCCGACCGTCTGG
Organism: Sphingomonas naphthae; assembly: GCF_028607085.1. Taxonomy (NCBI): domain Bacteria; kingdom Pseudomonadati; phylum Pseudomonadota; class Alphaproteobacteria; order Sphingomonadales; family Sphingomonadaceae; genus Sphingomonas; species Sphingomonas naphthae. Next base: position 2,082,130 of record NZ_CP117411.1, on the reverse strand, counting down.
CCGATCATGCCGCACCCCGCGATCCCGCCGAACAGCCCGGCGGCGAGATTGGCGAGGCCGAGCCCGGTGCATTCGCGCGCTTTGCCGCTCGTCGTCTCGGTGAGATCATCGACCACGCTGGCCGTCATCATCGATTCGAGCAGGCCCACGGCGGCCATGGCGAAGGCATAGGGCAGGACGATGCCCAGCGTTTCCCACGCGATCGGCAGGTGCGGCAGCGCGAAGGCGGGCAGCGCATCGGGCAGGCGACCGAGATCGGCCACCGTCTTGAGCGGCATCGGCACCGCCATGGCGACGCCCGTCAGCACGACGATGCAGATCAGCGGGGAGGGGATGGCGGTCGTCAACCGGGGGGCGAGGTAGATGATGGCGAGGCCGAGCGCGATCATGGCGTAGGTGTGCCATGTCACGTCCAGCATCTGTGGCACCTGTGCCGAGAAGATCAGGATGGCGAGCGCGTTGACGAAGCCCGTCCGCACCGATCGCGACACGAAGCGCATCAGCACGTCGAGCTTGAGCAGGCCGAACACGATCTGCATCGCGCCCGCCAGCATCGTCGCCGCGAGCAGATAGGGCAGACCATGGGCATGGACGAGCGCGGCGGCGACCAGCGCGACCGATCCCGCGGCCCCCGAGATCATCGCCGGCCGCCCGCCGGCGATCGCGATGACGATGCCGATCACGAAGGAGGCGAACAGCCCGACCTGCGGATCGACCCCGGCGACGAAGGAGAAAGCGATCACCTCGGGAATGAGCGCGAAGGTGGCGACCATGCCGGCGAGGATGTCGCGGCGGGCGGCGGCCGGGCCGGTGAACCACTCGCGGCCGTAGCGGGAGAGACGGGTCATGGATGTATGTCCGCAGATCGGCGCGTGGCCCGCTCGTCGGCGGCCGGGGGACGTTGCGCCATGCGTTGTCCGGCGGATCGGCGGCCGGAATAGCCACCCGGATTTGCACCGGGTCCATGCGATTGGGCGGGCGTCTAGCCGTACGCCGGGTGCGGTGCAACATCGGTGGCGTCACGGCGCACTTTCCCGCTGGACAGCGCCGTCGCCCTGCCGGACATTCCCGGCATGACCGCCCATCGCGACGCCCAGCAGCTCGAACGCCTGACCTTCTTCTCCGACGCGGTCTTCGCCATCGCGATGACCCTGCTGGTGGTGGAGGTGCGGTTGCCGCATCTGCACGAGGCCAGCAATGTCGCGGTGGGGCAGGCGCTGATCGATCTGCTGCCCAATTATATCGGCTTCGTCGTCAGCTTCCTCGTCCTCGCCCGTTTCTGGGTGGTGCATCACACGATCATGGGCCTGATGCGCGGCGCCAATCAGAAGATCGTCTGGGCCAACATGATGCTCCTTATGTCGATCGCCTTCATGCCCTTCCCGACCGCCGTGGTCAGCGAATTTGCCCAGGTGAAGGTCGCGATCTGTTTCTACGCCTTCTGGCTGCTGCTGATCGGGCTGCTCAACCGGCGGCTCGTTCGCCTGATCGCGCGATCGTCGCTGCTGGCGGAGGATGTGGATGGGGCCGCGATGGACGTTTTCTCCACGCGCAGCCTCATCCCGATCCTCATCGCGGCGGCGGCCCTGATCGGTGGCCTGATCGCGCCGATGGCGGGGCTGGCGGCGCTGGTGGTGGGCAGCCCGATCGTCACCTTCCTCGTCACCCGCTACGCCAAACGCCGGCCCGCCGCCGCCTGAGATCGGGCGCCCGAACGCGCCCTCGCCATCGCGCACGACTTTTCGCGCAAGCTGTGTTAGGAGGGGTCAAATGCGGCTCCGGGCCGCCTTGTCCCCCAGCAGCAAAGCACCACCTACACATCATGCCTTTCAGCCGTTTACCCGCGCCCATCGTCGAGGCGCTGACCGAGCGCGGCTATGCCGCCCCTACCGCCGTCCAGGCCGCCGTGCTTCAGGAGGAGGCGGACGGGCGCGACCTGATCGTCTCCGCGCAGACCGGCTCCGGCAAGACCGTCGCCTTCGGCATGGCCATGGCCCCGCAGCTCTTTTCGGAGGACGGGCGGATGGATCGCCCCGCCTTCCCGCTGTCGCTGGTGATCGCGCCGACGCGCGAGCTGGCGTTGCAGGTCGCCCGCGAACTCCAGTGGCTCTACGGCAAGGCGCATGCCCGCATCGTGTCGTGCGTCGGCGGTATGGATGCGATGCGCGAGCGGCGGGCGCTGGCGCAGGGCGCGCATATCGTCGTCGGCACGCCGGGGCGTTTGCGCGACCATCTGGAGCGCGGCGCGCTCGACCTGTCGGCGCTGAAGGTGGCGGTGCTCGACGAGGCCGACGAGATGCTCGACATGGGCTTCCGCGAGGATCTGGAGCAGATCCTCGACGCGACGCCCGCCACCCGCCGCACCCTCCTGTTCTCGGCGACGATGCCCAAGCCGATCGTGGCGCTGGCGCGGCGCTATCAGAAGGACGCTTTCACCATCTCGACGCTGGGCGCCGAGCGGGGCCATGGCGACATTTCCTATCAGGCGGTGACGGTGGCGCCGTCGGACATCGAGAATGCGGTGGTCAATCTGCTGCGCTTCCACGAACCCGACACGGCGATGCTGTTCTGCGCCACGCGGGAGGCGGTGCGCCACCTCCACAACAATCTGGTCGAGCGCGGCTTCGCGGCCGTCGCTTTGTCCGGCGAACATAGCCAGAGCGAGCGCAACCATGCGTTGCAGGCGCTGCGCGACCGCCGCGCGCGGGTGTGCGTGGCGACCGACGTGGCGGCGCGCGGCATCGATCTGCCGTCGCTGAGCCTCGTCATCCATGTCGAGCTGCCGCGCGATGCCGAGGCGCTCCAGCACCGTTCGGGCCGCACCGGTCGCGCCGGCAAGAAGGGCACCGCCGTGCTGGTCGTGCCCTATCCGCGCCGCCGCCGCACCGAAGGGCTGCTGCGCGACGCGCGCGTGTCGGTCGAATGGACCACGCCCCCCACCGTGGCGCAGATCGCCGAGGCCGATCGCGATCGCCTGCTCAAGACGCTGGCCGAGCCGGTCGAGCTGGACGACGAGGATCGCGCGCTGGGCGAGCGGCTGCTGGCCGAGAAGGGCGCCGAGGAAATCGCCGCCATGCTGATCCGCGCCCACCGCGCCAAGCTGCCCGCCGCCGAGGAATTGATCGAGGGCGGCCCCGCCGCCGCGCGCGCCGCCCGGCCCGAGGGGCCGCGCCCCGGTTTCGAGGATACGAGCTGGTTCCGCATGAACATCGGCCGCCGCCAGAATGCCGATCCGCGCTGGCTGCTGCCCCTGCTCTGCCGTCGCGGGCACATCACCAAGTCCGAGATCGGCGCGATCCGCATCTCGAACGAGGAGACGGCGTTCGAGATTCCCAAGGTCGCGGCGGCCAAGTTCATGGCGGCGTTCAAGCGAACCGCCTCGGCCGATCCCGAGGGCGAGTTGCAGATCCTGCCGATGGCCGGCCCGCCCGATGGCCCGCCGCGCGGCGCCCCGCGTGGCGCCCCTCGCGGTGGCGCGAACGACGGCCCCCCGCGTGGCCGCTTCGCGGCACGCCCCACCCAGGGCGGACCACGCGGCCGGCGATGACCCCGCGCATCCTGGTCGACGGTGATGCCTGCCCGGTGAAGGAGGAGATCTACAAGGTCGCTTTCCGTCACGAGGTGGCCGTCACCATCGTCAGCAACAGCCATCTTCGCATTCCTGCCCATCCGCTGTTGAGCCGTGTCGTCGTGAGCGACGGCTTCGACGCGGCCGACGACTGGATCGCCGAAGCGGCGGGCGCCGACGCCATCGTGGTGACGGCCGATATCCTGCTGGCCGATCGCTGCATCAAGGCGGGGGCGAGCGTGCTGTCGCCAGCAGGCAAGCCGTTCACCTCAAGTTCGATCGGCTCGCAGATCGCGGTGCGCGCGATCATGGCGGACCTGCGCGCGGGCGGGGAGCAGCTGGGCGGGCCGGCGCCGTTTTCGAAAACGGATCGGTCTCGGTTCCTGTCGGCGCTGGACGAGGCGGTGATGCGGGTGAAGCGGCGCGCTTGAGCGTTTAGCCCGCCACGAACACCGGCACGACGCTCGCCCCACCGCCCGCCAGATTCATCATCCCCGTGTCGGAGGCGCGGCAGTGGAGGCCGTGGGCCTCGCTCTGGTGCCAGATGTAGCAGCACAGGTCGCTTTCCAGCGCGCGGTCGGTGACGGTGGCGCCTTGGGGGCAGGCGTAGGTTTCGCTCGCCATGTCGATGCGGGCCTGGGCGATGGTGGGTTCGCCGAGCGCCTGCTCGATCGCGCGATCCCAGGTCGTGGCGTCCACCTTCCAGCCCAGCATCACGCCGCGCCCGCCCATCGCGAAACAGGGCTTCAGCACCAGCCGCTCGCGTTCGGCGCGCAGGTGGGCGAGGAGGTCGGTCGGCTCGCCCGACAGGCCAATGGTGGGGCCGGGGGCGAGGATGCGGGTCCAGGGGACGTGGTCGGCGATCCAGCGGCGTTCGTCGTCGGTTTCGGCGAGGTCGATCGCGGGGTCGCTCATCAGCGCGAACAGATGCTTGCCGCCCCGGTAGATGGCGGCGCCCAGGCTGTTGACGATCCAGCTTCCTCCGGTCGTGCGCGGCACAAACAGGGGCGCGGCGGCGGGCTGCGCGATCAGCGCCAGCCAGTCGAGCACGATGACGATGTCGGCGACCCAGTCACCCTGCGCCACGCGGGCGCCGTCGTGGCGCACGTCGGAGGCGCGGAGGATGCGCGCCTCGATGCCGCGCCGGGCCATCTCCGCCGCCATCATGTGGATTTCGGCGTGGGACGCATAGAGATCGCCGGCCGCCCCGTCGGGCGCGAGGAACAGGGCGCGCAGGATGATGCCGCCGAAATCGCGCGAATAGGCCGTCTGGAGCGCATCGACATAAGGCGCGGACGTCGGCTGGAAGCGCAGCGGCAGTTCCGCCCGCAGCGCCTGCATCGGCGCCAGCGTGTCGAAGGCGGCGGCCAGCGCCTCGGCGAAATAGAGGCCGCCGCACAGCCCGGCATTATATTCGATGAACCACGGCCTCCCGCCGCGATCGACCAGGGCGTCGAAGCGGCCGCAGGGATCGGGGAGGAAACGGTCGTGCGCGTCGAGCAGGTGGCGCTGGGGGTGATCGCCGAACAGGCGGTCGCGCAGGGGCTGGCTCGCGCGAAAATGCGCGTCGGCGCGGCCGATCAACCCCGCGCCGATCCGGCCGGCGGCGAGGAAGGCGGCATGATCGGCGGCGGGCAGGAAGCGCGGCTGGATCGTCGCGCATACGGGCTGGCCGCGATAGGTGAGGCCCTGTTCGGCCTGAAGCGCCAGGAATTGCGCGGCGGTGGCGAGCGGATCGCCGCCATGGAGCAGCGCCCGATAGCGCGCGGCGGCGGTGTCGATCATGCCTGTCCCCCTTCTCCCGGCCGGCTTAGCGCGTACGGCTACGCGGGCGCGCGCGCGAAAGTTGCCTAGGGGTGTTCAGGATGTTGAGGGGGGATTTCCTATCGAATCTCCACGTCCTGCATGTCGTCGAACAGCTTCACGACCGTGCCGTCGTGGAAGTGGCGTTCCAGGTCGGTGGGGTGGACGAACTGGTCGGCGAACCAGGGGTAGAGTTCGGCGTCGAACGAGGCGCGGATCCAGGCGATGGCCTGCTCGGCGGCGCGCGAGCGCTTGGCGTCGGGGTGATAGACCAGAAAGATGTCGCGGCGCAGTTTCAGGCCGATGTCGACCGGCACGACCCGGCGGTTCACCGCGCGCGCATAGGTCGGCAACAGGCCGATGCCGGCGCCGCGCGCAATCGCCCAGTAATGGGCCGAGCTGGTGTTGGCGCTGATGCTGACGGTGCCCGGTGGCAGGGTGCTGCCCAGCACCAGCTCGGTGCCCTCCTGCGACACCTGCTCCGATTTCTGGAGTACCAGCTTGTGATCGAACAGATCCTGGATCGTCGAAGGCGTGCCGTGCGCGCGGATATATTGGGGCGCGGCGAAAGGCATCAGGTGGAGCGTGCCGAGCCGCTGGATCACCAGATCGGGGTGGCGCGGCTGTTCGAGCTGCACGGCGATGTCGATGTCGCGGAAAGAGACGTCGACCGGCTTCATGTCGCAGGTCAGCTCGACCGTGAGATCGGGATGCTCGGCCTGGAAATCGACGATGCGCGGCATCAGCCAGAAGGTGCCGAGCCCCTCGGTCACCTGCACCGCCACCTTGCGGGCGGATCGCTCGCCGCGCTTGCGGGTGAGGCGATCGAGCGCGGAGGCGCCGCTCGACATCTCCCGTGCGATCGAGAGCATGTCCTGGCCCTCGGCGGTCAGGATGAAGCCGTCGACCGATCGCTTGGCGACGATGAAGCCGAGATCATGTTCCAGCTGTTCGATGCGGTTGCGCACGGTGTTGATCGAGCAGCCGGCGGATTGCGCGGCGGCGCGCAGGCTGCCCGCTTCGGCGGCCAGCATGAACAGGCGCAGGTCGTCCCACCGATAGCGCGGCGCCGTGCCGACCGGATCAGCCGGTTGAACACCCCTGTTCACTTTCTGCGGCACGGCAGGACGGCCGTTGGCCATTAACTATTCCCCCCAAGGACGTCGGATCGCCGGACGACGACAGGAAAAGGGACGGGACTCATGCGTCACGAGCCACAGGTAAACGCTGGGATCGATGGCTTCAAGAAGCTGGCGTTCAGCGCGCGAATGAAACGGCTCATGGAATCGGTGCGGGCTACGCCCCACGTGCGTGCCGCGACGGTGGCCGAGGCCAAGGCGGCGATGGCGGTCGCGCGCGGCGTGCTCCCCGGCCTGATGGACGATGCCACGCTGGAACGGCTGCTGGCGCACAATCCCGATATCCTGCCGATCGTGAGCGGGGCGGGGATCCCCGCCGGCAAGACGGTGTTCAACGGCCTGATCCCGCTGACCGAGGCCGGGGCGCAGGCGATCGTATCGGGCGGCTTCCGGGGTTCCGATCCCGATCTGGCGCATGTCTGCCGGCCGGGCGAGACGCCGGCGGCGATCTACGCGGCGCTCGTGTTCACGCCGGCCGCCTTCGGCCCGGCGATGAAGGCGCTCACCTTCTGGATCGGCCGGATGGCGCCGCAGGGTTGCGCGCTCTTCACGCGGGTGACGACGGGGCACACCAACAAGCTGGTGCCGGCGATGGGCTTCCTGCGCGCCGACACGCTCTATCCGGGCGCGCCGGCCGATCTGCTGGTGGTGCTGCCCGAAAGCGGCACGGCGGCGGCCGCGCTGGACGAGAAGACGATGCCCGCCGCCGCCCCGGCGCTGCCCGCGCCGCGCCCGGCCCGCCGGCTTTCGGTGCGGGTGGCGCGGAACATGGAAGACGTGATGAAGGTCTTCACCGTGCGCGCGGCGACCTACATGAGCGAGCAATATTGCCCCTATGACGAGGAATTCGACGGCAACGATTTCTGCGCCATGCACCTGCTGGGCGAGGTCGATGGCGAGGTCGCCGGATGCCTCAGGATGCGCTTCTTCGGCGGTTTCGTGAAGATCGAGCGGCTGGCGGTGCGCAGCCACTTCCGCTCGACCAAGCTGGCCTTCCGGCTGGTGCGCGAGGGAATCGAGATCTGCCGCCAGAAGGGCTATCGCCAGGCATATGGCCATTCGCGGGCCGATCTGACGCGCTTCTGGGGCGTGTTCGGCTTTCGCGAGATCGCGGGCAGCTCGCGCTTCTCCTTCTCCGACGTGGATTATGTCGAGATGCGCGCCGATCTGGAACCTCTGGCGGAGGCGGTCGCTATCGGGGTGGACCCGTTCGTCATCATCCGGCCCGAAGGGCGGTGGAGCGAGCCCGGACCGCTCGACCGATCGAGCCAGCGCGGCAGCGCCGCGTCGGTCGCCGGACAGATACGCACCATCGGCGGAGGGCGCGCCCAATGACCCGCAACGTCACCGCCAATGCCGCCGCCGAACCCGCGTCCTACGACGCGCCTTTGTTCGACGAGGTGATGGTGCAGACCGCGCGCGACGCGCTGGCGCTGCGCCGCCGCCGCGAACGCATCTTCGCCCCCGGCCTGTTCGGCGAGCCGGCGTGGGACATGCTGCTCGATCTCGTCGTGGCGGAGGGGGAGCGCAAGGTGCTGTCGATCTCCAGCCTGTGCATGGCTGCCGCCGTGCCGCAGACGACCGCGCTGCGCTGGCTGAACTATCTGGTGGAGGTCGGCCTGCTGCTCCGCACGCCCAATCTCAACGATTCGCGCAGCACCTTCGTGCGGCTCACGCCCAAGGCGCGGCGGCTGATGGCGCGGGCGCTGGCGCCGCTCGAAGCCAATTGAGACGGGATTGCCGCGATGTGCACCGCCCGTCGCGGGCGTCGGCCGAATTATCGTTCAGCGGGCAGTCACGCAGTTGCAACGTGGCGCGGATAATGATCTCCTCAACCGAACGACATGGGGAGTCGGGCGATGGCGACGCTGAACTTCGAGACTGCCGACCAGACCGTGGCCTCCACACCCATCCGGGTGCGCGCCACGCGCAGCGACGTCCCCGGCTTCTGCCTGCTCGCCCGCCTGCTGATCTGGTGCACCCGCAACGCGCGGTGACGCGGGATCGACGCGGAACGGTCTTCAGCCGAACAGCAATGCCCACAGGATGAGGACGAGCCCGAACGTGGCGATCGTCCACACCAGGGTCCGCACCACCGGCACGCCGGCGGCGTAGAGCGGTAGGTAGATCAGCCGCCCGAAGAAATAGAGATGCGCGCCAATCACGGTCTTCATGTCGAAGCGCCCGGCGACGGCGCAGGCGAGGATCGCGGCGGCGAAGATCGGCAAGGTCTCGTAGAGATTGGCCTGCGCGCGCGACAGGCGGCCCGCCAGCGGATTGAGTGGCGGCATCTCGCCATCGCGCGCGCCGACATTCCACTTCGTCCCATATTGCGCGGTGCGCGCGCGCCCGGCGGCGAAGATGTTGACGAGTGCCAGCACGAGCGTGGCGCCGAGCAGGGTGAGTTCGATCCGCATGCGGGCGAGGCTGCGCCCCGCCGACGCGCGCGTCAAGGAAGCCCGTGGATCGGTTGCGTCAGTCCGCGTCGTTGAGGATGATCGTGCCGCGCGAACCGGTGCCAGCGGGTTCGATCGAGACGGCGAATTCCTTGCCGTCCGGCTTGGTGCCGTGGACCCCGCTCGTGCCGCTGGCGGCATCGACGGTGAAGCCCGCGTCGGCGGCCGCCTTCCGGTAATAATCCGCGATGGCGGTGGGCGCGTCGCCGCTGTTGAAGCCGATACGCACGCTGCCGCCGCCGTCCGCGTTGCGCTTGCTGTCCTTGATGTCCATCGTCACGATCTCGGTGCCGGGATAGACCTGCATCCCGTCCAAGTTCATCGTCTTGCCGCCCAGGTTGAACTTGGGAACGGTGATCGACGTGCCGAGGCCGGGGATCGAGACGGTCGTGCTGCCGTTCTTCGTGGCGAGCGAGGCGACCTCATCGGGGCCGCCGATGCTGACCGCCGCGCTGTCAGCCTTGTTTTCCGTCGCCACCTTCACGTCGCAGGCGGCGAGCGCCAGCGGGGCCAGGGCGATCAGGGCGAGGGGCGGGATGGGGAAACGCATGGGGCCTGTCCTTCCGTATCGCCCTTCAGATAGCAAGGCGTGTTATTATTACAATACACCTCTTGCGGAAACGGCCGGAAGGGGCGACATTGGGGCCATGCTGAATATCCTCTCGATCCTGATCGGCCTCGTTGCGACCCCGCTCGTGGTGATGGCCTTCCTGCCTCTGATGGGCTGGGCGAACTGGCTGATCCTGCCGCTGCCGGTGGTGGGCGTGCTGGTCGGCAGTCTTTCGAGCAGCGGCAATGCGGGCCGCAACTTCAACATCGCCTTGCTGGCGATCGGCGCGCTGCGGCTGATGCTGGGCGGCGGCGTGTTCTAACGGCCGGCGCGGACAGCCACCGCCTGCCGCGCATATTCCGCGCTCACATCCTGCTTCAGGCCATGGAGCATCACCACCCGGTCCTTGTCGCAGATCGGGGCGGCGGTCAGGCGGATCCAGCGATAGTCGCCGCCGTCGGGGCGGATTTCCACGTCGACGGTGAAGCCGCGACGGTGCTTGATCGCATAGGCGCGCAGCCGTTCCATCACGACGCGGGACTCATCGCGATAGAGCGAGACCGAGGCGGCGCGGCGGGCGGGGGTGCCGGGGCGCTGGCCGAAGAAGGCGTAGACCTCGTCCGACCATGTCAGGCTGTTGTCGTTCAGGTCGCACGACCAGCGGCCGATGCCGGCCCGCGCCAGCGCGCGCGTCTCGACCGGGCGGACCATGTCGAGGAAGCCGCGCGCCTCGGGCTGGAAGGTGTGGCCCAGATCGAAACGCTGGCCGCGCTCGAACAAGGGCCAGCTATGGTGGAGCGGCAGGGGGAAAGTCGGCGTCACGCGGCACTGTCCTCGGGGAAAGGAAGGTAGCTCGTTGCTGCCGACTAGCAGAAAGACATGAAGGAAGGGTAGCTTTCGTTTCGTTGCCGCAACGCACCGATCAGGCGGAAAGCGCCAGGAAATCGGCGGCGACGGTGAAATCGCGGCGGCGGGCGGCGCGCATGTCGGTCGCCATCCAGTCCTCGCCCCATTGTTCGGCCTGCCACAATTCGTCGAGATGGGTCGCGTCGAAGGCGGCGTCGGCGCAGATCTCGCCCGCCTCGATCGCGAGCGCGGTGACGAGCGAGCCGCCGATCGTGACGAGCGGCGAAAAGGCGGCGAGGGCGAAGGCGTCGTGCGCGGCGAGCGCGGCTTGCAGGCGCGCGATCGTTTCGGGCGGCTGGGGCTGGTGGACGATGCCGGCGGTGACCGCGAAATGCACGTCGTAGCGCGCCGTCGCCCAGGCGAGCAGTGGGTCCCACGCGGCCGCCTGCCGGGCGACCAGATCGGGCGGGCCATCGGCGCGATAGCACAGCGCGTCGGTCTCGGCGTAACCGGCCAGCACCCTGAAGAAGGCGTCCCGCTGCGGCGCGGCGCGATCGATCGCGGCATGGGCCAGATCGGTCATCGGCAGGGTGCGGGGATCGATCTCGTCACCCTGCGCATCCCATTCGGCCGCGATCGCCGCCGCCAGCGCATCGGTGGGGAGCGCCAGCGGTGCCCGCGCGGGCGTCTTGATCGGGCGGCCGTCGAGCAGGATCGCGCGATCCGGCCCGATCGTGACGGCCTTGTAGAAGCGCTTCATCAGCCGCGCGGCGTCCGCCAGCGACGCGCGAGAATCTGCGGCACGATCAGGGATTCGGCGAAGCCCAGCGCGAAGATGGGGAAGCCCACCGCCGGCACCCCCCCCGCGCGCATCAGATCGCCGACCCAGATCCACAGCCCGAACAGCATCAGCACCACGCCCGACGCGCGCATGGCGGAAATGATGGCGAAGCGGGTGCGTTCGAGACGGAAGCGATCTTCGGGCGACAGCTGGGGATCGGGCATCAGGGCAGGCGCTCCAGAAAAGCGGACAGTTCGGCGGCGGTGGCGACGACCACGTCGGCCCCGGCGGCTTCGAGTTCGGCGGCCTCGTGATAGCCCCACGCCACGCCGATCGCGGTGCAGCCTGCGGCCCTGGCCATCAGCATATCGTAGCTGGTGTCGCCGATCATCACCGTGGTCTCGGGCGATGCGCCGGCATCGGCCATGGCGTGATGGATCATCGAGGGGTGCGGCTTGGAGGGGTGGCGGTCGGCGGTCTGGAGGCTGACGAAGCGGCCGAGCCAGCCATGGCCCATCAGGCAGAGGCTGAGCCCGCGATCGGATTTGCCGGTGGCGACGGCTAGCAGCCAGCCATCGGCTTCCAATTTGTCGAGCACCCCGCCGATGCCGTCATAGAGCGGCTCCTGCGCCAGCCCGTCGGCGCGCAATTTCTGGAAGGCCAGCTTGTAGCCGTCACCCAGCGAGCGATGCTCCTCGTCGGTGCCGTGCGGGTGGAGCTTGGCCATCGCCTCGGTCACCGACAGGCCGATGATGTCGAGGCTGGCGGCGCGGCCGGGGCCGGGCAGGCCGTGGTTGGCGAAGCTGTGGGCGATGGCGGTGCAGATCGTCGCCTGCGAATCCACCAAAGTGCCGTCGCAATCGAAGATGGCGAGCTTGTTCATGGCGCGCGCACCAAGGCGGCCATGTCGCGGCGCCCGCTGGCATCGAGCGCGGTGGCGAGCGACGCGCGATCCCCGGCGGGCTTGTTCTGTGAGAATTTGCGGGTGCCGCGCCAGCGCAGCACCCGAATCTCGAAACAGATGATCGCGGGCAGCATCGCCTCGAACCGGCCGGCGCTCATCTTCGCGCGGGTCCAGGCGGGCTTGGGGGCCAGCGCCGCCTCATGGGTCGCGGAGAGCGTGTCGAGCTGCTCCACCAGTGCGGGCTGGTCGAGCATGTGGGCGACACCCTCTGCCTCGACCGCGACATAATTCCAGGTCGGCACCTGATCCTCGGCGACATACCAGTCGGGGCTGACATAAGCGTCAGGCCCGGCGACCGAGGCGAGCGCGGGCAGGCCGTCGAGATAGCGGCAAATGCGGTTGGAGCGGGCGAGGTGGAAACGCAGCGCGCCGCCTTCGGTCACCACGACGGGGGCGTGGGCGACCATCGGGCCTTCCGCCGTCATCGCGAAGATATGGGCGAAGCCGCGCGCGGCGACGAAGGCGCGCATGGCATCCTCGTCCTCCCAGCGGAAGCGGCGATCGGGATGCACCGGCGCGTTCCCCTCAGCCCTTGTCGCCCGTCCGGCTGCGGCCGCGCCGCTCGCCCTTGCGGGCGCGGCGGCGATCCTTGGCGGCGGCGGCCTCGGCCTTCTTGCGGCCCTCCACCGTGTCGCGCGCCTTGGTCTCGTCCAGCACCAGCGCGTCGGCGGCGGCGGGATCGAAGCCGAGCATCTGGAGGCTCTCGGCGAAGTGGCGCGGCAGATCGGCGGTCACGTCGATCTGGCCGCCATCGGGGTGATCGACCCGGATGCGGCGCGCGTGGAGGTGCATCTTGCGGCTGATGCCCCCGGTCAGGAACGCCTCCAGCCCGCCGTACTTGCCGTCGCCGACGATCGGGTGGCCGATCGCCGCCATGTGGACGCGCAGCTGGTGGGTGCGGCCGGTATAGGGTTGCAGCTCGACGAAGCAGGCGGCGTTGCCGGCGCGCTCGACCACGCGATAGCGGGTGCGCGCGGGTGCGCCCTCATTCTGGTCGACCATCATCTTCTCGCCGCCGGTGCCGGGCTGCTTGCCCAGCTTCAGCTCGATCATGCCATCCTCGACCGAGGGGACGCCGGCGCAGATCGCCCAATAGACCTTGCGCGCGGTGCGGCTGGAGAAAGCCTTGCCGAAGGCGGTGGCGGCGCGGCTGGTGCGCGCGATCAGCAGCGCGCCCGACGTATCCTTGTCGAGCCGGTGGACGAGGCGCGGGCGGCTCTCGGCATCGAACTGCAACGCATCGAGCAGGCCGTCGACATGCTCGGTCGTCTTGGTGCCGCCCTGCGTGGCGAGGCCGGGGGGCTTGTTCAGCACGAAGGCTTGCGCATCGGTGTAGATCACCATGTTGCGCGCCATCTCCGCTTCCTCGTCGGTGACGGGGCGACGTTCCTTCTTGGGCTTGACCTTGGCGGGCGCGGGGGCCTCCGCCGGGGGCACGCGGATCGACTGGCCGGCCTCGATCCGGTCGCCGGGCTCGCAGCGCTTGCCATCCACGCGCAGCTGGCCGGTGCGCGCCCAGCGCGAGACGAGCGCGAAGCTGGCTTCGGGCAGGTGGCGCTTGAACCAGCGATCGAGACGGATCCCGTCATCGTCGGCCTTGACGATGAAGGTGCGGGCCTGATCGGCGAAGGCGTCGCTCATGCCGCCACCCGCGCGATCTGCGTGCCGGCGGCGAGCGCCCCGACCGAGAGGATCACCGAGCCCAGCGCATAGACGATCGCCGTCGCGGCCTCGCCCCGGCCGAGCATGTTGAAGCTCTCGAGGCTGAAGCTGGAAAAGGTGGTGAAGCCGCCCAGCACGCCGACGCCGAGCAGCAGCCGGGTCGGCTCGCCGGCCATACCCGGCGATCGGGCGAGGATGCCGGCGAGCAGCCCCATCAGCAACCCGCCCGCGACGTTCACGAACAGGGTGCCCCAGGGCAGGCCGGGGCCGAACAGGCGGAGACCGGCCACGCCGGCCAGATAGCGCGCGCCGGACCCGACCGCGCCGCCGAACATCACGAGAAGAAGAGGGGGCATGGCCTGCGCTGTAGCGGGCGCGGGCGCGAAGGGCCAGCACCGAGTCGCCCCCCGGGGGTCGGGATGCGCCCGATGCTCAGGGAATCTGCGTGTCGCCCTGCGTCGTGGCGCGGCCGGCGCGCTCGTCCTTGGCCTGCTTCATCAGCTGGCTCCAGCAGCCGGTCCAGCTGTCCTGCCCGCTGTTGCCGCACGAACGGCCGCCCGATCGGCCGACATATTCCAGGCTCTTGGCGCGATCGCTCCAGCCCATCTGGCTGGGCGGCAGCGGGCTGCCGCGCAGCGGCTCTGGGATGCGATAGCGTTCGCGCTCGTCGAGCCGCTGGCAGACGACGATTTCCTCGCCCTGCGACTGGGGGCATTTGTCCTTGCCGAAGATGGTCAGCACGCGCTCGCCACGCTGGGCGGCGGCCGGCGTGGGGTTCAGCCCGGCGGCGAGGATCGCGGCGCCGATGGCGATGGGGGCGAAGGCGGCGATCTTCATGGCGGGGCTCCGGGGCGAATGTCTGTCGGGTGTAACGCGGGCCGGCCCGCTCATATCCGTGTCGAAACGCGAATGGCGAAGCGGCATCCGGCGCGGATCGCGGCCGAGAGGAAAGGGTAGGCCGGCGCCTGCTCGGCGCCCTGCGCGATCGCCTCCTCGCGATGCTCGACTTCCTCGGCCTGGAATTCCGCGATCGTCTCGCCCAGCGGCGGATCGCTCTCACCCAGCCGCTGGCGCTGTTCCTCGTAATGCAGGTCGATCTCGGTCTCGATCGCGGCGGTGCAGGCCATTGCCGCCTTGGGGCCGATCAGTGCGGTCGCGGCACCCAGCGCGAAGCCGGCCACGTCCCACAGCGGCGCCAGCAGGGTCGGGCGCACGCCGCGCTCGGCGATCATGCCGTCGAAATGGAGGCGGTGGCGCTCCTCCTGCGCGGCCATGCGCGCGATCGACCGGGCGACCGGGCCGCGATCGCCCATCACCGCCAGTTGCCCGGCATAGATGCGCGTCGCGCCATATTCGCCGGCCTGATCGACCCGCAGCATCGCGGCGCGCTCGGCGGCGGAGACAGGTGGGGAGGGGGGTGTCTCGCTCATCTCCGCCGTGATGCCAGCGCCAGCACCGCCGCGCCACCCAGGATCGAGAAGATCGCGTTGAAGCCGGCGAGCGAGATGCCGCCCAAGCTCCATTGCGCGGTGTCACAGCGGATCAGCGGCGTCTTCATGATCCGCGCGAGGATGTCCTCGCCCGATCCGCCGGCCAGCACCTGCGTGCAAGTCGTGAAGCCCTGCCACCAATGATATTCGACGCCGGCGTGAAACACACCGATCCCGCCCGACACGAGGATCGCGAGCCCGGCGAGGATCACCAGCCCGCGCGACACCGGCGGTTGCTTCGCCATGGCGAAGGCGGCCAGCGCGATCGCCACCGCCGCATAATGCGGCCAGCGCTGCCAATGGCACATCTCGCACGGAAACAGCCCGCCGATGAACTGAGAGCCGAGCGCGCCGGCCAGCAGCGCGGCCGGCAGCAGCAGCGCGATCCAGCGCGCGCGGGCGAGGTTGGACGTCATCGCGCGAATGCCGTCAGGGGGCCTTCACCACCTTGGGCGCGGGCTTGGCGGGCGCCGGGGCGGCCGCCGCCACCTTCACCGCCGGCACCGCGCCGCCGAGACGGGCGAGCGTGTTCACCGCATAGTCGAGCTGGAAATCCTCGATCCCCTGCTTCTTGAGCTGATCGGCCGTGGCGGCGAAGCGCGGATCGGTCTTCTCGTCGTCCTGGATAATCTTGTCGTCGACCTTGGCCTCGTTGATGAGGTGCTTGCGCAGGTCGGCCTCGCGCAGGCGGGGGCGCGACTTGTAATCCGGATCGGTGATCTGCGGCACGGGCAGGTCGGGCTGGATGCCGCCTTCCTGCACCGAACGACCCGAGGGCGTGTAATAGCGCGCCGTCGTCAGGCGCAGCGCGGTATCCTCGCTAAGCGGCAGCAACGTCTGCACCGATCCCTTGCCGAAGCTGCGCTCGCCCATCACGATCGCGCGATGCTGGTCCTGCAACGCACCGGCGACGATCTCGGCGGCCGAGGCGGAGCCCGCGTCGACCAGCACGATGATCGGCAGGCCATGCGCCATGTCGCCGGGCTTGGCATAATAACGCTCGATATCGCCCTTCTCGCGCCCGCGCTGCGACACGATCTCGCCGCGCTCCAGGAAGGCATCCGACACGTCGATCGCCTGATCGAGCAGCCCGCCGGGGTTGGAGCGCAGATCGATGATATAGCCCAGCGGCTGGCCGCCGGTCGCCTTGTCGATCGAGACGAGCGCCGCGCGCACCGATTCGGCCGTGTTGCGATTGAGGAAGGTGTTGATGTTGACGATGCCGACACCCTTCTTCACCTCCCACTTCACCGCCTTGATGGTGATGATCTCGCGGGTCAGCGTCACGTCGAAGGGCTTGTCGCGGCCGGGGCGCACGATCGTCAGCTTCACCTGCGTGCCGGGGCGGCCGCGCATCTTGTCGACCGAATCGTCCAGGGTCGCGCCGTAGATCAGCACGCCGTCCAGGTGGGTGATGAAGTCGCCCGATTTCAGCCCGGCGCGCGCGGCCGGCGTATCCTCGGTCGCGGCGACCACCTTCACCGCGCCGTCCTCTAGCTGCACGGAAAGGCCGAGGCCGCCGTAATTGCCGTCGGTCTGCGTCTTCATGTTCTGGAAGTCGCGCGCGTCGAGGAAATTGCTGTGCGGATCGAGGCTGGCGAGCATGCCATCGATCGCGCCCTTCATCAGCGTCTTGTCGTCCACCTTGTCGACATATTCGCCGCGCACCCGCTCGAACACGTTCATGAACTGGTCCAGTTCGCGGTAGGTCGACATGTCGGTGGTCGACGTCGCGGCCCCCGCGAGGATCGGGATCAACGCGCCGAGCCCGACGAGACCGACAGTGCGAACGAGCTTCCTGGACATGGACGCGAGACTCTCCGGATACCGTGATCGGCGCAGATTATATGGTTTCGCCGCTGTAGGACAGCAATGGTTGACGGCGGCTGACCGGGGTTGCGGTAATCGTGGTCGCAGGACGCCCGATCAGGCCAACCCCGCCCGCGCCCGCACCGCCGCCGTAATCCGCGCCCGCACCCTTTCGTCCCACCGCCCCACCGGGATCGCGACGAGGGTGATCGCCGTCGCATACACCAGCGCCACCGGCAGCGCCGCCGCGCGCCAGCCGACATCGTCGAGCAGGTGGCGCAGCGGCAGGATCGCGGGGGCGTGGAGGACGTAGAGGGGATAGGAGATCAGCGCGAGGCCCGCGAAGAGTTGCGGCGAGGACGCCGGGCGGTCGGGGGTGCCGGCCTGCGCGCCGGCGATCACCAGCAGGGGGCAGGCGACGAACAGGAAGACCAGATCGGTCAGGCGATGTTCGGGGCAGAGCAGCATCGCCGCGAGCAGCGCCAGCAGCGGCCAGGCACCGATCGCGGGCAGGCGCGGCAGGCGGGCGCGGTGGCGGTGGAGCAGCACGCCCAGCGGAAAGGCGAAGAACACCCGCGCGAAGCCGATGCCGATCGTGTCCCAAGACCAGCCGATGTTGATGCTGAAATGGCGCATCACCCCGCGCGCGATCACCAGCCCGCTCAGCGCGGCGATGGCCGCCAGCACGGGGCTCGTGAGCCGGCGGTGGAAGGCGGCGAACAGCAGGTTGGCGACGATCTCGAAGAACAGCGACCAGGCCGGGCCGTTCAGCGGAAAGATGCGGGCGAGCGATCCGTCGAACGGGGAGGGCAGCCACGCCGCCTCCAGCATCGCGGATTCGGCGGTGTCGGCGACGCTCATCTCCAGATGCCCGGCCGCGACCAGCGCCAGCTGCGCCGCCACCGCCAGCGCCAGCCCGACGAGATAGAGCGGATAGAGGCGGATCAGCCGCTTGAGCAGGAAATCCCCGAACCCCATGCCCCCCGCGCCCAGCCGCGCATCATAGGCGTGGGCGATCACGAAGCCCGACAGCATGAAGAAGAAATCGACCGCCAGCGCGCCCGACGAGGTGTAGCCGACGAACCAGCTGAGGTGGAACAGCAGCACCGCGATGGCGGCCACCCCGCGCATCGCATCCAGCGCACGATAATGCTGCGTCGTCGCCGCCATCCAGCCTCCGCCGAATCATTGCTGCGGGTGCGAAGGTAGCAGGCGCTTCGGTGTCGGCAACGATAGGATACGCACCTGTCGCGATTGTCGGATGATCGCGAACCGCTATCAAGGGTGCCGCCGGGCGCATCCGGCGCAGCACGTTCAAGGCTTTGCATGACTCCGCATGATTTTCTCCGGAAATGGCGCCACGTCGAACTGAAGGAGCGAACGGCTTCGCAGAGCCATTTCAACGATCTGTGCGCCCTGCTCGGCGTGCTCGATCCGATCGCGGCCGATCCGCTCGGGGAATGGTTCACCTTTGAGAAGGGCGCCACCAAGACCGGCGGGGGTGAGGGCTGGGCGGATGTATGGCGGCGCGGATGCTTCGCCTGGGAATATAAGGGGCCCCGCAAGAATCTCGACACCGCCTTCGCGCAACTGCTGCAATATAGCGTCGCGCTGGAAAATCCGCCGCTGCTTATCGTGTCGGATATGGATCGCATCCGCATCCACACCAACTGGACCAATACGGTGCAGGAGGTGCACGATTTCACGCTGGACGACCTGATCGACGGAGACGTGCGCGAACGGCTCAAGCGCGTCTTCACCGACCCGGAGGCGTTCAAGCCGGCCAAGACGCGCCAGGCACTGACCGAGGAAACCGCGCGCGAGTTCGCCGGCCTCGCTCAGCGGCTGCGCGATCGGGGCCACGAACCGCATCAGGTGGCGCATTTCGTCAACCGGCTGGTCTTTTGCATGTTCGCCGAGGATGTCGGCCTGCTGCCCGACAATCTGTTCACGAAGATGCTGGAGATAAGCCGCCGCGATCCGCAGGCCTTCATCGAAAATGCCGGCACGCTGTTCGGCGCGATGGCGCATCGTGGCGGCAAGGTGGGCTTCACCGCGATCGACTGGTTCAACGGCGGCCTGTTCGAGGACGATCATGTCCTGCCCGTCAGCATCGAGGATATCGATGATCTGCTGAACGCAGCCCGGCGCGACTGGTCGGCGATCGATCCGTCGATTCTGGGCACGCTGTTCGAACGCGGGCTCGATCCGGCCAAGCGCAGCCAACTCGGCGCGCATTACACCGATCGTGCCAAGATCATGATGATCGTGAAGCCGGTCATCATCGATCCGCTGGAGGCGGAATGGGCGGCGGCGCTGGCGGAGATGACCCGCCTGATCGAAAGCGCCCCGCGCACCACCAAGGATAAGCTGCTGCGCGGCGCCGAACTGGCGCGCCGCACCCGCGCCACGGCGGCGGCGACGGCGATCCACGAGGCGTTCATCGCGCGGCTGGCGGCGTTCCGCGTGCTCGATCCGGCCTGCGGATCGGGCAACTTTCTCTATATCGCGCTGCGGGCGCTGAAGGATATCGAGCATCGCGCCAACCTCGATGCCGAGGCGCTCGGCCTGCCGCGCGGCTTCCCCCGCGTCGGGCCGGAGTGCGTGCTGGGGATCGAGCTGAACCCCTATGCGGCCGAACTGGCGCGCGTGTCGGTGTGGATCGGCGAAATCCAGTGGATGCGCCGCAACGGCTTCGATGCCGCGCGCAACCCGATCCTGCGGCCGCTCGATACGATACAGCAACGGGATGCCATCGCTAACGCTGATGGTAGCGCGACCGAGTGGCCAGCGGCCGATGTGATAATCGGAAATCCACCTTTTCTTGGAGCGAAGCTGATGTTTCGCAAACTCGGCCATGCTGAGACGAAGGCCATCCGTGATTTGTTCAAAGGGCGCTTGCCCGGATTTACCGATCTCGTTTGTTACTGGTTTGAAAATGCTCGGCGCCAGATTGAGCTTGGCCATTCATCACGTGCAGGGTTCGTTGCGACCAATTCGATTCGGAAGAATACTAATCTTCCGGTACTTCGAAGGATTGTGGAGACCACAAGAATATTTGAGGCGTGGAGCGAGGAAAAATGGACTGTTGATGGTGCTGCGATCGACGTCTCGTTGATATGTTTTGGCCATAAATCGGGTCCGGAAATCTTAAATGGTTTGGAGGTTGAGTCCATAAACCCTGATCTATCGGCGGGCTTAAATTTGACCCTTGCGGTCAACCAACCGCAGAACATCGGCGGTGCTTACCTAGGCATTCAAAAAAGCGGACCGTTCGACATTAGCGGGAAGATAGCGCGCTCTTGGCTGGGAGAGCCTCTGAATCCAAATGGGCGTCCAAATAAGGATGTGCTTAATCCTTATTGGAACGGCGACGACGTAACATCTAGGCCCCGAGATTTTTGGCTAATTACGCTTCCCAGCGGGCTTTCGGAAGCCAACGCTTCTTTGTTCGCTAAGCCCTTTGAGCATATTCAAAATACACCGGATCGCGATGGCAAGTTGATTAGGCAGCTTCGAGATGAATTGGGGGAGCGAGCTGGGCCGAATTGGTGGGAGCAGGAGTGGCCTCGACCAATGATGCGTTCACGCATTGCTGCGGTGGATCGGTACATCGTGACTCCTGAAACCGCGCTGCATCGCTTGTTTGTATGGCTGTCATTGCCCGTTTTGCCTGACAAGAACTTGATCGTCATACCGCGAAACGATGACACAACGTTCGGGATCCTCCACAGCCGTTTCCACGCCCTCTGGGCGCTCAGGAAAGGTTCGGATCTCCAAGATCGCCCACGGTACACCCATACCAGTGTCTATGCGACCTTCCCCTTCCCGACAGGCCTCACCCCCAACATCCCCGCCGCCGATTATGCAGACGATCCCCGCGCGCAGGCCATCGCCATCGCCGCCGCGCGGTTGAATGAGCTGCGGGAGCATTGGCTGAACCCGTCCGATCTGGTGATGCGCGTCCCGGAGGTGGTGGCGGGGTATCCCGATCGCATCCTGCCGAAGGATGACGAGGCGGCGAAGGTTCTCAAGACGCGCACCTTGACCAACCTCTACAACGCCCGCCCCCAATGGCTGGCCAATGCCCATGCCGCGCTCGATCAGGCGGTGGCCGATGCCTATGGCTGGGGCGAAGATTTCCACGCCGGCACGCTGACCGACGACGAAATCCTCGCCCGCCTGTTCCGTCTCAATCAGGAACGCGCGGCGGCGCAATAGCCCCAATCGTCGTTGCGAGCGCAGCGAAGCAATCCAGCTTTTCGAGCGGGCGCTACCGTCCAACTGGATTGCTTCGCTGCGCTCGCAATGACGGCGGAACGGAAAAGGCCGCTTCCCTCACAGGAAGCGGCCTCTCCTCAACCCAAACCTAACTTACCAAACCCTCACGCACCCTGCGGCGCCGCATCCCCCCAGCCGCCGGCGCCGGGGCGCTTGCTCTTGGGGATGGAGGAGCCCGCCGCCGTCACCGGGGTGGAGCCGCGCGCGGCGCCGTCGTCGCGGCCGATGTCTTGGCCCGCGATCGCCTTCTTCGATTCCTCGCCGGTCAGCGTCTCGAATTCGAGCAGGGCGCCGGCCAGGCGGTGGAGTTCGTCGAGATGGTCGGTCAGCACCTTGCGCGCGGTGGTCTCGCCTTCCTCGACCAGACGGCGAACTTCGCTGTCGATCAGCCGGGCGGTCTCCTCGCTCATATGCTGATTGCGCGAGACCGAATGGCCAAGGAACACCTCGTCCTGATTGTCGCGATAGCGCAACCAGCCGAGCTTTTCGGACATGCCATATTCCATCACCATCGAACGGGCCATGTCGGTGGCCTGCTGGATGTCGTTGGAGGCGCCGGTGTTCAGCTCGTCCGCGCCGTAGATGAGCTGTTCGGCGATACGGCCGCCGAAGCAGAGCGCCAGCCGCGCCTTCATCTGCTTCATGCTCATCGAATAACGGTCGCGCTCGGGCAGGTTCCAGGTCACGCCCAGCGCACGGCCGCGCGGGATGATGGTCACCTTGTGGAGCGGATCGCAGCCGGGGACGTGGAGCGAGACGAGCGCATGGCCGGCCTCGTGATAGGCGGTCGAGCGCTTCTCGTCCTCGGTCATCACCATGGACTTGCGCTCGGCGCCCATCATCACCTTGTCCTTGGCCTCCTCGAACTCGCGCATGGCGACGAGGCGCTTGCCCTTGCGAGCGGCCAGCAGCGCGGCTTCATTGACGAGGTTGGCGAGATCGGCGCCCGAGAAACCGGGGGTGCCGCGCGCCAGGGTACGGGTGATGACGTCGGGCGCCAGCGGCACCTTCTTCATGTGGACTTCGAGGATCTTGAGGCGGCCGTCGATATCCGGGCGCGGCACGACGACCTGGCGATCGAACCGGCCGGGGCGCAGCAGCGCGGGATCGAGCACGTCGGGGCGGTTGGTCGCCGCGACGATGATGATGCCCTCGTTCGCCTCGAACCCGTCCATCTCGACGAGCAGCTGGTTGAGCGTCTGCTCGCGCTCGTCATTGCCGTTGCCGAGGCCGGCGCCGCGATGGCGGCCGACCGCGTCGATCTCGTCGATGAAGACGATGCAGGGCGCGTTCTTCTTGGCCTGCTCGAACATGTCGCGCACGCGGCTGGCACCCACGCCGACGAACATCTCGACGAAGTCCGAACCGGAAATCGTGAAGAAGGGCACGTTGGCCTCACCCGCGATGGCGCGGGCGAGCAGCGTCTTGCCGGTGCCGGGCGAACCGACCAGCAGCGCACCCTTCGGGATCTTGCCGCCGAGGCGGGCGAAGCGGGTCGGGTCTTTCAGGAAATCGACGATCTCCTGCAATTCCTCGCGCGCCTCGTCGATGCCGGCCACGTCGTCGAACGTGACGCGGCCTTCCTTTTGCGTCAGCATCCGCGCGCGGCTCTTGCCGAAGCCCATCGCGCCGGAGCCGGCGTTCTTCTGCATCTGCCGCATCACGAAGAAGCCGATGCCGAGGATGAACAGGAACGGCAGCGACTGGTAGAGCAGGTACATCCAGATGCTGGGCTGCTCCTCCGCCTTGAAGCGCACCGTGATCGCCTTGTTCTCGTTGAGCTTCTGCTCGACGAAGGCGGTGTTGGCGGGCGCGGTGGTGCGATAGGTGGTGCCGTTGGTCAGCGTGCCGGTGATGACGCCGTTGCCGATATCGGCTTCCTTGATCCCGCCCTCTTCCACGCGGTTGAGGAAATCGGAATATGCGATCCCCTCCGCCTGCGACGAGCGGGAGCTTCCCTCGAACATCGTCACGAACACCACGAGCGCCAGGAAGATGCCGAGCCAGATGGCCAGGCTCTTCATCCAGGGGTTGGTGCCCTGCGGCTCCTTGTCGTCGTTCATGTCGCGCCCTTTTGGTGGAAATCCCAAGATAGGCATCGCCCGGTTAATGGCAATGGAAGGGATGCGATCAGTTTGATCGATGCGGGGGAACGCGGCTGATCCGCCACGGCGGGCCGGGCGCGAAACGAAGCCGGCCGAGGGTAGCGATTTTGCTTTGAACGAGCGCATTTAGCAGGCGATCGAGCGCGGGGCCGCGCGGTGGGCTGCTTTCCGGGTCCGCAAGAGCGATCGCGGCGAGGAGCAGGCGGCGCGTGATTTCGCGCGGCAGGCCGGTGGGGTCGAGCCGGATCGCGCCATCATTGTCGCACGTGATTCGCACCTCGGCGGCTTGGGCGGCGTAGGCGAGCGCTTCCTCGATCTCGACCGAGCGAGGGGCCAGCGCGGCGAGACGGGCGGGGGCGAGCCACGGTGTCGCGGCGATGAGCTGGCGGGCGCGGGCGCGATCGAAGCGCGGGTCGCGGTTGGAGGGGTCGTCGGCCGAGGCAAGGCCGGCGGCGGCGGCGATCGCGACGAGATCGGCCTTGGTCCAGCCGAGGAGCGGGCGGGCGAGGATGATGCGGCCGAGCGGGCGCACCGGGCGGATGCCGGCCAGCCCCGCGATCCCGGCGCCCCGCGCGACCCGCATCAGGATGGTCTCCGCCTGATCGTCGAGATGGTGGGCTGTGAGGAGCACGGTGGCGCCCGCCGCGACCGCCCAACCCTCGAGCGCGGCATAGCGCGCGCGTCGGGCGGCCGCCTGCACGCTGGCGCCGGGCGCGACCGTGACGGAGAGGGTGATGTGCGGCACGGCGAGGCCGGCGCAGATCGCGGCGACGGCGGTGGCTTCGGTTGCCGCCTCGGCGCGCAGGCCATGATCGACGGTCGCGGCGATCACCCGACCGGGAAAGGCGTGCGCGGCGAGGAGGAGGAGGGCGAGGCTGTCGGGCCCGCCGGAGACGGCGAGGGCGAGCTTTCGTCCGTCATCCCATTCCCCACCGTCGTCATCCCAGCGAAAGCTGGGATCTCCCGCCCCTACCCGCTCGCCCGGTGGAGACAGACCCCAGCTTTCGCTGGGGTGACGGGTGAGGGTGGGGCGACGGACGCTTTGAAAATCCCCCCGAAATCGCGCGACGAGCCGGTCGTCGGGCGGGGGGATCATCCGATCAGCTGCACTTCGCATCGACCCGGGCCTTGGCGGCGCGGGCCTTGAGGGCGTCGCCCATGGTAGTGCCATACACGTCCTGCAATTCGTCATACACCTTGCAGGCTTCGGCCGACTTCTTGAGCTGCTGGAGCGACTGGCCGAGGAAGAACAGG
This sequence comes from Sphingomonas naphthae, assembly GCF_028607085.1. Lineage (NCBI taxonomy): Bacteria > Pseudomonadati > Pseudomonadota > Alphaproteobacteria > Sphingomonadales > Sphingomonadaceae > Sphingomonas > Sphingomonas naphthae. The sequence goes on along the minus strand of NZ_CP117411.1, from coordinate 2,057,422 downwards.
CTGTCCGGCGCGCGTTCGCCGCGCGGGTTGGTCTGGTAATTGGCGTAGAAGGCTTCGGCGGCGGCGGCCGGCTTGCCGTCGTCCAGATAGCTGCGGCCGAGCAGATTCTGCGCATAGCTGGCGCGCTTGTGCTTGGGATATTTGGCGGCCATCGCCTTCAGCGCGGTCGCGGCCTCGGGATATTTCTTCTCGGTCCACAATTTGTAGCCGGCCATATAGGCATCCTCGCCCGGATCGCCGGTCGAGGCGACCTTGGGGGCTTCCTCCTTCGGCGCGGGCGCGGCGGCGACGGGCGCGGGCTTGGCGGGCACCGTCGCGGGCGCGCCGGTCGCGGGGCGCGGCGGGCGCAGCGTGCCGGTGGCGTCGGGCTTGCCGGGCGCCGGCGTCGGCGCGCCGAACGGCGAGGGCTCGGGCGGCGGGCCCTCCAGCGCCTTCAGCCGGCCATCGGCATTGGCCTGGAAATTCTTCATCGCCTCTTCCAGCTGGCGAACCTTGAAGCTGTTCTGCTCCATCTGGCCGGTCATCCGCGCCAGTTCGCGTTCGAGCGTGTCGACCCGCGCGGTGAGGTCGTTGATCTGGCTGCCGGCGGGCGTGCCGGCGATGGCGGCGGGCGCGGTATTCGGCTGGATCTCGGGCTCGACGGTCATGCCCGCGCCGCCCGGAAACACCTTGCGCTGCACCGCGCGCATTTCCTTTTCGAGCTGGCCCACCCGCCGGTCGATCGGCTGGGCGGCGCTCTGCGCGATCGCCGGGGCGGCGATGGCGGTGGTCAGGAGAAGGGCGATCGGCAGCGCCAGACGCATGATGGGGCGGTTCCTCGTCGTCGTAGGGGTCGGTGCCGCTCTATCAGCCGCGCAACCTGTCGTCAGCCTTAAGATGCCCGGGCCTGAAATTGCCCGGCCCAGCGGTTTATTGCGGCGGCGCGGCGGGTGCGGGGCTGCCAGGCGCCGGCGTGGGCGAAACCGGCGCGGGGGGCGGGGGCGGCGGCGGGCCATTGGGGTGGGCGGTCGTGTACGCCGACAGCGCCTCGCGCTTCAGGCTGAAATCCTTCACCAGCGTGTCGTTCGGCCCGATCTGGGTGATGACGGTATCGCCGACGGTCACCTTGAGCGCCTCGGGCCGGCCGGTCTTGATGATCGGATCGGCCACCGTCTCGGGTATCTCGAAGCGGCGACCGGCGTTCAGCACGCCGGTGAACAGGCTGCTGCCCGCCCCCGCGCGATCGGACACCTGCATCCACACCGGGCCGGTCGCTTCCAGTACGACCGGGCCCGTCAAGGTCGGAGCGGGCGGCGGCGGGGGCGTGGGCGCGACCGAAGCGGGCAGGGCCGTTTCCGTCGCGGCGGGCTGGTCGGTGCCGGCGGCGGCCTGCATCACCGCGTCATGGCTGGGCGCGCCGCGCCACAGCAGATAGCCCAGCACCGCCACCACCGCGAGCAGCACGCCGACGATGGCGATCATCTTGGAGGGCACGCGCGCCGGATCGGCGGGCTCGTAGGGGGCGGGGGTATAATGCTGCTCGCGCGAGGTGGCGTTCAATTCGTCGCGATAGAGGCGCGAATAGAGCGGGCCATCCAGCCCCAGCGCCTGCGCATAGCCCTTCACGAAACCGGCCGCATAGGGCACCGCCGGCATCGCGGCATAATCCCCCGCCTCGATCGCCAGAAGGTGGCGGATCGGGATGCGGGTGCGCTCGGCGATGGCCTCGATCGTCAGCAGCTGCTGCTCGCGCGTGGCGCGCAAAGTCTCACCGACGTGCCGGACGCCCGTGTCTTCGCTTTGTGCCACTGCGTCATTCATCAGCGTTATGCCCTGCCCCCAGGGATGAGGGCCTGACAGGCCACAGTGCGCGCGTCCTGTCAAATCCCAACCATTACGGATAAGTCACGATTTACAGGATCGCGACCTCATTCTCCTGCGCCCATTGCGTCAGTGCCGCCCGAAACCCTTCCGGCGGCGGCGTCACCAGCCATTCGGCCAGCCGTGGCCGGAGCGCGGCGAGATCGACCGAACGGATCATCGCCTTGACCGCGCCGACCGCCGCCGGGGTGATCGACAGCCGCTCGACGCCCAGGCCCAGCAGCGCCATCGCCTCCAGCGTCCGCCCGCCCATCTCCCCGCACACCGCCACCGGCTTGTCGGCGGCGCGCGTGGTGGTGACGACGCGCGACAGGAAGCGCAGGATCGACGGGCTCAGCCAGTCGAACCGTTCGGCCAGCTTGGGGTGGGCGCGATCGGCGGCGAACAGGAACTGGGTCAGGTCGTTGGTGCCGATCGACAGGAAATCGATCATCGGCAGCAATATGTCGAGCTGCTCGGCCAGCGCCGGCACCTCCAGCATCGTGCCGTAGCGCACCGCGAGCGGCCCGCTGCGCCCGCGCCCGGCGATGCGCTGGCGCTGCACCTCGAACAATTCGCGCGCCTGGGCGAATTCCCACGGTTCGGAAACCATCGGGAACATCACATACAGCGTGCGGTTGGCGGCGGCCTCCAGCAGCGCGGCGGCCTGCGCCTTCATCAGCCCGTCGCGTTCCAGCGACAGGCGGATCGCGCGCCAGCCGAGCGCGGGATTCTCCTCGTCGATCTGGTCCTGATCCTTCAGATAGGGCAGCGCCTTGTCGCCGCCGATGTCGACCGTGCGGAACACCACCGGCCGATCGCCCGCCTGCTCCATCACGTCGCGGTACAGCCGTTGCTGGCGCTCGCGCTGGGGGAGGGTGGAGGAGACGAGAAACTGGAATTCGGTGCGGAACAGGCCGATGCCGTCCGCCCCCGTCACGTCGAGCGCGGCAACATCGTCGCGCAGCCCGGCGTTGATGAGCAGCGCCACCCTTATGCCGTCGCGCGTCACCGACGGCAGGTCGCGCATCGCGGTGAATTCCGCGCGGCGGCGCTGGGTCAGCATCAGCCGCGAGACGAAGCTCTCCTCGATCGCCTCGGTCGGCCGCGCGTGGACGGTGGCGGCACCGCCATCGACCAGCAACATATCCCCCTCGGCGATGGCGGTGCGCGCGTCGCGCACGCGGCCGATCACGGGAATGCCCATGGCGCGGGCGACGATCGTGACGTGCGCCGTCAGCGACCCTTCCTGAAGGACCACGCCCTTCAGCCGCCGCCGATCATATTCGAGCAGCTCGGCCGGCCCCAGATTGCGCGCGATCAGGATCGAATCCTCGCGCAACCCCATCTGCGCCGCCGTGCCCAGCTGGCCGGAAACGATGCGGATCAGTCGGTTGGAGAGATCCTCCAGATCGTGCATCCGGTCCGCCAGAAGCGGATCGTCGATCTCGCGCATCCGCATCCGGGTGCGCTGCTGGACCCGCTCGATCGCCGCCTCGGCGGTCAGGCCGCTGTCGATCGCCTGGTTGATGCGGTTGCGCCATCCCTCGTCGTAGGCGAACATCTTGTAGGTTTCCAAGATGTCCTGATGCTCGCCGGGGCCGGCGCCGAATTCGGCCTGGCTCATCATCCGGTCGATCTGGTCGCGCATCTTGTTGAACGCGGAATAGACCCGCGCGCGCTCGGCCTCGGTATCTTCGGCCACGGTATGCTCGACATGGACGCGCGGCTGGTGGAACACCGCGACGCCGCGCCCCATGCCCTCGACCAGCTTGAGGCCGGTCAGCCGCTCCGGCCCGAGTTGGCGGGGGCCCCGGCCGATATCGATGCCCTCGTCGGCCAGGCCCGCGCCCGCGATCAGCTCGGCCAGCACCATCGCCACGGTCTGGAGCGCCTCGATCTCGACCTCGGCATAGCGGTGCGAATCGAGATGCTGCACGGCCACCACGCCGATCGCCTTCTCGCGCCGCACGATCGGGACGCCGGCGAAGCTGTGGTACAATTCCTCGCCGGTCTCGGGCTTGTAGGCGAAATCGGGGTGGCTGGTCGCCTCGTCCAGATTGAGCGTCTCGACATTCTCGGCGATCGTGCCGACCAGCCCCTCGCCCAGCGCGAGCGTGGTGACGTGCACCGCCTCCTGCTTCAGCCCGCGCGTGGCATACAGTTCCAGCACGCCGTCGCGCAGCAGATAGATCGAGCAGACCTCGCTGTTGAGCGCCTCGCCGATGATCTGCACGACCTGATTGAGCTTGGCCTGCGCCGGGGTACGCGCCGCCATCACATCATGCAGCCGCCGCAGGATTTCGCGGGCGGCGGTGGTGGCGGTGGGGGGGATACTGGTCATTGCCCGGCGCGCTATCAGTTTCTGCTCCGCCTGACCATTATCGAGGCTGGTCCGCTATGGATAGATCGGCACGCGCGGCAGGAACTTGCCCTTCGTCCGGCTGGTGAGATGGAACACGCCGCAGCGGTCGCAGCGATAGGGATGGAGCGGGAGCCGGAAGGTTGCGGCGGCGTGCAGGGCTTCTTCGCGCGAGGGGTAGCGCGCCTTGCGGCGGCAGACGCTCAATCTGGTGCGCATTAGCGACGGGCGACGGGCGGCGCGCCGGCGATCAGCTTGCGCGCGCCGGCCAGGCTGAGGTGGGCGTGGTCGAAGTAGAGGGCGCCGGCTTGCGGGTCGAAGCCGTGACAGCGGGTGACGTCGCAGAGGTAGGCGGCGGGATCGATGAAACGCGCGCCGGTCTGGGTGGCGATCCCGCGCAGGGCGGTGGTGGTGCTGGCCGAGGCCGCGTCGAAACCGGCGCGGGCCGGGCCGAAGCTCGCGGGGTCGGCGGCGCGCTGGCGGAGGAGGCCGAGGGCGGCGGGGGTTTCGAACGGCATGCGCGGGATGACGCCGACGATCACGACCTGCTTGCCCGCCCCGCGCAGCGCCCGCGTGGCGGCGCCGATACCGGCCACCAGCGGCGCCTCGTTGGTGAGCGATGCCTCGCGATAGCCGAGGTAGTTGGCGATCAGGATCACGGTGTCGATCCGTCTGTCGGCGACGATCTGGCGGAGCAGTTCGCGGTTCTGGGCGACGCAGCGATCGCGATCGGGCGCGGCGAAATCCAACGACGGTGGGCAGCCGGAATTGGTCACCTCCAGCACCGATCCGCGCCGGGCCGCGAGCCGTTCGCCCAGCGCCACCGCATATTCCGCGCCGAAGCTGTCGGCCCATACGGCGACGCGCGGCACGGCCTTCGGATCGCCCAGCGCGCAGCTGCGGGCGTAGGGGATGGGATCCCACTCGCTCGAATGGCAATCGGCGCGGCGCGGGCTGATGTCGTGCTGCGCCGCCAGCAGCGCGCGGGCGGCGGGGTCGAAGCGGGCGCCGACGCCGTCGGTCAGCACCACCGGGCCGGCCAGCGCCACGCCGGCCGCCATCGTCGCCGCCCCCGCCGTCAGGATGCGCCAGCCGGGCAGGCGGAGCGCCAGCGCCGGCCGCTCGACGAAGCGCCACGACAAGGCCGCCAGCGCGATCGAGAGCAGCACGGCGGCGCTCGCCTCGATCGGGGTGAGCGGGCGCAGCGCGAGGTAACGGGCGAACACCAGCACCGGCCAATGCCACAGATAGAGCGAGTAAGAGAGCGAGCCGAGCAGCACCAAAGGCGCGGCGCTCAGCATCCGCCCGCCGAGCGCCGGCCGCGCCTCGCCCGCGACCAGCACCAGCGCGGTGCCGAGGCAGGGGATCAGCGCGAGCCAGCCGGGGAAGGCCATGCGCTCGTTCAGGAACAGCACCGCCCCCACGATCAGCGCGATGCCCGCCAGCGACAGCGCATCGCCGACCCGCCCGTCGCGCAGACGCGGATAGGCGGCCACCGCCGCGATCGAGCCGGCCAGCAGTTCATAGGCGCGGGTGAAGGGGAAGTAGAAGGCGCCCGAGGGATCCCATGTCATCCACCACAAACAGGCCGCCAGCGATGCCGCCGCGCCGCCCCATAGGATCGTACCCAGTCGGCGCGGCGCCCATCGCGCCACCGTGACGAGGGCGAGCGGGAAGAGGAGGTAGAATTGCTCCTCCACCGCCAGCGACCAGGTGTGGAGCAACGGCTTCAGTTCGGCCGCCCCATCGAAATAGCCCGAGACACGATAGAATTGCAGGTTGGAGGCGAAGCCGATCGTCGCCACCAGCGTCTTGGCCATCTCGTCCAGCGCGGCGGGGGGCAGCAGCAGCAGCCCGGCGATCAGGGTGGTCGCCAGCATCAGGTACAGCGCGGGGAACAGCCGCTTGACCCGGCGGACGTAGAAGCTCGTCAGGCTGAAGCGCCCGTCGGCGATTTCCTGATGGAGAATGCGCGTAATGAGATAGCCCGAGATGACGAAGAAGATATCCACGCCGACGAAGCCGCCGGGCAGCAGCTTCGGGAAAGCGTGGAACAGCACCACCGGTCCCACCGCCAGCGCGCGCAGGCCCTGAATGTCCTGCCGGAAGCGATGCACTTCCGCCGCCGTGGGCGGGCTTGCGACGGACGGATGCTGCGCCGCCGCAAATCCGCTTGCCGGGGGCGAGGGGGCTTCATAGGCTGTGGACATGCGTACCCTCTATGGGCTGCAATATCTGCGTGGCGCGGCGGCGATCGCGGTGGTCGTCTTCCATGCCAGCGCGCGCGCCGGCCATCCGCTGCTGATCGGCGAGGCGGGGGTGGACCTGTTCTTCGCGCTTTCCGGCTTCCTGATGGTGGCGATCACCGGCGCGCACAGCCGGCCGCTGGCCTTTCTGGCGGATCGCTGGCGCCGTATCGCGCCACCCTATTGGATCGCGACGAGCGTGTTTCTGGTGGGCGCCCTGGCCGGGCTGTTCCCACGGGTGAAGCTCGGGATGTGGCATATCGCCTCCTCCTACCTCTTCATTCCCAGCGTCTCGCCGTCCAGCGGTCGGGTGCAGCCGCTGCTGATCCCCGGCTGGACGCTCAATTACGAAATGGCCTTTTACCTGGCCTTCGCCGCGCTGCTCCTGCTCATGTCGCAGCGCAGCAGAATGGTGGCCATGAGCGGGCTGTTCGTCGCGCTGGTTGCGGCGGGGCGGCTCCTGCATCCGACGAACGCCATCGGCGCCACGCTCACCGACCCTATCATGCTGGAATTCGTCGCCGGTGGCTGGGTGGCGATGGCGTGGAAACGCGAGGCGGCGTGGCCGCGCTGGGTGGGGCCGATCGCGCTGGCGACGGGGCTGGCGCTGCTGGTGATCGTCGGGCTGGCCGATACCGATCGGATGCGGGCCTTGCTGTTCGGGGTGCCGACCTTGCTGCTGCTGGTCGGCGTGCTCGGGCTGGAGCGGAGCCGGCCGCTGGCGGCGCGGCCGCTGCCCTTGCTGTTCGGCGATGCCAGTTATTCGATCTATCTGTGGCACACCTTGGCGATCTCGCTGGTGGCCAAGGCGGGCGAACGGATCGGCCTGCCGCCGCTCGGCATCTTCGTGATGGCCCTTGTCGGCGGAGTGCTGGCGGGGCTGGCGGGCTATCGGCTGATCGAGGCGCCGATCCTGCGCTTCGTCCGCGATCGGCGGGCGCGGCCGGGGATCGCGGTGCCGGCGGCGGCGCCTGCCCTCTAGACGGCACGGCCTGTCGCGCGGCGGTGGCACGGCGATGGCGATAGGATACGGTTTTCGGCGGAAAAGCGGGCCTGCGGATCGCGCGGGGCCGTCCCGATGGGAGCGGATGCCACTCGATCGCCCCCGGCGTCACCGCGCCGGGCCACCGGGGACGCGCGCATGACGCCACCTGCCATCGACCGCGCTCTGTCCGATCGGATCAAGATCGCCCGCGTGCTGTGCATCGCCGCGCTGATCTTCGTCCACCTGCCCCCCTATGGCGCATTCACGCCGGAGGGGGTGACGCCGCGATCCTTGGCATGGTTCGTCGCGATCCTGCTCGGCACGTCGAGCGTGCCGTTGCTCAGCATCTTCTCGGGATACCTCTCTGTCTCGACCGGATCGGGCAAGGGCTGGGGGCGGAACATCGCCCGCAAGGCGACGACCCTGCTCGTGCCGCTGCTGCTGTGGAACCTGATCGACATCGCCAAGTCGGTCGCGCTCGACGGCACGGGCGCGCTGCCGGCCTTGCAGGATTGGCCGACCGCCCTGCTGGCGCTGGCGGGCAAGCCGGCGGTGACCCCGCTCTACTTCCTGCGCGACGTGTTCGTCTGCGCGGCGATCGGCCCGCTGGTGGTGTGGGCAATCGGGCGCGCGCCGCTGGTGGCGCTCGCCGCGCTGGCGCTGAATGCGGTGTTCGATTGGGATGGGCTGCTGATCCTCAACAGCGCCATCCTCCTGTTCTTCGCGATCGGCTGCGCGCTGGCGCTGGGGCGGTTGCCGATCCCCGATCCGGCCGGGGCCGCGTGGTGGGCGACGATCGCGGGGGCGCTGGCGGTGCTGGTGGTCACGACCTTCACGCGGGCCGTGCTGCCGGGCGGCGGCGATGAGGAAAGCGCCCTCTTCTCCGCCATATCGCTGGTGTCGCGCGTGGCCGGCGCAACGCTCTACTGGCTGCTGTCCGGGCTGGTGCTGCGTGGTGGCGGCGCGGCGCGGATCATGCGGATCGAGCCGGCGATCTTCTTCGTCTTCTGCGCGCATCCGCTGGTGATCGGCGCGCTGTGGCTGGTGGCGCAGCGGCTGGGGCTGGATGCGGAGAGCTGGGCCTATCTGGCGGTGTTCCTGATCGCGCCGCTGGTGGTGATGGCGGTGTGCCTCGGCGCGCTGGCGGTATTGGTGGCGATCGCGCCGGCTGTGGCGCGCTGGCTGATGGGCGGGCGGGCGACCTTCGCGCAGATGCGGGCGATGCTGGGTTTCGGCCGACCTGATCCATCGCCCAGGCTCGCGACAGACGAAAGCTGACACCCCGTTCGCCCTGAGCATGGTCGAAGGGCGTGCCCCACGCGCTGCGCCCAGCCTCTTGTGCTTCGACTTCGCCCGGCACGAACGGATTGGATGCGTGGCGGGGCCTAGCTCGGGTACTGCACCACCGACCGCCCATAATAGCGCCGCCGCCAACTCGGCACCACGGAAGCGCGCCGCACCGCCATCCGCTCGCGAAAGCCCGACATGCCCGCCGCGCCCAGCGTGAAGCAGGCCGCGATCAGCGCGGTCGTGTAATGGAAGGGGCCGGAGCCGAGCGATTCGAACGGCATGCGGCCGACCTCATAGACCAGCAGCGCGCACCAGCAGACGCGCGGCAGATCGGGCCGCAGCATCGTCCGCACCAGCAGCGAAAGCCCGTACACGGCCAGCGTGATCGCTGCCAGCGTCAGCCCGACATAGCCCAGATGGACGAGCAGTTCGGTCGGCGTGTTGTGGAAGTTGAAGCCTGCACGGGACTGGATCGCGGCCTTGCGCCACAGCCCCTCCGCATCGAGATTGCCGTGCCGCCAGAAGGCCGCGAAGCCGCGCCCCAGCAACGGCCGGTCGTCGATCAGCTTGGTCGCGCGATCCCACAGATAGGTGCGGCCGGTGAGCGTCGAATCCTTGCCCAGCCCCTTCATCACCGCATCCAGCAGCGGCCGCAGCCACAGACCGCTGGTCGCCACCGCGCTCGCCGCCGCCAGCAGCGACAGCACCGCGACCGATACGCGCGCGGCGGCCGGCAGCAGCATCGATCCCGCCCACACCACGAACAGCGGCAGCGCGATCGCCGCGCCCAGCAACGCCCCGCCCGATCGCGCGACGACCAGGGTGAAGAGTTGCAGCGGCAGCACGAAGAAGGCGAGCAGGCCGTAGGGCAGGTTGCGATTGCGCCACGCCAGCACGATCATCGCCACCGAAAAAAGCGCGCCCACCGCCGCCGTGTCGCCGGCGGTATTCTTGGCCTGCGCCAGCCCGGCGAAGGCGCTGCTGCCCGCCGCACCCCCGCCCCAGCGCACGAAGCGGCCGAACACCAGCCCGGCGCCGGCGAAGGCGGCGAAGGCGAGGAACACGCCGCGCAAGGCCCGCTCGCGATCGAGCCCCGCGCCGATCGCGCAGCCGGCCATCACCGTGATGAGAAACTGGATGCCATAATAGGTCGTCGCCCCCGGATCGATCGACCAGAAGCGCGACATCACCGCGAACAGCGCCAGCGCCAGCATCAGCGAGGAGGCCGCCAGCATCGCCGGCACGCGATCGCGCCGCCACAGGAAATAGAGGACGAGCAGCCCGGTGACGATCACCGGCACCAGCGCGGTCAGCTGGGTGACGAACAGCAGCGAGCCGATCGTGCCGAATGCCCAGAAGGTGTCGAACCACAGATCGTCGCGCCGGCCCTCGCCGCGCCGGCCGGGGGCCAGGCCCCGCGCCACATCGCGCGGGGCCGCGCCGCGCGGGGCGGGGGCAGGGCGGGGGGCGGCGCCCGGCGGGCGGCGGCGGAGGCCGCCTGCGATCAAAAGAAGCGCTCGCCGATGCGGATCGTGTCGCCGGGGTTCACGCCGACGGGATCGGTCTTCTTGATGCGCACGGGCTTCTCGATCGTCTCCATCGCCTGCTTGATGAAGACCCGTTCGGTGTTGGCGCGATAGCTGAAGCCGCCCGCCATCGCGACCGCCTGCTGCACCGTCAGCCCGATCGTATAGGGATATTCGCCGGGCTTGGTGATCTCGCCGAAGATGTAGAAGGGGCGATAGTTGAGCACTTCGGCGCTCACCTTGGGATCGCGCACATAGCCCGCCGCCAGCCGCGACTGGATCGTGTCCTGCAATGTCTCGAGCGAGATGCCCTTGGCGGGCACGTTGCCGATCAACGGGAAGCTGATGTTGCCGCCGCCCGTCACGACATATTCGCCGGTCAGCCGGTCCTCGCCGAAGACGGAGATGCGGACCTTGTCGCCGGTGCCCAGCATGTAATCGGGCGCGGTCGCGGCATCCACGGTGGGCTTGGCCGTGGGCGGCGGCACATCGGCCGCGCCCGCGCTGCCGACCATGCCGAGCCCGGCGAGGCCGATCGCGAGGCCGGCGATCAGGCGCCGGGCGCGGGGTGCCCTGGGCTCGGTCCGCGGCTTTATCGTCATTCAGTGGCTCCTCTCGCGGCCGGGCGGTTCGGCGCCCGGCGGATTGTGCCCACCCCGTTCATTCCGCCCGATCCCCCCGGATCGGACGCCTCAATAGGCCTGCTTCTGGAAGAAGAGCGTGATCGCCGTCCGCACGAGGATTACGATATCCAGCGAGAGCGACCAGCGTTCGATATATTCCAGATCGCTGTCGATGCGGTTGGTAATGTCCGATTCGTGCAGCGTGTTGCCCCGGAAACCGCGCACCTGCGCCAGCCCGGTGAGCCCCGGCAGCACGCGATGGCGCGCCGGATAGCGGCCGACGACCTCTTCGTAGAGGCGATCGGCGGCCTTGGCGCCGTAGGCATGCGGGCGCGGGCCGACGAGCGACATCTCGCCCTTCAGGATGTTGATGAGCTGGGGCAGTTCGTCGAGGCTGGAGGCGCGCAGGAAGGCGCCAAGCCGCGTGACCCGCGCATCGCCGCGCACCACCAATTTGTCGGCATTCTGGTCGGCCGCCGCATGGTGCATGCTGCGGAATTTATACACGTCGAACGGCACGTTGTTCATGCCGCGCCGGCGCTGCTTGAAGAACACCGGGCCGGGCGAGTCGAACTTGATCGCGGCGGCGACGAGGAACATCAGCGGCGCGAAGAAGATCAGCGCGCACAGCGCCGCCGCCCGGTCCATCACGATCTTCAGCACCGCGCCGATGCCCTGCATCGGCCGCTGGTAGAGCGCGATCGTCGAGAGCGGGCCGCAGCGCGCGATCTGGAGCCCGCGTCCGGCGAATTGCAATTCGGAGGGCGTGAGCAGAACGTCGACGTTCACCTCCTCCAGCCGTGCCACGACATCCTGGATGCGGCCCTGTTCGGACCAGGGGATGTTGAGCAGGATCGCGTCGACATGGCCGGCCTTGGCGCGGGCGATCAGCCGGTCGAGCCCGCGCGAAATCTCGAAGCCGCCGACATGGCCCGAACATTCCTCGCGCTCCTCGTCGAACACGCTGTCGATCTGATAGCTCTTGGCCTTCTCGCGCAGGATGTGGATCAGATGCTCGATCCGCCCGTCGGTGCCGTAGATGGCGAGCCGGTCGCCGAGCGATCCGTTGCGGTGCAGCGAAGTCGACAAGCGATTGGAAAGCAGCGTCAAAACCGCGATCGTGACCCCGCCGGTGACGATCGACGCGAGGATCCACGCGCGGGCCAGATCGACGCTGTCCTTGGCGAGGAAGGCCAGCATGACCAGCACGACCGAGGCTTGCAGCCAATAGCCGACCCGCTGGGCGATGCGGCTCGATTCGCGATCGAGAATCTCGCCCCGGCCGACCACGGAGAGCGCCGCGTAGATGACGAGCCACAGCACCGTCGCCCACAGGAAACTCTCGGGTCGCGCCTGCAACCACGAGGGGAAAAGCCACCCGCCGAGCATCAGCACGGCGGTGAGCGTCGCCAGCTCGGTGGTGATCCGGGCATGGCGCGCGAGATGGGGGGTGAGACCGGCCAGCCGTCGCGGCAGACGCCCGACGTCGAGGTCGCGAGCGCGCAGCCCGGCCGGCAGGGAACCCGCCGAGGCGAGTTCGAGGTCGTTACTGGGCTTCAAAGCCAGATGCACCGCTGGGCGCATATGCCGTTCTCCTTCGACCCCTGGAAAGGCGGGGCCCGCAAGTCGTCTAAGCATCTCTCAAGGCAAGGCTGATATTGCAGTGCGGAATATTTCCCGTCAATGAACAAACGCCGGTTAACCGCCATTCTTTATCGGCCCGTCGTACGTACGGCACGTTTCACGTGCGAATCGATTGCAAATTGCTTTTCGGTTGCGGGCGGCGGAACCGCCTGCCCGTCCAAGCGCTCTGCACCGCGACCCGTCGTTCACGGCTCTCTCGAGGCGAGGAGCGGAAGACGGAGACCAACATGCGATTCGCGACCCCCGCCGGCCTTTGCGCCACGGCGCTGCTCGCCTGCGCGATGCCGCTGCGGGCCGATCCGCCGGCCGGGCTGGCGCTGGAGCCCAGCTTCACCGAGAATTTCGACAGCCCCCGGCTCGATCCGGCGCGCTGGACGACCAATTTCGGCGGCACCGGCCAGCGCAGCGAGAATGTCGCCAAGCGGAGCCTCTACGGCAATCGCGAGAGGCAGCTCTATTTCGACAAGGCGTTTCTGGGCGCGGGCATCGATCCCTTCACGATCCGGCGCGGCATCCTGACGATCACCGCCAGGCCGCTGCCGGCGCCGGTGCAGGCCCGGGTGCAGGCCGCGCTCGCCAAGCAGCCGGCCAAGATCCAGCAAAGCGCGCTGAAGGACGTGCGCTACTCATCCGGCCTCATCACCACCGCCGGCAGCTTCTCGCAGGCCTATGGCTATTTCGAGATGCGCGCGCGCTGGACGATGGGGAAGGGGGTGTGGCCCGCCTTCTGGCTGCTCCCCGCCGGCGGCGGCTGGCCGCCCGAGATCGACGTGATCGAGGCGCATGGCGACAAGCCGACCACCGCCTTCCAGAGCCTCCATTCCAGGCTGCAAAAGGCGATCACCCGCAAGGTCGCGATGGACGGCTCCGCGGCGCAATTCCACGATTATGGCGTGCTGTGGACGCCCGAGACCCTCGATTATTATATCGACGGCCGGAAGACCGCCTCGATCCCGACGAGCAAGGATGCGGCGAAACCCATGTACCTGCTCGCCAACCTTGCGATCGGTGGCCATTGGCCGGGCGACCCGGACGCGACGACGGTGATGCCCGCCCGGATGGAGATCGATCACATCCGCGCGTGGCGCTTCAGGACGCCGCCGGGCTAACCGCCTTCAGCCAGTCCCGCCACGCCCGATGCGCGGTCTCCGCGCTGAAATGGGCGCGGGCCGCATCCCATCCCCGTGCGGCGAGGGTCGTGCGGGCGGCGTCGTCGGTGGCGAGGGCGGTGATCGCGGCGGCGAAGGTGTCGGGCGCGTCGGCGTGGGCGACGGAGCCGGCCAGCACATCCTCCACGCCTTGCAGGGTGACGCTGGTGGCGACCACCGCCTTGCCGTGGGCCAGCGCCTCGATCAGCTTGATCTTGAGGCCCGATCCCTGCCGCAGCGGCGAGACCACCACGCCGGCCCCGGCATAAGCGGCGGCGAGATCGTCGACGAGGCCGAGGAACCGCGTGCCGGCGGGGCCGCCTTCGGGGAAGGCCCAGGCGACGGTGCCGCAGATGTCGAGCGTGGCATCGGGCACGGCGGCGCGGACGGCGGGCCAAACCTCGTCGAACAGCCAGCGCAGGCCGTGGATGTTCGGGGCGGTGTTGCTGCCGACGAACAGGAGTTTGCGCGCGGCGCCGGGCTGCGGGGCGACGACCGGTTCGGCCGCCATCGGCACCAGCAATGCGGCGCCGTCGCGCACGTCGCGATCGACGAAGCGGGCTTCCTCGGCCTGGATGGCGATCACCGCGTCCGCCCTGGCCAGCAGGGCGATCTCCTCCTCCTTCGAGACCAGCGCCACGCTGTCGGCGGTGCCGGTGGCGGCGAAGCCGGCGCTGCGGGCGTGGAACAGGTCGTGCATCACGATCGCCGTCGGCGTGCCGGGGCGCAGCAGATAGGGGAAGGCGGAGGACTGGAAGGCGTAATCGGCGATGGCGACGGCGGCGCGGGGGCGGGCCTGTTCGGCGACGAACAGCCGGTCGGCGGGCAGCCACGGCGTCGTCACCGCATAAGGCGCCTTGCGATCCTCGGTCCAGCCGCCCTTGAGGCCGAAGCGGCGGGCGAAGCGGGCGACGATGCCACGCGCGGCCGCCAGCCATATCGCCGGATCGCGCGCAACCCACCGGTCGCCGATGCGGATCGCGCCCCTTATGCTGTGCGAGGCGAACACCGCCATCTCGGGCTGCATCCGCATCACCGGCATCCGCCCGAACAGGGTGGGGGAGGGCTGGACGAGATGCGGCACCAGCCCCGCCGCGCGGACGCTTCTGGCCAGATCGAGCAGATAGGCCGAACTGCCGTTGGTGGCGCCGGTCAGCCGCTGGCGGCTGATGAAGCAGACGCCTTTCGGATCGGGCGGGATCAAGCGGGCCTGCCGGCGGGGCAGCAGCCGTTTCAGTTTCGCCCCGATCGGCATGCGGAACAGGGGCAAAAGGCCGGGCCGCGACAGGCAGTGCGACATGGCGGCGAGCGGGCGGCGCTCCTTCAGCAGATCGATCGCGCGGGTGAAGTCGCGCGTGGCGCGCAAGGCGCGGTTGCGCGCGGCGAGGGCGTGGCGCGCATCGGGCGAGGCGCCGGCCAGCAGCCGGTCCAGCCCTTCGCCCGCCGCCACCATTGCCTCGGCGTTGCGCAGCGAAAGGCGGTGCGAGATCGACGTGCCGTGCTTGCGGTAGAAATAGCCGAGGCGCGGCAACAGGCGATAGCGCGCCCCCGCCGCCAGCAGCCGCACGATCAGATCGTCATCCTCGGCGATGCGCAGGCTCTCGTCATAGCGAAGGCCATGCTGGCGCAGGCGATCCATGCGGATGACGGGTTTGAGGAACCCGAGATTGGGCCGCCGCCCGTACATCACCGTCTCGCGCAGATAGGCGGGCAGGTCGATCCAGCCGGGGGCGGTGGCGCGCGCCGCGTCGAGGAAGCGGGTGGGCGGCGCGACCCCGGCCTCGTCGAACAGCATCAGATCGTCGGCGATCAGGTCGGCGCCGCTCGTCTCGCCCTCGGTCAGCAGGTCGTAGAGCCGGTCGGGATGCATCAGATCGTCGCTGTCGAGGATCGCCAGCCAGCGGCCCCGCGCCAGCTCGATCGCCCGGTTGCGCGCGCCGGCCGGCCCGCCATTGGCCGCCATCCGCTCGACCCGGACGCGCGGGTCTTCGGCCGCCAGCCGCGCGGCGATGGCGGGCGTGTCGTCGCTCGACACGTCGTCGACGATCACCACCTCGACATGCACGCCGCGCTGATCGAGCGCCGATCGCACGGCCGCCTCCAGAAACGCGGCGGCATTGTAGGCGGCGACGGCGACGGTGACGCAGGGCAGGCGGCGGGTGAGATCGTCCGCCCGGTGGCCGGCGAGGACCGGGCCGGGGATCAGGGGCGGGTCGCGGCGCGGGTCCGTCACGATGTCCATGTCAGGCCATCTCCGGCGGAAAGCCGAGCTTTTCCGCGACCAGATCGGCAATCGCAAGTGACGAAGTAAGTCCGGGCGATTCGATGCCGAAGAGATTGACGAGGCCGGGCAGGCCGTGCGCCTCCGGCCCGTCGACGCGGAAATCGGCCGCCGGGCTGCCCGGCCCGCCGATCTTGGGGCGGATGCCGGCATAGCCGGGGGTCAGGCGATCGGGATCGATCTCGGGCCAGATCAGCCGGGCGGCGGCGAGGAAGCCCGCCTTGCGGCCGGGATCGACGGTATAATCGATCCCGTCGATCCACTCCACGTCCGGCCCGAAGCGCGCCATGCCGCCCATGTCGAGCGTCAGGTGCGTGCCGAGCCCGCCCGGCACCGGCACGGGATAGATCAGCCGGGTGAAGGGCGCCCGGCCGGCATAAGTGAAATAGACGCCGCGCGCGTAGCGGATGTCCGGGATGTCCCCGGCCTCCAGCCCCTCGGTCTGGTGTGCCAGCAGGTGCGCGGTGAGGCCGGCGGCGTTGACCACCTGCCGGGCGACCAGCGTGGGCGCCGCCTCGTCGTCGATATGCACCCCCCAGCCGCCGGGCTGGCGCGTCAGGCGGGTGACGCGGGCGTGGGTGGCGAGCGTCGCGCCGCGATCCTCGGCCTCGCCCAGCAGGCTGGTCATCAGCGCATGGCTGTCGACGATGCCGGTCGAGGGTGAGAGCAAAGCCTCGTGGCAGGCAAGCGCGGGTTCGAGGCGTCGGGCCTCGGCGGCGTCGAGGCGGTGGAGATCATCGACCCCGGCGGCGTGCGCGGCATCGAGGATCGCATCGAGCGCCGCGATCTGGAGCGCATCGGCGGCGAAGATCAGCTTGCCGAGCCGGCGGTGCGGCACGCCGTGCGCGGCGCAATAGGCATAGAGCATCGCCCGCCCCCGCGTGCACAGCGCCGCCTTCAGCGAGCCGCGCGGATAATAGATGCCGGCATGGATCACCTCGCTGTTGCGCGCGCTGGTCCCGGTGCCGAACGCGGCCTCGGCATCGCACAGGATTGTTTCCTGCCCGTGACGCGCAAGTGTTCGCGCCACGGCGAGGCCAACAACGCCCGCCCCGATCACGACTGTATCGAGTGTGTTCATGCCAAAAAGGAACCGCTCGTCGCCAAGTTCGTCATTCAGTAGCCATAACAGACCTTCTTTACATTCGTACATGTTATGATATGTTTCAGAAACATTTGATGATCCGACTGAGATTCGGGGGAATCATGCCAAACATCTGCGCCGTCGTGCTGACCTTCAACCGGAAGGATCTTCTGGAGGAGTGTCTCGCCGCGATTCTGGCGCAGACGCGGGCCTGTACGCGCGTGCTGGTGGTCGACAATGCCAGCACCGACGGCACGTTCGAGATGCTGGAGGATCGCTGGGCCGGCCGGGTCGAGGTGCATCGCCTGCCCGTCAACATCGGCGCGGCGGGCGGCTTCAACCGCGGGATGCGGCTGGGGCATCTGAGCGGCGCTGATTTCCTGTGGGTGATGGACGACGACGTCATCCCCGAGCCCGACGCGCTGGAGAAACTGGTCGAGGCGCGGGCGTCGCTGGCCGAGCGGGCGATCGATCCGCCCTTCCTGCTCTCGGTCGCGCGCTCGCCCAAGGGGATCGTGACCAACACGCCGGATATCGATCGCGCGCGCAACGCTCTGTCCTATGCCGATTGGCCGGCGTTGCTGGGCGAGGGGCTGGTCGCGGTGCAGCGGGCGACCTTCGTGTCGATCCTGTTGCCGCGCGCCACGCTCGATCGCTTCGGCCTGCCGATCGCCGACATGTTCATCTGGGGCGAGGATACCGAATTCACCGTGCGGGTGACCCGCCAGCAGCCCGGCTATATCGTCGGCCGCAGCGCCGTCACCCATGTCCGCCAACTCGATGGGCGGCTGGATATCCGTACCGAGACCAATCCGGCGCGGATCGGCTATCATCACCATTATATCCGCAACCAGATCTACACCTTCCGCACCTATTATTCGCGCCGGTCGACGATGCGGCTGGTGTGGGAAAAGGTGCGGACGGCGCTGGGGCTGGCGCGCAGGGGCGAGTTCCGCAAGGCCGGCATCGTCGCCCGCGCGACCCTCGCGGGGTTGAGCTTCGAGCCGGCGGTGGAGCAGGCGGGCGCGTCGTTCGATCGAACGGGCATGCGCATCCTGTCCGTCGAGGAAGGACAGGCTTTCGCGCAGAACGCGGCGTGAGGCGCGCGCGTCAGAAATAGGGCGCCGCCTCGGGGTCGATCAGCGGCCAGTTGGCGTCCTTGTCGGATATGGTCGAGACCGGCAGCGGCCATCGGATCGCCAGCAGGGGATCGCTGTAGCGCACCCCGCCCTCGGCATCGGGCGTATAGGGGGCGGAGACGAGGTAGCTGACCTCGATATCGTCCACCAACGTCTGGAAACTGTGGCCGAAGCCCGGCGGCACATAGAGCTGGCGGCGGTTCTCGGCCGACAGCTCGAACCCCTCATGCTTCAGATAGGTCGGCGAATTGCCGCGCAGATCGACGATCACGTCGAGGATCGCGCCGCGCACGCAGCGCACCAGCTTCGCCTCGGTAAAGGGCGCGCGCTGGAAGTGCATGCCCCGGATCGTGCCCGCCTCGGCCGAGACCGACATATTCTGCTGGACGTAGCGGGTGGCGAGGCCGTGGGCGGCGAATTCGGTCTCGCAGAAGGTGCGGCCGAACATGCCGCGCGCGTCGCCGCGCGCCTCCACGTCGATCAGCCAGGCATCCTTCAACGTCGTCTGGTGGAAGATCATCAGGCGGCCTTCAGGCTGCGGGCGAACAAGGCATCCTGCTCGGCATAAAGCCGGTCGATGGTGCGCCCGGAGGGGATGGAGACGTCGGCGAAGGTGAGCGCGCTGTCTTTCGCGACCGGCCGGACGAGCGTGCAGCCGAGCGCGAGGCCGAGCGGGAGGAGGCCCGAGGCGGCGATGATCTCGCTCTGCTCGGCGACGCCATAGGCTTCGTAGCCGCCGAACTCGCTGATGATGTCGCCGGGCACGAGATCCTTCTTGGCGAGCGCGATCACGCCCACCTTCGGCGCGCCGAGCGGCGCCAGCACCGCGTCGCCGAACAAGGCCGCCCGCGCGATCGAGGTCGGCACCTCGAAATGGCAGAGGTGATAGGGCGTCGAGAAGCAATAATAAGGCCCGGTGCCGAGCTTGTAGAGATTGAGGAAATGCTGCTGGCGAGGGTCGTCGTGCGTGCCCAGCACGAACACGCCGGGGCCGGGCCGCGCGCCGACGACGTAATCCACCAGCCCCGGCCCGCCGCCGCCGAGATGGCGATCGAGCGCCTCGCGGAAGGCGGGGACGGTATCTTCGAGGGGCACCAAGGGCGCGGTCGGGTCGCCGCCCGAGAAATCCGGCCCCAGCATGCCCCGCCGCGCGACGGTGAAGCCGGTGCCGTTGGCGACGATCGCCTGTTCGTAGCTGATCTTGGTGCCGTCCGCGAAGGAGGCGACCATCGCCGGCTTCTGCCCCCATTTCTCGGCGAAGGCGCGCTGGGTGGTCGGGTCGCGATAGGGATCGTGCAGCCCCTTGATGTTGCCGCACAGCACTGGCGTCACGCCCAGCCCGCGCACGAAGCGCACGAGGTTCATCTGCACGCCCGGCTGGTCGCCGTCCGAAAAGCTGTAGATCACGCCGGCGGCATCGGCGCGCGCCTTCAGGATCGGGCCGATCGTGCCGTCCAGCTCGGCGTTCATCTGCACCACATGCTTGCCGGCATCGATCGCGGCGAGGACGATGTTGGCGCCATATTCGACCGATCCGGTCACCTCGACCAGCACGTCGATGCCGTCCGCCAGCGCCACGCCCAAGGCGTCTTCGGTCGCGACCGGCTGGCCGGCGGCGATGGCGCGCTCGATCGCGTGATGGCCCTCGGTCACCAGCGGATCGATGCCGATGTCGGTATAGGCGGCGCGGGCGGGGGCGAGGTTGCGGTTGGCGACGGCCACGACCGTCATGCCCGGTGTCGCGGTCATGATCTGGCGGACGATCGCGGCGCCCTGAAAGCCGGCGCCCACGACCGCCACCCGGATCGGCCGACCCTCACTCTGGCGGCGGGCGAGGGCGGTATCGACGAGGATCATGCCCACACCTTCCAGGGCGCGCCCTTGATCCATTGTTCCTCGAGCAGATGCTTGTCGCGCAGGGAATCCATGCTCTGCCAGTAACCGTCGTGGTGATAGCTCGCGAGCTTGCCGCGCGCGATCAGCCGGTCCATCGGCTCGGCCTCCAAGGTGGTCTGGTCGTCGTCGATCAGGTCGAGCATCTCGGGCTCGCAGACGAAGAAGCCGCCGTTGATGAGGCCGCCGTCCGCCGCACCCTTCTCGCGAAAGCCCAGCACCTGACGCCGGTCGTCGCTCAGCCGCAGCGCGCCGTAGCGGCCGGGCTGGGTGACGGCGGTGAGGGTGCACCAGGCGTCGGCCGTTTCGTGCGTCGCGATCAGCGCGGGGATATCGACGTTCGAGACGCCGTCGCCATAGGTGAGGCCGAACCGCCCGCCCTCCAGATGGTGCCGTGCGCGCCGGAGCCGGCCGCCGGTCATCGAATCATAGCCGGTGTCGACGACGGTGACCTTCCAGTCCTCGGCGGCGGCCTCCAGCCATTCGGTGTCGCCCGATTTCAGGTCGATCGTGAAGTCGCACCCGCGCGAGCGGTAGGACAGGAAATAATCGCGGATGAAATCCACCTTGTAGCCGCCCAGCACCACGAACTCGCGCACGCCATAATGGGCGTACATCTTCATGATGTGCCACATGATCGGCCGCCCGCCGATCTCGACCATGGGCTTGGGCCGCACCGTCGTTTCCTCGCTCAGCCGGGTGCCGAAGCCGCCCGCCAGCAATGCCACCTTGCGCATCGGCGTCTCCCCCCTCAGGCGGCCACGGCTCCCAGATCGGACGGGTCGTGCCAGTGCAGGCTGGTCGATAGTCGCCCGCGCGCGATATGGTCGGTCAGCACGCGCAGGCGGATCAGCGGCGAATTGCGGAAATCCGCATCGGCGAAGCCCATGCCGCGCAGCCCCTCGACCAGTTGGCGGATCGATTGGGCGAGGGTGACCTGCGGCAGATGGGCGGGGGCCAGTTCGGCGAAGCGGCTGAAATCGAC
Source organism: Sphingomonas naphthae (assembly GCF_028607085.1). Taxonomy (NCBI): domain Bacteria; kingdom Pseudomonadati; phylum Pseudomonadota; class Alphaproteobacteria; order Sphingomonadales; family Sphingomonadaceae; genus Sphingomonas; species Sphingomonas naphthae. The sequence continues at coordinate 2,036,377 of NZ_CP117411.1, read as the reverse complement.
CTGATAGGATCGGCTGTCGGCCGGCGCGTCGGTATTGATGCTCACCCGCGTGCCGGGCACCGCCTCGGCGACGGCGGCGGCCAGATCGCGCACCTGATAGTTCGCGCTGTTGGCCCCGGCATTGACGACCAGGTTCCGGCCACCATTGCCCGCCCGCCGCGTCACGCCCCATTCGATCGCGCGCGCCATGTCGGCGGTGTCGATCAGCGGGCGCCACGGCGTGCCGTCGCTCAGCACGCTGATCTCGCCCTGCGAGAGCGCGCAGGCGACGAAATCGTTGAGCACCAGATCGAGCCGCAACCGATCGGACATGCCGCAGGCGGTGGCGAAGCGCAGGCAGGTGACGACCATGTCGCCCTCGATCCCCGCCAGCTCGCGTTCGGTGCCGATCTTGGAGGCGGCATAATCGGTCATCGGGTTGAGCGGATCGCCCTCGCGGCGCGGCCCGCCCTCGGCCACGCCATAGACGGAGCAGCTCGAGGCGAACACGAAATTGGCGACCCCGGCGGCGGCCGCCGCTTTGGCGATCGCGATCGACGCATCCTGATTGATCGCGCGGGTGACGCCCGCGAATCGGCTGCCCATCGGATCGTTCGAGACGGCGGCGAGATGGACCACCGCGTCGTAGCCGCCGAGGTCGCCGGCCTCCAGCGCGCGCACGTCGCCGAAATCCTGCCGGTCGAGCAACCGCTCGGGAAGCTGGCCCGCGCCCGTCAGGCAATGGGCGAAATAGGCATTGTCGAAGCCGTGGAGGATCGCCCGTGGAAAGCTCTCGCGCAGGCGCTTCACCACCGCCGGCCCGACATAGCCCATATTCCCGGTGACGAGGATTTTCATCGCTGCATCTCCCTGTCCAAACGCGCTGCCAAGACCTGCGCGACACAAGATCGACCGCCGCGCGCAATCGCGCGGTGTGAAATCTCTTCGCCCCCATTTGCTCGTCTTGCCGGCGCATCGACCAACGGGCCGGTCGCGCGGACGATGCCCCCATCGCCCCGGATCAAATGCCTCTCAAGGGATTCGATGCCGCTTCGCAACAAAATGAAACATTATCCGGCGCGGCCGTCAACCGCCATTTTTACTTGGCCTTGTCGTGATCCTCTGTTGCGGCGCGGAATGACCGCAAGCCGTTGAATGTCAGCGCAAACTCTCGACGATCGAGCGGAAGCGCACCCGCATGTCGTCGAACGTGTCGAGCCGGGGCGGGTTGGGCAGCACGCCCACCAGCGCGCGCAGCACCATCACCTCCTCGTCGTCGAGGTGGTGCGAAACCGCCTCCTGCGCGACCGCGACCAGGTGGTTGCGCTCGGCGCCGCCGGCCGTTTCCTCGGCCAGCAGGATCGCGCGGAAACGGTTGAGCGCGCCCAGGGTGGTGGTCCACACGACGTCGCTCAACTGCTCGGCCGGATAGCCCGTCGTCAGCAATCCCTTGGCCCGGTGAAGCTCGTGCGTCTCCTTGGCGGCGCGCGCGGATTCCGTCGCGGCATCGCGGAGCAGAGCATGGAGTTTTTCGATGATCCGTGGCATAGGCGCGTTCGCGTGCATTCCCCGCTTCGTCTCGTTGTCGCGTGCCGTTTCCTGCCCCGGACCTAACGGGGTGGATTGACGGTTTGTTAAACCTGTCGGGCTAACCGGCTCTGGAGAGATGGACGATGATTCCCGAGCAGAAGCCGGAGCCCATGAACAACAGCGCGCACGCCGAACCACATACCTCCTACGTCTCGGTGCGCCCGGTGGGCTCGCCGGCCCTGAAGGTGGGCTCGCTGCTCAAGCGCGGCGCGGTGGACCTGATCTCGCTGACCCGGCCCACCAAGGTGAAGGCGCTGCCGATCGTGCGCGTCGGACTGGCCGTCGTGCTGGCGCTGGCGGCGTGGGGCATCGTGCTGGGCGCGATCTGGGCGTTCGCGCGATTCGCCCTGCGGCTGATCTGACCGCATCAGCGTAACCCCAGGAACAGCCGCCGGATGGGCGGTGTCAGCAGCAGCAATCGTTCCAGCACCATCGGGCCGATCAGCCCCGCGGCCATGCCGATCAGGATGTGGGTCGCCACATCCTCCACGCCGACTTTCAGCAAGACCGCGCGCACCGGCACCACGAAGAAGATGTGGAACAGGAAGATCGCGAAGGAGGCCGCGCCCACTTTCGCGATCCAGCGGATGCGCGGGGCGTAGGCGATCGTCAGCACCGGTACGATCGCGCCGATCACCAGCGCCACCGCCGTCCCCCGCCCGCCGCGCAACCCCGCCGGCAAAGTCAGCACATGGGCGAGGTGGACACCGAGCGCGACCACCAGCACCGCCAGCGCCAGCCGCACGATCGCGGGGGTGAGCGTGATGAAGCGCCGCGCGGCGATGCCGACAAAGAAATAGGGCGCGAGGAAGAAAGCGCCGTTGATCGAGAGGAAATCGATCGGCTCGGCCGGCACCGTCAGCAGGAAGGCGATGGCGATCGCCGCGCCGATCCCCCACGGGCTGTGCAGCACGCGCCGTTCCAGCAGCGGCAGGATCAGGAAGATCAGCAGCATCGCCTGGAGGAACCAGTAAATCGCGTAGCTGAAGACATAGGCGTGGAGCAGGCCCACCACCGCCGCGCCCGCCGGCACCGGCTGGCGCGCGAGCGTGGCGAGGTAGAAAAGGGTGGTGGCGCTCAGCAGCGGCAGCGCCAGCCGCCGCGCCTTGCCGCGCAGGAACACACCCGGCCGCGCCGGATCGAGCGGTTTCAGCGCATACACATAACCCGAGATCGCCGCGAACATCGGCATGCGGATCGCCAGCAGGAAATCGAGCAGCAGCCGCAAGGGTTCGTCGTCGCCGATGCCGAGCCCGTCGCTCTGCCGTCCGCCGATGACGTGGAACAGCACCAGCAACATGCAGGCGAGCCCGCGCGCCACCTGCACGCGATCGACCGTGCCGCTGTGCGCGGTGGCGCCCAGAAAGGCGAAGCGGCTGGCGGGCGGGGCGGTCATTGCAATTGCAGCGCCACGATCTGCGCCGGCGGCGGGCGGCCGAACAACCGCTGGCGCAGGAAGCCGATACCCCACGCCATATGCATCACCATGGCCGCGACCCCCGACGCCATGGCGCAGGCGCTGCGCTGCTTGAACCCCAGCGCCGCGCCCGCCGCGAGACACAGCAGCGCCCACGCCAGCAGCGGCAGGCAGAGCGGTCCCCACAACGGCGACAGCAGCGCCAGCCCGGCGGCCAGCGGCGGGGCGAGCGGCAGGCCCTGCCGCAGCTTCATCCGGCTGCGATGGAGCGCGATCGTCCGCGCGCGCCCGGCGCCATAGCCGAGATATTGGCGGAACAGCGCGGCCGGCGTGCGGCGCGGAAAGTAGGTGATCGCCTGCGCCGGCTCCAGCCAGATGCGTGCGCCGGCCTTGGCCAGCCGCAGGTCCAGTTCGGCATCCTCATTGTGGCTCAGCGTCTCGCGATAGCCGCCGACGCCGAGGAACAGGTCGAGCCGCATCAGCGCATGATGGCCATGGTCGACGAACTGGCCCTCGCCCAGATGGCGATGCGCCGATCCGCCGGTGCCCAGCACCGAATTCTGCGCCGTCGCCGCCGCGATCTGGAAGCAGGCTTTGCCTTCGGCCACCATCGGCACCACCACCGATGCCGCGCCCTCCCGCCGGGCGCTGGCGACCAGCCCGGTCGCATAGCCGGCGGGATAGGCGCAATGCGCGTCGATCCGCACCAGCCAGTCTCGGCCATGGCCATGCCGCGCCGCCGCCAGATTGACCCCCGCGCTCTGGATGCGGCGCGGATTGGGCAGGAGGATCACATTGGCGTTCGCCGCCGCGACCGCCTCGACGATGGCGACGCTGCCGTCCGTGCTGCCCCCATCCGCCACCACGATCCGAGCGGCGGGCGCGTCGGTGGTCAGGCGATCGAGCAGGTCGGGCAGGTGCGCCGCCTCGTTGAGGCAGGGGATCACGATCAGCATGTCGTGGCCGGGCAACTCCGCACCGGGTCGGGGCTCAGCGGTCACCGGCATCTCCTAAAGCCTGAACCAGCTCGACGCATTCGGCGCGCGAGATGGTGAGGTCGCCGATCGGCACGCGGGCGAGCGCCTGATGCAGCCGCATGTAGCGCGCCGGCTCCATCGGCTTGATGATCCGCAGCACGTCCTCGATCGGATTCTGCACGATCAGGCCGATCTCGCGCGCGCTCAGCCACGCCGCCGTCTGCACGCCGGCCAGCGCGATTGGCACCGATCCATGGCCCGTCGCCTCATAGATGCGGTTGGGCAGCAGCCAGCGCGAGTTGAGCCCTTCCTCGAAATAGTCGATCGCCCAGGCGAAGTGGGTCCGGCCGTACAGGTCGTCCAGATCCTCCGGCTTGTAGGGGCCGTGGTAGGTCAGGCCCGGCGTGTCACGCACCTCGGCGTCGAAATCGACGAACTCGGTGTAGGCCGGCTTGCCGGCGATCAGCACCTCGATATCGCCCTCCGATCGGCGCACGATCTCCTTCAGCATCGCCAGGGTCTTGCGACAGCGGAGCATCCCGAACCAGCCGATCCGCCACGGCGGGCCGGCCGGCGCGGGGACGGGCGGGGGCGGGGTGTCGCCCTCGGCCGCGTCCCACGCCGGCAGCTTGTTCTCCAGCAGCATCGTCGGCGTATCGAGGTGGCGCCGCGCGCGGAAATATTCGGAATGGAAGGCGGGGGAGCTGACCAGGAGCAGGTCGATCCGCGCGAGCAGCCACGCCTCCACCCGCTGCACCAGCCGCGCCGCCCGCCCGGTGCCGACCAGCGAGCGGTGGATGTCGAGACATTCATACACCAGCGGCCGGGTGCCACCCGCCGCCGTCGCGGCCAGCGCCAGCGCCTCCAGATTGCGGCCGATCACCACGTCCGCCGCCCGGCCGATCGCGCGCAGCCGCCACGGTCGCAGCAGGTTCTTCACCACCGCCCATGCGCGCTGGACGAGCCGCGCATCGGCGGTGCGGCCAAGGTCGATCGCCGGGGCGCCGGCGATCGTGGCGGGCACGGTTTCGCTGCGGCGAAAGCCCAAAACGATCGGAAATGCCCCGCCTGCCTGCATCATCGCCACCCGACGGGCGACCGCAGCATCGTTCAGGTCGTGGACGAAGTAGGCCACCTTCAACGGCGCTACGCCCTTTCTGCAAACGCCGTCTGTTACCCGGTTCGCTTGAAACCGGCGGCGGTGATCCCTGTTGCAGTGCGGAAACATCGCTCGGCAAAGATCGTTTCACTGTCAATCATTCGGTGCTGCGCTGCGACGAAGCGGCTTTACCGCGCGATGGCCGGTGCGGCCTGCGGTATCGCCCGTCGCCGGGCGCGGGCAGACTCACGCGGCGAAGGAGGCCGCCCCATGACCGACCATCCTCAAGACGTGTGCGTCGTGATCGCCGCCATGAACGCCGCCGCCACGATCGGCCGCGCCGTCGCCTCCGCGCTGGCCGAGCGGCGCGTGGCCGAGGTGCTGGTGGTGGACGACGGCTCGATCGATGAAACCCCCGCCGCCGCGCGCTTCGTGGATGACGGCAGCGGCCGGCTGCGCGTGATCGAACTGCCGGTCAACGGCGGGCCGTCGGCGGCGCGCAACCGCGCCTTCGCCGAAAGCCGCGCGCCCTATCTCGCCATCCTCGATGCCGACGATTTCATCCTGCCCGGCCGGTTCGATCGGCTGATGGCGATCGCCGGCTGGGATCTGATCGCCGACGATATCGTGTTCGTGCGCGAGGATGTCGCGGGCGATTTCGATCCGGCCGGGGTCCGGCGCGGCAGCGGCGTGGTCGAGGTGCTCGATCTGGCGGGCTTCGTCCGCCGCAACATCCCGGCCGGCCCCGTCCAGCGCGGCGAACTGGGCTTCATCAAGCCGGTGATGCGCCGCGCCTTTCTGGAGCAGGCGGGCCTCGCCTATGACGAGACGCTGCGGCTGGCGGAGGATTATGCCCTCTACGTCCGGGCGCTGGCGGCCGGTGCCAGCTTCCTGCTGACGCACAGTTGCGGCTATGTCGCGATCGAACGAGCGGGCTCGCTCTCCGGCCGCCACGGCACCGCCGATCTCGCCGCTTTGGTCGCCGAGGACGAGGCGCTCGCCCGTCTGCCCGGCCTCGACCGCGAGGCGCGCGGCGCGCTGGCCGCGCACCGCCTCCACACCCAGCGCAAGCTCGACCACCGCCTGTTCCTCGATCGCCGCCGCGAGGGCACGACCTTCGGCGCGATGACCGGCTTCGGCCCCGCCGCGCTGGCCCGCATCGCCGCCGACGTCGCCCGCGACAAATTGGCGGCGCGCCGCCCGGCCCCGGCCGATGCCGGGCCGCGCTACCTGCTGGGGTAGCGCGGCTCTTCGCCTCACATCAGCGTCAGCAATCCCCGCGCCGGATCGACCAGCCCTTCCCACACCATCCGGCCGGCGACGTAGAGGATCACGGCGAGGCCCACATAGGTCAGCCAGCGATAGCGTTCGATCACGCGGGCCAGCACGTTGGCGGCGATGCCCATCAGGGCGACCGACAGGATCAGGCCGATGGCGAGGATGCCGGGGTGGTCGCGCGCGGCGCCGGCCACCGCCAGCACATTGTCGAGGCTCATGCTGACGTCGGCGACGGCGACGGCCCAGGCCGCGCTGGCGAAGCTGCGCGGGGCGGGCACGGCGGCCTCGCCATGCGCGTCGCCGGCCTCGCCACCTTCGCGCAGCTCGCGCCACATCTTCCACGCCACCCACAGCAGCAGCAGTCCGCCCGCGAAGACGAGGCCGACGAGTTGGAGCAATTGCGTCACCACCAGCGCGAACACCACGCGCAGCACGAGTGCTGCGGCCACGCCGATCACGATCACCCTGCGGCGCATCGCGGGCGGCAGGCCGGCGGCGAGCGCGCCGACGACGATGGCATTGTCGGCCGCGAGCATGATGTCGATCAGCACGACCTGCCCGAAGGCGGCCAGCGCCGCCGGCGATCCGATGTTGGAGAAATCGGCGACGATGTGCGCCCAGAGGTCGGTCATGCGGGGATATCCATCTTCGTCCAGGCCGCGCGCAGGGCCGCGCGCAGCAGATCGGCATAGGTCCAGCCGGCGCCTTGCGCGGCCAGGGTGGAAAGGCTGTCCTGATCGTCGCGGCCCGGCCGGCCGGCGCCGGTGATGTTGGGCTTGGCGTTCAGGTCGAACAGAACGTAGCGGCCGTCCTCGTCCTGCCGGCAATCGATGCGGATCGGCGCGCGGATCGCCAGCAATGTCGCGGCCGTCACGCAGTCGTCCAGCACCGCCGTGATCGCCGGATCGGCCATTTCGGCGGGCGTCATCGCGACGCTGTTCCGGCTGACCGGCACGTCGCCGTTATAAGGGGCGACATCGCCGATCTGGTCGAAACGGCGGACGGGCGGCAGCGCCCATGGCCGGTGGTCGCCGTCGCGGGTGCCGGGCGGCATGATTGTGACGGTGATTTCGGTGCCGGGCAGAAATTGCTCGATCATCACCGTGTCGCCGAAGCGGCCGCCGGCGATCAGCGCCCGCACCGCCGCGTCCAGCGCGGGCCGGTCGCGCACGACCGACACGCCCTGGCTGCCGCGCCCGCGTACCGGCTTCACCACCGCCGGCACCGGGAGCGTGGCGCCGTCGAGCGTGGCGAGCGACACGAGGGTCGAGGTCGCCACCGGCAGGCCGGCCTCGCTCAGCCGCGCGTTGGTCGCCGCCTTGTCGTCCATCGCCTGCGTCGCGGCGGGATCCTGCCCCACGATCCACGCCCGCCGGCTCGCCGCCTCGATCGGATGGCCCGCGAACAGCACGGTGTTGGCCCACAACAATTCGGCCCCCGCCGCCAGCGCCGCCGCGATCCCCTCGGGCGTGTCGGGAAAGACCCAGTCGAATATCTGGGTTGGGTCGGGATCGGCGACCGGGGTGACGATCGTGCAGCCGGCGGCGCGCAGCGCATGGCCCATGTCGGCGCCGCTGTCGGAATAGCCGCCGGGCTTGGCGTCCTTGCGGAGGCCGTCGATCACCGGCGGGGGCAGCGCCTGATAGAGGATGGCGATGGCCATATCGCGCGGATCAGAGGGGGTGGGTCGCATCCGGGGCCTTTCCACGAGCGAAGCCTAGCGGTGCCGCGATCAGGACGAGCACGACGCGGGTGAGGTGATGAATGATGACGAAGCCGGGCTCCAGCGCCAGCGATAGCGCCACCATGCTCATTTCGGCCAGCCCGCCGGGCGAATAAGCCAGCATCAGCAGCGCCGGATCGATCCCGCTCAGCCGGCCGACGACGAGCGACCACAGGATGGTCAGCGCGAGCAGGATTACCGTCGATCCCGCCGCCAGCATCAGGGTGCGAAACAGCGCCGGCAGGGTCAGGCCGACGAAGCGGCAGCCTATCGTGGCGCCCAGCCCCACCTGCGCCGCCGCGACCGCCCAGCCGGGCAGGCGGAAATCGGTGATGCCCGCTATATGCAGCACCGCGCTCACCGCCAGCGGGCCGATCAGGTGCCAGGCCGGCAGGCGCAGCAGCTTGCCGAAGGCGAGGCCGACGGCGATACAACCGCCGCCCCACAGCAGCAGCGACCAGTCCGCCTCGGCGCCGATCACCGTCGCGGTTCCGCTGCCGATCGGCGCGGGGGCGTGGAACAGGCGGATCAGGAAGGGCAGGATGAACACGACGAGGAAGATGCGCGCGCCGTGGATCAGGCCGATGGCGCGCTCGTCGGCGCCGCGATCGGCGCCCATCAGCACCATCTCCGCGATGCCGCCGGGCATCCCCGCAAAGTAAGCGGTCGCCGGATCGAACTTCGCGACCCGGCGGAAATAGGCGACGCAGAGCAGAGCGGCGCTCAGCAGGAAGAAGGGCAGCATCGCGATCGGCACGATCCAGGCGCGCGCCAGCACCAGTAGGTCGGGGTGGAAGGCGCTGCCCAGCACCACGCCGATCACCGCCGCCATCGGTCGCCGCGTCGCTGAAGACGCCTGGATGGGCAGCCGTGCCACGCTGCCGACCGCGCAGGCCGCCATCGACCCCAGCACCCACGGCAGAGGCGCGCGCAGCCACCAGAACAGCAGGCCGCCGATCGCCCCCACCGCCAGCGCGGCGGCGAAGCGCAGGATCACCCGCGCCGCGTCGCCATCGATCCGCCGAGGCCGTCGCTCCGTCATTCAGCCGACGAAGGGAAACGCCAGCGCCATCATGCCGACGATCGTCATTACGAGGCAGACGAGCGCGGCCGGCAGCAGGGTGAACCGCTGGTGATCGGCCAGATCGATCCCCGCCAGGCTCACCAGCAGATAGGTGGAGGGCACCAGCGGGCTCAGCAGGTGGACCGGCTGGCCCATCAGCGAGGCGCGCGCGATGGCGATCGGCTCGACGCCATAATGCGCGCCGGCTTCGGCCAGGATCGGCAGCATCCCGAAATAGAAAGCGTCGTTTGAGATGAAGAAGGTGAAGGGCAGGCTCAGCAGCGCGGTGATCGGCGCCATATAGGGGCCGAGGGCCGGCGGGATCACGCCCACCACCTCCTTGCTCATCGCCTCGACCATGCCCGTGCCGGAGAGGATGCCGGTGAAGATGCCGGCGGCGAAGATCAGCGACACGACCGACAGCACGTTGCCGGCATGGGCGGAGATGCGCTCCTTCTGCGATTGCACGTCGGGGTAATTGGCGATCATCGCGATGGCGAAAGCGATCATCATCACGATCGACAGCGGCAGCGGACCCCACACCAGCATCGTCAGCAGGGCGATGACGAGCGCGGCGTTGAACCAGATCAGGTGCGGGCGCCGCGCCTCGGGATATTGCGACACCGCCATGCCGGTGAATTCGGTCGGCCCGTTGGCGCGGACGTGGCCGAGGCGCAGCCGCTCCTTGCGGCCGAACCACAGGGCCATTCCCAGCAGGGTGAGGAGCCCGGCGATCATGCCGGGGATCAGCGGCAGGAACAGGGTGGCGGGATCGAGCTTCAGCGCGGACGCGGCGCGCGCCGTCGGGCCGCCCCAGGGCGTCAGGTTCATCACCCCGCTCGTCACCATCAGCAGGCAGACGAGGTACAGCCGGTTCATGTCGAACCGTTTGTAGAGCGGCAGCAGCGCCGCGATGGTGATGATGTAGGTGGTCGATCCATCGCCATCGAGGCTGACGAGCGCGCACAGGATCACCGTGCCGAGCAGGATCAGCAGCGGATCACCATGCACGATGCGGATCAGCCGGTTGACCAGCGGATCGAACAGGCCGGTATCCGTCATCGTCGAGAAGAACAGGATGGCGAACAGCAGCATCACGCCGGTCGGGGCGAGATTCTTGATGCCGTCGATCATCATGTCGCCGAGCCCGGCGGCCTGCCCCGCGATCACGCCGAACAGGGAGGGGATGATGATCAGCGCTACCAGCGGCGTCATCCGCTTGGTCATGATGAGCGTCATGAAGGTGGCGACCATCAGGAAGCCGAGCAGGGCGAGGTTCATGGGGTGCGTCCTGGGAAGAGGGCGTGGGAAAAGGGTGCGGGCGATCAGAAGGTGACGGAGACCCGCGCGCTGACGGTCTGGCCGTCATCCTTGCCGAGATAGTCTCCAGTACGGCCGTCCGTGTTCCACTGGATCACGTTGAACTGGGTGCGGATGAAGCTGTTGAGATACCAGTTGAGACCGATCGTGCCCGCCCAGCCGTCGCCGGCGGTGGCGATACCGTCATGGTCGAGCCGCTCGTAGCGCGCGGTCAGCTCGATCGCGCCGGGGCCGCCCTCGAAGATGGATTTCAGCACCTTGGGCTGGCCGAAGCTGCCGAGGCGCGGGTTATATGGCGGCAGATCGCCGGTGACGAACCAGCCGCCCGAAACGCTCCACGCATGGGTCACGAAATCGGGCCGCCCGTTGTCGAGCCGCGCGTTGCGGCGCCCGGCCTCGCCCATCACCCACACCGGGCCGCGATAGCCGCCGATCTCGACGCCATAGCCGGTCGTGCCGGTGCCGCCGAGGATCGGCCCGGTCGCCACGCGCAGCGCGCCGTTGAAGCGTCCGCCGATCACCGTGCTGCGCGTCAGCGTCCGCGCCGCCGATGACAGGGATTCGTCGAAGCCCCAGGCGCCGAGGTGGAGGACGGTGTCGTCGTTCTTGATCGGGTTCCAGTGGGCGCGGCCCAGCACGGTGCGGCTGTCGCTGACAGCCTGATTGCCGTCGATCCGGTCGCCGGTCAGCGTCAGCGAGGCGTGGCCGCTCTTCCAGAACAGGCGCGGCATCACGCCCAGGCCGTAGAAGGCGCGCTGCGGGATGATCGCGGTGGCGACGACGGTGCGCTCGAGGAAGGGCGTCGAATCCGATCCGGTCGATCCCTCGAAGCTCCGGTCGTTGAACAGGTGGCCGATGCGGACATCGTAATCCATCGCCCCGATCGTGTTGCGCCAGCCCATGAAGGCGGTGACGACGTCCACCTCATTCTCGGAAAAGTCGCTCTCGAACTGGTAGAAGAAATGCGTGCCGACCCCGCCCTCCAGGCCGAAGCGCAGCGCGCGCATGCCCGTGGTGGTCAGGTTGCGGCCGCGATAGCGCGAGCCGCGCGTGGCGCTTACGTCGGTGATGATGCGGCCGCGCGGCTTGTAGGTGAATTCGCCGTCGGCCGAGTGGAACACGGGCAGGCCCGCGCCCCATTCGGTGGTGAGGCCGGCGAGATTGTCGGTCGCCTCCTGCACCCGCGCCACGTTGCGCTCGGCCGGGCCGGGCGGAACCAGTTGCGGCGCATAGGGCGGGGTGATGATGATCGGCGGCTGGCCGTTGCCCTGCGCCACCACGATCGGCGCGGGGGCGGGCTGGGCGGCGGCCAAAGTGGTTCCCGCCTCGAGCTTGTCGAGCCGCGCCTTCAGCGCCGCGATCTCGGCGGCCTGCGCGCGGACGAGGTCCGCGAGGTCGGCCGGAGTGGCGGTCTGGGCGAGCGCTGGGGTGGCGAATACGAGCGCCGCCAGCGCACAGCCGGTACGCATACGCAACAGGGACTTCACGGGTGGGACGCTCCTTGAGCTAGGGCCTGATTCCACCGCGCCAGGAAACGCTGGCGAGTGATGCGATCGAGATTGACGAGCAGTTGCGGGCCGACGCGGATCGGCCGCGCGACGGCGGGGGGCAGTCGCTTGGCGGGCACGTCGGTCCGCACCGGCCACAGGCTCTGGCGCGCCAGCATCGCCTGGCCGCGTCGCGAGAGCAGGAAATCGAGGAACAGCTTGGCGCTCGCGGCGTGGCGGGCGTCGCGCGCGATGAAGGCGATGCGCGACGTGACCAGAGTATAATCGCGCGGAAACACCACGCCGAGGCGCGGATCGGCCGCCGCCCGCTTCAACGCATAGGAGCCGATGACGTTATAGGCGATCGTCGCTTGGCCTTCGGCGATGGCGCGCAGCATCGGCTCGGTGGTCAGCGCCAGCTTCGGCCGGGTCGCCGCGATCGCCTCCACCAGCGAGGCGGTGTCGCGCGTGATCGCATAATCCTGCGACAGATAGAGATAGCCGACGTTCGACCGCGCCGGATCGAAGGTGACGACCCGCCCGGCCAGCGCCTTGCCCTGCGCCCGCAGATATTCCTCCAGCGCCTGATGGCTGTGCGGCACCTGGGCGGGCGGCAGCAGCCGGCGGTTGTAGGCGAAGGCGATCGGCTCGGCGGTGACGCCATAGCCCATGTTCTTCCACACCGCGAGCGGAGGCAGGCCGGGCTTCTCCGGGCTGGCATAGGCCTGCGCATAGCCATCGTTGATGAGCTTGACCTGCAGGTCCATCGCCGAGGACCAGACGAGATCGGCCGAGGGCTTGCCCGCCTTCGTCTCCGCGACGAAGCGGCGGAACATTTCGGTCGAGCCGATATCCGAATATTGGACCCGGATGCCGGGATAGGCCGTGCGGAAGGCGGCGACGATCGGCGCCAGCTCGGCCTGATCGGCATTGGCATAGATGCTGAGCGCGCCCTCCGCCTGCGCATCGGCGATCAGCGCGTCATAGGATCGGGGGTAGCCCGCCGGGCGATCGGCCGCCGACGCCGCCGTCGCGGCGCCGATCAGCAGGCTGGTGCAGATATACCGAAATAGATGGTTCATCAGGGTCCCCTCGCTTTCCGACTCTCCGTTCGGTTAAAGCATCGAGGGTGAGCTACCCGATCAAGCTGTCACCAACCTTTCACACGAAAGGGCCGCCATGCGCATCCTGATCGTCGAGGATGACGCGCCGCTGGCGCGCAGCATCGTCGCTTTGCTGCGCAACGCCGGCCATGCGGTGGATCATGTCGCGCGCGGCGGCGACGTCGCCGACATCACCGCCGAGGAGCCCTATGCGCTCGTCATCCTCGATGTCGGCCTGCCCGACGTGGATGGCTTCACCGTGCTCGAACGCCTGCGCCGGCGCGGTGATCGGGTGCCGGTGCTGATGCTCACGGCGCGCGACGCGCTCGACGATCGGGTGCGCGGGCTCGATCTCGGCGCCGACGATTATCTCCGCAAGCCGTTCGATCCCGAGGAACTGGAGGCCCGCGTGCGCGCCCTCGGCCGGCGGCGCGGCGGCGATCCGGTGCCGGAACTGCGCGTCGGCAGCCTCGTCATCCACCGCTCGACCGGCCAGGTCGAGGTGGCGGGCCGCCCGATCGACCTGCGCCGCCGCGAGCGCGCCGTGCTGGACGCGCTCGCCACCCGCGCCGGGCAGATCGTGCCGCGCGATCTGCTCCAGTCCGAGGTGTTCGGCTTCGACGAGCCGGTCGGCCCCAATGCGATCGAGGTGAACGTCACCCGCCTGCGCGCCAAGCTCGCGCCCGACGGGCCGGAGATCCGCACCGTGCGCGGCGTCGGTTACCTGCTCGATGCCGGCTGAGGTGGTGGGGCCGCCCCGGCGCGCCATCGCGCTCAGGACGCGCCTCCTCGTCGCGATGCTCGGGCCGCTGCTGGCGGCCGCCGTGGCGCTCGGGATCATCGGCACCACGCTGATCGCCGATGTCGTGCGGCGCACCAACGATCGCGTGCTGGGCGGCGCGCTGGGCGCCATCGCCGAAACGGTGCAGGTCGAACGTGGCGAGGTAACGCTCGATCTGCCCCCCGCCGCCTTCGGGATGCTGGAGAACAGCGAGCGCGACAATGTCTATTACCGCATCGCCGTCGGCCCCGAATTGCTCACCGGCTATGCCGATCTGCCCGCGCCGCGCCTCACGGAACTGACCCCCGATCAGCCGCGCTTCCGCTTTTCCACCTATCGCGACCAGCCGATCCGCATCGCCGAGGTGAAGCGCGTGCTGCCGCGCATCGCCGCCCCCGTGATCGTGCAGGTCGCCGAGACGCTCGACAACCGATCCGAACTGCGCTGGCGCCTGATCGCCGCGCTGCTGACCGGCGAGGTGCTGCTGGTGGGCATCGCGCTGGCGCTGATCCGCCCCGCGCTCGGCTGGAGCCTGCGCCCGCTCGCCCGGCTGCGGATCGCCGTCGAACGGCGGGATTCGCTCGCCACGCCCGATCTGTCGCCACTGCCGACCGCCGATCTGCCCGGCGAATTGCAGCCGCTGGCCACCGCCTTCAACCACCTTCTCCACCGGCTCGATCAGGCCACCAGCGGCATGCGCCGCTTCACCGCCGACGCCTCGCACCAGATGCGCACGCCGCTGTCGGTGCTGAAGGTGCAGATCGCGCTGGCGCGGCGCGGTTCCTCGGCGGCGCTGGTCGAGATCGCCGATGCGGTCGACCGGCTGGAACGGCTGCTCACCCAGTTGCTGGCGCTCGCCCGCGCCGAGGAAACCGGCACCGCGCCCCGTCTGGAGACCGTCGATCTGCGCGAGGTCGCCACCGCCGTCATCTCGCGCCACATCCATCAGGCGATCCAGGCGCGCATCGAACTCCACCTCGACGCAGCCGACGACGATCGCGGTTTCCCGGTGTCGGCGCACCGCACTCTGGTGTTCGAGATGCTGTCGAACATCGTCGACAACGGCATCCGCTACAATCGCGCGGGCGGCACCGTCACCATCTCCCTGTCCCACGATCGCGACGCGACCCTGCTGAGCGTCGCGGACGACGGCCCCGGCATACCCGCCGAAGACCATGTCCGCGTCTTCGACCGCTTCGTGCGGCTGGGCGACCGCAGCGACGGCAGCGGCTTGGGTCTGGCCATCGTCCGCTCCGCCGCCTCCCGCGTGGGCGCGACGGTCGATCTGGCGGACGCCGGGCCGGGGCTAAGGGTGGATGTGCGGTTTTCCGCGTCTGGGCGTGAGGCGCTACCTTAAAGCGAGGCCAGGTCGATCGCGCCGTGCCGGTCGAGCGTGTCGGTGGCCGGCGGCATCGGATATTTCAGGCCGGTGGCGCAGTTGAACAGCACCGTCCGCTCTTCGGGATCGACCAGTCCGTCCACGATCGCCTGACGATAGGCGGCCAGCGTCGCCCCGCCCTCCGGGCAGAGCAGCAGCCCGTCGCGGCGGGCGGCGTCGTCCACCGCCGCGAGGATGGCGGGGTCGCCGACGGCGAGCGCCCGGCCGCCCGATTCCCGCACCGCGCGCAGGATCAGGAAGTCGCCCACCGCGCGTGGCACGCGGATGCCGGCGGCGACGGTCGCGGCATTGTCCCACCGCTCGGCATGCTCCTCGCCCGCCTCATAAGCGCGCACGATCGGGGCGCAGCCGGCGGCCTGGACAGCATACATGCGCGGCCGCTTCGATCCGATCCAGCCGAGCCGTTCCAGCTCGTCGAACGCCTTCCACATGCCGATCAGGCCGGTGCCGCCGCCGGTGGGGTAGAAGATCGCGTCGGGCAGCTCCCAGCCGAATTGCGCGGCCAGTTCCAGCCCCATCGTCTTCTTGCCCTCGATCCGATACGGCTCCTTCAGGGTCGAGAAATCGAACCACAGCCCCTCGGCGGCGCCGCGCCCGACGATCGCGCCGCAATCGTCGATCTGGCCGTTGACGCGATAGACGCGCGCGCCCTGCGCGGCGATCTCGCGCACGTTCACCTCGGGCGTTTCTTCCGGGCACAGCACGATCGTCTCGATCCCGCAGCGCGCGGCATAGGCCGCCAGCGCCGCGCCGGCATTGCCGTTGGTGGGCATGGCGATGCGGGTGACGCCCAGTTCACGCGCCATCGCCACCGCCATCACCAGCCCGCGCGCCTTGAACGATCCGGTCGGCAGGCGCCCCTCGTCCTTCACGATCGCGCCCGGCCCGCCGGAGAGCGGGATCGGCACGAGCGGTGTCTCGATCTCGCCCAGCGATACGATATTCGCGGTGCGCCGCACCGGCAGCAGCTCGCGCCAGCGCCACAGATCGGTCGGCCGCGCCGCGATCGCGTCGCGCGAGACCGCCTGGCCGAGCGCTTCGAGATCGTAGCGCACCAGCAAGGGTCGCCCGGCTTTCGAAAGGCCATGAAGCCGGTCGGCCTCATAGCGTTCGCCCGTCAGCGAACATTCGAGATGGGTGACGAAGGTGGGGCGATCGGCGTGGATATTCTCGTTCATGGCCCTGCCTTAGCGGCTCGAACGCGGCCCGGCCATGGCGAGGGTTCAGCCGGCGTCGCGGGGCAGGGGGGTGATGCGCGGCGCCGCCAGCTCGACCAGACTGTCCGCCGGCACGTCCTGCCGCAGCCAGACACTCCCGCCGATCCGCGCGCGGTCGCCGGTCGTCACCCGGCCGACGATGCTGGTGTTGACGTGGATCACCACGTCGTCGCCGACGATCGGGTGGCGCGGCCCGCTGCCCTTGCGCTCGGCCAGATCGGGATCGCCGCCCAGCGTCACGCCCTGATAGAGCCGCACCCGATCGCCCAGGATCGCGGTCTCGCCGATCACCACGCCGGTGCCGTGATCGATGAATAAGGCGCGGCCGATCCGCGTGGCGGGATGGATGTCCACGCCGGTCCCGGCATGGGCGATCTCGCCGACGATCCGCGCGACCAGCGGCGCGCCCAGTTCGTGCAGCACATGGGCGATGCGGTGGTGCAGGATCGCGGCGAAGGGCGTGTAGGCGATCAGCACCTCGTCCACGCTGCGCGCGGCGGGATCGTTGGCGTAGGCGGCGGCGACATCCTCGTCCAGCGCCCGCCGGATCGCGGGCAGCCGCCCGGCGAAGCGGCCGATCACCGCATTGGCGCGCGTGGCGATCGCCCTGCCGTCGCCGGCCTCGTCCGCATATTGGAACTCCAGCCCGATCTGCGCGGCGAGCCGCGACAGGGTCGATTCCAGCGTCGCGGCGACGGAGGCGTTTTCGTTGCCGGGCGTGAGCTGCGGCGGGCCGAGGCGCAGCGGGAACAGCGCCACGCCAAGCTCGCGCGCGATCCGCTTCAGCGACTGTCGCGAGGGGAAATGCACGCCCCGCTCGGCATGGCGATCATGGCTCTCCCGCCACGCCCCGCGCGCGGCCTGGAGGCGATCGACGACGGCGTCGATCTCGTCGGGGAAGGCGATACGGTCATCTGTCGCGCCTTGCGCGCCGCCCGCCTGCGATACCGTCCCGATCATCCGTGCCCTCGCTCGTTTTCCGGGCGAGAGGCTTGGGGCGCCACCGAAGCGACGAAAGCAATTAAAGTCTACCATGCAAGTAGATTTAATTGGAAGGCACGACGCTGGTCGGTCTTGGCTTCGCGATGCTTGCCTCCATCCAGCGTCGGTGGCGATGCCACGGTGTCGCTGCCGCCACCATGGCTCCCGTGCTGCGGCAGGGGCGGATCGTCGGGTCCGCATTCAGTGGGGCAGTCCCACTTCAATTGCGCCAAATCCATATTCTATGTAATTAATGCATGCGGGCGATGGGATGGGGTGAGGCGAATGGCGTCAGCAAATGGGCGTCGGACGGGGCTGGAAAAGCCGCTTGATCCGGATCCTGCGGTAAGTGATCCGAACGGTGCCGCGCTGGTGCCGCCCATGATGCTGAAAGGGGTGGACACGCTTCGCTTCGTGGCGGCCGCCTGGGTCGCTGTCGCTCATGGGGCCTTGGCGCCCTTCATCGATGCGGCGACGCGCGTTGGCGGGCCAGTCGCGCTCCTGGGCAAGATCGTGACCGGCTCCGTCAGCGGCGGCGCCGCGGTCGCCATGTTCTTCGTTCTGTCGGGCCTCTGCATCCATTATCCGAACGTCGGCAAGGATCGGCTCGACTGGCGCCGCTTTCTGGTGAAGCGCATGGTGAGGATCGTGCCGCCCCTGGTCGCGGCCATGCTGCTCGCCAACCTGCTGGGGCCGGCCTATCGCGCCTTCTTCGATCTGGCGCTGTGGAGCATCTATTGCGAGATCGCTTATTATCTCGCCTATCCGATCGTCTTTCCGTTTCTCGATCGCCGGCCGATCACGGCGCTGGCCATGTCGTTCGGGCTTGCGATCGCGATTGCCGCCGCCAAACCCACCGCTCTCGCGCCCTGGGAATTCGGTCCCCTGACCTGGCTGGTGTTTGCCCATCTGTGGCTGGCCGGCGCCTTGGTCGCCGATCGTATCCGTCGCCGGGGGATCGGCGCGCCGCCATCGGTCATGATCTTGATGATGTGGCGCGGCGGCGCGGTCCTGTTGTCGGCTTTCACCACGGTGGCGACCTTTCACCTGCCGGTGAAGATCGGGGCCTGCTGGACCTTCCTGCCTATGGCGGTCTTCGCGCTGGGCTGGCTGCCGCGTGAACTGGCTTCCTACATGGCCCGTCCACCATTGCGCGCGCTCGAGAGGGCGGGGCTGGCCGGCTATTCCAGCTATCTGATGCACACGATCGCGCTGGTCGGCAGCAAGATGCTTCTCGCGGGTTCCCTTTCCGTCTGGGCGTTGCCGTTGCCGGCCATATTGATCGTCGCCGCCTCGTTCCTGTTCTACATCGGCATCGAGAGGCCGTTCCACCGCCTTGCCCAATGGCTCGGCAAGAGGGTGCCGGCGCGAACGACATGGTCTCTTGCCGTGGGGCATGCCGCCGAAGCCTGAATGCTCCGCTTCCGGCAGGCAGGAACGCTACATATTTGGAGTTTGTCGATCCATTTCGCCTTTTTGTCGCACCATCATGGAATAAAATCCGGCTTCGCGCGTCTGTGCCTGTGTGAATGATCGTGCTTCCTTCGACGTTTCCGGCCATCTGCCCGCGATGCGCCGCTATGCCCGCGCGCTCACCCGCGACGGGGTCGAGGCGGACGATCTGGTGCAGCAGGCGCTGCTCAAGGCGATCGAGGGGCGGGGGAGTTTCCGGCCCGGCGGGTCGCTCAAATCCTGGCTGCTCGCCATTGTCCACAATCAGTTTATCAGCGCGCGGCGGCGCGCGGCGGTCGAGACGCGGCATCGCAATTCCCTCGACGGGCAGGATCATGTGCATGACGCGGGCGAGGAACAGCGCCTGTATCTGCAAGACGTCTGGCGCCGCTTCGCCACTTTGCCAGAGGCGCAGCGCGCCGCCATCCACCTCGTCGCGATCGAGGGGCTGACCTATCAGGAGGCGGCCGACACGCTCGGCCTGCCGATCGGCACGATCATGTCGCGCCTTTCCCGCGCCCGCGCCGCGTTGCGCGAGCCGGCGGCCGCCGCCGATCCCGCCCTGCGGCTGGTGGGAGGGCGCGATGCCGGCTGATCCCGTCAGCGAGATCGAGATCCTCGCTTATGTCGATGGGGAGCTGGACCTCGGCCGGCGGCTCGCGGTCGAGCAGCATCTGGCGGCCTGCCCACGCGCGGCGGCGCGGGTGATGGCCGATCTCGGCGCGCAGACCGCGCTGCGGCTGGCGCAACCCGCCTTCGATCCGCGCGAGGCCGGGCTGGCCGATGCGGCGGCGCGGCTCAGCGCGATGCTCGCCCGGCCGCCGCGCGCGCCCATGCCCTTCTTCTCGCGCCGCCGCGCGGGCGTCGCCGCCGTCACCGTGGCGGGCTTGGCGACGGTCGTGGCCTTCGTACCCAAGGGCGCCACCGCCAGCCCGCCGGCCTATGTGTCGAGCGCGGTGATGGCGTTCCAGACCGGGCTGATCCGGGCCGGCATGCATTCGCAGCGCGCCGACGCGACCTTCGATCCGGCCGACGTGCAGCGCAGCACCAACATCCGCGTGCCGACCCTGCCCGATGGCTGGCAGGTGACCGACGTGCAGCTGATCCCGTCGGACGAAGGGCCGGCGTTGCAGATCATGGTTCACACGTCCGACGCGCGCGTCGTCTCCATCTTCGCGGTGCGCAGCAGCGTCACCGCGCCCGCCAAGCCCATTGCCACCCGCTATGGCGGCGCCTCGGTCGCCTATTGGCGCCATGGAGAGATGGCCTACGCCCTCACCGGCCTCGACGCGCCCGACGCGCTCGATCTGGCCGCGGAGGATCTTGCCGACAACCGCCTGAGCTGAGTGCCCTTATGCATATCGATCTGAACGAAGCGACCCCCGGCACCCTCGGCGCGGATGTCGCCGTCATCGGCGCGGGCGCCGCGGGCATCACCATGGTGCGCCGCCTGCTGGCGCAGGGCCTGTCGGTGGTGCTGCTGGAAAGCGGCGGCGTGGATTACGAGCCCGAGACGGCCGACCTGAACGACGGCCCGATCATGGGCGAGGATTATTACGAGCTGCGCGACGCCCGGCTGCGCTTCTTCGGCGGCACCACCGCCATCTGGGGCGGGCGCTGCGCCGAACTGGCGCCGATCGACTTCCAGAAGCGCGCCTGGGTGCCCCATTCGGGCTGGCCGATCACCCACGCCGATGTCGCGCCTTATTATGCCGAGGCGCGCGCCGCCTTCGGGCTGGACCGGATCGCGCCGACTGCCGCCCTGCTCGACGGCATCCTCCCCGATTTCTCGCCGCGCGAACTGGCCGTGCCGATGTGGTCGTTCGACGCGATGTTTGATCGCTTCTCGTTCAGCCGATCGACCGACCTGGTCGATCATGATCGCTGCACCGTCGTCACCCACGCCACCGTGCGCGAGATCGTCGCCGCGCCCTCGGCCGAGGGGGTCGATCGGCTGGCGGTGACGAGCCTGTCGGGCAATGCGCTGGAGGTGCGGGCGCGTCGCTATGTGCTGGCGGCGGGCGGGATCGAAAATCCCCGGCTGCTGCTCGCCTCGCGATCGGTGCGGCCGCGCGGGCTGGGCAATGATCGCGATCAGGTCGGCCGCTATTTCATGGAGCATCCCCATGCGCGCGGCGGCCGGGTGGTCGATGGCGGGGCGTGGGCTTTGCTCGCCGCCTTCCAGAAGCGCGAGGTGACCGGCCGCACGATCGCGCCGCTGCTGACGCCCTCGGCCGGGTTGCAAGCGCGCGAGGGGCTGCTCAACACCTCGCTCACTATCGCCGGCCGCCGCCCCGCGCACGGGCGCGAGGCGCTGCTGATGCGGGCCTATCAGCGTGCCAAGCACAAGAGCGCGCCGACCCGGACGGGGCGGACGATGTGGAAGGCGACCAAACAGATCGTCGGCCGCGCGCAGCGGCTGGTCGATCCGCTGCGGCCGTGGGTGCTGAACCGGCTGGGCCAACTCGATGTCGCGCTGATCGTGCGGGCCGAGCAGGCGCCCAACCCCGACAGCCGCGTCACGCTGGCGGGCGACAGCGACGCGCTGGGCGTGCCCCGCGCCGCGCTCGACTGGCGGATGAGCGAACTCGACGTGACGAGCGTGGCCGGGCTGGTCGCGGCGCTGGGGCGCGAGACCGAACGGCTCGGCCTCGGCCGGGTCGAGCCGGCGGCGTGGCTCTCCGATCCCGCGCGCCAGTGGCGCAGCGATCCGCTCATCAGCGTCCACGCGCTCGGCGGCTACCACCATGTCGGCACCACCCGCATGTCGGACGATCCCCGCACCGGCGTGACGGATCGCGAGGGCCGGGTGCATGGCATCGACAATCTGTACGTCGCGGGCAGCTCGCTCTTTCCAACCTCCGGCTGGGCCAACCCGACCCTCACGATCGCCGCGCTGGCGCTGCGCCAGGCCGACCGGATCGCGGCGACGCTGGCGGGCGAGGATGCCGCCCGGCGGACGCAGCGGGCGGCGTAGGAACACCCTTGCCGGGCTCCTGCCTGCGCAGGCAGGAGCCCGGAGATCCTACCGGAACGGCGGCTCGTTAAACGCCCGCAGCTTGCGGCTGTGGAGCTGGTCGCCGGCCAGTTTCAGCTCGTCGATCGCGGCGATGCCGATGCGCAGATGCTCGGCGATTGCGCGTTCGTAGAAACGGTTGGCTTGGCCCGGCAGCTTGATCTCGCCATGGATCGGCTTGTCGGACACGCACAGCAACGTGCCGTATGGCACGCGGAAGCGATAGCCCTGCGCCGCCAGGGTCGCCGATTCCATGTCGATCGCCACCGCGCGGCTCTGGCTGAAGCGGAGCGACGAGCGGGTCGAGCGGAGTTCCCAATTGCGGTCGTCGGTCGTCACCACCGTGCCGGTGCGCATCCGCGTCTTGAGCTGGTCGCGGCCCTCGCCCGAGATGATCTCGGCCGCGCGCTGGAGCGCCACCTGCACCTCGGCGATCGCCGGCACCGGGATTTCCGGCGGCAGGACGTCGTCCAGCACATGATCGTCGCGCAGATAGGCGTGGGCCAGCACATAGTCGCCGATGCGCTGGGTGGGGCGCAGGCCGCCGCAATGGCCGATCATCAGCCACGCCTCGGGGCGGGTGACGGCGAGGTGATCGGTGATCGTCTTGGCGTTGGACGGGCCAACGCCGATGTTGACGA
The DNA here is from genome assembly GCF_028607085.1 of Sphingomonas naphthae. Classification (NCBI taxonomy): domain Bacteria; kingdom Pseudomonadati; phylum Pseudomonadota; class Alphaproteobacteria; order Sphingomonadales; family Sphingomonadaceae; genus Sphingomonas; species Sphingomonas naphthae. Next base: position 2,013,854 of record NZ_CP117411.1, on the reverse strand, counting down.
GGGTGATGCCGGAACCATCCTCGGCGACGAGGTGATAGGCGGGCATCTGGTGGCGGCGCCACGCGCTGTCGGCGATGGCGGCGTCCGGGTCCGGGTCGCCCGGCCGGATCTCGACCCCGCCCGAGCCCGAGAGCATGGTGTAGGGGCCGCCTTCCTTCAGCTGCCCGCACGCCCAGCGCACGAATTCGTCGACGTAGCGATGGTAGTTGGTGAACAGGATATATTTCTGCACATGCTGCGAGGGCGTGCCGGTATAGTGACGCAGCCGCGCGAGGCTGAAATCGACGCGCGCTGCGTTGAACAACGCCAGCGGGCGCGGCTCGCCGGGCGCCGAGAGCCACAGGCCGTCGGCCAGCTCGTCGCCGATATGCTCCAGATTGGTCGAGGGGAAGATGCGCGCCAGCTCGATCGCGGCGGCACCCGTCAGATCGACATTGTGGCCGGCATCGAGGACGTAGGGGTAGGGAATCTCCTCGTCGGACAGCCCGATCTCGACCGTGGCGCCGAAATCCTCGATCAGCAGGTCGAGCTGTTCGGCCAGATAGGCGCGCACCATGCCCGGCTGCGTCACGCTGACCGAATAATCGCCCGGCGTGTTGAGCCGGCCGTAGGCGCGGCCGAGCGGGCCGGGGGTGGCCTTGCCGTCATAATGCAGCTTGATCTGCGGGTAGGCGAAGGCGCCCGAGGCGCGCGCGTCGGGATCGGGCAGTTCGCCCCGCTCGATATAGGCCGCGAGCGCGGTGCGCAGATTCTGGACGGAAGCGCGGTACAGCGTATCCAGTTCGTCGACGATCTTCAGGCTCTTGGCGCTGGGCACGGTCTTGGTCTCCAAGGCGGCCTCAGAGCTGGCCGAGCAGGTGATCGGCCGAGCTGACCTCGAAGCTGCCCGGCGCCTCGACGTTGAGCAGTTCGACCACCCCGTCGTTGGCCACCAGCGAGAAACGCTGGCCGCGCGTGCCCATGCCGAAGCCGGAGCCGTCCATGGTGAGGCCCAGCGCCTTCACGAAATCGCCATTGCCGTCGGCCAGCATCGTAACCTCGTCGCCCACGCCCGAGGCCTTGGCCCAGGCGCCCAGCACGAAGGCGTCGTTGACGGCGGTGCAGGCGATCGTGTCGATGCCCTTGGCCTTCAGCGCGGCGGCCTTCTCGACGAAGCCCGGCAGATGCTTGGCCGAGCAGGTCGGCGTGAACGCGCCCGGCACCGAGAAGAGCGCGACCTTGCGGCCCTTGAAGACGTCCGCGCCGGCGATCTTGTTCGGCCCCGCGTCGGTCATCGTGACGAAGGTCGCATCCGGAAGCGTGTCGCCCACCTTGATCGCCATCGTCTCGTCTCCCTCGCTTGATCTGGTCGCCGGTTCCTATCCGCTTTGCGGCGATCCGCAAGGGGCGGGGGCGCTATCCGCAAGTGGTCCTCCCTGCGTCGTTCCGAACGGGAGGGCACATGTATCGTCGAATTCGGCGATGACGGCGTGATTATGACTATGTCGCGCTTTCCGCCGCAGGGACGGCTATGGGATGCCATGCTCTTCCCCTTGAGCGCCTCGACAGGTTTTCGCACCACAGGCATCGCGCTGGTCGCCGGCATCGGGGCGCTCGGCCTCGCGTCGCGGATCGCCATCCCGATGGTGCCCGTTCCGATCACCGGGCAAACCCTCGTCGTCACCCTGATCGGCGCGCTTTACGGCCCGCGCCTCGGCATGTTCACGGTCGTCGCATGGCTGATCGCCGCGGCGCTGGGCCTGCCGCTGCTGGCGGAGGGCGCCTCGGGGATCGCCCGCTTCACCGGAGCCACAGGGGGGTATCTGATCGCCTTCCCCTTCGCCGCCGGCCTCGTCGGCTACCTCGCCCGACATGGCCATTGCGCGCGATCTGGTCCCGCCTTCGCGGTGATGCTCGCCGGCAACGCCGTATGCCTCGCCATCGGCACCGTCTGGCTTGCGGGTCAGAAAGGCGCGGGGATCGCGATCCAGGCCGGCCTGCTGCCCTTCGTTCCCGGCGCGATCATCAAATCGGCGCTCGCCGCGCTGATCGCCAGCCGCCTGATCCGCCCATAGGAAAGGGGCCGACCCGTCGCCGGGCCGGCCCCTTCATCACTCCACGCGACCTCAATAGGTGCTGGAGGGCGTCCGGTTGCGGCTGCCGGCGCCGCTGCGGTTCCAGAAGTCGCCGGCGTTGCGCTCCTCGTCGCGCCAGTGCGCCTTGGCCTGATCGGCGGTCTTGCTGATCGTGACCTTGTCGGCGACCGTGCTGATCCACGACGACGGGATCGAATGGTGGTGGCCGCCCGCATCCTGATCGGTCTTGGTCAGGATGATCCGGTCGCCCCGGATCTTGTCGACCGTCCCGATGTGCGCGCCATCGGAACCCACGACCTCCTGATGCTCCTGCACCTGGCCCAGCGACTGGCGTTGCGTCTGGCGTGTCGTACGCCACGAACCGAATTCGTCGTTGAAGCGGCGCTGGTTCTCGAGATGATATTCGGCGTAATCCCGATCGAGTTCTTCCATCTGCCGATCGCGCCACGACGTATAATTGGGGTCGCGGCCCCAGGTATCGCGATCGCGGCCCGCGCCGAGGCCATAGGTGCCCGTGGCGCCCGCGCCGTTGCCGGCCCCGAAGTCGCTCGTCTGGAAACCGCCGCCGAAGCCGCCTTCATAGCCGCCACCGCCGCGCCGGGCGCGATCGGCGTAATTTTCGTCGCGGCCATAACCCGAATAATAGTCGCGCGAGGCGCGGGCACGATCATCGCGATCGCGATAGCGCTCGTCAAAGCGGGCGTCATATTCGCGGCGGCGCTCGGCCTCGTCGTCGCCGAACCACGAACGGACCTCGTCACCCGCGCGATCGAAGAAGCCACGGTCCTGATAGTCGTAACCCTGCGGCTGACGGCCATAATCGCCCCGGGCGCCATAGTCGCTGCGGTAGCGATCGCGGGGCGGGCCATAGCCTCGTCCCTGCTCGCTCGACGCGCGCCAGCGGCCCTCGCCGGGATGGCGATCATTGCGTTCGTAACCCATGGAAAACTCTCCTGTTCTTATCGATACAGACAGGAACCGCGCGGGACGGCAAAGGGGGCCACCGTACCGCGCGGAACGACCCATAAAACCGGCGAGGGGGGCGGCCGGTTCCAGCGCGGGCGCCTAAAACCGGCCGGGGAGAGACGAGCCGTGGCCGCCGGCCGACCACTGCCGGATCGGGCGAAATTCAATCGCGGGAGGCCATTGCATCCGGCCATGACCGTCGCTAAAGCGCGCCTACCGGGTGCGGGGCTGTAGCTCAGATGGGAGAGCGCTGCAATCGCACTGCAGAGGCCAGCGGTTCGATTCCGCTCAGCTCCACCATTCCCGATGCGGATGGTGATCCCCGCCCGGACAAGCCTTCGCCCTCGCCGCCACGCACCATCGTGCGCCCGCATCGCCGGCCCGATGCCTTGCCCCGCCGCCTTGCCAGCCCCCTCGGCGCGCGCGACCATCCGCCCAACGAAAGGGAGGATGTATGACCGATATCCTGTTGGCCGAATATGGCATCCGCCAGCTTCACGCGCGCTTCGTGGACGCCGTGTTCCGCAAGGATGCCGAGGCGTTCGGCCAATGCTTCGCGCGGGATGCCGATTGGAAGATCGCGACGATGCACATGCATGGCCGGGACGAGATCGCCAGCACCTTCGCGCGGCTGCTCGGCGGGTGCCGCAAGGTGATGGTGATCGCCGGCACGCCGCTGCTCGATTTCGGGGCGGAGGGCGTCAGTTCGCGGCTGCATTGCACCGAGCTGGCCAAGATGATGGACGGCAGTTCGGCGCTGACGCTCGGCGTCTATTTCGATCGCTATGTCGAGGAGGATGGCGCCTGGCGTTTCGCGTGGCGCCATTGGGCGCTCCACTATCGCGGGCCGGTCGATCTGTCGCTCGATGTGGTCGATTGCCCCGATTATGGCGCGCCGCCCGAGCTGCCGGGGCCGGACGAACCGACCATCACCCGCCGCGTGCTGTAGCCGCGCCCGGCCGGCGCCGGGCGGCGGGGCTTACGCCCGCCCGGCGCGCGCCTTGCGCACCTTGTGGATCACGGCCCACACGAACAGCACGCCCAGCACCGCGACCACCGCCACATCCAGCTTGTGCCAAACGGCCTTGACGCGCGGATCGCTGTTCCACGCCTCGCCCAGCTTCATGCCGACCCAGGCCAGCCCGAAGCAGAAGGGCCAGCTGCCCAGGAAGGTGTAGATGTGGAACGGCAGCAGCCGCATACGCGCCATGCCCGCCGGAAAGGCGATGAACGATCGCACCACCGGCAGCAGCCGGCATACGAACACCGCCGCCGATCCGAACCGCTGGAAGAAGGCCTCCGCCCGATCCAGATCGTGCATGTTCAGGAAGACATATTTCCCGAACCGCGCCACCGCCGGCCGCCCGCCGCGCTTGCCGATCTCATAGGCCGGGATCGACCCGATATTGCACCCGATCGCCCCCGCCGTCGCCACGCCGATCAGGCCCAGCTGCCCGGTCGAGGCGAGATAGCCGGCGAAGGGCATGATGATCTCCGACGGCAGCGGAATGCACGCGCTCTCGATCGCCATCAGCAGCGCCACGCCGGCATAGCCGGTCGAGGAGATGACCCAGATGATGAAGCCGGCCATCGCGGCGATGATGTCTTGGATGAAGTGCATGGGGCTGAGCCATGCGGCGGCGGCGCGCGCTTGTCGAGGGGCGAAAGACGGGGGCTTTCTGCCATTGCCTTTCGGCGGGCAGGGGGAGCAGGAAGCGGGCGATCAAGCTGTTCAAAGCTGTTCCTGCGGAAGCAGGACTCCAGGGTGTCGGGGCGCGACCTCGACAAGCCCGGACTTCCGCCTCCGCAGGAACGCGGATTTGGCCTCAAACCAAGCTCTTGCTCACCTGCTCATACACGTCGCGGGAAAGATCGGGCACCGCCACGATCCGCTCCAGCTCGCTCCGCATCATCGCCGCGCGCACCGGCTCGAACCGGCGCCAGCGGCCCAGCGGCGGGACGAGGCGCGCGGCGGTCTGCGGGTTGATCTGGTCCACCGCGACGATCATCTCGCCCAGGAAGCGATAGCCGTCGCCGCCGACATCGTTGAACGCGCGCTGGTTGACCGCGAATGCGTTGACCAGCGATCGGATGCGGTTCGGGTTGGCGAGGGTGAAGTCGGGATGCGCCGCCAGCGCGCGTACCGCCGCCACCGTATCCGGCCGGGTCGATAGCGCCTGCGCCGTGAACCATTTGTCGAGAACCAGTGCATCGGCCTGATATCGCTTGTAGAAATCCGCGAGCGTCTTCTCGCGCGCCGGGGCATGGCCGTTGGCCAGCACGCCCAGCGCGCCCTGCCGGTCGGTCATGTTGTCGGCATCGATATATTGCCGCCACGCCATGTCGTCCGCGTCCTCGGCGCCGCTGACGGCGAGATAGCCGAGCGCGATCGTGCGCAGCCGCCGCGCGCCCTTGGCCGGCGGGGTATAGGCATAATGGTTGGCGGCAGTGCCGGCATAGGCACCGCGCCAGGCCTTCTCCAGCTGCGTGCCGATCTCGCGCCGCAGCCCCTCGCGCACCAGCGCGATCGCGTCGGGATCGACCACCAGCAGCTGATCGCCGACGAAGGCTTCGGAGGGCAGCAGCACGCATTCGGCGATGAACGCCTGATCGAGCGCCGGATCGGCCAGCGTCTTGGCGATCGCCTCCACCACCGGCGCATGATCGACCTGACCGGTCGCGACGCCCGCCACCAATGTATCGAGCATCAGCTGCTGCATCGCCTCGAACCGGGCGAAGGGATCGGGGTCGTTGGCCGAGAGGAAGGCGAGGTCGGTGGCGTTGCGGTTGCTCTCGATCACGACCGGGGCGGAAAAGCCGCGATTGATCGACAGCACCGGCCGCTCGGCCACGCCCTCGAACAACAATTCCGCCTGCGCGTCCTTCAGCACGACGAGCTGCTCGGCCACCACTTCCTTGCCCGAGGGTTCGCCGAGCAGCGCCAGCCGGAGCGGAATGGGCATCGGCTGCTTCGCATCCTGCCCCGGCGTCGGCGGCACCAGCTGCGACAACAGCAGCCGCGCCCGGCCGCCGGGGGCGTCATATTCCAGATCGGCGCGGATGCGCGGGGTGCCGGCCTGGCCGTACCACAGGCGGAATTGCGCCAGATCCTCGCCGGTCGCATCTTCCATCGCCGCCACGAAATCCTCGCAGGTCGCGGCCTCGCCGTCGTGGCGATCGAAATAGAGGTCGCTGCCCTGGCGGAAGCGCGCCGCGCCCAGCATCGTGTGGAGCATCCGCACGATCTCGGCGCCCTTGTTGTAGATCGTGGCGGTGTAGAAGTTGCTGATCTCGATATAGGATTCCGGGCGGATCGGGTGCGCCAGCGGCCCGGCATCCTCCGGGAACTGCGCCGCGCGCAGCATCTTCACATCCTCGATCCGCTTGACGGCGGGCGATCCCTGATCGGCCGAGAAGCCCTGATCGCGAAAGACGGTGAAGCCTTCCTTCAGCGACAGCTGGAACCAGTCACGGCAGGTGACGCGATTGCCCGACCAGTTATGGAAATATTCGTGGGCGACGACACCGGCGATGGCATCGAAATCGGCATCGGTCGCGGTATCCGGGTCGGCCAGGATGTAACGCGAATTGAAGATGTTGAGGCCCTTGTTTTCCATCGCGCCGAAATTGAAATCGGCCACCGCCACGATGTTGAAGATGGCCAGATCATATTCGCGGCCATAGACCCGCTCGTCCCACGCCATCGACGTCTTGAGCGCCTGCATCGCGTGCGCCGTCTTGGGCAGATCGGCCTCGCGCACCCAGATCGCCAGATCGACCGGGCGGCCGGATCGCGTGACGAAATGGTCGCGATTGGCGGCCAGATCGCCTGCCACCAGGGCGAAGAGGTAGCAGGGCTTGGGGAAGGGGTCGTGCCACTCGGCCCAATGCGTCCCGTCCGGCCCGTCGCCCTGCGCCACCGGATCGCCATTGGCGAGCAGCACGGGGAAGCGCGTTTTGTCGGCCGCCATCCGCACATGATAGCGGCTGAGGACGTCGGGTCGATCGGGGAAGAAGGTGATGCGGCGGAAGCCCTCGGCCTCGCACTGGGTGCAGAGCAGCCCACCCGAGGCGTAGAGGCCCATCAGCTGCGAATTGGTCTCGGGCGAGAGGCGCACCTCGGTCTCGACGACATGGGCGTCGCCGGGCAGATCGATCACCAGCACCGGCCCGTCCATCCGCCACGCATCGGCCAGCATTTCGCCATCGACCGCGATCGAGACCGGATCCAGCCCGTCGCCGTCGAGGCGAAGCGGGCGGCCGTGCGCGCCGTTGCGCGTGACGGTCAGGCGGGCCTTCACCACCGTCAGCGCCGGGTCCAGCGCGAAGTCCAGCGCGATCTCGGGCACCAGCCAGTCGGGCGCCTGATAATCGGCACGGCGGATCACGGGCGGGGTGGCGAGCGCGACATTAGCATCCATGCGCGAGGCTCTTAACGCCGCCTTTCGGGAGAGTCATCCGGGACAGGGGCCGGGGTGGAGGGAAATCAGGATGAGCTTGTGCTCCGGCGCAGGCCGGAGCCCAGGGTTACCGGACGCATAGTGCGGGGCTCTGGACTCCTGCTTTCGCAGGAGTACGGCTCCTCCCCGATGAACCACCTCCTCATCTTCGGCCTCGGCTACAGCGCGCAGCGGATCGCGCGGGCGGCACGCGGGGCGGGGTGGAGCGTGATCGCCACCCGCCGCCACGCCGACGCGAACTCGATCGCCTTCGACGACGAGGCCGACGTCCGCCGCGCCATCGCCCGCAGCAGCCACATCCTCTCCTCCGTACCGCCCGACGGCGCGCGCGATCCGGTGCTGGACCGCTATGGGCCGGAACTGGCGGCGTTCCGGGGGTGGATCGGCTATCTCTCCTCCACCGGCGTGTATGGCGACACCGGCGGGGCGTGGGTGGACGAAAGCGCGGCGTTGGCCGGGCGGCGCGGCGGGCGGATCGATGCGGATCGGGCGTGGGGGGCGCTGCCGGCCGCGCGGGTGTTTCGCCTGCCGGGCATCTACGGGCCGGGCCGCTCGGTGTTCGATCGGCTGGCGGAGGGCAGGGCGCATCGCATCGCGCTGCCCGATCAGATATTTAGCCGCATCCATGTCGATGACATCGCAGGCGCGGTGATAGCGGCGACGGCGCATGGGCCGCCCGGCATCTACAATATCGCCGACGATCGGCCGGCCCCGCAGAACGACGTCGTCACCTATGCGGCCGGGCTGATCGGCATCGCGCCGCCGCCTCTGCGCACCCTGGCCGAAGCCGATCTCTCGCCCGCCGCCGCCGCATTCTATGCGGAGAACCGGCGGGTGGCGAACGGCAGGGCGAAGCGGCTGCTCGGCTGGCGCCCGCGCTTCGCCGATTATCGCGCCGGGCTGCGCGACCTCAGCGCCAGCACCAGCCCGATCAGCACCAGCGCGCCCCCGGCGATGCTCTCCAGCGACCAGACATAGCCCTCGAGGATGGTCGATATGGCCATGGCGATCACCGGGATCAGCACGCTGGAATAGGCCGCCCGTGCCGGGCCGATTTCCCGGATCACCGTGAAATAGAGCGGAAAGCTCACGGCCGATCCGAGGATGCCGAGGTAAGCCGCGCAGGCGAAGAAGCTCCACGACAGCGCGAATACCGGGGCGCCCTCGGTCGCGAACGCCACCGCCACGTCGATGCCCGTGCCGAACAGCATTGCCCAGGCCAGCATCGCCACCACCGGCACGCCCGTCGCGCCCCTGGTCGCCTGCGCGATGTTCGCCGCCGAGGCGGAGAGGACGCCACACAGCGTGAGGCCGATGCCGAGCGCGGTCGCGGCGCTGTCGCCGGTCACCGCCTTCAGTTCATGGTCGAACAGCAGCGCCACGCCGACCAGCGCCACGGCCGATCCGCCGAGGAACGGCCGGCTGATGCCGTGGCCGAGGAAGATCCGCCCGAAGATCGCGTTGGGCACCACCAGCAAGGCGTAGATCATCGCCACCACGCCCGAGGTGACATGCGCCTCCGCCCGATAGACGAAGTGGAAGTTCAGCACGAATTGCGTGATGCCGACGATCGCCGCCGGCCCCCAGGCGCGGCGCGGCAGGTGCAGCGATATCCCCGCCGCCCGCGCGTAGGCGAACATCGCCACCGTCGCGATGGCGAAGCGCAGCGAGACCGACCAGCCGGCCGGCGCCCCGCCGATCTGGTAGCGGATCACGATCCACGTCGATCCCCAGATCAGGGTGACGATCGCGAAGGGGATCAGGACGTGGCGCTTGGCCTTGTCCGCCAGCGGCGCCTCGGTGACGAGCAGGGCCTCGCTCACGGCAGCAGCGCCAGCGCGTCGGCCAGCGCGGCGATCTCCGCTTCGGGCTGGTCCCACGACACGACCAGCCGCGCCTCGCCGGCGGCCCAGTCGTAGAAGTCGAAGCCCTTCACCCGGAGCCCGGCCGCCTCGTCGGCGGTGAGGCGCAGGAACAGTTCGTTGGCCTCGACCGGATAGAGCGCGCGCTGCCCCGCAGCGGACGCCAGCCGAGCCGTTCCGGCATTGGCGGCGCGGGCGTTGGCCAGCCAGATGTCGTCCGCCAGCATCGCCAGCAGCTGCGCCGCCATGAAGCGGCCCTTGGAGAGCAGATGCCCGCCGCGCTTGCGGCGGATGCGCGCCACCTTGGCGAGGTCAGGATTGAAGAAGATGAGAGCCTCGGCCGAAAGCCCGCCATTCTTGACGAAGCCGAAGCTCAGCACGTCGACCCCCGCCTCCCACGTCATCGCGGCGGGCGTGCAGCCATGGTGGACGATGGCGTTGGCGAAGCGCGCGCCATCCATGTGGAAGCCCAGCCCCTTTGCCTTGGCCCATTCCCCCAGCGCGGCGACCTCGTCGGGCGCGTAGCTCATGCCATATTCGGTGGCGTTGGTGATCGAGAGGGCGTGCGGCTGCACCCAATGTACCCCGCCGCCGATCGCGTCGGTCACCGCCGCGCAGGCGGCCACGTCGAGCTTGGCGCCCGGCCCGTCGGCCAGCAGCAGCTTGGCGCCATGGGTGTAGAATTCGGGCGCGCCGCATTCGTCGTTCTGGATGTGGGCGGCGTGGTGGCAGATCACCCCGCCGTGGGGCGGGCAGAGGGTCGCCAGCGCGATCGAATTGGCCGCCGTGCCGGTCGCGATCCACAGCGCCGCCACGTCGCGGCCGAACAGATCGGAGAAAGCCGCGTCGAGCCGGCCGCTGATCGCGTCGCCATCATAGGCCGCGTCGGTCGGCTGGGCGGCGGCGAGCGCCTCCAGCACGGCGGGGTGGACGGTGGCGGCGTTGTCGGAAAAGAAGCGCATGGCAGCGCCTCTATCCGGCTTCGCGCCCGAAATGAACCGGGTTCAGGAGGCGGCGGGCGAGGGGCGCAGGCGCGGCAGGCGATAGCGGCGCGGTTCGGCGGTCAGCCGGCCGCCGCTCAGCAGCTTGGCGGCGGCGGGCGACACCGCCATCAGCGCCTTGCCGATGCCGATCGCGGCGATCCACACCAGCACCGGCTGGAGCAGCAGGAAGGCCGGATAGAGCGGCGATCCCATGCGCCCGGTGACATTGCCGACGAACGGCCCGCCGAACCAGATCAGGATCAGATGCGCGCAGAACATCAGGAAGGCGAAAGGTTCGATCTTCAGGATCGGCGCGGAGAGGCGGCTCTGGGCCACCCGCCAGGCGATCGACCAGAAGAACAACGCCGTGGTCAGGCGGAAGATCTGATCTAGCGTCGCCATCGGCAAGCGATGTTCGGCCATGTCGGCATAGCCCGAAATCTCCAGACCGATCTTGGCGGCGGCTAGCAGCACATAGGGCAACGCGAGCGCCAGCAGCGGCGCACTCGCCAGCCGTTGCGGCGCGTCGCTCCGCCGGGCGAGCATCCCGATCGTGAAGAACAGCAGGATCTGCGGGCGCAGCAGCAGCAGGAAGGAAAAGCCCGAGATGCTCCACGCCGCCGCCAGCACGGCGATGGCGACGAGGGCGGCGCGGGGCAGACGGGCGATCAGCGGCGCCATCGCCATGCACACGAACAGGTCGCGCAGGAAGGACATCTGCACGTTGATGTCGTCGGGCGTCCACAGGCAGAAGAGTTCGTCGAACACCCAATGCGCGCTGGAGATTGTGGGCGCCATGAGGATGCCGAGCGTGCCGGCGCCGCCGACCAGCAGGATGGCGATGGCGTTCCACACCACCATCGGTGCCAAAATGGTCCGCGCCTTGCCGCCGATGAAGCTGCCATAGCCGCGCCGCAGCACCGATCCCGCGACCAGCCAGCCGGAGATCATGCCGAGCAGCGGCACCGCGCTGCGCCCGAGAAGTTCGATCAGCCCCCAGCGCAGCGCCCCCTGCGCGCTGTTGTTGGCCGCCGCGATGTCGCCCCCGGCGAGGCCCGTCCAGGCGTGAACATAGACGATGCCGGTGATGCACATGACGCGGGCGATGCGGATCGCGGGCGAGGTGAAATCCCGCGCGGCGGCGCCGTTGGGGGCCTCGGTGGCGGAAATGGGGGCGGCGCTCATCGGCGGGAGAACGTCCCCGGCGGCGCTATGATCCATCGGCGGAAGCGCGGGCATGATGGCGACGGGTCGCGGGGCCGGGCGCGGGCGTCAATCGTGACGCGACGGGATGGGGCTGGGATGCGGCAGTCTTCGACAGTGGCGCGTCCCGAATTATCTTGACAAATAGGAACAAATAGAAAACATGTGCGGCTGTCGAATCGCCAAAGGCCAAGGCGTGCAGACGAGCATCCGGCGCGGGGCGACCCGTACCGGAACGACCGGCGCGAAGTCATCCGGTTCACCCCGACGATGCATCGCAACCGGTTCGGTGGATTATACGCAGGCGGCCCAGCCAAACCGGCCAGTAGCTTTTAGAAGCGAAAACTCAAGGGGCCACCGTCCACCGGGCCAATTCCCAGCGCGGGCCTGCGGCGGCCCGCACCAGTGCTGTACCAAGTCCGCCCGGATGCCCGTGGCAGGACGCGCCGGTCGAAACGCTTCTTCCTGATTTTCCGTCCGAATACCGCCTCCAAATCCTATTTTTCATCACGCGCGCCGCCAACGCCCCCGGTTGTGCTCCGGCGCAGGCCGGAGCCCAGGGTTACAAAGCACACCCCAAGCCACCCTGGGCTCCGGCCTCCGCCGGAGCACAATCGCATCGAAGTCATCGCGCCCCACGCGCCGAAGGGATTGGAGGAGAATGGGATGCTGAACCGAGTGCAGCACGACGACGATAATTCCTCCCTGAGCTTGCTCGGGGAGGGGGACCGCCGGCGCAGCCGGTGGTGGAGGGGCCCGCGCAACGCGAACGACGGCAAAAACCACCGACCGCCAGCGCCTACCGCCGCCCCACCGCCACCGCCGCATCGCTCGCCAGCCGATCCGCCCGCTCGTTATCCGGGTGGCCCGCATGGCCCTTCACCCATTCCCACGTGATCCGGTGCGGCGCGCTCGCCGCCAGCAGCATCTGCCACAGATCGGCGTTCTTCACCGGCTGGCGGGCGGCGGTCTTCCAGCCGTTCTTCTGCCAGCCGACGATCCATTTGGTCAGCCCGTCCATCACATAGCGGCTGTCGGTCGAGAGCGTCACGCGACACGGGCGCTTGAGCGCCTCCAGCGCGCGGATCGCCGCCATCAGCTCCATGCGGTTGTTGGTCGTCGCCGCCTCGCCGCCGGAGATTTCCTTCTCCTTGGCGCCCGATCGGATCACCGCGCCCCAGCCGCCGGGGCCGGGATTGCCCTTGCACGCGCCGTCGGTCGCGATCTCGACATGCGTCAGTTCGGTCATGCGAACAGCGCCTCGCCCGCGTCGCGGTAGAAGGCGAGGCGGCGGGCGTAGGCCATCGGGTCTTTCCGGGTCACCAAGGCGTCGGCCGGGGTGTTGAGCCAGTCCCACGCGCGGGTCAGCGCGAAGCGGATGCACGATCCCATCGCCAGCACCGACAGTTGCGCGCGCTCGTCGGCGGTCAGCCCGAAGCTTTCGGCATAGCCGTCGAGCAAGGCGCGCCCCACGGCGGCGTCGTGGGTGCGGCCGGCGGGATCGAACGCCCAGGCGGTGTGCATGATCGCCAGATCGTAGAGCCGGAGATCGGTGCAGGCGAAATAGAAATCGATCAGCCCCGCCACCGCGTCGCCGCGCATCAGCACATTGTCGGGGAAGAGATCGGCGTGGATCACCATCCGCTCGCCCTCCGCCGGCCAGCGCGCCGTCACGTCGGCCAGCGCGTCGGTCAGCGTCGCGCGCAAGGTCGGGTCGATCGTGTCGAGATCGGTCCCGCAGCGATCGAGCAAAGGCTGCCAGCTCGCCACGCCCAGCGTGTTGGGCCGCTCGCCGGTGAAGCCCTCCAGCGATCGGTGCATCGTCCCCATCGCCCGCGCGGCGGCGTGGGCCTGCGCCGGGGTGGGGTGGGTGACGGACACGCCCGACAGGAACTGGATCAGGCAGGCGGGCCGCCCCTCCAAGGTCTGGATCGCGACCCCGGCCTTGTCCTTGATGGCGGGCGGCACCGGGTTGCCGCGCTCGGCCAGATGATCGAGCAGCGCCAGGAAGAAGGGCAGATCGCCCGCCTCCACGCGCCTTTCGTACAGGGTCAGGATGAACCGCGCGGTCGTGGTGTCGACGAGGTAATTGCTGTTCTCCACCCCCTCGGCAATGCCCTTGGCGGACACCAGCTCGCCCGCGTCATAGCGCGAGAGGAAAGCGGCCAGCGCCTCGGCGGAGACCTGCGTGTAGACGGCCATGGGTGCCTCAGATCAGGTTGGAATGAATTTCAACCGTTCGTGTCGAGCGAAGTCGAGACACGGAGGCGAGCTTTGTCCCTTGCGGCACGTCCCTCGACTGCGCTCGGGACGAACGGGGGTAATAGGGGAAGCCGGGGCTCACGCCGCCAGTTCGCGCGGCAGCTTGAACAGCATCGTCTCGGTCGTCTCCTCGACCTCGCGTTCCGTCACCGCGAAGGCCGTGCCGAGCCGCTCGACCACCTCGCGCACCAGCACTTCCGGCGCGGAGGCGCCCGCCGTCAGGCCCAGCGTGCGGACGCCGGCCAGCCAGTCCATGTCGATCTCCGCCGCGCGCTGGATCAGCCGGGCAGGGGTGCCGGCCCGCGCCGCGACCTCCACCAGCCGCACCGAATTGGAGCTGTTGGGCGCGCCGATCACCAGGATCGCGTCGCACCGCTCGGCGATCGCCTTCACCGCCGCCTGCCGGTTGGAGGTGGCGTAGCAGATGTCCTCGCCGCGCGGCCCCTCGATGGTGGGGAAGCGGGCCTTGAGCGCCGCGATGATCGCATGGGTGTCGTCCACCGACAGCGTCGTCTGGGTGAGGAAGGCGAGCTGGTCGGGATCCGCGACCGCGACGGTCGCCACATCCTCCACAGTCTCGATCAGGGTCATGCCGCCCTCGGGCACCTGCCCGAACGTGCCGATCACTTCGGGGTGGCCGCGATGGCCGATGAACAGGATATGCTTGCCGGCCTTCACCAGCCGCTCGGCCTGGCGATGCACCTTGGAGACGAGCGGGCAGGTCGCGTCGAGATAGTGCAGCTCGCGCGCGATCGCCTCGGCCGGCACCGATTTGGGCACGCCATGGGCGGAGAACACCACCTGCGCGTCGTCCGGCACCTGGTCCAGCTCCTCCACGAACACCGCGCCCTTGGCCTTCAGCCCGTCGACGACATGCTTGTTGTGGACGATCTCGTGGCGGACGTAGACCGGCGCGCCATATTTCTCGAGCGCGAGTTCGACGATGCGGATCGCGCGATCGACCCCGGCGCAGAAGCCGCGCGGCGCGGCGATAAGGATGTCGAGCGGGGGCAAAGCGGTGTCGGTCATCGGCTCCGGGCTCTACGCGATCGCTTGCCTGTGCGGAAGCCGCTTCCTATGAATGGGCCGCCGACGGGTGCCGTACCCGGCCGGCCTGTTCAGATTCGAGACCAGCCCGCATGTCCATGTCGCTCCGCCGCCCGCTCCTCCTCGCCGCGCTCGCCACTACGGTCGCGCTCGGCGGCTGCGCGGGCAATGATCTGGACGAGACCGGTGGCTTGCGCATCACCCGCTCCACCTGCCCGGCGGTCGCCATCCCGGCCTATACCGGCGAGATCGCGATCTTCAGCCCCGAACAGAGCCGCGATCTGCGCGCGCTCGACGTGAGCGCCACGATCACCAATCTGCGCACCACCTGCAATTCGGAGGGCGAGACCGTGCAGGTCACGACCACCTTCGACGTGCTGGCCCGCCGCGCCTCGCAGAGCGGCGCGCGCCAGGTGGTGCTGCCCTATTTCGCCACCGTGATGCGCGGCGGCACGCGGATCGTGTCGAAGCAGCTCGGCAGCGTGGCGCTGAACTTCACCGACGGCAGCGTGCGGGCGCAGACCAATGCGCAGGCCAGCGCCTCCTACGCGAAATCGATGGCGACCCTGCCGGAAGCGGTGCGCGACCGCCTCGATCGCAAGCGCAAGGCGACAGACCCCGACGCCGCGCTCGACCCGATGAACGACCCCGCGATCCGATCGGCGGTGAACGAGAGCAGCTTCGAGCTGCTGGTCGGCTTCCAGCTGACCGAAGCCCAGCTGGCCTATAACGCGACGCGCTGAGGCGCGTTCGATCGCGGGGCGGGCTTCGCCTTGCGGTATGAAGCGAGCCGAATGGGGCGGTGACCGTCGCCTGTACCGCTGCGGCGTTCCGACAGCGCCGAGACACGTCATTGCGATGACACGATAAATCCGGGGCCTGCCAGAAAGTTTCAAGGCTCCACCCGAACGCCCCCGTCTTCCCAACCGAGCGGGAGGGCGGATCGGCCGAATGGGCGACCCCTTCCCCATGAAGGGGAGTCCAGTAACCATGCGTCATCTTCTCGCCTCGACCGGCCTTGTCGCGGTCGCCGCAATCCTCGCCGGCCCGGCCTCCGCGCAGACCGTGATCGACACGCGCCGCACCAGCGGGGTCGCCACCTCGACCGTCAACAATGGCGCGGCCAACAGCATCCGCATCACCACGGCCGGGTCGGTCGAGCCGACCGGCGGCACGGCCGTGGCGATCGACAGCGACCATGGCGTCACCAACGAGGGTGCGATCCTGATCTCCAACGCGGACGGCGCGACCGGCATCGGCGCGGTGGCCGGCGCGACGGGATCGATCACCAACGCCGCCGGCGGCCGCATCGTGATCGACGAGACCTATGCGCCGACCGACGCCGACAATGACGGCGATCTCGATGGGCCGCTGGCGGCGGGCCGGGGGTGGCACGGCATCCTGACCGCCGGGCGCTTCACCGGCGACATCGTCAACAGCGGCACGATCACGATCGAGGGTAACGATTCGGCCGGTATCCGGCTGGGCGGGCCGCTCGTCGGCAGGTTCACCACCGACGGCACGATCGGGGTGATCGGCGACCGTAGCGTCGGCGTGGCGCTGGGCGACGTGAGCGGCGCGGTGCGGATCGCCGGCACGATCACCGCGCAGGGCCAGGGCGCGCGGGCGGTGGCGATCGGCGGCAACCTCGCCGGGGCGCTGGTGGTGCAGGGCACGATCTCGTCGACCGGCTATCGCGCGACGACGGCGCCGGCCGATACGAGCAAGCTCGACGCGGACGATCTGTTGCAGGGTGGGCCGGCGCTGTCGATCGCGGGCGATGTGGCGGGCGGCATCGTCCTCGCCATCCCGCCAGCGGACAAGAGCGCGACCGATAACGACGAGGACAAGGACGGGATCGAGGACAGCAAGGAAGGCTCGGCCGCCGTCACCTCCTATGGCGCGGCGCCCGCCATGCAGATCGGCGCGGCCGATCGCGCGGTCACCATCGGCGCCGTCGCCGGCACGGGCACGGGCCATGGCCTCGTCATCGAGGGCAATGTCTCCGGGCAGGGCATCTATGCGGGCGTGTCGGCGACCGGCTTGCAGATCGGCGTCGGCGGGGCAGTGCAGATCGCGGGCGGCATGACGGTGACGGGCGGGATCAACGCCGTCTCCACCGATGCGTCGGCCACCGCCGTGCGGATCGGCGCGGGCGCGCGGGTGCCGGAGGTTCGCAATGCGGGGCTCATCGCGGCGGCCGGCGGCGGCGGCGCGGGTGTTCAGACGGGCGCGATCGACAATGGCGGCTCGGTCGACCGCATCGCCAACAGCGGCACGATCCGCGCGACCACGAAAGGCGACGGCACGGCGGTCGCCATCGTCGACCGCACCGGGCAGCTCGCCCGCATCGACAATAGCGGCACGATCGCGGCGGTCGGCGGCAAGGCCGGCACCATGATCGCGATCGATCTGAGCGCCAATAACGCGGGCGCGACGGTGGCGCAGACCGTCGTGGCGAGCGGGGTCGCGGCGCCCTCGATCAGCGGCGACGTGCTGTTCGGCAGCGGCAATGACACGCTGGATCTGGCGGACGGCGGCATGACCGGCACGACCCGCTTCGGCGCGGGCGCCAACCGCCTCGCGCTCTCGGGTGACACCACTTACGCCGGCGCGGCGCAATTCGGCGCGGGCAACGACACGCTCGCGATGACGGGCACGTCGGTCTTCACCGGCACGGCCGACTTCGGCGGCGGGGCGGACAGTTTGACGATCGGCGGCACAGCGCGGTTCGCGGGCACGCTCGCCAACGCCCAGGGCCTCGCCGTCGCGATGACGGGCGGGACGCTCGACATCGGCACGAGCCAGGCTGCGGTGCGATCGCTGTCGCTCGGCGCGGGCAGCACGCTCGCGGTATCGATCGACGGCGCCACCTCGACCCGTCTCGACGTGAGCGGCGCGGCGAGCTTCGCCGAAGGGTCGCGCGTGTCGGTCAGGGTTTCCAACATCACCGGCGCCGAGGGGCGGCACAGCTTCCTGCGCGCGGGATCGGTGAGCGGCGCGGCCAACCTCGCCGCGACCGGCGCGGCTTTGCCCTATATGTTCAAGAGCAGCATCGCGGTCGTCTCGCCGACCGAGCTGGCGATCGACATCGCCCGCAAGACGAGCGGCGAACTCGGCCTCAACCGATCGCAGGCGGCCGCCTATGGCGCGATCTACGACGTGCTGGCCCGGGACGCGAAGGTGGCGGGCGCCTTCCTCGACACGACCGATGGCGATCGCTTCCGCCGCCAGGTGCGGCAGATGCTGCCCGACCATGCCGGCGGCACGTTCGAGACGGTGACGATGGGCTCGCGCGCCACCGCCGCGATCCTCGCCGATCCGAACGCGCCCTTCGCCGATCAGGGGAAATGGGGCTATTGGCTCCAGCAGGTCGGCTGGGGCACGGGCAAGAAACTGGGCGACACCGCGTCCTACGACATCACCGGCTGGGGCGCCTCGGGCGGGGCGGAGGCCAAGACCGACGCGGGCCATTTCGGCCTGTCGCTCGCCTATCTCTTCGGCCGCGACGCCGATGGCGGCACCGACAACAAGGTGGACGCCGCGCAATATGAGGCGGCGGCCTATTGGCGGCTGACGGCGGGCGGCTTCACGGCGGCGGCGCGCGGCTCCTATGCGATGATCGATTTCAAGGGGAAGCGCAGCTTCTCCGGCGCGATCGGATCGGAATCGGTCGAGCGACGGGCAAGCGCCAAGTGGAACGGGCGGTTGGTCTCCGCCTCGGGCCGGGCGGCCTATGAGATGGGCTTCGGCACGTTCAGCCTGCGCCCGGCGGTGGCGGCGGATTATTACCGGCTGCGCGAGGGCGGCTATGGCGAGACGGGCGGCGGCGATGCCTACAATCTCACCGTCGATCGCCGCACCAGCGACGAACTGGCGGTGACCGGCACGGTGACGGCGGGCTTGCTGTTCGGTGGCTTCGATCAGGACAGCGGCTGGTTCAAGCTTGAGGCCGAGGGCGGGCGGCGCCAGCTTGTCGGTGGATCGCTCGGCGCGACCACCGCGCGCTTCGGCGGCGGCCAGAGCTTCACGCTGACGCCCGAGGACCGGACCAATGGCTGGGTCGGCAAGCTGCGCGCGACCGGCGGCGGCAACGGCTTCCGCATCGGCGGCGAGGCCAGCGCCGAGCAGCAGCAGGGGCGGGCGGCGATCGCGCTCCGGGCCTCGCTGGCGATCGGGCTGTAAGGCGGGCCGAGCAATGATTTGTCAGGCGTGGGGCGCCGGTCGGCGGGAACCATGCGCGGTCGGTTTCGCTTTGCTACCCGTAACCCAATCGGAGACACGGATATGCAAAACGGCATCGCAAGGCCGCTGTTGGTCGTCGCCCTCGCCACGTCGGTCGTGATGGTCGGCGGCTGCTCGCGCGGATCGACGCGCGGCGGATTGATCGGCGGCGCGGGCGGCGCGGTGATCGGCAGCGCGACCGGCCTGGGCACCACCGAAGGCGCGGTGATCGGCGGCACCGCCGGCGCGATCATCGGCGACAATGATGGCAAGAAGAAGCGACGCCACCGCAGGGATTGATCGCTTGCTCCCGCGAAGGCAGGAGCAGGATGGTGTCAGGCGCCCACCGGCTGCGTCGTCCAGCCGAACTGCGGGATGGTGATCGATCGTTTGCCCGACAGATCGGTGCGGGTGACGAAGAGGTTGCGTTCCTCGATATAGGCCATCATCCGCCGCGCGCGGCCGAGCGAGGAGGTGCCGTAGATGCGGGCGACCGCATCCTCGCTGGGGCAGGGCTCGCCCTCGCGCGCGGCGCGGGCGACCAGCAGGAAGGCGCCGAGCATCTCTTCCGGCAGTTCGCGGGCGAGCGCCATCGCCTGCTGCCATTCCTCGTCCAGCTCGCCGAGGCCCGCGCGCGCCGCCGACAGCCGCCGCGCGAAGGCGGGCGGGTCGAGCGGGGGGCGGGCGAGGCCCATCATCCGGCAGCGCACCTGATAATCCTGAAACAGCATCGCCGGCGGCCGGGTCGCCGCGTCGGGATCCTCGACGATCGCGGCGAGCGACCTGGCGACGATCGCCTCCACTTCCTCCGCGCTCATCGCCGGCACGTCCGGCGCCGGTTCGGCGGCGGGCTGGGGCGCGAGGCGCTCCAGCACTTCCTCCGCCGGCATCGGCCGGGGCGGCGGGGGAGGGGGCGGGGCGGCCGCCTCGACGGGGGCGAACAGCAGCCCCTGCAACCCCTCCATCGGCGCGCTCGGCAGCGGCACCAGCACGGGGCTGCCGCTGCGCGCCGACGTCTCGACCGCGCCGATGCGGATCGAGATCGGCCGGCGCGACACGGCGGGGCCGAGGGCGAGGAAGGTGCCGCGCTCCAGATCGCGGATCTGCTCGGCCTGCCGCCGCTCCATGCCGAGCAGGTCGGCGGCGCGCGCCATGTCGATATCGAGGAAGGTGCGCCCCATCAGGAAGTTGGAGGCTTCGGCCGCGACATTCTTGGCGAGCTTGGCGAGCCGCTGGGTGGCGATCACCCCGGCCAGCCCGCGCTTGCGGCCGCGACACATCAAATTGGTCATCGCCGAGAGCGAGGCGCGGCGGACTTCCTCGGATACTTCCGCGCCGGCGGCGGGGGCGAAGAGTTGGGCCTCGTCGACGATCACCAGCGCCGGAAACCAATGTTCGCGCGGCGCCTCGAACAGGGCGAGCAGGAAGGCGGCGGCGCAGCGCATCTGCCCCTCGGCGTCCAGCCCGTCGAGGTTGAGCACCACCGACGCGCGATGCTCGCGGATGCGGGTGGCGAAGCGGATGATCTCGCGCTCCGAATAATCCACCGCGTCGATCACCGAATGGCCGTACGGCCCGGCCATAGTGACGAAATCGCCCTCGGGATCGACGATCACCTGCTGGACATGGCCGGCGCTCCGCTCGAGCAGGCGGCGCAGCAGGTGCGACTTGCCCGAACCCGAATTGCCCTGGACGAGCAGACGGGTCGCCAGCAATTCCTCCAGGTCCATGGTCACGGCGGCACCACCCGGCCCGGCGCCCATGTCGATCATCACGGTCATCGCCTTTCCCTGTGGCCGATCCGCGCGGGCGGGGGAAGCGGGGATGGGCGGGGCGATGCGCGGAACTGTGGAGATTTCGGGGGTGGCATCACCCGGCTCGTCATTGCGAGCGCAGCGAAGCAATCCAGCGGCGGAACCTGGATCGCCTCGCGACGCTCGCGATGACGATTATTGCGACAGGGCCGGGTAGGTCGCCATCGCCAGATCGCCGACCACCTTGGTCTGCCAGCCGCCGCCCAGCGCCCGGAACAGGCCGACCTGGGCTTGCGCGATGCGGGCGTCGCTCAGCGCCAGATCGGTCTCGGTGTCGGCGAAGGTGCGTTCGGCGTCGAGGACGGTGAGCGTGTCGATCTGGCCCTCGCGCTGGCGGGCGCGGGTGATGCGGACGGCGGTGGCGGCGCCGTCGCGGGCGGCCTGGAGCGACGTGCGGCGATCGAGTTCGCGGGCGTAGGCCGAGATGGCGGTCTCTGTCTCTTCCAGCGCGGTCAGCACCTTGCCGTCGAATTCGGCGAGCGCGCCCCGGCTGTCTGCCTCGGCCCCCGCGATCCGCGCGCGGGCGGCGGACTGGTTGGGGAAGTTCCAGCTGATGAGCGGCCCGAGCAGCCAGCGCAGCGGCCCCGCGCCAAACAGATCGCCCAGACCTCGCCCGGTCGAGCCGACCGATCCGCCGAGCGAGATCTGCGGATACAGCTCGGCGGTGGCCACGCCGATGCGGGCTGTGGCGGCCGCCAGCCGGCGTTCGGCGGCGCGGATGTCGGGGCGGCGGGCCAGCAGCGCCGCGCCGTCGCCGATCGGGATCGGCTGGTCGAGACGCGGCGGGGCGGTCCGGGCCGAGGCGGTCGCGGGCAATTCCTGCGGGGTGCGGCCGGTGAGCGTGGCGAGGCGGAACAGCGCCGCCTGCCGATCGGCGACGATCGCCGGCACCAGCGCGGCGCGCTGGTCGCGCAGGGTGGTGATGCGGACGACGTCGAGCTTCTGCGCGCGGCCCGCCTCGAAGCGTTTGTCGGTCAGGCGGGCGGACTGGTCGAGCAAGGCGACGACCCGCTCGGCGACGGCCAGCCGCTCGGCTGCGGCGGCGGCGTCGACATAGGCGCCGGTGGTGGCGGCGACGATCGCGACGCGCACGGCATCGGCCTCCGCACCCGCCGCGCCGACATCGCCGCGTGCCGCTTCGATGCTGCGGCGGACCCGGCCGGACAGATCGACCTCGTAGGAGACCGACAGCCCGCCATCGACCTGCCAGTTTTCCTTGTCCATGCCGGGCAGGCGCTGGATCGCGGGGGCGCGGCCGTAGGTTGCGCCCGCGTCGATGCTGGTCTGCGGCAGGCGATCGTTGCGGACTTCGCGAAGGCTCGCCTGCGCTTTTTCCAGCCGGGCGACGGCGATCCTCAGATCGGTGTTGGCGGCCAGCGCGTCGGCGACGAGGCCGTCGAGCACCGGATCGTTGTAGAGCTTCCACCAGCGATCCTCGACCGCCGCCGTGGTGGCGATGGCGGGCTCGGCGGCGCCGATGAAGCCGCCGGTCGCCTTCACCGGCGCGATCGGCGCTACATAGTTGGGGCCGGCGGCGCAGGCGGACAGAGCGAGCGCCGAGAGGGTGGCGAGAAGGGGGCGTTGCATGAGGGCCTGCTCCTATTCGGCGGGCTGAAGGGCGAGGGGCGCCGGGGGCGTCTCGCGGCGGCGGGCGAGCCGCGCCGCGAGAGCCCGGCACACGACGTAGAAGGTCGGCGTGAAGAGCAGGCCGAAGGCGGTGACGCCGATCATGCCGAAGAACACCGCCGTCCCCAGCGCCTGCCGCAGCTCGGCGCCGGCGCCCTTGGCGATCACCAGCGGCACCGCGCCGAGGATGAAGGCGAAGCTAGTCATCAGGATCGGGCGGAGACGATCGCGGGCGGCGCGGACGGCGGCCTCGATCGGGCTGAGCCCGTCCTGCTCCTCGGCCTGCTTGGCGAATTCCACCACGAGGATGGCGTTCTTCGCCGCCAGCGCGATCAGCACGACCAGGCCGATCTGCGTCAGGACATTATTGTCCATGCCGCGCAGGTTCACGCCCACCATCGCCGCCAGCAGGCACATCGGCACGATCAGGATGATCGCCAGCGGCAGGGTCAGGCTCTCATATTGCGCCGCCAGCACCAGGAAGACGAACACCACCGCCATCGCGAAGACGATCGCCGCCGTATTGCCCGCCGCGCGCTGCTGATAGGCGATGCCGGTCCATTCGTGGCCATAACCCTTGGGCAGCGAGGCATCCGCCACCTTCTCCATCGCGACCAGCGACTGGCCCGAGGAGAAGCCGGGCGCGGTATCGCCATCCACCTCGACCGCCGGGAAGAGGTTGTAGCGGGTCACGCGATAGGGGCCGGTCTTGTCGCGGAAGGTGGAGACCGATCCCACCGGCACCATCGCGCCGGAATTGGAGCGGGTCTTGAGGTTGGCGATATCGGCCGGCGTCTCGCGGAAGGGGGCGTCGGCCTGCGCGGTGACGCGATAGGTGCGGCCGAGCAGGTTGAAATCGTTGACGAAGGCCGAGCCGAGATAGACCTGAAGCGCCTCGAACACGCGCTCCGGCGGCACGCCCAGCATATCGGCCTTCTTGCGATCGATATCGGCGAAGATGCGCGGCGTGGCGGTCTCGAAGAAGGTATAGACCTGTTTCAGCCCCTCGGTCTGGTTGGCCTTGCCGAGCAGGCCGCCGGTCGCCTGGTTGAGCGCCTGATAGCCCTGGCCCGACTGGTCCTGCACCATGATGCGATAGCCGCCGGCGGTGCCGATGCCCTGGATCAGCGGCGGCGGCACGATGAATACGCGCGCCTGATCGACGTCGGCGGTGGCCTTCTGCGCCTCCGCCATGATCTGCGCGAAGGTGACGCCGAGCGCCTGCCGCTCCTCGAAGCTCTTCAGCGGGAAATAAGCGGCGGCGGAATTGGGGGCGAGGGTCTGCGAGGGGCCGTCGAAGCCCGCCAGCATCACCGAGCCCTTGACGCCCGCAATGGGGAGGAGCTTCGCCGCGACCTTCTTCATCACCGCATCGGTGCGGGCAATGGAGGAGCCGGGCGGAAGCTGGATCGCGGCCAGGAAATAGCCCTGATCCTGCGCCGGGATGAAGCCGGTCGGCGTCGCCCAGAAGACGGCGGCGGTGGCGGCGATCAGCCCGCCATAGGTGAGCATCACGCGCTTCGGCCGGGTGACGAGGCGGCGGGTGAGGGCGGCATAGCCCTCGCCCATGCGATCGAACGCGCGGTTGAAGCGGTCGCCGGCGGCGGCGATCAGCCGCTTCCAGCGCGGCGCGTCGTGGCCAAGCGTCTCGTTGGGCTTGAGCAGCATCGCCGCCAGCGCGGGTGAGAGGGTGAGCGACAGGATCAGCGAGATGATCGTCGCGGTCGAGATCGTCACCGCGAACTGCTGGTAGAAAGCGCCCGACATGCCGGTGAGGAACAGGGTCGGCACGAACACCGCGCACAGCACCAGCACGATCGCGACGAGCGCGCCCGACACTTCGTCCATCGAGGTGCGCGCGGCCTCCAGCGGGGAGAGGCCGTGATGCAGATTGCGCTCGACATTCTCGACCACGACGATCGCGTCGTCGACGACGATGCCGATCGCCAGCACCAGCCCGAACAGCGAGAGGTTGTTGAGCGAATAGCCCAGCGCCGCCAGCACCGCGAAGGTGCCGATCAGCGACACGGGGATCGCCACCACCGGGATGATCGCCGCGCGCCATTTCTGGAGGAAGACGAGGATCACCAGCACGACGAGGATGATCGCCTCGACCAGGGTATGCTTCACCGCGTCGATCGACTGGGCGATGAATTCGGTGGGGTTGTAGATGACGCGATATTCGAGGCCCTTGGGGAATTTGGCGGCCATCGCCTTCATCTCGGCCGAGACCGCCTCGGCGGCGCCCAGCGCGTTCGATCCGGGGCGCTGGAACACCGCGACCACCACCGAGGGCTGGCCCGACAGATAGGTGTTGGCGCCATAATCCTGCGCGCCCAGCTCGACCCGCGCGACATCGGACACGCGCACCTGGCGCCCGTCCGCATCCGATCGGATCACGACATCGGCGAACTGCTTGGGATCGTTGAGGCGCCCTTGCGTCTCGACATTGAGCTGGAAGGCGTTGCCGCGATCATAAGGGGGCTGGCCAAGCGTGCCGGCGGCGACCTGCACGTTCTGGGCCCGCAGCGCCGCGACGATATCGCCCGCCGTCAGGCCGAGTGCCGCGGCGCGGCCGGGATCGATCCACACGCGCATCGAATAATCGCGCGCGCCGAACAGCTGCACGTCGCCCACGCCGTCGATGCGGGAGAGGCGGTCGCGCACCTGGGTCAGCGCGTAATTGGAGACGTAGCCGCGATCGAGCGAATTATCCGGCGACAGCAGGTTCACCACCATCAGGAAGTCGGGTGAGGTCTTGCGCGTGACGATGCCGAGGCGCTGCACCTCCTGCGGCAGGCGCGGCACGGCGATGGCGACCCGGTTCTGTACCAGCACCTGCGCGGCATCCAGATCGGTGCCGATCTTGAAGGTGACGGTGATGGTCAGCTTGCCGTCGCCGGTCGACTGGCTCGACTGGTAGAGCATGTTGTCGACGCCGTTGATCTCCTGCTCGATCGGCGCGGCGACGGTTTCGGCGACGGTTTCGGCGGAGGCACCGGGATAGGTGGCGCTCACCGTCACCGTGGGGGGCACGATGTCGGGATATTGGGAGACCGGCAGCCCCATGTAGGCGAGCGCGCCGACGATGGTGATGACGACCGCGATCACCGCGGCGAAGATCGGCCGCGTGATGAAGAAGCGCGACAGGCGCATGATCTGAAACTCCTGAAACGGAGTGGAAATTTTGTCCGGGAAGGCCGGTTTACGTCACCGGCGGAGGGCTAGGGGTTCCTCCGCCGGTGGCGATCCCTGGGGCCTAGCGGGCGAAGGTCGCCTCGCCGGCCAGCGGCACGGGGGCCGCCGCGCTGGCGATCTCGCTGCGTTCGGGCATGATCCGGCCGGTCTTCGTGGTGACGGCCATGCCGGGGAGGACGGCCAGCGCGTTGCCGATCACCACCCGATCCTTCGGCGTCAGGCCCGATCGCACGACACGCAGCCCATCGATCACCGAACCCAGCTCGATCGGCCGCGCCGCGACCTTGCCGGTGGTATCGACCACCATCACGATCTTGCGCGCCTGATCGGTCTGGATCGCGGCGTCGGGCACCAGCAGGGCGCGCACCGGCGCGCCGCTGCCGAGCCGCATGTTGCCGAACATGCCGGGGGTGAGGAAATAATCGGGGTTGGACAGGATCGCCCGGCCCCGGATTGTGCCCGATCGGCTGTCGAGGCTGTTGTCGGTGAAGTCGAGCCTGCCCTTCCAGCGATGCTCGGCCTCGTCCTGCAACCGCACCTCGACCGGGGCGGTCCCGCCGTCGCGCCTGGCGCGCTGGGCCTTCAGGAACAAGGCCTCCGATCCGTCGAAGCTGAAATAGATCGGGTCGAGCGC